>NZ_JBVJHK010000030.1:0-56281 GCF_055586845.1 Micromonospora sp. NPDC049139 | reverse complement strand
CCGGCATCGCCAACCTCCACAACATCATCCTCGCCGGCTGACCGCCGACCCCGTCCCAGGCAACGCCTTCACCCGGTTACGAGACGTCCCTTAGGGGGTGAGGTGGGCCAGGGCGCCGGTTTCCAAGGCGGCCCAGACCGTGCCGTCGGGGGCGACCGTGATGCCGTGCGGCTCGGCGGCCGGGGTCGGGAGGTCGTGGGTGGCGATCGTGCCGTCCGGGGCGACGTGGCCGATCCGGTTGCCGCCCCACTCGGTGAACCAGCAGCCGCCGGCCGGGTCGGCGGCGATCGCGTGCGGCCGGGCGGCCCGGTCCGGCAACGGGTACTCGTCGATCCGCCCGTCCGGGGTGATCCGGCCGAGCTGGCCGGCGCCGATCTCGACGAACCAGAGCGCGCCGTCCGTTCCGGCCGTGATGCCCACCGGGGCGGCGCCCTCGGTCGGCAGTAGGTGCAGCGCCACGGCGCCGTCCGTGCCCATTCGGCCGACCGCGTTCGCCCGGTTGAGCGTGAACCAGACGGCCTCGTCCGGGCCGGCGGCGACCATCGAGGCGAAGCCGCCGCTCACCGGCAGCGGAAACTGGGTCACCTCCCCGTCGGTGGTGACGCGGCCGATCGCGTCGGCGGTCATCGCCGCGTACCAGAGGGCGCCGTCGGGACCGGCGGCGATGCCGCAGGGGCCGCTTCCGGGCGGGAGCGCGACGGCGCTCTGCTCCCCGTCGGTGGTGATCCGGCCGATCCGGTCGTCGCCGGAGCGGGTGAACCAGAGGGCGCCGTCGGGGCCCGGCGTGACGATCAGCGGCCGGCTGTCGGCCGCCACCGGCCAGGTGCGCAGGTCGCCGTCCGCGCCCACCCGGGCGACCGCGCCGGCGTGGACCAGCGTCAGCCATAGCGCGCCGTCGGGGCCGACGGTGATGCCGTACGGGCCGGCGTCCGCCCCGGTGAGCGGCACTTCCCGGATCTTCGCCAACGCCACGAGGGTCACCTTCCGTCGTCTGCTCCGCCCCGGTGGGGCCTGCCGACCGCCAACCCTGACCGCCGGCGCGCGCCGCGGCAACCCGTTTGTCCGGCTCGGCGGGCGGATTGCCAGCTCGCTGACAGGTTCACCACGGCTTTCCTCCAGCCGGGTTGGTCACCGTCGGTGAGGTCATCGCACCACCCACCGACCCGATGGAGGACAACATGTCCGGCACCATGAGGAAGAAGCACCTGCTGGCCGGCCTGGCCGCGGCCGGGGTACTCGGCGTGGGGATCGCGGCGCCGACGGTCGCGTTCGCCGCGGACGGCGGCACCTCGACGCCGAGCGTCAGCGCCAACGAGACCGGCAGCGGCAGCGGCAGCGGCACCGATAGCGGCAGCAGCAGCGATAGCGGCAGCGGCAAGGACGAGCGGCAGCAGCAGCGGGCCGAGCGGCAGGCGGAGTTCGCCGAGGCCCTGGCCAAGGAACTGGGCGTCTCCACCGACAAGGTGACGGCCGCGCTGGAGAAGGTGCACGAGGCTCGGAAGCCGGCCGACCGGCCCGAGCGGGGTGACTCCGCCGACCGACAGGCCGCGCTGAAGGAGCGCCTGGCGCAGGCGGTCGAGGACGGCAAGCTCACCCAGGAGCAGGCGGACGCCATCACCGCCGCCGCCGAGGCCGGCGTCTTCCCCGGCCCGGGCGGTCGCGGCGGGCACGGCGGCCCGGCCGGCAGGTGACCGCACGCCGTCCGCCCCGGCGACCTCCGGGGCGGACGGCGGCGGCTCCGGCGACCTCCCGGGGCGAACGGCGGCGGCTCCGGCCTCGGGCCGCACGGCTCGGGCCGCCGGCCGCACGACTCACGCCGACGCCGCACGACTCACGCCGTGGCGGGCGGCTCAGGCGCCCGGTGGCGGGGCGAAGACGCCGACGTGGTTGCCGGCCGGGTCCGCCAGGTGGGCGAAGGTGAGCCCGTTGCCGGTGGACTTCAGCGGCACCAGCACCTTGCCGCCGGCCGCCTCCGCGCGCCGGCAGGCGTCCGCCACGTCGGCCACCTGCACGTAGAAGATGGCGTAGTCGGGGCCCGCCCCGCCGGTGCCCCGGATCGCTCCGCTGATCCCCGCGCCGGCGCCACCCTCGGTCGTCCGGTACGGCGCTTCAGCCGTGCCCTCCTCGGTGAAGCTCCAGCCGAACAGGTCGCCGTAGAACCGCTGGGCCTCGTCCGGCCGCTCGGCGCCGATCTCGAACCAGGTGACGGCGTTGCTGATGGTCATGTGTGGCCTCCCGTTCCCCGCGCCGGCCGGTCGACCGGCGCCGTCAGGAGAAAGCCTCGGCCCCGCCCACGACACCGTCCTGTCGGTGTTTTCCCGGCAGTTCGACCGGATCCCACACCGGCGGAAGTGTCCAAGAGGGACAGGATGCCGTGCGTGGGAGGGCAGCGCCGCCCCGTCTCAGACCAGGCTGAGCCGGTGGATCCGGTCGTGCGGGATGTCGAGGTCGTCGACGGCCAGCTCACGCTCGGGGATCCGCTCGCCGAGGGCGGCCACCGAGGTGATCCGGTCGGTGCGGAAGGCCCGGATGCCGCCGCGCAGCCGGCACCAGGCCAGCAGGTACCAGTGCCGGGGGTTGCCGAGGAAGCCGAGCGGCTCCACGTCGCGCAGCGAGCCGGCGCCCGCCCGGTCGGCGTAGCGGATGCGCAGCACGCGGCGTGCGCGTACGGCGTCGGCGACCCCGGCCGGGACGGGCGCGACGGGCCCGTCGCCGATCAGGTGCACCCGCGCGGCCAGCCGGTGGGCCTCGGCGGCGTCGGCGGCCGGCATCACGGCGAGCAGCTTGCGCAGCGCGGTGCCGGCCGCGGCGCCGAACGGCGTGCCGCGCATGCGGTGCAGCGCCACCGCCAGGGCGACGGCCTCTGCGGGAGTGAGGTTGACCGGCGGCAGGGTGCGCGCCCGGTCGAGCGCGTAGCCTCCGGTGCGGCCCGGCTCGGCCCAGATCGGCACGCCCGATTCCTGGAGGGCGCCGATGTCGCGCTCGATGGTGCGGGTGCTCACCTCGAAGCGCTCGGCGAGCCAGCGGGCGCTGCGCGGCCGGGGCGACACGGCGCGCAGCTCCTCCACCAGGGCGTAGAGACGGTCCGTCCGGTTCACCCCCGCAACCTACGACGGGGGTGCGACGCGACCGCTCCGCCCGCGGGCCCAGTTGTCGCAGTGCCCGCAGCCCGTGGTCACGGAGCGCAGCGGGGCCACGCCGCCTCCGACGGAGCGCGGGACGGACCGGCTCAGGCGATGCAGGCGCAGACGATCAGGGCGGCGCCGAAGTGGGTGGCGGCGCTGACCCGGGCCGCCGGGTGCGGCTCGTCGGAGCAGATGATCTCGCCGAGCCTGCCCGGGGTGAGCAGGTCCAGCACGAAGAACGCCAGCGCCATGATGGCCAGCCCGATCAGGCCGAAGAGGACCGTCGAGGCCAGCCCCTTGGCGAAGTCGCTGTAGCTGGTCAGGATCGCGGTGAACACGATCCCGGCGATGCCGAGCTGGTTGGCGGCGAGCAGCAGCGCGGCGTTGCCGTTGCGCCGCACCCAGATCAGCTCCCGCAGCTTGCCGGGAGTGAGCACGTCGACCAGCCCGAACCCGGCCGCCATCAGGGCCACCCCGACGACCCCGAACACGACGCTCTGCCAGGCTCCGCTGAGCAGATCCTCCAGCACCGACTGCCTCCCCGACCTCTGCGCCCGGCGGGGGTGCCGGCGCGGTGATCGAGACGATAGCGGCAGTACGCCAGCGGCGGCAGCCCCCGCCCTACAGCGACAGGTAGCGCTGCCGCTCGTAGGGGGTGACCTCGCGGCGGTACTGCTCCCACTCGGCCCGCTTGTTGCGCAGGAAGAAGTCGAAGACGTGCTCACCGAGCACCTCGGCGACCAGCTCGGAGCCGGCCATCACGTCGATCGCCTCGGCCAGGTTCTCCGGCAGCGGCTCGTAGCCCATCGCCCGCCGCTCGGCGCTGGTCAACGACCAGACGTCGTCCTCGGCGCCCGGCGGCAGCTCGTAGCCCTCCTCGATGCCCTTCATGCCGGCGCCGAGCAGCACCGCGAAGGCCAGGTAGGGGTTGGCCGCCGAGTCCGGCGAGCGGACCTCCACCCGGGCCGAGTTCGGCTTGCCGTAGGCGGGGACCCGGACCAGCGCCGACCGGTTGAGGTGACCCCAGCAGACGTACGCGGGGCTCTCGGTGACCCGGTCCGGCAGCGCCTGCGGGAAGAGCCGCTTGTAGGAGTTGACCCACTGGTTCGTGACGGCCGTGTACTCCCGGGCGTGCACCAGCAGCCCGGCGATGAACGCGCGGGCCACCTTGGACAGCTTCATCGGGTCGCCGGCGTCGTGGAACGCGTTGCGCTCCCCCTCGAACAGCGACAGGTGGGTGTGCATGCCGCTGCCGGGCTGGTCGGTGAAGGGCTTCGGCATGAAGGTGGCCTGCACTCCGGTGGAGAGGGCGACCTCCTTCACCACGTGCCGGAAGGTCATGATGTTGTCGGCGGTGGTCAGCGCGTCGGCGTAGCGCAGGTCGATCTCCTGCTGGCCGGGGGCGACCTCGTGGTGGCTGAACTCCACCGAGATGCCGATCCGCTCCAGCGCCAGCACCGCCTGCCGGCGGAAGTCGCGGGCCACCGCGTGGGTGGTGTGCTCGAAGTAGCCGCCGGTGTCGACCGGGACCGGCACCGAGCCGTCCATCGGGCCGTTCTCCAGCAGGAAGAACTCGATCTCGGGGTGGGTGTAGAAGGTGAAGCCCTTCTCGGCCGCCCTGGACAGCGCCCGGCGCAGCACGTGCCGGGGGTCGGCCCAGGAGGGACCGCCGTCGGGCAGCAGGATGTCGCAGAACATCCGGGCGCTCTCGCCGCTGACCCCGCCCTCGAACGGGAAGACCTGGAAGGTCGTCGGGTCCGGCATGGCCACCATGTCGGACTCGAACACCCGGGCGAAGCCCTCGATCGCCGAGCCGTCGAACCCGATGCCCTCCTCGAAGGCCGCCTCCAGCTCGGCGGGGGCCACGGAGACGCTCTTGAGCGTGCCCAGCACGTCCGTGAACCACAGCCGGACGAACCGGATGTCCCGCTCTTCCAGCGTACGGAGGACGAACTCCTGCTGACGGTCCACTTCCACCCCTCGCGACACTGTTGTCCGCCTTCGACCGGGGGCGACCCGGCCTGACCGACCAGTCTCCACCCGCCTCGTTACGCCGACGTTACGCGACCGGCCGGCACGCGTCCCGCCCTGTCCGCGGCTCCCGCCCGACCGGCCGACCCCCGCCCGACGGGACGGGCCGCCGCCGTCGTCGCGTCGCCGCCGGGCCCGCCGCCGCCGTCCGGTAGCGCCCCGCGGCGGTGGCCGCCGTCTCGCCCCGCCCAGCGTGTCGGGCCCGGACGGCTGGGGCAAGATGAGGGCATGCCCACCCTGCGTCTCGCCCTGTGCCAGGTCAACCCGACCGTCGGCGACCTCGCCGGCAACGCCGGCCTGGTCCGTGACTGGACCCGCCGCGCCGCCGCCGCCGGCGCCCAGCTCGTCGCGTTCCCGGAGATGGCGCTGACCGGCTATCCGGTCGAGGACCTGGTCTTCCGGCGGTCCTTCGTCGCCGCGTCGAAGGCCGCGCTGGAGCGGCTCGCCGGCGACCTCGCCGCGGACGGGCTGGGCGAGCTGCCGGTGCTGGTCGGCTACCTGGACGCCGACGGCCCGCCGCAGGTCAGCGGCGACGCCGAGCCGGGCCACGGCGCCCGCAACGCGGCCGCCCTGCTGCACCGGGGCGACGTCGTGGCCACCTACTTCAAGCACCACCTGCCCAACTACGGGGTCTTCGACGAGGACCGCTACTTCGTCCCCGGCGACGCGCTGACCGTCGTCCGGATCGGCGGGGTGGACGTGGCGCTGACCATCTGCGAGGACCTGTGGCAGGCCGGCGGCCCGTTCGCCGCCGCGCGCCAGGCCGGCGTCGGCCTGGTCCTGAACATCAACGGCTCGCCGTACGAGCTGAACAAGGACGACATCCGGCTGCCGCTGGTGCGCCGCCGGGCCGCCGAGGCGGGGGCGACCATCGCGTACGTCAACATGGTCGGCGGCCAGGACGAGCTGGTCTTCGAGGGCGACTCGATGATCGTGACCGCCGACGGCACGCTGCTCACCCGGGCCCCGCAGTTCGTCGAGCACCTGCTGGTGCACGACGTCGAGCTGCCGGCGGCCGGGGAGCCGGCCGGCCCCGACCAGGCGCTGGCCGACGACATGCGGGTGGTCCGCGCCGCGGTCGACGCCGTCCCGCCACCGACCGGCGGTCCCGTCGCCACGGGCGGGACCATCGCCCCCGTGGCCGACGAGGCCGAGGTGTGGCAGGCGCTCGTGCTCGGCCTGCGCGACTACGTCAACAAGAACCGGTTCCCGTCGGTGGTGCTCGGCCTCTCCGGCGGCATCGACTCGGCGGTGGTGGCCGCGCTGGCCGTCGACGCGCTCGGCCCCGACCGGGTGGTCGGCGTCTCGCTGCCCAGCCAGCACTCCTCGGAGCACAGCCGGGAGGACGCGGCGGAGCTGGCGAAGCGCACCGGGCTGGACTACCGGGTCGAGCCGATCCAGCCGATGGTGGACACCTTCCTGGCGAACATGTCGCTCTCCGGCGTCTCCGTGGAGAACCTCCAGGCGCGGGTCCGCGGGGTGATCCTCATGGCGCTGTCGAACCAGGAGGGCCACCTGGTGCTGACCACCGGCAACAAGAGCGAGCTGGCGGTCGGCTACTCCACCCTCTACGGCGACTCGGTCGGCGGCTTCAACCCCGTCAAGGACGTCTGGAAGACGCTGATCTGGCGGCTCGCGAAGTGGCGCAACGCCGACGCCACCCGCCGGGGCGAGACCCCGCCGATCCCGGAGAGCTCGATCGGCAAGCCGCCGAGCGCCGAGCTGAGCCCGGGCCAGTTGGACAGCGACACGCTGCCCGACTACGACGTGCTCGACCCGATCCTGATCGGCTACGTCGACGGCGACCTCGGCCGCGACGGGCTGGTCGCGTCCGGCCACGACCCGGCCGTCGTCGACCGGGTGCTGCGGATGGTGGATACCGCCGAGTACAAGCGGCGGCAGTCCGCGCCGGGCACGAAGATCTCGATGAAGGCGTTCGGGCGGGACCGGCGGCTGCCGATCACGAACCGGTGGCGCGAGGACGGCTGAGCCGTGCCGCTCCCGGGCCGGCGCCGGCCCGGGAGTGACATCCTCCACTGAGCTCTGCCGCCGGCCGGTCGGGTGGTGCGACGATCGCGGCGGAACCCGGGGACCGCGCACGCGGCCTCGAGGAAGGAGAGAGTCATGGTGGAGTCCACCCCGTCCGAGGTGACCGCCCTCTACGGCGGCCCGGCCACCCGGCGGGTCCGCACCCGCGACCTGATCGCCGCCAAGGAGCGCGGCGAGCGGTGGCCGATGCTCACCTCGTACGACCAGTACACCGCCTCGATCTTCGACCAGGCCGGCATCCCGGTGCTGCTGGTCGGCGACTCGGCGGCGAACAACGTCTTCGGCTACGAGACGACGGTGCCGGTGACCGTCGAGGAGCTGCTGCCGCTGGTCCGCGCGGTGGTCCGGGCGACCCGGCACGCGCTGGTCGTCGGCGACCTGCCGTTCGGCTCGTACGAGGAGGGCCCGACGCAGGCGCTGCGCACGGCGGTGCGGTTCATGAAGGAGGGCGGCTGCCACGCGGTGAAGCTGGAGGGCGGCCGGCGCTGCGCGGCGCAGATCGCGGCGATCACCGGTGCCGGTATCCCGGTGATGGCGCACATCGGTTTCACCCCGCAGAGCGAGCACGCCATTGGCGGCTACCGGGTCCAGGGGCGCGGCGACGCGGCCGACGACGTGATCGCCGACGCCCGTGCCGTGGCCGAGGCGGGCGCGTTCGCCGTGGTGCTGGAGATGGTGCCCGGCGAGGTGGCCAAGCGGATCACGGCGGAGCTGCCGATCCCGACCGTCGGCATCGGCGCCGGCCCGGACACCGACGCCCAGGTGCTGGTCTGGCAGGACATGGCCGGCCTGCGCGCCGGCAAGGCGCCACGTTTCGTGAAGCGCTACGCCGACCTGGCCGGGACCCTCACCGACGCGACCCGGCGCTTCGCCGACGAGGTCCGCGGCGGCGACTTCCCCGCCGCCGAGCACACCTTCTGACGCCGGTCAGCCGGTCCGGCGGCCGTGCGCGCCGCCGGACCGTGCGCCGGGCCGAGTTCGGCCGGCGCCGGGGAGCGGCCGCGCAGAGCCCGGCCGGCGTCGAGGGCACAGTGGAGGGCCGCTGCCCGGGCAGACCCGACACCGCTTCGCGGCCCCGGCGAGGCTGGCCCCGCCCGGGGTCAGAGGTCGGTGACCCGGATGCCCGCGTGCGCCTTGTAGCGCTTGTTGATGGCGATCAGGTTGGCGGTGAACGCCTCGATCTGGTGGGCGTTGCGCAGCCGGCCGGCGTAGACGCCGCGCATGCCGGGGATCCGGGCGGCGAGCGCGGCGACCACGCCGACCAACTCCCGCTCCTCGGTGCAGATCAGCACGTCGAGGTCGATCCGGTCGATCTCCGGATCGGCCAGCAGCGGCGCGCTGACGTGGTTGAAGGCGGCGCAGACCCGGGAGTCGGGCAGCAGCCCGGCAGCCTGCTGGACGGCGCTGCCCTCCGGCACGGCGAGCGCGTACGGGCCCTGCTTGTCGAAGCCGAGCGGGTTGACGCAGTCGATGACGATCTTGCCAGCGAGGGGCTCGGCGAGCGCGGCGACGGTGGCGGCGTGCCCGTCCCACGGCACCGCGATGACGACCACGTCGCTGAGCCGGGCCACCTCCTCGTTGCCGGCACCGGCGACCTCGGCCCCGGCCGGGACGCCCGGCAGTGCCGCGATCTCCTCGGCGGACTGCGCGGCCCGCTCGGCGGACCGGGATCCGATCAGCACCGTCTGGCCGGCCCGGGCGAACCGGTAGGCGAGGCCCCGCCCCTGGTCACCGGTGCCGCCGATGATGCCGACGGTCAGCCCGGACACGTCGGGCAGGGTGCTCGCGTCGTAAGCCATGCCGCCATCCTCGCAAACCCGCCCGCCGGCAGCAGCGGCCGGCACTGTGACAAACCCCGCTGCCGCCCCACGCCGACGGCCGCGAGGCGGGCGGCGGCGACCGCCGGGCAGGCGGCAGCCGGCGCGCACGCGGCGCACGAACCGGCAGGCGTTGGCCGGCGCGCGAACGGACAGGCGGAGGCCGGCGCGCGAACGGACAGGCGGAGGCCGGCGCGCGAACGGACAGGCGGAGGCATGGTCGGTGGGCAGGCGGCGTCAGGCCCGCTCGAAGGCGACCGAGCGGGCGACCGGGTCGGCGGTGACCAGCCGGACCCGGACCCGCTCCCCAAGCGGCAGCTCGCCCAGGCAGCGGGCCCGCACCGGCGGGTCGTCCAGCGCCACCGTGCCGCCCGGCCGGCGACCCGGGCGGGCCCGGCCGTCCGGGGCCGCGTCGACGTCCAGCACCGCCGCGTCGAAGGTCTCCCCCACCCGGTGCTGGAGCAGCACCGCCTCGGCCAGCTCGATCGCCCCGCGGGTGGCCGCCGAGGCCGTCCGGTCGGTGGCGGCCATCACCTCGGGCAGCCGGGGTAGCGCCGTGCGGGCCCAGTCGGGCACCGGCCGGCCCTCGTGCAGGGCCAGGCAGACCTCCGTGGCGTACCGGTCGGCCAGGCGCCGCAACGGCGCGGTGACATGGGCGTACGCTGCCGCGACCCCGCCGTGCTCCCGCTGCTCCGGCGGCACGCCGTCGAAGGCGGTGTACGCGGCGCCGCGCATCAGCTCGGCCGCCTGGTCGACGAAGGCCGCCGCCCGGGACTGCGACGGGTCCAGCCCGGCGATCACCTCGCCGGGGCCGGCCCCGTCGGGCCAGTGCACGCCCAGCGGGGCGGCGGCGGCCCGCAGCCGCGCCACCGCCTCGGGCTTCGGCGCCGGCATCGTGCGCAGCAGGCCGATCCGCCCGGCCAGCATGATGTCGGCGGCGGCCATCCCGGTGAGCAGGGAGATCTGGGCGTTGTGCTCCTCCATCGGCACCGGCCCGCGCAGCACCAGCCGCCAGCCGTCGCCGTCGGCCTCCACGTCCTGCTCGGGCAGGGGCAGGTTGATCGCGCCCCGGCGCAGGCCGCGGGCGGTGAGCAGGGCCCCGATCTCGGGCAGCAGGGCGATCGGGTCGGGCAGCCGGCCGGCGTCGGCGGCCGCCTGGACGCCGACGTAGTCCAGCTGGGCCCGGCTGCGGACCAGCGCCCGCTCCAGCGTGACCCCGACGGTGCCGCCGTCGGAGTCGAGGTCGACGGTCCACACCACGGCGGCGCGCTCGACGGCCGGCAGGAGGCTCGCCGCGCCCTCGCTGATGGTCTCGGGGTGCAGCGGCACGGTCCCGTCGGGCAGGTAGACGGTCTGCCCGCGCCGCCAGGTCTCCTCCTCCAGCGCCCCGCCGGGGCGCACGTGCGCGGCCACGTCGGCGATCGCGTACGTCACCCGGTAGCCGCCGCCGGCGCGGCGGGCGAGGTGCATCGCCTGGTCGAGGTCGCGCGAGCCGGCGGGGTCGACGGTGACGAACGGGATGTCGGTGCGGTCGACGGCCGGCCGGGGCGGCGCCGCCGCCGCGTCGTCGGCCTCGCGCTGCGCCGCGGCCGGGAAACCCTCGGGCAGTCCCAGCTCGCGGCGCAGCGCGCCGAAGTCGATGCGGGGCGCGAGTACGCGTCGGATCACCACGGGGTCAATCCTGACAGTGTGGTGGATGATCCGCTTCCCGGCGCGCGCCGGGAGCCGCGACGCCGGGATCAGCCGGTCGCCTTGCGCGCGCCCGCCCGCCCGGCGCGGGGCGCGGTGGCCCGGGCGGGCGCCTTGCGCGCGGTGACCTTCTTGGCCGGCGCCTTGGCGGCGGTGGTCTTCGCCGGGGCCTTCTTCGCGGCCACCTTGCGGGTGGTGGCCGACAACGTCGCGGTCGCCTTCCTCGCCGGGGCCTTCTTCGCCGCCGCCTTGCGGGCGCCGCCGGTGGGTCGGGTCGCGGCCGTCTTGCGGACCGGCGTCGTCTTCGCGGCGGTGGTCTTCCTCGCCGGGGCCTTCGCCGCCGTCGTGGTCTTCTTCGCCGCCGTCGTGGTCTTCTTCGCCGCCGAGGTGACCTTGCGGGCGGCGGTGCCCGTCCTGGCGGGAGCCTTCTTCGCCGGCGCGGTGGTCTTCTTCGCCGCGGTGGTGGCCTTCGTCGCCGCCTTCTTCGCGGGGGCCTTCTTCGCCGCGGCCGTCGTCCGCTTCGCCGCCGCCGTCGTCGTCCGCTTCGCCGCGGTGGGCGCCTTCTTCGCCGCGACAGCCGTGGTCTTCTTCGCGGCCGCCGTGGTCTTCTTCGCCGTGGTGGCGGCCTTGGTCGCCGCCTTCTTCGCGGGGGCCTTCTTCGCGGGGGCCTTCTTCGCGGGGGCCTTCTTCGCCGCGGTGGCCGTCGTCCTCTTCGCTGCGGTGGCCTTCTTCGCGGGGGCCCGCCCGGCGCCACCGGCGGCCTTGCTGGCCGGCGCCTTCTTCGCCGCGGTGGTCGAGGCGGTCGGCCGCGCGGTCCGGGTCGCGCCCGCGGAACGCTCCGCCGCGGCGGTCTTCCTGGCGGGCGTACGTCTGGCGGCCGGGCGGGTGGTGGCCTGCTGTGCTTCGGCCATCTCGGTTCCCTCCTTGGGGACGTGCTCTCGCCCTCGCGGAGCACGGGGTACCTCGACGCGGGCCGTCCCGCGCCGCCTATCTGTCCTCCCCGGCCCAGCGGGCGTCCTCGGCGTCCCACGCTTCGTTGCGCTCCCGCACCAACTGCAGGGCGTTCTCCGCGTCGGCGGCTGAGGCGTACGGCCCGAGAACGTGCTTGGCGGGGCACACGTCGGCATCGGTCTCGACCCGGTGGTGTCGGGTGCACCAGTAGTAGTGCGCACCGCTTCCGCTGTCGCTCATGGGATCACTGTGCACCGCGAACCACCCGGCCGCCACCGGAACACCACAAGTCGCCGATGTTCTCCACAGTAGACGTGGTTCCGGCCGCAGGGGCGGGAACTGCGAAAACGCCGCTTCCGGGCCCTCCGGGGCCGCCCGGCGGGGCCCCGACGGGGCAGCCGCGGGGCGCGCCGGTGTCGCACAATCCCCCGGTGCGACGCGGGGGAGGAACATCGGTGTGGCTGCGGCGCGGGCTGGCCGTCGCGGCGCTGGCGGCCGTGCTGGCGACGGTCGGGGTGGTCGTCGGGCTGCCGCTGCTGCGGGACCGGTCGCAGCAGCGGCTGGAACAGCGGGCGGAGCGGGAGGTGACCGCGACCGCGCAGCTCGCCCGCACGCGGCTGCTCGCCGACCCCCGGGCAGGGGAGTCGACGCTGCGGCAGGCGGCCGGCTCGGTGGCCGGGGTCGAGGTGCTGACGGTACGCGGCGACGGGCCGGCGGTCCGGCTGGTGTTCCGGGTCCGGGTCACCAAGACGGCGGCGTCCGTCTTCGGCTGGCAGCGGGCCGACGCGTCGGCCTGCTTCGCGCAGGTCGTGCACGCCGAGGCCGGCCCGGCCGCCCTCGAACGGCTGTCCTGCCCGGACTGACCCGCCCGCACGCCGCAGGTGCGGTCGACGCCGCCGCCCGGCGGCACCCGGGGCGGGCATCGGCTGAACAGCCGGTTCCGGTGGACGGTGACCGTCGGCAGGATCGGGCGTCGTGATCGACACGACGTCCGACACACGGACGTGCCCCGGATGCGGCGCCGCCACGGTGTCGCTGGCCGAGGCCGTCCCCTGGTGCGCCGGCTGCGAGTGGAACCTCGACGCGTACGACGGCCGGCGGCGTGACCGCGAGTTCGGCTGGGCGTGGGTGGACCGGTGGACCTACCGGCTCGCATTCCGGATGACCCGCGGCCAGTACGCCCGCCTGGTCGGGCGCCCGCTCGGCGCGAACGGGCGGGGTGGCGCCGCGCTGCTGACCGCGGGGGCGTCGCTGGTGCTGATCGGCGCGGTGGTCGCGCTCGCGGTCACCGGGGTCTGGCTGCTCGTGGCGTTCCCCTTCCCGAGCCTGTCCGTCCTGCTCGGCGTGGCGCTGCTCGGTCTGGCCGTCGCGCTGCGGCCCCGGTTCGGCCGGCTCGACCCGGACCTGGAGGTGCTCACCAGGGAGCGGGCACCGGAGCTGCACGCCCTCGTCGACGAGGTGGCGGCGGCGGTGGGCGCGCCCGTCCCGGACGTCGTCGGGGTGGACGGCGACCTGAACGCGTACGCGGGTCTGGTCGGGGTGCGCAGGCGGCGGGTGCTCTGCCTGGGGCTGCCGTACTTCGGCGTGCTCGGCCCGCAGGAGCGGGTGGCGCTGCTCGGCCACGAGCTGGGTCACTTCGTCAACGGCGACCCCCGCCGGATGCTGCTCAGCCAGCCCGCCTTCACCATGCTCGGCTCGGCGGCGGACCTGGTCCGCCCGGTGGACACCGTGCCCCCCGGCGGTCTGGTGGAGATGGTCGGCGAGGCGCTGGGCAAGGCGTTCGGCTGGGTGCTGTCCCGACTGTTGTTCGGCGCGCACCTGGTCCTGGTCAGTATCGCGCTGCGGGACAGCCAGCGCGCCGAGTACCTGGCCGACGAGATGTCCGCCCGGGCCGCCGGGACGGCGGGCGCGGTCGGCCTGCTGGACGTGATGCTCGCGATGGAGTCGACGGCGCGCGCCGTACGCCGGGAGTCGCGAGCCGGGCACGGCGCGGACCGGTGGCGGACGGCGGCGGCCGAGGCCCGCGCGGCGGCCGAGGACCGGCTGCCGCTGCTGCGCCAGCTCTCCGTCCGCGACGAGGTGTCGCTCTTCTCCTCGCACCCGCCCGCCGGGCTGCGGCGGCGGATGCTGGAGAGCCGGCCGGCGCACGAGGCGGCGGTGGTGCTCACCGAGGAGCGGATGGCGCGCATCGACGCCGAGCTGGCGAAGGAGTACGCCCGGGTCGCCCGGGAGATCAGCTGGGCGGGGTGACGCGGGGCGGGCCGCCGACCGGAGGGCGGGTTAGGGTCGCCGGATGGGTGCATCGGACTACATCCTGCGGATCCGCGAACGCGTCGGCCACAGCCTGCTCCTGCTGCCGAGCGTGAGCGCGGTAATCCGCAACGACGACGGCGAGCTGCTGCTCGGCAAGCGCGCCGACGACGGGCGCTGGTCGGTGATCAGCGGCGTCCTCGAGCCGGGCGAGCAGCCGGCCACGGCCGTGGTCCGCGAGGTGTGGGAGGAGACCGGCCTGCACGTGGAGCCGGTCCGGCTGAGCAGCGTCCTCAATCACCCGCACACCTATCCCCACGGCGACCGCTGCGAATACCTGAACCTCGGCTTCCAGTGCCGGCTGCTGGGCGGGGACGCCCGGGTCAACGACGACGAGTCGGTGTCGGTGGAGTGGTTCTCCCCGGACCGGCTGCCCGAGCTGGACCGGCACGCCCGGCTGGTCCTCGCGCACGCCCTCGGCGCCGAGCAGGCCGCCTGGTTCCTGCCTGCCGGCACGGTGTGGACCGAGTCCGATGAGTGACCTCGACCCGGCCCTGCGCCGCTACCTCGCCGACCTGGTCGCCGCCGCCCGCGACGTCCTCGGCGACGACCTCGTCGGGGCGTACGCGGCCGGCTCGGTGGGGCTGGGCGCGTACCAGCCGGGGCGCAGCGACGTCGACGTGGCGCTGGTCTGCGCGGACGCCCTCGACCTGGCGCGCAGGCACGAGCTGGTGGCGCGGCTGCGGCACGAGGCCCTGCCGTGCCCCGCGCGCGGGCTGGAACTGGTCGTCTACCGCCGCGCGGTCGCCGCCTCCGGCACGCCGGAGCCCGGGTTCGAGGTCGAGCTGAACACCGGCGCGCGGATGGCGTTCCGGGCCACCTGGGCCGCCGCCGACCGGCCCGCCGGGGACGGCCTGTTCTGGTACGGCCTGGATCGCAGCATCCTGCACCAGTGCGGGCACGCCCTGCTCGGGCCGCCGGCCGCCGAGACCTTCGCCGACCTCTCCCCCGCCGACCTGCGCCGCCTGCTGACCGACGCGCTGCGCTGGTGGCTGGCCCTGCCGACCCCGCCGGGCGACGGTCCCGCCCCGGGGGCCGAGGACGCGGTGCTCGGCGCCTGCCGGTCCCTGGTGAAGGTCCGCCACGGCGTCTGGCTGTCGAAGGCCGACGCCGGCCGCCGGCTGATCGCCGACGGCTGGCCGGCGGACCCGACCGCCGGAGGCTGGCCGAACGGCCCCGCCGTCGGCCCGGCCGCCGATCCGGCGGCCCGCGACGGCGGGCCCGCCGACCTGGTCGCGCGGTCGATCGCCGCGCGGGCGGGCGGGCCGCCGCCGAGCGGGCCGGAGGCACGGGCCTTCCAGCGCCGCGTCCTGGCCGAGATCAGCGGCTGACCGGCTCCACCGGTATCCACAGCTCTGCCTCCGCCTCGGCGCCGTCCGCCCAGTGCCGAGTACGGGAGATCTCCGGTTGCGTCTCGCGCCCCCTCGGCAATGATCCGTGGGCAGGCGGATGGTGTTGAATCGGCTCCGTGGCGAAGACCTTGAAGATCACCACTCGGAACGCAAGTTTCCAGCAGTGGCAGGCGCTGCTGACCAATCGCAACAAGCGCCAGCGTTTGCGGGAGTTCCTGGTGCAAGGGGTCCGACCGATCACCCTGGCCCTGGAACAGGGATGGGAGATTCGGGCTCTCCTCTACCCCGACCGGCAGGTCCTGTCCCGGTGGTGTCGGGACCTCCTCGATCAGGTCTCGACTACTCGCGTAGCTCTTGCACCGGAGCTGATGCATGAACTAGGCGGCAAGGAGGAGGAGGCGCCCGAGTTGCTGGCTGTGGTGGCGCAGCCCGAGGACAGCCTGGGTCGTATTCCGGTCGGGCCGAAGATGCTTGTCGTGGTCTTCGATCGCCCGAAGACCCCGGGCAACATCGGCACTCTGATCCGTTCCGCAGACGCCTTCGGGGCCTCGGGTGTGATCATTACCGGCCATGCAGCTGACCCTTACGATCCGAAGGCAGTCCGGGCCAGCACGGGATCCCTGTTCGCCCTCCCAGTCGTGCGAGTCGCCAGCCATCGGGAAGTTCTCGACTGGGTGGCCGCAATGCGTGCGTCCGGCCTTCCACAGGTTCAGATCATCGGCACGGACGAGCATGGCGAGGTGGATGTCGCGGCGCATGACCTGACGCGCCCCACACTCCTTCTCGTTGGCAACGAGACACACGGACTCAGCTCCGGCTGGCAGGAGGCGAGTGACCGGATGGTCCGCATCCCCATCGTCGGTGCCGCCAGTTCGCTGAACGCGGCGGCAGCCGGAACGGTCGTGCTGTACGAGGCCGCACGGCAGAGAGCCAAGCAGGGGTAGGTCACGCCGTGCGGGCCCGAGGGTCGTCGTCCGGCCCGGCCGTGGTGCGGACAGAAACTCCGGGCACCGGATGCCGGTGCCCGGAGTGCCTGCCGTACCGATCAGAGCTGGAGGCCCGCCTTACGGCGGATCCGGCTGGCCCCGATCAGGAGGCCGCCGGCGGCCAGCAGGCCGCCGCCCAGGGAGAGGGCCACGGCGGAGTCGTCGCCGGTGACCGGCAGCTCCTTGTCGTGCTTGCCGTCGTGCTTGTCATGGTGCCGGTGGTCGTACTTGCCGCCCCGGATGCAGACGGTGACGGTGACCGGGTCGGAGACCACGGCCTTGCCGTCGAAGGTGCCGGTCGCCCGGGCCGTGTTGACCACCTTCCCGCGCTTGACGTCGGCCTTGGTGACCACGTGCGGCTTGACGGCGTGGCAGTCGGTGCTCGTGCCCGGCGCCAGCGTGGTGCTGTTGCAGACCACCTGGCCGGCGGTCGGGTCGTTGACACCGACGTTGGTGATGGTGACGGTGCCGGTGTTGGCCACCCGGTAGGTGTAGAAGATCTTGTCGCCCTTGGCGGCGTAGCCGTCCTTCTCACACTTCTTGCTGCAGTCCGACTCGACCCGAGCCTTCTTGTCGATCGACAGGCTGACCTGCTTCGGCGGCGCGGGCTTGGTGGTCACGGTGAACGTGGCCTCGTTGGACGGCACCGTCTGCTCGCCGAACCTCCCGAGCGCCTGGGCGGTGTTGACGATCTTGCCGTTCTTCACGTCACTCTTCTTGACGGTGTACGTGCCGGTGCAGGTGGTGCTCTCCCCCGGCGCGAGCGACGTGTCCTCGCAGGTGATGCCGGTGACCGTGTCGTCGTCGATGGTGATGTCGGTGATCGGGTTGGTCGTGCCGGTGCTCTGGTTCGTCACCGTGTAGGTGTAGGTGATCACGTCACCGGCCCTGACGTCCTTGGCCGGGGATCCGGTCTTGGTCAGGTGCAGCTTCGGGTTCACCCGCGGGTTCGACGCCGCGCAGGTGTTGCTGAGCACGAAGAAGTCCGCGGTTCCGGAGATCACCGCGGTGGCGCTGATGAGCGTCCAGCCGGCCGGGGTCCGGATCCACGCCTTGCTGGTGCCCATGTTGTTGACGATGGCGCTGTTCGGGTCGGTGGGGATCGTCCTCGTGACGTTGCCGGTCGGCGTGCTGAACGTCGCGGTGACCGTCTGGAAGGTGCCGGTGGTGTTCGGGTTGCCCGGCAGGTTGAAGACCCACACGTCCTCGTTCGCGAAGGGCCCGCCGCCGAGGTTGGGGTCGCAGTTCTGGGTGACCTGCGACGCCATCGTCGGCACGTTCCCCGGCTCGATGTTGATCGTCGACGCGGCGGTGGCCGGCGAGCCGCCCGCGAGTAACAGGGCACCGGCCAACAGCGCGAACGCCGCCAGCCGTGCGTAGATGCCGCCCCGTCTGCGCGGCGTAGAGGTCTTGCTCATGTAATTCCCCCGTGGTGTGGATGGTTGACACCGGGGGCAACGAGGGGTACCAGGGTACGTCGCGCCCGAAAAGCTAGAATCCCCCACAAGATGGATATATCGGGCATTTTTGTCGGCGCGGGGCCATCGGCGAACCGCCGACGGGAAATCCTGCTGCGCGGCCCGGCAACCACCCGGTGACCGCGACCGGTCTGGTGGGCGACGGACGAGTCGACCTGTACGCCGGATCATGAAGGTGAAACTTGCTCTGAGCAGGCGCGTTTCGTTCGCCTGACACCCGCTCAGGGCGCCGCCAGGGCGTCTGGCGCGAAACAGGCCGCCAGCCACCCTGGCTGTCAGTCGTCGAACTCAAACCCGCTCGCCTCGGCGTCCGTGATCAGCCGCCGCATGCGTTCGCCGTCGGTTGCGACCACGTTCATCCGAGCTCCCAACTCTTCCAGCGCGCCTCGATCGGTGCCGTAAGCGCAGAACATGCCACCCTCGGGGTCATAGGCGAACCGGCCTTCGAGAGTCTGAGCCTCGGTGCTGACGAGAACTTGCGCGACACCTTCCCAGAAGTACCCGTTGGGCTCGTGACCAAGATCCTGGACCAGGTCGTCAACTGGCGTGGTCCCCGCATCCAGCAACAGCGAATACTGCCCAGGGGTCGTCTCGATCAGGCTAAGCAAGGTCATCGGAAGAGCCTGGCACCCATCGGTAGGCGGCGACAAGGATCTGGCAGTCGCTGCCACGGACGCGATTCCGGCTGTTCGCCCTCTCCCACGAGGCCCGCAGCCGGCTCAACACGGCGCTAGCCACCGGCAACTTCATCGGCGCTGCTATCGGCTCCGCGGCCGCGACCACGCTCTGGTCCGCGGGCGGCTGGACAGCGGTCACGATCACGGGAGCGTTGCTCTGTTGCTTCGCGCTCACCGTGTGGGCGCTGGGACGTCGGGGCCCACTCGTGATCGCTTCACCGTAACGGATAGCCGTAACGGGCGCAGCAAAACCTCCCCTCAACCGCGCGACAATGACATATGGCGCTCGTAGCGCTCCGGAGTCGAACTCGCCATAAGACCCTCGCGCCCAGTCCACGCTCCGCTTCTCGGCTGTGACAGGACGTTGGTCGGCGACTAACCTGCCCTTCCTCGATCGCCGGGCCCTGTCGCACATCACCTGACGGAGTTGTATCGCACATCAACTGGCGGATCACAGCCGGCCGCCGGCGAGCGTCGGGCTCCAGTTGATGTATTACGGAAATGTGCTCAGATGATCCGTTACACATCCGGCTAGACGATCTTTGTGTTCGTAGGGTAGCCCGCGAGGGGCTAAGTCGTCGGGATCCATGGCGTGGCCATGTGCCGTAGGTGGCTGGCTCCGAGTCGTGTGGCTGGTTCTGGGTCTTCGATGAGTTCGTTGCAGAGGCCAAAGAACTCGGTGGTCGGGCCGTCGGGTTGTAGGTGCTGTGTGACTGCGTCGTGCAGGTGATCGGCGTATTCGCTGTTGTAGGCGGTGGCGAGAGCGCGAGCGATGAGGCGCAGGCCGTGTGCGTCGTTGCGTTGCAGCAGTGCTTGGCTGGTGGCGTCGGTGACGGCGGTGTCGTGCGGATCGAGGATCAGGCGTAGCAAGACCTCGCCGGAGTCGTTGCGGTGTGCCCATCGGGCCAACTGGCGGCCGGCCTGTGCACGGACGGACCAATCCTGCGAGGAAGCAGCGGCTGTGACTGCAGTCAGGTCAGCGTCGGGAAGCGGCATGCTGGCCAGGCTCTCATGGTGTTGATCGGAGGCCGGTCCGTCGTGGCGGTTCTGGTCTTCGGACCTTGAACCGGGCGATGGGCTTGGTGGTCGTGCGAGGCACTTCCGTCAGGAGTTGGTCGCCGTCGTGGACGCGGAAGGTGGTGTCGGCGTCTTCGATGGTGACGGTTCGACCGGCGTGGCCGAGGCCGACGTGGATCCTCTGGCCGGCGATGACGAGGGCACCGCGGCTACTGACCGTCGTTCGACGCGAAGTGGCTGGGTTGCCGGGGTGGGTGGGTCGCCGCCGCCTGGGCGCGCGCCGGCCGCTGCCGCTGTCGCTCTGCGGCCGTCACGCCTGATGCCGGTGGCTGGCGCGGAGAGCGGGAAGCCCGGGGCCACTGCAGACGGGATAGCGGGGAGAGTGGTGGAGGTTCCTCGCCGGCAGCCGGCCTGCGCCGCGCCTGAGCAGCGCGGCGCTGGGAAGGGCCTGCCGGGTCCGCGCGGCAAGCCCCAAGCATGGGGGCGGTGGCCGCGCGTAGGCATGCCGGTCGTCCAGGAGCCAGCTCCACAGCCGCTCAGGGTCAGGTCAACCGCTCACCTGGGAGGGGAGGGGCGGCCGCCGGTGGCCAGCTCCGGCCCTGGGAGCCGGGTCCGTGCCGGGCGAGGTTGGGTCAACTGCGCCACTGTGGCGGTGTCCGCCGGGGGCGCAGTCCGTGACACGAGAGCCGACCCAGGCTGTGCCGGCAGCGTCCGTACGTGCGTCAAGGTCCGCTTGACGTGGCGGGCCGGGCACTTGGAGGGCGGGTCGGCAGCAGACGGGATGGCTAGGTCGGGGCTTCCTGCTCGCGCGAGGCTCGCTCAGGTGCTAGGCGGGTTTTGGCCGCGCCGCCATACCTCACCTTGGACGGCGTGACGCTCTGCCGCGTACCGCTCTTGCGTAGACCTGGCATCGCGGGCCGAAGCCGAGTCCTCGGGCGAGGAGAGACGCTTTCGGTCACGCCAGCCAACGAAGACGAACGTCGCGATCAGTAACGCGGCGAACGCTATGAGGGACACCACCACCGGCTTCATGCCATCGACGCTACGGCATACGCGCCAGAACGCCCTCCGCCTCAGTCCGGCCGACCGGTCGGGTGACCAACTGGGTGACGACGACGCGGCCAACGCTGGACGCTCATAGAACGGGGGCGGACCGTTCCAGCAGGTCACCCCTACTGCTCCCCAACTCATCGACGGCTGATCATTCCTTCACACGGAAGAAGTCGGTGCCAAGCCGTGGCCGAAGATCGTCGGGCAGTGCTCAGGACGAAGACGTCAGGTCGTCCCGGCACCCTCAGGACGATCGGTGGGTTCACTTCGTGGGGCGGAACCGGCAACATCAACGACCGGATTGAACATCAGCGCGGGAGGCATCACCATGAGCCCGGACGAGGCTGAGCAGCAGGCGAGGATCAGATTCCTCCAAGCCGGGACGGGATTCTTCCGCGCCGGACAAGTGGCTGCCTGGGTGGGAGTGTTCTATGCCTTCGTGGCCGTGATTCAGCGAGTCAGCGGCTAAGGGGCCGGGCCGCCGGCACGTCATCTTTTGCAGGCTGCGGGGGTGTGGGGCACACAGGGGCACAAGACACCGTGAAATGTCGTGAAGTATCGACCAACCATGGCAGCCCGAGACGCCGCCTGAGCAGGCGTCGAGAAGCATCGCTGCTGGTGACCGGATAGCCGATCTAAGTTCCGCCTCAACGTCTGACGTTGGGTCCGGCTCAAACCGACCTCGTCCGTCTCGTTAGGGCATGCCCGCGTATCGAAGTGGGAGCGACGGTCGGGGCCGACGCCACGCGACGTAGGTCAGGATGGTAAACGTGATCAGAAGTACCACCGCGACGAGGATGATCAACCATCCAGATTGATCGCCAGCCTCACGCACCCTGAGGCATGGGTCGCCCTCGGCGTGGTGGACGCGAATGTACTCACCGATAGTAACAGCCCGGTTTGCATCGACCGTAACGCGCAGAACGGATTCGCACACCTCGTCGCGATTTGTAGTGAACTGAACTGTCAGGAAGGTTCTCGCTCCGCGATGCTCGACGTCCATCACCTCGGCGACTGCCTCTGATCCCCGACGCTCGTCTGTGATCGACCATGTGGCCAGGGCCGTGAGGACAATCGCAAAGACCAGACTGAACGCCGAGAACACCCGCAGGAGGTTTCGGCTTGGCCGTCGACGGTTCATGGCCGGACTTTAGAACGGGTCAGCAACGACGCTGGCGTGGTCAACGCGTCTACAGGTAGCCCACGCGTCGAGCTGGCCGCCACTGGGCCGTCTGGGCCGTCGGGGCCGTCAAACGCCGACCAGAGCTGACCAGCAGCACCCGAAGAAACAGCAGGTCAGCCACCATGTGTTGGCGGCTGACCTGGGGGCGACGGACGAGTCGACCTGTACGCCGGATTCTGTGACCGGCACGCGCCCGAAGGCACGCGCCGGCGGCGGCCATCCATCTCGGCCTACCGTCGCCGGCAGGCTCCAGCGGCCTACCCGCAGACATCGGGCGGGCAGCCCTCAAGCGTCTGCGCGGGTCGTCATCCTGCGATGACAACCCTTTCTTGGCCTTGCTCCGGGTGGGGTTTACCGAGCCACCCCGGTCACCCGGGGTGCTGGTGGGCTCTTACCCCACCGTTTCACCCTTACCGTCCCCGATTGGGTCGGCGGTCTGTTTTCTGTGGCACTGTCCCGCGGGTCACCCCGGGTTGCCGTTAGCAACCACCCTGCCCTGTGGAGTCCGGACGTTCCTCGGCGGCGGGCCGGAAGCCCGCCGACGCGACCGCCCGGTCGACTCGTCCGTCGCGCACTCATCCTAACGACGCGCGCCCCGCGTCTATTGCCACCCCTTCCGGGAATAGGCGTCCACCACCCCGGGACACAGCGACCGGCGGCCGGGCAGGGGACGTAATAGCCTCTGGGGACCATGGACCTCTCCGACGTCGCGCTGCTGCTCACCGCCGGTCTCGCCGCGGGCACGGTCAACGCGGTGGCCGGCGGGGGCTCGCTCATCACGTTCCCGGCGATGATCGCCGTGGGCCTGCCGCCGGTGCCGGCGAACGTGAGCAACTCGGTGGCCGTCTTTCCCGGGTACGTGGCGAGCGTGGCGGGCAGCCGGCAGGACCTGCCGCGCGGGCGGGCGCTGGCCACGCTCGTGCCGACCACGATCGTCGGCACGGTCGCCGGCGCGCTGCTGCTGCTGGCCACCCCGGCCAGGGCGTTCGAGCTGGTCGTGCCCTTCCTGGTGCTCGGGGCGACGGCGGTGCTCGCCTTCCAGGACCCGCTGCGCCGGCTGGTCGGGCATCCGCGCGACCTGTCGCCGCGCCGCCGTACGGTCAGCGTGCAGGCCATGGTCGCGGTCGGCGCGGTGTACGGCGGCTACTTCGGCGCGGCGCTCGGAGTGATGCTGGTCGCCGGCCTGGCCCTGGTGCTGGACGCGACGCTGGCCCGGGTCAGCGCGATCAAGAACCTGCTCTCCGCCGCGGTCGGGTTGACCACGCTCGTGGTGTTCGCGCTGTTCGGCCCGGTGAACTGGGCGGCGGTCGCGCTGGTCGCCCCGGCGACGCTGGTCGGCGGGTACGCCGGCGCCCGGATCGTCCGCCGGCTGCCGCCGGTGGTGCTCAGGACCCTGATCGTGGTCTTCGGCTCGGTGATCGGGCTCTACCTGCTCTCGCGCGCCCTGCGCTGACCCGGCGCTGCGGGAGCGACGAGACCCCCGGGGCGGCCCGGGCCAGCGCGGGACAGGGACGCCGGTTCAGTACGCCTCGCCGACCGGCTCCTCCGGCGCGCGCTCGGCGTCGGCGGCGGCCCGGTTCCAGCGGGACCAGAGCACCCGCTCGCCGTGGCCGGCGGCCATCGCGTGCGCGCAGCCGAGATACACCAGCGCGCCGGCCGCGAGCACCGCGGAGCCGACCCAGAACGGCAGGGCGAGGGAGTGCTCGGCGAGCTTGCCGGAGAGGATCGGCGCGGGCGCGGCGGCGCCCCAGCGGACCAGGTTGAACGCGCCGGTGGCGAGCCGCCGGTCGCCGCCACCCAGGCCGAGCGCCAGGTCGGTGAGGTTGGCGTTGGCCAGCCCCATGAACAGGCCGGAGACGACGAGCACCACCAGCGACTGCGCGGTGCTGCCCGAGGTGGCGAAGAGGACCATGCAGACCAGCAGGCCGGCGATCGCGACGCCGACGGTCTGCACGGCGCCGATCCGGTGCGCGAGCCGGTGGCCGAGCAGCAGGATGCCGACGGCCAGGCCGATGCCCCAGCCGGTGAAGGCGAGCCCGAGCGGGATGACGTCCAGGTGCAGGAACAGCGGTGTGTAGCCGAGGACGACGAAGAAGACGAAGTTGTAGGCGGCGGTGACGACGCAGAGCGCGACGAACGCCGGCCGCCGGTAGGTGGCGAAGATCTGGCCCACCCGTACGGGCGGCTGCCGGTCGGCCGGCTCGCGCAGCCGGCGGGCGGCGACGGCGAGCGCGAGGACCATGAAGACGCCGCAGACGAAGAACGGCAGCCGCCAGCTGACCTCGCCGAGCAGGCCGCCGAGCAGCGGGCCGACGGCGAAGCCGAGGCCGAGCGCGGTCTCGAAGAGCCCGACCACCCACTCCCGGTCGACGGCGAGGCTGACCAGCACCACCATGGCCGTGGCGAAGAACATCGCGTTGCCCAGCCCCCAGAAGCCGCGCAGCACGGAGAGCTGCACGATGTCGCCGCTGAACGAGGCGAGGATCGCGGCGACGCCGACGATCGAGACCCCGGCGACGAGGACGGGCTTGAAGCCGAACCGGCCGCTGGCCAGCGTGGCGGGGATCATGCCGAGGGCCATCACCGCGATGTACGCGGTGAAGAGCAGCTCCACCTGCCAGTGGGTGACGCCGATGGCCTCGCCGATGGCGGGCAGGATCGGGTCGACGACGGCGATGCCGGAGATGGCGAGGAAGGCCACCAGCACGGTGGCGTAGATGGCACTGCGGTTCGGTTCGGAACGCCGATCCACTCCGCCTCCCAGATAGCTGTATAGTACAGGTAGTTTTCCTGTACTATACAGCCATGACGGACGACCGGACGACGGAGAGCGAGGACGACGTCCTCGGCCGGATCGAGACCGAGGTGGCGCTGCTGATGCGGCTCGGCGAGGCCACCCGGCGGGGCACCGGCAACGCCGAGCACCGGCTGCTCGACCGCGCGGCGTACGTCATCCTGCGCCACCTGGACCGCGCCGGCCCGCAGAACGTCTCCGCGCTCGCCGCCCGGCTCGAACTCGACGGCTCCACCGTCACCCGGCAGGTCTCGGCGATGCAGCGCGACGGGCTGATCGTGCGCGAGCCCGACCCCGCCGACGGGCGCGGCACCGTGGTCTCCCCCACCCCGATCGGCCTGCAACGCGTGGCCGCCGTCCGGGCCGCCCGCGCCCGGCTCTACGGCACCATCCTCGCCGACTGGCACCCCGACGACCGGCGGACCCTGGCCGAGATGCTGCACCGGCTCAACCAGTCCCTGGAGTCCCGCCCCCGCCGCTGAGCGGGCGGTTCCCGCCGCGTCGGCACCTGGGCACCCGCCGCGCGCCTTGCACCCGGAGGCGCGTCGCCCCCGGGCCGGTCACGACCCGGGGGCGAACGGGCTGCGCGAGCCGCTCAGGCGACCGGTTCCGGGGCGGCGTCGGCGTCCCGGCGCCCACCTGGCACGACCCGCGGGTCGCCCTCGTCGGCGAAGTAGTCGTCCGGCGTGGTGCCGTCGCCGCCGTCGCGCACCTTCGCCGCCCGCAGCACCACCGTCAGCAGCGCCGCCACCGCCAGGTTGACCAGCACGGCCACGATCCCGACGTAGATCGTCTTCGGGGTGTCGAAGCCGAAGTCGGCCAGCGGGAACGCCGAGCCGCCGAAGTGCCTGCGCCCGGTGGCCGCGTTGGGGATCTGGTAGAGCATCCACATGCCCAGCCCCATGCCGGCGACCCAGCCGGCGACGAGCGCGCCCCGGTGGAACCAGCGGGTGTAGAGGCCCAGCGCCACCGCCGGCAGCGTCTGGAGGATGATCACGCCGCCGATGAGCTGGAGGTCGATGGAGAACTGCGGGTCGAGGAAGACGATGCAGGCCACCGCCCCGACCTTCACCACCAGCGAGGTGATCTTCGATACGTTCGCCTCCTGGGCCGGGGAGGCGTCCCGCTTCAGGTACTCCTTGTAGATGTTGCGGGTGAACAGGTTCGCCGCCGCGATCGACATGATCGCCGCCGGCACCAGCGCGCCGATCCCGATGGCCGCGTACGCGACGCCCGCGAACCAGTCGGGGAACTGCTGGTCGAACAGGACCGGCACCACGGTGTTGCTGTCCACGCTCCCTTCCTTCGCCCCGGGCAGCGGCTTCACCCCGGCCGCGATGGCCATGAAGCCGAGCAGCGCGATCAACCCGAGCAGCAGGCTGTACGCGGGCAGCGCCGACATGTTCCGCTTGATGACGCCCCGGTTCCGGCTGGCCAGCACGCCGGTGATGCTGTGCGGGTAGAGGAACAGCGCCAGCGCCGAGCCGAACGCCAGCGTGACGTACTGGAGCTGGTTGTTGGCGCCCAGCAGCACACCGTCGTTCGGGTTCGGCGACGCGTCGAACTTCGCGTCGGCGGCGTCGAAGATCTCGCCCCAGCCGCCGAGCTTGTACGGCAGCCAGATGACCGCCACCAGGATCACGATGTAGATCAGCGTGTCCTTGACGAACGCGATCAGCGCGGGGGCACGCAGCCCGGACTGGTAGGTGTACGCGGCCAGGATCGCGAACGCGACGATGATCGGCAGGTGCCGGGCCAGGGCGCTCTCGCCGGTGACCCCCATCGTCTTGAGCACCGCCTCGATACCGACCAGTTGCAGCGCGATGTAGGGCATCGTGGCCACGATGCCGGTGATCGCCACCAGCAGCGCCAGCACCGGGGAGTCGAACCGGCTGCGGACGAAGTCCGCCGGGGTGACGAAGCCGTGCCGGTGCGAGACGGACCAGAGCCGGCACAGCACCAGGAACACCAGCGGATAGATCACGATGGTGTACGGAACGGCGAAGAACCCGGCCGCGCCGGCCCCGAACATCAGCGCCGGCACCGCCACGAAGGTGTACGCCGTGTAGAGGTCACCGCCGACCAGGAACCAGGTGATCCAGCCGCCGAAGTTGCGCCCGCCCAGCCCCCACTCGTCGAGGTGGGCCATGTCCTTCGGGGCGCGCCACCGCGCGGCCACGAACCCCATCCCGCTGACCAGCAGGAACAGCAACGAGAAGACGATGATCTCGGTGAGGTGGTCCCGCCACATCAGCGCACCACCTTCGTTCGCGACTGCGGGGCTCGCAGGCCCGGCTCACTCCTCGCGCTCACCGGCCACCCCGCTTCTTCGTCATCTGGTACACCAGCGTCGTGGTGGCCACGCCGAGCAGGATGTAGGCGAGCTGGAGCCAGTAGAAGCGGGGGAAGCCGAGGACACGGGGCGAGTCGCCGTTGAAGAACGTCGGGATCAACGGCACCAGGATCGGAATGAAGAGCAACCAGTTCCAGGGGCTCTTGTCCTTCGCCCGGGTCGACGCGGTCGCCCGCGCCTCCGGATCCGGGGCGGCCGGTTCGGGTGCGGCCATCTGACACACCTCCGGGTGGTCGTGGATCGTCAGGTGACCGCCGGAGGTTACGGCCGTGTGACTGCCGTCACGTTCAGCCCGAGGGCGCTGCTGCGCCGAACGGTTGATCCGCTGCGCCAAATGGTGGGCCACCGATTGCCAAGTGGATCTGGCACCATGCCCTGATGCCGACCTTCTCGTCGTACGACGGCACGACCCTCGCCTACCATCGGCTCGGCGAGGGCCGGCCGCTGGTCTGCCTGCCGGGTGGCCCGGCCCAGGCGTCGCGCCACCTCGGCGACCTCGGCGGCCTGTCCGCCAGCCGGAAGCTGCTGCTGCTCGACAGCCGAGGCAGCGGCGACTCGGCAGTACCGGCTGACCCGGCCAGCTACCGCTGTGACCGGATCGTCGACGACGCCGAGGCGCTCCGCGCCCACCTGGGGCTGGACCGGATGGATCTCCTCGCTCACTCGGCCGGCGCGAGCGTCGCGCTGCTGTACGCCACCCGGTTCCCGCACCGCCTTCGCCGGCTGGTGCTGGTCACGCCGAGCCTGCGCCTGCTGCTCACCGCACCGCTCGGAATGGCGGAGGCGCACGCCCGCCGCGCCGACGAACCGTGGTACGCCGAGGCGACGTCGGCGATGGAGGCCTGGGGCGAGGCGATGACGCGCGGCGCCGACGACACGGAGATCAGCCCGCTGCGGCTTGCCGCCGCCCCGTTCTGGTACGGCGAGTGGACCGAGCGAGCCCGCGCCCACGCCGCCGAGCAGGAGAAAGACCGGGCACCCGCCCCGGCCGCCGGCTTCTACGCCGGGATCGACGTCGACCGCGCCGCCCTGCGCGGAGCCCTGGCCGACGTGGCGGTGCCGACCCTGGTCGTGGCCGGCGCGCTCGACGCCGCGCCGGCACCGGAGGCGGTCGACGAGCTGACCGGGCTCCTGCCGAAGGCCGACCTGGCGATGCTGCCGCACTCCAGCCACTTCCCGTTCGTCGACGAGCCCGAGGCGTTCGCGGCGGCCGTGGAACGGTTCCTCGCCGCCGGCTGACTCAGTCGGCGGACAGGTGGGCGGTGTCGTTGACCGTGCGCACGGCGACGCCGCCGTCGGGCCACATGTCCAGCACCGAGATGCCGGCCGCGTCCAGGAAGAGCCGGTGCAGGAAGCCGTCGCCGGCCGCGAGCGCGTCGCGCAGCACCAGCTTGATCGGCGAGACGTGCGAGACCACCACGACGGTCTCCCCGGGGTACGCGCGGCACAGCCCGTCGACCGCGCGGCGGCAGCGCTCGGCGACGTCGGTGAACGACTCCCCGTCGGGCGGGGCCACCCGCGTGGAGGCGAGCCAGGCGTCCATCTCCCCCGGCCACTCCTCGCGGACCTCGGCGAAGGTACGCCCCTCCCAGGCCCCGAAGTCGCACTCGACGAGGTCGTCGTCGCGACGGACCGGCACCCCGCCGAGCGCCCCGGCGATCGCCTCCGCGGTCTGCGTACACCGGGACAGGGGCGAACTGACCACGGCCGCGACGGACGGGGCCAGCGCGGCCACCCGGGCGGCCGTGGCCCGGGCCTGGGCCCGGCCCCGCTCGGACAGCGGCACGTCGCCGCGGCCGGAGTAGCGGCGCTGTTCGGTGTACGGGGTCTCGCCGTGCCGCACCAGGATCAGCCGGGTGGCGGTGAAGCTCGGCCGCGGCTCCCAGGAGGCGGGCGAGGTCGCCGGGTCCGTGCCGACGGTCGCCGCCGAGGCGGCGCGGGCGGCCACCTCGCGGGCCCTCGCCCGGGCGGCCGAATCGGGGCCGGCGACCTCGCGCGGGGGCTCCACGACGCGCGGCGGCTCGACCTCGGCCGGGGCGGCGCGGCCCGCGGCGGCGGCGTCCATGGCGGCGTTGGCAAGGCCGTCGGCGTGCCGGTTGCGCTCCCGGGGAATCCAGCTGAACCGGACCGCCGCGAAGCGGTCCACCAGACCGGCGGCCTGCGCGGCGAGCGGGCGCAGCCCCGGGTGCTTGATCTGCCAGCGGCCACACATCTGCTCGACCACCAGCTTCGAGTCCAGCCTGGCCTCGACCTCGCTGGCGCCCAGCTCGGCGGCCGCCTCCAGCCCGGCGATCAGCCCCCGGTACTCGGCGACGTTGTTGGTGGCGACGCCGATCGACTCGCTCCGCTCGGCCAGCACCTCACCGGTGCCCGGGTCGCGGACCACCGCGCCGTAACCGGCCGGGCCGGGGTTGCCCCGGGACCCGCCGTCGGCCTCGACGACGACCACGCGCGGCGCCACCGGCTACAGGCCGGACTCGTTGGTGCGGACCATGATGCGCCGGCACTCCTCGCAGCGGACGACCTCGTCCGGCGCCGCCTTGCGGATCCGGGCCAGGTCGGCGCCCGAGAGGTCCAGCCGGCAGCCGCCGCACCGGCCGGCGGTGAGCAGCGCCGCGCCGAGCCCCGAGTCCTCGCGGATCTTGTCGTACAGCTGGACCAGGTCGGCCGGGAGGTCGGCCGCGAGCGGCTGGCGGGCGCCGCGCTTGAACTCCTCCTCCTTGGCGATCCCGGCCAGGCTCTCGTCGCGGCGCCGCTCGGCGGCGTCCCGCTTCTCCCGGGCCTCGGCGAGCCGCTTCTCGACGCCGTCCAGCACGCCCTGGGCGGTCTCCCGCTGCTCCATCAGCTCCAGCTCGGCGTCCTCCAGGTCGCCCTGGCGGCGGTTGAGCGAGACCAGCTCGTGCTGGAGGGCCTCCAGCTCCCGGGCCGGGCCGTGGCCGGCGGCCAGCCGGTCCTCGTTCTTGGACTTGCGGGCCCGCACCTGGTCGACGTCCTTCTCCAGCCGGGCGATGTCCCGGTCCAGGTCGTCGACCGCCACCTGGGCGCGCACCCGCTCGTCCTCCAGCGCGGACAGCTCCCGGGCCAGCCCCTCCAGCTCGGCCCGCTCGGGCAGCGTGCGGCGGCGGTGGGCGAGCTGGGCGAGGGCGGTGTCGATCGCCTGGAGGTCGAGCAGGCGGCGCTGGACCTGCGGGTCAGCCTTCACGGTCGGGGCTCCTTGTCGTCCACCGCGGGTGGGGCGGCGTGTACGGTCCACGGGTCGGTGTCCAGGTCGGACACCAGCGTCTCGACGCCCGTCGCCTCCCGCAGGATGGCGGCCAGGTCGTCCAGCCAGGGTCGTTCGGTCGCCCAGTGGGCGGCGTCGAGCAGGGCCGGGCCGTCGGCGGCGAGGTGCTCGCCCGCCGGGTGGTGCCGCAGGTCGGCGGTGAGGAACGCGTCGACCCCGGCGGCGGTCGCGTCGGCGAGGAAACTGTCCCCCGCGCCGCCGCTGACCGCGAGGGTTCGAACCATACGCCCGGGATCCCCGGCGGCGCGAACTCCCCAGGCCGTGGCGGGCAGCACCGTGGCGGCGTGCCGGGTCAGCTCCGCCAGGGTCATCGGCTCCGGCAGCTCGCCGATCCGGCCGATCCCCCGGCCGGCGCCGTGGGCCGGCGAGCCGGGCGCGGGCCGGTGCAGCGGGCGCAGCCCGGTCAGCCCGAACCGGGCGGCGAGCGCGTCGGAGACCCCCGGGTCGGCCACGTCGGCGTTGGTGTGCGCGACGTACAGCGCCACGTCGGCCTTGATCAGCCGGTGGACGATCCGGCCCTTGTAGGTCGTCGGGGCCACCGAGGAGACGCCGCGCAGCAGCAGCGGGTGGTGGGCGACGATCATGTCGACGCCGGCGTCGAGCGCCTCGGCGACCGTCTCGGGCACCACGTCGACCACGCAGAGGACCCGGCGCACCGGGGCGCACGGCTCGCCGAGCACCAGCCCGACCCGGTCCCACTCCTCGGCCCACGCCGGCGGGTAGCGCCGCTCCAGCTCGGCGACCACGTCGGAGACGGTCGGCGGGTCCGCGTTGGTGCTCACGGCGGGCCAGCTTACCGGCGCGGGCCGTGGCCGGGGGCGTCGCCCACCGACGCGACGGCGTGTCCCCGCCTCTGCCGGCGGCGCGCCCGGTGCAAGGAAGGGCCCCTTGCTAACGCATTGCGTTAGCAAGGGGCCCTTCCTTGCACCTCAGGCGGCGGGGCAGAGGCGGTCCCGGACGGCGGCCAGGCCCGCCGCCCACGGGAAGGCGTGCACGTGGCGCTCGCCGGTTCCGGGCGGGTGCAGCGGGACGACGTGGTCGCCGAAGAGCACCGTCACCCCCCACTCCGTGAGCCGGGCGATGCCGGCCCGGAAGGCCGGGTGGGCCGCCATCGCCGCGTTGGTGTACGGCACCGCCACCAGCGGCACCCCCAGTCCCTGCGCCTCGACCAGCAGCCCGAGGGCCAGCGTGTCGGTGATCCCGGCCGCCCACTTGTTGACCGTGTTGACCGTCGCCGGGCAGACGATCATCGCGTCCGCCGGCGGCAGCACGTCGAGGTCACCCGGGTTCTTGTAGTGGGTGCGGACCGGGTGCCCCGTCTGCCGGGCCAGCGCGGCCCGGTCGACGAACTTCGCGCCGTCCGGCGTGGTGACCACACAGACGTCCCAGCCGTCCTGCTGGGCCAGCTCCACGAGCCGGCCGACGTGGCGGGCCAGCGGCGAACCGCAGGCGATGACGTAGAGCACCTCGCGGCGCTCGCTGCTCGGGTGCGGGCCGGTCATCAGGCCGGCTCCGCGCTCATACCCCTACTCCCATGTGCTCAGCCAACTCCGCAATCGGAGAAGGCGGCGCACCACGTGTGCGACGCAAGATGTCCGACATCACCTCGTGCGCGATCGGCCGGCAGCGGATCTCCGACGGGGCGAGGCGGTCGCCGCGCAACAGCATCTCGCCGGCGTTGGACACGTCGCCGACCTGGGCGAAGCCCCGGGCGATGTCGAGCAGGTGGTGGGCCCGGCGCTCGGGCAGCAGCGCGTTGAACGCCGGCTCCTGGATCCGCTGCTGGTGGACCTCCACCGCGCGGCCCCCGTCGCCCAGCTCGACCGCGGCGGCCGCCCGGTGCAGCTCCAGGTTGGTCGGCCCGAACGAGGTCCAGTAGTGGTTGTGGTCGCCGCCCAGCAGGGTCGCCGCCTCCTGCGCGCCGTTGATCAGGTCGCCGACCGTGGCGGAGTCGCCGATCCGGGCGGCGGCCATCGCGCCCTGGAGCAGCAGCATCCCGTAGACCGAGAGGCGGGCCGGGGACGCCTCGTTGCTGCCGCCGGGGGCGAGCCGGTTGGCGATGGTGACGTTGAGTTCGAGGGCGGGGCGGGGCCGGCCCATCGCCACCAGCGCGTTGCAGACCCGGGTGGTGGCGATGCCGGCCAGCAGCGGGTCGTCGGCCCGCTGGGCGACCGCCATCGAGCGGTCGGCGGCCAGCCAGGCCAGGTCGCACTCGCCCAGCTTCCGCAGCACCGACGAGGCGATCTGGTAGACCTGGCCGAGCAGGTGGGCCGCCTCCCGGCCCTCGTCGCCGCCGTAGCCGGCGTCGGCGGCCTGGGCGTCGCGCAGCAGCTTCGGCAGCGCCCGGGTGAGCATCCCGTAGCGGCCGTACTGGTAGGTCAGCCAGGCGTGGTTGACGGCCTTGCGCATGTCGTCCAGCGGGGGCGGGTACGGCGCGGCGTCGAAGTACGCGCTCATCGAGTCGTACCGCTCCAGGGCCGCCCGGATCTCCTGCACCTCGATCTGGTCGATGCAGTTCAACGCGTCCGTACGCCGCTCCGGGTCCTTGCCGAGCAGCAGTTGCACGTCGACCTGGAGGATGTCGGCGATCTCGTAGAGGACGGAGAACTTGTCCAGCCGGCGCACCCCGCGCTCGACCTTGTCCACCCAGCTCTTCGACTTGCCCAGCCGGTCCGCGAAGACCTGCTGGGACATCTTGCGCCGCCCCCGCCAGTAGGCCACCCGCCGCCCTATGGGTAACTCGTCCATCTGCCCATCCCTCCCCTGTCTGGCCTCGGCCTGCGGCCGGGTCGACCCATCGCGGTTGCGGGCGCGGTACGCCTCAGGTTTCCGCTGGTCGCACAGCGTGTACGTCAGCCGTACAGCCAGTTCTCGTATTTTTCGTGCAAGTTGCATGAGCCGTTCGTCAGCTCAACGATCGCGGGTTACGGCAGTGACGGTGCTCGACATGCGACCTGGACGCCGACCGGGTACGGCGAAGGGAGATGGCACATGTGGGGGAACGTCGGGCCGCGCGTCGTGCAACTGTCGCCCTTGGAACGCGTACGGCTGCGTCGGGTGGCCGTGCGCTACGCGGCGCACGGCTGGGACGTCACCCCCGGCGCCTGCCTCGCCCGCAGCCGCTTCGTCTGCGGGCGGGCCGGTTGTCCCACGGTCGGCTGCCACCCGGCGCTGGAGAACTGGGAGCACGCGGCGAGCGCCGACCCGGCCCGGGTGGCAACCTGGTGGCGCACCCGGCCGCACGGCGTGCTGCTGCCCACCGGGCGGGCGTTCGACGTGCTGGAGGTCCCCACGCACCTCGGCCGCCACGTCCTGGACGCGGTGCAGACCCACCCGGCCGGCGTCGGCGTACGCGGGCCGGTGCTGGTGACCCCGACCGGCCGCTGGATGTTCCTGGTCCGCCCCGGCGATCCGCTCCGCCCCGAGTTGGACCACTGCTTCCACGTGGTCCGGCACGGTCCCGGCTCGTGGATCCCGGCCCCGCCGACCCGGCTGCCCGAGGGCACCGTCCGCTGGGCGGTCGCGCCCGAGCAGGCCCGCTGGCAGTTGCCGGACTCCTACCTGGTGCAGAACGCCCTGATCGACGCCCTGCGGGCCACCGGCGTGACGCTCACCTCCGACCTCCTCCCCGGGCACCTGCCGCTGCCCCGCCGAGGCATGTGACCGCCTCCCCTCGACGGCCGCACGGAGCGCCTGTTCCCGCCGAGCAGATCGGACGCGACGCCGGAGCACCGGTTCCCGCCCAGCGGGGTCGGACGCGACGCCGGAGGGCTGGTGCTCGTTGAGCACGGCGACGGCGCGTCCGCGCCGGGAGCGGGGGGTTACATGTCCACCGATGACGCCGCGCGTCAGCCGGGCGGGGCCGAGCCGCCGCCCCGCCACCACCGGCCGCGCCGCCGCTGGGCGGCCACCCGCCCCGCCGGCTCCCGCCCAGGTCGCCCGCGCCCGGTCGGCTCCCGCCCGGCCACCACCCACCGCCCCTTCCGCTAACCCATTCCACCCACCCCACCCCACCCGGGCCCTCGCCCTACCCGCGCCCCTGCCCTGCCCCACCCGCGTCCCCGCCCCGCCCAGCCTCGCCCCGCCTCGCCTCGCCTCGGCGATCTTGCGCTTTGTGCCCGGGCATACCGGCCATTCAGCATGAAACGAGGGCCGAAACTGCAAGATCGCGGGAGCGAGGGGGGCGGGAGCGCGGGAGCGGGAGCGAGGGGGGCGGGGGCGGGTCAGGGGGTTTGGGGGAGGGCGGTGGAGTGCAGGTAGCGGGCGTCGTCGGTGATGACGGCGTGCTGGTGGTCGCGGAGCGTGTCGAGCCAGCCGATGCCGGCGGCGCCCATCGCCACGGCCGCGGTGGCGTACGCGTCGGCCAGGCCCAGGTCGGGGCCGACCACGGTGACCGAGCGCAACCCCCGGGCCGGCGCACCCCGACGCGGGTCCAGCACGTGGTGGCCCCGCTCGTAGACGCCGGAGGTGGCCACGGCCAGGTCGGTGCCGGTGAGCACCAGACAGGTGGCCATCGAGTCCCACGGGTGCCGGACACCGATCCGCCAGGGCCGCCCGGAGGAGGATCGGCCGCGCGCCCGCACGTCGCCGCCCGCGTTGAGGCAGTGGTTCGCCGCCCCGGCGGCGAGCAGCCGGTCCGAGGCGACCTGCGCCGCCCAGCCCTTCACGTAGCCGGACGGGTCGAGCCGGCCGGTGGCGTACGCGTCGAAGTAGCCGTCGGTGCCGGCCCACAGGTCGGCGCAGCGCGCGAGCACGAGCCGCAGGTCCGCGCCGGCCTCGGCGAGCGGCAGCTCGCCCCGGTCGACGCGGCACACCTCGCTGTCGGCCCGGTACGTGCTGAACCGCGCGTCCACCTCGCGCAGCCAGGCGAACACGCCCCCGGCCAGTTCGTCCAGCTCGGCGGCGGGCAGGTCGTCGGCGAGGTCGAGGCTGATCGCGCTGCCCATGACGTGCTCGACGCGGCGCAGCCCGGGCCGGGCCGCCGCCCGACCCCCGCCCGGGGCGCACCCCGGCGACGTGCACCCGCCCGGGGCACACGCTGGCGGCACGCACCCGCCCGGGGCACGTCGCGGCACCGCCGCCGAGGCCGGCACGTCAGTTCGCCGGTCGATCGCGGCCTGCAACGACCGCGCTCGTCGAGCCGGTCGCGCCGCTCGCGCAGCTGCGCCGGGGTCAGCTTCAGCGTCGGCAGCTCGGCGAGCTTCAGTTCGGCCTTCGTCGGGGCGATCCGGTCGGGGTCGAGTTGCCAGCGCAGCCAGCCGTCGATGCCGCGTTCCTTGATCTCGGCGACGACCTGCGGCGTGGCGCCGAAGGTGGCACGGCGGGCCAGGTGCAGGACCGAATCCTTGGCGAGCACGGTCCTGACGGTCACCCTGGTCCCCGCGGCGGCAGCCGCCGGCCCCGAGAAGGTACGGCCACCGGCAGGGCTGTTCTTCTTCAGCGTCTCGCCGGCCCGGGAGCCCATGTAGCTCTCGTTCTGCTCGGTGTAGGTGCGCACCGTGCTCGGCTGCTGCCCGCTCGGACGGGCGGGGGTGCCGTCGGTCACCGTGGTGCCGGTGGCGTCGCCGGCCGCCACGTCGTCGCCGAAGAGGCCGCGGACCTGCGGGGTCATCGCCAGGGCCGCGCCGCCCGCGACCACGGCGGCGGTGCCGCCGAGGGCCGCGAGGGCCCTGCGCCGGCCGACTCCGCGGCCCGGCTCGTCGTCATCGTCCAGGTTGGGCAGTCCGGCGCCGGTCGACGGCGCGGCGGCCTGCTGGGCGAAGCCGTCCGGGCCGATCCACCGCGGGCCGCGCGCGGCCGGGTGGCCGGCGTGGGCGTACGGCCCGCGCGGGTCGACCGGGTATCCACCGGGGTGCGGGGCGGGGGCGTCGTGGCCGTACGGCGCGGTGTGGCTGTCGCGGTGTCCGTCGTAGGCGGGGTGCTGGCGTCCGTCCCGGCCGCGTTCGTCCCACGGTCGGCGTGGTGGCACATTCTGGTCGGCCATGAACCAATCCGTTCTCCACGCGCCGCGACGACTGCGATCGGGCAAGGGGGTGCAGGTGCGGCGACTCGTGCCTGAGGGGGTTTACGGGACGGTAACCAAGGCCCCAGGGGCCATCAAGCAAACGCGGAGAGCGCTCACGAGGGCACTTAAGACGGCCCTCAGCGCGGCGCGCCGGGCGCGGTTTCCCGCCCGCCCCGGCACGGACCTCCCGAGCAGGGCGTACGTGACACGCCACGGGCCGGACGTAACGATTTCCGGCCAGCCGACGCTTGCCGCCGCGTTCAGTGACACAGGCAAATTTAAGGTGCGGATAAGCCTGCCCTGAGGCGCCCGTTCCCCGGGTCGGGCACGCCGCCGCCCGGGCGGGCGGCAAAGTAGCACCAGGACGGGAGCGTGAGCCGCCGCCGCAGCGGGTATGCCGCCGAACCGCTGAACGCGTGAGGGGAAGGCACATGCTCAGCAAAGAGGATCAGCGCAGGTTCGAGCAGATCACCCGTCACCTCCGGGAGAGTGACCCGGCGTTCTTCGCCCGGCTCGACCACCGGGCCCGGGCCCGCCGGAGCCGGTGGCTGATGCTTCTGACCATCGTGCTGTGGGCCTCGCTCCCGGCGATGACCGTGCTGGCCGGCCGGCTGGCGGGGGCCATCTGCGCGGTGGTGCTGGTGGCCAACGCCGCACTCATGTGGCGGTTCCGCCGCCGCTGGCTGTGACCGGGCGACGACGGTCCCGGCGGGCCGGCGCGGCCGCGCCGCGCCGGCGGCACCGCGCCGGGTGACACCGGCCGGCGATCCGCCGGAAGGGAAGGCTCACCGGCCGAGCAGCCGGTACGCCCGCCGCAGCCGTTCGACCAGGCCGGGCCCGCCGATGGCGGGAGCCGGCGCGCCGAGCTGCCGCAGCAGCAGGTCGGGCCCGGTCGCCAGGCTGGGCGGACGGTCGGGCAGCGGGACGGGCGGCAGCCAGAACCGGTCGACCGACTCGGCCAGCGGCGCCGGCGGCAGGCCGGCCAGGGCCCGCGCGGCCCCGACCGGCGGAGGGTCCACGGTGTCCCGCCGGTCGCCGGAGCCGGCCCGGTCGACAATGGACGGCCTGCCGCCGGCATCGCGGGGCCGCCCGGCGGACGGCCCGCCACCGGCGGCATCGCGGGACTCCGGTGCGGACGGCGTGGCGCCGACACTGCGGCGCTCCGCGGTGGACGGCGCGGCGCCGACACTGCGGCGCTCCACGGTGGACGGCCCGCCGCCGGCATCGCCGCCGGGCCCGGTGGACGGGTTGGCCGGCGCATCGGCGACGGCGGTCCCGGCCCGCAGGGCGCGCAGCCGGTCGAGCAGCTCGGCCCGGCCCCGGCCCCGCCAGTGCAGCAGCTGGAACGGGTCGGCGTCGAACGCCTCGGCCAGCAGGTAGAAGGTGGCCGCGAGGTGCTTGCACGGCACGGCGAAGTCGGGGCAGCTGCACCGCTGGCGCAGCTCCGCCACCCCGGCCGGGAAGAGCGGGGCGCCGGCCGCCGCGAACAGCTCCTCCAGCTCCGGGGGCAGGTCGCCGGCGAGCAGCCGGGCGCTGAAGAACGCCTGGGCGGCCAGGTCCGCCTCGACGCGGGACCACAGCTCCGGCGGGAACGGGGTCAGCGCGATGCTCACCTCGTACGGCTGCGCGCGGGAGCCCTGCACCACGGCGCTGACGGTGCCCGGGGCGACGTGCAGGCGGACGACCTGGCCGGCCCGCGCGTACGCCCGGCCGCGGGTCAGCCGGGTGCCGAGGGCGAAGGACTCCAGCACCTCCAGGAAGCGCCGCGACCACCAGGACCGGCCGATGGCGCCCCGGGTGCTGCGCGCCTTCAGCCCGCCGTCGACCCGGCGCGGACGGCCGTAGTCGGCGAAGCGGCCGGTCGTCCCGCCGTCGCGTTCGGGCTGCCCGCTCACTCCACCACCGCCCCGGCGTCCAGGGTGAACAGCTCACGCAGCTGCGCGGTGGACAGCTCGGTCACCCACTGCTCGCCGGTGCCGACGACGGACGCGGCGAGGCTCCGCTTGTCGGCGATCAGCGCCGCCACCTTCTCCTCCACCGTGCCGGCGCAGACGAACTTGCGGACCTGCACCCGGCGCCGCTGGCCGATCCGGAAGGCCCGGTCGGTGGCCTGGTCCTCGACGGCCGGGTTCCACCACCGGTCGACGTGCACCACGTGGTTGGCCTCGGTGAGGGTGAGCCCGGTGCCGCCGGCCTTGAGCGACAGCACGAAGATCGCCGGCCCGGCCGGGGACTGGAACCGGGTGACCATCGCGTCCCGGTCGGCCTTGCCGACGCCGCCGTGCAGGAAGAGCACCTCCCGGCCGAACCGGGCCGACAGGTGGCCGCGCAGCATGCCGCCGAACTCGGCGTACTGGGTGAACAGCAGGGCGCGCTCCCCCGCCGCCAGGACCTCGTCCAGGATCTCCTCCAGCCGGGCCAGCTTGCCGGAGCGGCCGTCCAGCGCCGACCCGTCACGCAGCAGCTGGGCCGGGTGGTTGCAGACCTGCTTGAGCCGGGTCATGGTGGCCAGCACCAGCCCGCGCCGCTCGATGCCGTCGCTGGACTCGATCCGGGCCAGCATGTCGTCGACCACCGCCCGGTAGAGCGACGCCTGCTCGGCGGTGAGGTTGCAGAGCACCTCCATCTCCAGCTTCTCCGGCAGGTCGGAGATGATCGAGGAGTCGGTCTTGAGCCGGCGCAGCACGAACGGGCCGGTGATCCGGCGCAACCGCTCGGCCGCCTCGGCGTCGCCGTGCCGCTCGATCGGCTCCGCGTACGCCTTCTTGAAGGTCGCCGCCGGGCCCAGCAGGCCCGGGTTGGCGAACTGCATGATCGACCAGAGGTCGGCCAGCCGGTTCTCCACCGGCGTGCCGGTCACCGCGATCCGGTGCCGGGCGGGCAGCGCGCGGACCGCCTCGGCCTGCCGGGTGGCGGCGTTCTTGATCGCCTGGGCCTCGTCGACCACCACCCGGTGCCAGTCGATGCCGGCCAGGTCGACCGCGTCCCGGGCCGCCACCGAGTAGGTGGTGACGACCAGGTCCGCCTCGTGCACGGCCGTCGCGAACGCCGCCCCCCGCGCCCGTTCCGCGCCGTGGTGCACGTGTACGCGCAGCCCCGGCGTGAACCGGGACACCTCCCGCTGCCAGTTGCCCACCAGCGACATCGGGCAGACCAGCAGCGTCGGGCCGGCCTCCGGCGGGTCCTGCGCGAGCAGGGCGAGCAGTTGCACCGTCTTGCCGAGCCCCATGTCGTCGGCGAGCACCCCGCCGAGCCCGAGCGACTGCAGGAACGCCAGCCAGGCCAGCCCCCGCCGCTGGTACGGCCGCAGCGTGCCGTGGAACCCGGGCGGCGGATCGAGCGGGGTGAGGCGCCGCTCCACCGCCCCGGCCAGCAGGTCGCCGAGCGCGCCGTCCGCGCTCACCTCCAGCACCGGCAGGGCGTCGGGCTGACCGCCGTCGGCCAGGCCCAGGCGGAGCAGGTCGGCCACGGTCAGCTCGCCGGAGGAACGGAGCAGCCGCAGGCCGGCCGCGAGGCGCTTCGGGTCCAGCTCCACCCACCGCCCGCGCAGCCGCACCAGCGGGGTCTTCAGCGCGGCCAGTGACGCCAACTCCTCGGCCGTCAGCGGCTGGTCGCCGAGGGCCACCTCCCAGCGGTAGTCGACCAGGGCGTCCAGCCCGACGCCGCCGCCCGCGGCGACGGTGCCCGGAGCGGTCCGGCTGCGGGCCTGCAACCGGGCGCCCAGCCGCGACGAGGGACGCCGCCACCAGGACGGCAACAGCACGGCGAAGCCGGCGGCGTGCAGCACCGGCGCGCCCTCGCGGAGGAACCGGTGCGCGCCCTCGACGTCCAGCTCCAGCGCCTCCGGCGTCGCGGTGCGCAGGGCGGTGTCCAGTTCGGGCCAGAGCCGGCTGGCCCGGCCCAGCTCGGCGAGCAGGGTCTCCTGCGGGTCGTCCCGCCGGCCGGCCAGCCCGGCGACGGTCTCCGGCGACCGCCAGACCTGCCCGGCGTCCACGTGCAGGCTCGGCTCGTCGGCCGCCTGGAGCCCGAACTCGACCCGCCACGTCCCGTTCGTCGCGACCGGTGCCGCCGGGTCGGCCGGCACCACGACGACCGGCTCGGCGATCTCGTCGGCGGGTGGCTCGACGACCGGCTCGGCGATCTCGTCGGCGGGTGGCTCGACCAGGCGGAAGCTCGCCCGCACCGCGCCGCCGGCCGCGTCGCGCTGCCAGGCGGCCAGCTCGGCACGGAGGGTGTCCAGCGCGGCCGGCTCGGCGGCGAAGTCCCGGACCGGTCCGGAGAGGGCGGCCAGCCAGGCCGGCACGGCGCCGTTCGGGCGTACGCCCCGGGCCAGCGCGGTCTCCGCGAGAGCCGCCCGGACCGCGGCGTCCGTGAGCACGTCGAGCGCGTCGGCGACCAGCGCACCCGGCCCGTCGTCGATGCCCGGCCCGTCGTCGACGGTGGCGCGCGGGCGGCCGGACGCGTTGGCGGTGGCGCCCGGGCGGGCCGGCGCGTCGGCGGTGGCGCGTGCGGCCGGCGGCAGGGCCAGCGCCAGCGCCCGCGCCCAGGCGGCGTCCGTGCCGGTCAGCAGGGGCCGCCACACCGCCCGGGCGGACACCCGCTGCCCGTCCACCGTGGACCAGTCGCCGCCCTGCGACGCGCGGCGGCGCGTGCCGTCGTGGCCGGGTTTCCCCGACCTGCCCGCGCCCTCGGGCCGCCCGGTCGGCGCGGGGGCGCCGTCGGTGGAGACCGCCGGCGCCGGGGCGGCGAGGCCGGGCAGGACCCGGCCCCGGGCCGCCAGCTCGACCGCGAAGTCGGCCAGCTCGGCGAGGTGGCGCAGGGTCGCGCCGGGCACGACGGCCAGCCCGTCGAGCCCGCGCAGCAGGGCCAGGGCGGCGTCCGGGGCGTACCGGAGGACCGGAACACGCCACCCGGCGAGGGTGACCGGCCCACGGACCGGCTCCGCGACGGTGGTGCGGACCAGCTCCGGCGAGTCCAGCGGCGAGCCCGCCCGGGTGGGGAGGGTGAGCAGCGCCGTGCCGAGGTCGGCCGGATCGGCCGCCTCGGCCAGCGCGGCGGCCAGCGTCGGGTGGCCGGCCGCGAACGGGTGCGGCCGCTCCCGGGGCGCGCGGCCGGGGCGGCGCGGCGCGCGGGCCGGCAGCGTGCTGTCCTCGGCCCAGACGGCGAGCCCGACGCCCCACCGCCACACCCCGTGGACGACCAGCACGCGTCCCCCTCCTCGTGACGACTCGGCGAGGATATCGGGCCGGCCGCGACCCCGGCGCGCACGCCGTGCCCGGTGTGGCCGGAGGCGCCGGACGGGCCCGGATCGTCCGATCGGTCGGTCTCCGCCGTTTTCCGAACGACTTTCGGCGCCGCCCCCGCACCCCTCCCCCCACGGCCCCCGGCCGGCGGCTAGATTGCGCTGGCTCGACAACGGGGAAGGTTCTTCACAAATGTCACTGCGCGTCCACCGTCGGATCACCCGGCGTCGTGTGTTGGCCTCGGGTGGCGCGCTGGCCGCGGCCACCGCCGCGCCCTCGGTGCTCGCGGCGCCCGCCGCGCCCGCCCGGGCCGACGGCCCCGGCTACGACCCCGAGCAGCGGTTCATCCAGCTCGTGGGCGGCGGCAACGGGGTCATCTTCGCCATCCAGGCCGACGGGTCGCTGCTCTGGTACCGGCACTGGGGCTGGCAGACCGGCGTGACCGGGTGGGCCACCGGCTCCGGCCGCAAGATCGGCTCGGGCTGGCACCAGTTCCGCACGGTCCTCGGCAGCGCCGACGGCTCGCTCTACGGGGTGCGGGCGGACGGCACCATCCACTACTACCGCTACGTCTGCACCAACTACACCACCGGGGCCGGCTACTGGAGCGGCAGCAGGCAGATCGGCAGCGGCTTCCAGAAGTTCCCCCGCCTCTTCGGCTTCGGCGGCACGGTCTACGGGGTCGACGCCGAGGGCGACCTGTACGGCTACCAGTACACCCCGTCGACGGGGAAGTGGACCGGCGGCAGCCGGATCACCCGGGGCTTCAAGAGCTTCCAGGGCGTGGCGGACGGCTCCGGGGTGATCTACGCGTACCGGCACGGCGCCATCTACTGGTACCAGCACCTGGGCGGCGGCAGGTGGGCGGCCGGCTCCGGCATCCGGATCGGCAACGGCTTCAACGAGCTGACCATCAACGGGCTGATCTGCGTCGGGCAGGGCACCCTCTACGGCGTGCAGCCGAGCGACCCCACCCGGCGCGCCACCGGCAGCCTGGTCACCTACCGGATCACCAACTGGTCCAAGGCGGGCGCCGACCGGCGGGCGACCTGGGCCAACGGCGGCTCCGGCCGCACCGTCGGCAGCGGCTTCACCCTGCAGAGCCAGGCCGCCCTCCAGGGGTACGCGCGGACGCCGACCGTGACCGCCGGCTCGACCGCGCGGATCGCGGTCTCCACCACCTTCCCGACGCTCACCGCGTCGGTCGTGCGGGTGGCGCCGAGCGAGGGCGCGCCGGAGGTGGTGAAGAATCCGACCGGCGTGACGGGCAGGCTCCAGGTGCTGCCGACCGGCTACCTCCAGTCGGGCTGCGACTGGTCGGACACGCTGACGCTGTCGATCCCCGAGAGCTGGCCGTCCGGCCTGTACGCGGCCCGGCTGGAGGGCCCGCACAAGCTGCGCCGGCACGTGCCGTTCGTGGTGAGGCCGGCGACGCCCCGGCACGACATCGCGATGCTGCTGCCGACGAACACCTACCACGCGTACAACACGTGGGGCGGGCACTACCAGTACTGCGGGGACATGGCGGGGACGCGCACGTTCTCGCTGCGCCGGCCGTCGACGGAGCTGAACGTCGAGGCGACCGGCAACCTGGAGCACACCCTCTGGTCGGACGTGCTGCTGATGCGCTGGATGACCGGGCAGGGGCTGGAGTTCGACTGCTACGACGACACCGACCTGCACGTCTCCGGCGGCTGGCTGGCCCGGTACCGGGTGCTGGTGCTCGGCAGCCACCCCGAGTACTGGTCGGAGGAGATGCGCCAGCACCTCGCCGACTACCTCGCCGGCGGCGGCCGGGTGATCTACGCCGGCGGCAACGGTCTCTACGAGCGGGTGCGGTTCAGCGCGGACCACAGCGCCGTCACGTTCCGCACCCCGGAGGGGCGGCGGGACACCTACAACTCGCTGGGCCTGCCCGCCTCGCAACTCCTCGGGGTCAACTACACCAGCGCCAGCTGGTTCACCTTCGCCCCGTACGCGGTCCTGCGCGACCACGAGCTGCTGGCCGGCACCGGCCTGACCGTGGGCAGCCGCTTCGGCCTCGCCGGCTACAACGGCGCGGCCAGCGGCTGGGAGACCGACGCCATGCTCGGCCTGGACGGCGAGGCCGATTCGACCGAGGTCATCGCCCGGGGGCAGAACACCGGCGGCGGCGCGGCCATGGTGCTGGTCGAGAAGCCCAACGGCGGCTTCGTCTTCAGCGCCTCCTCGATCACCTTCGCCGGGGCGCTGGCGACCGACGCCGCGATGTCCCGGCTCTTCCGCAACGTCTTCGACCTCGCGCTGGCCGAGGGCCCGGCGGTCCGCCGGACGACGGCGCCGCGGCAGCGCACCGCCCCCGCGCCCGACCAGCTCGAACCCCAGCCGCTGGAGTGATCCCCGGAGCGGGTCGGCCGGCAGCGCGCTGCCGACCCGCTCCGGCTAGGGTCGGCGCATGTTCGACCTCCTCGTGATCGGTGGCCTCGGCGTGGACGTGCGGGTGCGGGTGCCCGCGATCCCGCTGCCCGTCGCGGACTCCGTCACCGTCGACCCCATCGAGCTGCGGATCGGCAACACCGGTTCCGGGCTGGCGCTCGCCGCGCACGCGCTCGGGCTCCGGGTGGCGGTGGTCGACGTCCTCGGCGCGGACCCGGCCGGGGACGTGGTCCGGGCGGCGCTGGCCCGCGCCGGTGTGCACGCCGTGCTCGGCGACGCCCCGGCCGGCACCCGGCGGTCGGTGAACATGGTGGACCCGGCGGGGCGGCGGATGTCGCTCTACGACCCGCGTCCGTGGCGGGGGCCGGCCCCGTTCACGGCGGCCGAGCTGGCGGCGCTGGTCCGCGACTCGGCGCACGTGCATCTGTCGATCATGGACTGGGTCCCTCCCCTGCTGCCCGCCCTGCGCGCCGGGCTCGCCGACGGGGCCGTCCTCTCCACCGACCTGCACGACTGGGACGGCGAGAACCCCTACCACCGCCCCTTCGCGGAGGCGGCCGACCTGGTCTTCGTCAGCGGGGTCCGGCTGGGCGCGGGCTCCGCCGCGCTGGCCGCCGCGCTGGCGCCCCGCACGGTGCTGGTGACCCACGGGGCGGACGGCGCCGACCTGCACGCCGGCGACGGCGGGCCGACCCGGGTGCCCGCCGCCGAGGCGCCCGCCCCGGTCGTCGACACCAACGGCGCCGGGGACGCGTTCGCGGCGGGCGTGATCGCCGCCCGGCTGCGTGGCGCGCCACCGGCCGCCGCGGCGGCGTACGGGGCCCGGGTCGCGGCGGCGGCCTGCACCCACGACGGCATGGAGTACCCGGCCGGCCTGCTGCCGCGCCCCTGACGTCGGGGTGCGGGCGGCACCGCCTCCCCGGTGGCCGTCAGACGGCGCCGGTGGCGCCGTCGGTCAGCTCGCGGAGCATGTCGGCGTGCCCGGCGTGCCGGGCGGTCTCCTCGACCATGTGCACCAGGATCCAGCGCAGCGAGACCTCGCCGAGCTGCGGGTGCGGGACGACGTGGTCGAGGTCGAACCGCCCGGCGACCTCCCGGGATCGGGCGCAGGCCCGCTCGTACGCCCCGGCGAGCCGCTCGACCGTGTCCTCCGCCGTCAGCGCGAAGCTCGCCGACGCGTCCTCCTCGGAGGTGAGGTAGACGTCGCCCGGGCCGGGCGCGAGCAGGCACGGGAACCAGTTCTGCTCCACCAGGGTCAGGTGCTTGACGAGGCCGGCGACGGTGGTGGCCGAGGGCACCAGCCGGCGGGCCGCGTCGGCGTCGGACAGCCCGCGCAGCTTGCGCAGCAGCACACCACGGTGGAAGTCGAGGAACGCTTCGAGCACGGCCCGCTCGTCGCCCGTGCGGGCCAGTACCGGGCCGAGCGTGGGGTCGATCCGAATCTCCGCCATCCGTGGACCCTAGTCGTCCGGCGGGCCGCGCACTGCCCTCGCCGTGCCGTCCGGCGGGCCCGCGCTGCCCTCGCCGTGCCGTCCAGCGGGCCCGCGCGCTGCCGCGCTATCCGCTGCGGGGGTCGGGCCGGGCGGGGCAGGATGGGCGCATGGCATCAACGGCAGAAATCCCGCTGGCGGGTGGCCCGGCCGATGGCGAGACGGTCACCGTCGAGCTGGACACGAACGGCCGCCCGCCGCTGACCCACCACCACCTCGGCCCGGAGGGGCTGGCCGAGGCGGAGATCTACGAGCTGGAGTCCGTGGATGCCGGGGCCGACCGGTGGCGCTACTGCTGGCGCGGGCCGGCGGTCTGAGCCCCGCTCGGGGCCCGGGCCCGCGTTCGGCGGCGGTCGGCGCCGGCGCGGAGCCCGGGCCCGGTCCGGCGGCGGGACGGGGCCGGTGGGCGTCACCCCTCAGGACACCCCGCTCAGTGTGCGGGCGCGGAGGCTCTCCAGCACCGCACGGGTGACCTGCGAGGTCCCCCGGGCCTCGTCGCACACGCCGGCGACCCGCCGGGCGGTGGCCTCGGCCCGCTTCTCCCGCTCGTCCCAGAGCCGGTCGACCTCGGCCAGCAGCGGGCCCTCCACCTCCCGCTCCACGCCCCGCAGCGCCGGCACACCGAGCCGCTGGGCCAGGTCGAAGACCTTTCCGGCGTACGGCAGCGGCAGGAACGGCGTGCCGACCATCGCAGCGAAGATCAGGAAGTGCAGCCGCATGCCGACGGCCAGGTCGAAGTGACGCATCAGCCCGAGCACCTGCTCGGGCTGGTAGCTGCCGTGCAGGATCCGGCCCCGCTCGGCGGCGGTCATGTGCGACAACACGCCGTGCGAGTGCCGGATGTCGTCGCGCTCCATCGGGACGAAGAGCACGTACGCGTCGATCCGGTGCACGAGGAAGTCGCCGATCTGGGCCAGCAGGCGGTGGTAGCCGTCGACGTCGAGCCGCTCGGCGGCCCGGCCCGGCTCCCGTACGCTCATCCCGACCAGCCGCTTCCCGGCCGGCACGCCCTCCTCGCGGAGCAGCTCCGCCGGGAAGTCCTCGGGTTCGAGCAGGAACGCCGGGTCCGCGGTGACCGTGATCGGGTTGAGCAGCCCCGCCTCCTCCAGCACCATCCGCGACTCCTGGTCCCGCACGGTCACCTGGGCGGCGCTGGCCAGGGTCTCCCGCACCATCCCGGTGTCGATGCTCTCGCTGAGCGGCCCGACCCCCACCGCGTACGTCAGCAACGGCAGCCCGCGCTCCTGGGCGACCCGGACCACGCGCAGGTAGCGGCGGGCCTCCCGGTCGTAGAGGATGCCGCCGCCGCCGAGGATCAGCACGTCGAGCTGGCCCAGGACCAGCGCGGAGTCGGTGCGGCTGATCCCCTCCCACGGCACCGCCTCGACGTCGGGGTGGGCGACCCGGGTGTGCTCGGGGTTACGGGAGAAGACGATGATCCGCCCGTCCGGCTCCTGCTCCCGCAGGTCTGCCAGGAGGCCGGTCAGGATCGCCTCGTCGCCGAGGTTGCGGCCCCCGTACGAGCCGAGCACGCCGATCGTCAGTCCGCCGCCACGCGTCATCCGTCGCTCCTCCCCAGGTGCGTCCGGAGGCGGTTTCCCGCTGCGCCGGGGAACACTCCTGGGCGGCCGGCCCGGGCGGGGCACACGCCCCGTCGGGTCCGGTTCCCGGGTGTCCGGGCGTGGTCACGTTCCGTGGGTCACCGGTCGGTCGCGCCGCCCACCAGTCGGGACACGAACGCCACGATCACCTCGTCGGGGTCGAAACCGGCGTCGATGGACGTGCTGAGCAGGTCGAGCAGCAGCCCGTCCATGGCGTAGTGCAGCAGGGCGACCTCGAACGCGCCGCCCGGCAACCCGGACGCGACATGGAACGCGACGTCGTCGCGGTAGCCCCGGCGCAGCGTGTCGCCGAGGACCCGGGCCAGGTCGGGCCGGCGGACCGCCTCCAGCCGCAGCTCGATCAGGGCCCGGGTGAGGTCGGGCTGCCGGGTGGTCCGCTCGACGATGTACCGCAGGTAGTCGACGAACAGCTCCAGCGACGGCTCGCGGGCGCCCAGCTCGGCCAGTACCCCCTCGTCCGGGGCGAACCGCTCCATGATCCGCTCGCCGAGCGCGCCGAGCAGGGCGTCGCGTGAGCGGAAGTAGTTGGAGGCGGTGCCCGTCGGCACGCCCGCCTCGGCGTCGACGGCCCGGTGGGTGAGCCCCCGCGCCCCCGTTGCCGCCAGCACCCGCAGCCCCGCGTCCGCCAGGGCCGCCCGCCGCTCCACGTTCCGCGCCATGAGAAGAACCCTAGCAGGATCCACGACGGCTGTAGTACAGTCATCCACGACACCAGTAGTGATTGGGGAACCGGTTTGCGCAAGCTCGTGTACTACGTCGCCAGCACCCTCGACGGCTTCATCGCCGCCCCCGACGGGTCGCCCGACTTCCTCCGTCTGGACGCCGACGTGGCCGCGCACCTGGCGGCGAACTGGTCACAGACGCTCCCCACGTTCACCCACCCGCAGTTCGGCATCGACGAGCCGGAGGGCCGCTTCGACGCCCTGGTGATGGGCCGGGCCACCTACGACCCGGCCCTCAAGATCGGCGTCACCAGCCCGTACGCCCACCTGAAGCAGTACGTCTTCTCCCGCACCCTGCCCCCGGCCGCCGAGCCGGAGGTGGAGATCGTCTCCACCGACCCGGTCGAGTTCGTCCGCGAGCTGAAGCGCCGGCCCGGCCGCGACATCTGGCTCTGCGGCGGCGGCCAGCTCGCCGGCCAGCTCCTGCCCGAGGTCGACGAGCTGATCATCAAGCTCAACCCGTACGTGATCGGCAGCGGCATCCCGCTCGCCGACCGCGGATTCGACCCGCGCCGGTTCGACCTGGTAAGCACCCGCCCGTTCGACAGTGGGGTCGTCATCCTCCACTACGCCCGCCCCGCCCAAGCAGGGTAACCGGGCCGCCGAGGGGGCGGACGCGGGAATCGGACCCCGCGTCGGCCCCGGAACGAGGCGTCCGATCGCCGCCAGACCGGGATCGGCCGCCCCACCGACGATCATTGGCATGACGACACTGAACGGAAAGGTCGCCCTGGTCACCGGCGGCACCCGGGGCATCGGCGCCGCCGTCGCCCTGCGCCTGGCGCAGGACGGGGCCGACGTGGCGATCACGTACGAGCACTCCACCGACCGCGCGGCGGTGGTGGTCAAGCAGGTCGAGGCGCTCGGCCGGCGGGCGCTGGCGGTCCGGGCCGACAGCGCCGACCCGGCCGCCGTCCGCGACGCGGTCGACCGGACGGCCGCGGAGCTGGGCCGGCTGGACATCCTGGTCAACAACGCCGGGGTCTTCCTGGTCGGCCCGGTGACGGAACTGGGCGACGACGAGGTGGAGCGGACGCTCGCGGTCAACGTCCGGGCCCCCTTCCTCGCCGCGCAGGCCGCCGCGCGCCACCTCACCGAGGGCGGCCGGATCATCAACATCGGCAGCAACGTCGGGGAGCGGGCCGTCTTCCCCGGCCTGTCGCTCTACTCGATGAGCAAGACCGCGCTGGTCGGCCTGACCCGGGGCCTCGCCCGGGAACTCGGGCCGCGCGGGATCACGGCCAACCTGGTGAATCCGGGGCCGACGGACACCGACGCCAACCCCGCGGACGGGCCGAACGCCGCCGCGATCGCGGGCTTCACCGCTCTCGGCCGCTACGCCGCGCCGGCCGACATCGCCGCGACCGTCGCGCACCTGGCCGGCCCGGAGGCCGGCTACGTCACCGGGGCGGTGGTCAACGTGGACGGCGGCTTCACCAGCTGACCCGGCGCCGGGCGCGGCGGTGCTCCCGGGCCCGCCGCGCCCAGCCCCGGTCCACGTCCAGCCCGGCCCGGCGGGTCCCGGCGTCAGCCGGGCGTCGCCACGGGATGGGTCAGGAACGGCAGGACCGCGGCCGGCAGCGCCGGCGAGGCCGCGATGTCGTAGTGGGTGAGCCCGGGCAGCACGGCCAGCCGGGAGGCCGGCCGGTCGGCGCCGTCCCAGCCGGCGTCCCGGTGGCCACCACCGAGCAGCCCGAAGAACTCCACCATGTGCGCCGTGCTGACCGAGTCGGCGTCGGCGAAGACGAGCAGAGTGGGCACGACGAGGGCGGCCACCTCGGCCGACCAGTCGTAGTCGCGCCGCAGCAGCTCGCCCGTCTTCGCCCAGAGCGTGGGCCACTCCTCCGGCCGGGGCGCGATCCGCGTGTAGAGCTGGTGCGGCGGGGTGCCACGCATCCGCTCGCCCGCCTCCTCGTCGGGCTCGGGCATGCCCGCCAGCACCTCCGGATACCAGCCCTGCCGCCGGCACGGCGCGGAGACGACGACCAGCCGGCGCACCAGCGCCGGATGCTGGATCGCGGTACGCAGCGCCACGCCGCCACCGAGCGAATAACCCAGCAGGTCTGCCTCGGCCAGGCCGAGCCGGGTGACAAGCGCCGCGACGTCGTCGGCCATCGACTCGAAACGCAGCGGACGGTCGACGTCGGCGGTGCGCCCGTGCCCCTGGAGGTCGACCGCGATCACCCGGCGACGCCCGGCCAGGGCCGGCAGGATCGCCGAGAACATCTCCACCGCCCCGAAGCCGCCGTGCAACAGCAGCAACGGCGGGCCCTCGCCGTGCTCCTCCCACCACAGGCGCAGCCCGTTGACCTCCGCGTAGCTCACCCCCTCATCCAACCTCGTCCGTACGGCATCCGCCGGCCGTCCGGCGGTGGGGCGGCCGAGGAGCTGTGCACCCGGGCACTGCGGACGGCGTACGGGGGCGAGGAGGTGGCACGATGACGCGATGTCGGTTCCCACGCGGGTCGCCCTGCGTCCGCAGTACCCGGTCCGCACCGAGCGGCTGCTGCTGCGGCCGCTGACCGGCGGTGACGTCGACGCGCTGCTCGCCTACCGCAGCCGACCGGACGTGTGCCGCTACGTGCCCTTCGAGCCGATGACCCGCCAGGTCGTCGTCGACCGGATCTCGTCGGTGTGGGCGCGCCGGGAACTCACCGACGAGGGGCAGTCGCTGACGCTCGGCGTCGAGGTCGCCGACACCGGCGAACTGGTGGGCGACGTGGTGCTGTTCTGGCACAGCCGCCTGCACGGGAGCGGCGAACTCGGCTACGCGGTGAATCCCGCCTTCGGCGGCCACGGCTACGCCACCGAGGCGGCGCGGGCCCTGCTCCGCCTCGGCTTCGAGGACCTCGGCCTGCACCGCGTCGTCGCGCGGGTCGACGAGCGCAACGACCCGTCGGCGCGGCTGGCGCGCAGGCTGGGGATGCGGCAGGAGGCCCGCCTGGTCGAGAACGAGTTCTTCAAGGGCGGGTGGAGCACCGAACTCGTCTTCGCGATACTCGCCGACGAGTGGGCCGCGCGTCGCGGGATCTGAACCTGCCGGGCCGAGGGGCCACGGCGACACGCACCGGAGGCCGCCGGCCGGCACCGGCGTGCCGTCCTCCCCGGCTACAGCCGCTTGCGCATCTGGAGAGCCGTCACCTCGAAGCCCATCTGTTCGTACAACGTCCGGGCGGGAAGGTTGAAGCCGAAGACGCTCAGGCCGATGGAGACGACTCCCCACTCCCGGCACAGCTTCTCGACCGCCTGGATCATGGCGCGGCCGTAGCCCTTCCGCCGCAGGTCCGCCCGCACCTCGAAGTCGTAGCCGAAGGCGTGCGGCCCGTCCGACTTCTGTTCGACGTGGAGCCACAGCATGCCGACCTCGTCGTCGCCGTCGTAGGCCGCCCACAGGTGGTGGCCCTCCGTCGCCAGGCCGTCGGGCAGCAGTTTCCCGTAGTCCTCCTGCGCCTTTCGGCGCGCCTCCGGCAGCGGCATCGCCCCGGAATCGCAGATGTTCTGCGCGTAGCTCTCCTCCGCCCGCTCCCGGTAGCGGAGGTACTGCCTGTCGGTCATCGGCTCGAGCCTCAGGGTCACCATCCCCGGCACCGTATGCCAATCCCCGCTTCCGGGCTGCCCCGCGCAGCCGCCGTCCCGGCTATCCCGGCCGGACGCACGGGTCGGTGACCGTGTAGGTCGCGCTCCGCGCCGTGCGGCCGTCCGCTGTGGTCGCCCGTACGGACCAGGTCAGCGTCGGCGCACGCAGCCGCCCGACGGTCACCCGCGCGGCCGATCCGTCCGTCGTCATGGCCCGGACCGACGTCCTGCCCCCGGTGGGTGTCCAGTGAACCTCGGCACCGCCGAGCGTGGCACTGCCGGTGGCCTGCACCACGAGGCTGTACGTGTCCGCGCCACAGCGCACCCGCGCGGTGGCGGAGACCGTGAACGGCGTGGCAACCTGCGGTGTGCCGGTCGGCCGGGGCACGGTCGGTGGTCTGGAGGTGGCCGGTGCGGCGCCACCCGGCACCACACCGGGCGCGGCGGGCGCATCGGTCCGGACGGCCCCGTCACCGCCCGCCGGCCCGGCCACGGTCCCGGGCGTCGAGGCGGTGCCGGCCGGCACCGGCGTGTCGGCTCGGGTGCCGGCTGGCGTGGCCGAGCCGGACGGCAGCGGCGCGGCGGCGGGCTCCGCCGGGCCACCGGCCGGTGATGCGAGCGCCTCGGAGACCGGTCGGCCGGAGCCGTCCCGGCTGGCGGTCGGGCGACCGGTCGTCAGTGCCCAGGTGCCGAGGACGGCGAGAAGGATCAGTAGAGCCGCGGTCGCGGCCATCCGCCGACGGCGCCGGTCGCGGCCCGGCGGGGTCGTCCGCACCGCGTGGTCCGCACCGGCGGCGGGCCGGGTGGTACGAGACCGGCCGGATCGTGGCGCCACCGCACGGTGCGTCGCACCGCCCGGCACCACCGCACCGCCCGGCACCGCCTCGCCGGCCGGGGCCACCGCCGCACCGTCCGGGGCCGCGGCCTCACCGCCCGGGGTCACCGCCGCACCGTCCGGGGCCGCGGCCTCACCGCCCGGGGCCACCGCCTCGCCGGCCGGGGTCACCGCCGTACCGTCCTGGGCCACCGTTCCGCCGGTCGTCGGCGTGGGCCCGTCGACGAATCTGTCCGCCGGCCCGGTATCCCCCGACCCGGAGGGTTCGTCGGCCGCCGGGTCGGCCAGGGCACCGGTCGCGCAGACCTCGGCCAGCCTCGGCCACACCGTGTCCGCGACGACCAGGAAGGCCGGCGCCGTGTACGCCGACAGCAGCACGGACGGGCTGAGCTGTTCCCGTCGGACCAGTCCGCACACCGCGCAGCTCTCGATGTGCCGCGAGACCCGCTTGCGCAGGGTCGGCGTGAGCCGCCCCTGCCAGCCGTCGATCAGGCCGGCGAGGGTGGGGCAGTCCCGGGCCCCGGTACGGGCCACCAGCAGCGCCCCCAGCGCCCGTTCGAGCTGCGAACGGGCACGCGACAGGCGGGCGTGCGCGTGGTTCGCGGGCACCCCGAGGGCCGCGCCGATGTCGGCGGACGACAGGTCGTGGCGGATGGCCAGGTGCACCACCTCGCGGTCGCCCGGGTTCAGCGCGGCGGCGGCGGTGTGCACCAGGTCGCGTACCTGCTCGGCGTTGACGCCCGTGGCCGGGTCGGCGGCGTCGGCCACCGGCTCGTCGGCCTCCTCCAGCGGCAGGGAGCGGGCCCGCTCCCGGAGCTGCCGGAGGCATTCGTTGCGCACGATCGCGTACAACCAGGGGCGCAGCCGGTCGGGCTCCCGGAGCTGGCCGATGCGCTGGCTCGCGGTGAGGAAGGCGTCGTGGACGGCGTCCGCGGCGGCCTCCGGCTCGCGCAGCATGGTCCGGGCGTACGTGTACAGCCGGTCGGCGTACCGCCGGTACATGCCCTCCAGCCCGGCCCGCTCGCCGCGGCGCACCGCCTCGACCAGTGCGGTGTCGTCCTGTGCCGCCGTGTCCATCCGTGTCCCTCGCTGCTCCTCGACGCGTCCAGTAAAGCCGCCGAATTTTTTCTTCGGGAGTTTCTGTTGGCATCCCGACCCCACCGCGCTCCTACCGGTGTCATCGCTACGAACAACCCAGGAAGGAAAGACACCATGCGAGAGGGATCGAACCGCACCCGGTGGTCGCGTCGGACGGCCGCCGTGGGTGGGGCGGCGCTGAGCGCGCTCGTGCTCGGCCAGGTGGTCCTCACCGGGCCGGTGGCGGCGGTGCCCGGCCTGAGCATCAAGACGACGACCGGCCCCAGCAACACCTTCGCGAAGTCGCAGCCCGCGACGTGTCCGTCCGGCACCAAGGTCATCGGTGGTGGCGGCGCGATCACCGGCGCGGGCCTCGGGCAGGTCGGCATGGACATCATGCGGCCGCTGGTCGACGGCAACACGTACTCGGTGACCGGCCGTGAGGACGAGAACGGGGTCGGCGGCGACTGGGCGGTCACGGCGAGCGCGGTGTGCGCCCCCGCGCCCGCGGGCCTGGTGACCGTGTCCGGCAGTTCGGCGCCCAGCAGCTTCGGCACCTCGAACTGGTTCGAGAAGTCCTGCCCGCCCGGCAAGCACGCCATCGGGGTCGGTGGCGCGGTCGTCGGGGCGTCGAACAGCGAGGTCGTCCTGGAGGATCTGCGCATCCACCAGAACAGCGTCGTGGTGGCGGGTGCCGAGGACGGCACCGGCTTCGCCGGCACGTGGTGGCTGGACGCCACCGCGATCTGCGCCGACCCGCTGCCCGGTGAGCAGCGCGTCATCAACGACAGCCTCTACAACTCCGCCGCCACCCGGTCGGCCGTGGCCACCTGCCCGCCCGGCACCCAGGTGCACGGAGTGGGCGGCGAGATCCTCGGCGGCGACGGCCAGGTGCGCCTGACCCAGATGCTGCCCACGACCTCGACCACCGTGACCGTCAGCGCCGCCGAGGACGAGGACGGCTTCAGCAGCAACTGGAAGGTGCGGGCGTACGCCGTCTGCGCGAGCTGACCCGCCGGGCTGCTCAGCAGTACGACGACTTGGGACGCAGCGGGCCGCCGGTTGTTCCGGCGGCCCGCTCGCATGCTGGTCGGAGTGCTGGGCTTGGCTCGTAGTGCTCTTGTTGCAGCGCCGTGGGCGGCGCTCCCAAGTCCAGCCCCTGTCGCGAAACTTATGGATTGTCCTGTTTTAGTCACCTGAGCAAGCAAAAGATGGTGTGGTGGTCAGCGCGCCAGTTTGCGCCATATATACCGCTTCAGGCAGGACGCAGCTTGCGAGACGCCTCCTGCGAGCAGTACCCACGGAGGGTGTTCTGTGACAGTTAGATCCATTCATCTCATTCGGCGAGCAGTCCTGCCGGCGCTCGGGGCTTCCGCGGCTGTCGCCGTGACCGCCACCTTGCTGGTCCTCAACGCGACCGCCGCCAACGCCCAGGAAGCGCCGGTGGGCCTGGGGACGGCCGGCGACTACTCCGTGCTGGCCGGGGCCGAGCCCACCAACACCGGCCCAAGCTTCCTGGCCCAGAATCTCGGGAGGTACCCAGGGAACACTGCGGCGGGCTTCGAGACGGCAACGATCGAGGGCGAGGTTCACCTCGGCGATGCGGAGGCTCTACAGGCCCAGAGCGACCTGACCCTCGCCTTCAACGACGCCGCCGGTCGGACCCCGTTCACCAACCTTCCCGCAGAACTCGGCGGCAACAACCTCAACCCCGGGGTCTACCGGATCGGGGCCGCCCAACTGACCGGGCAGTTGACGCTCAACGGTCAGGGCAACCCCCAGTCCGTGTTCATCTTCCAGGTCGACTCCATGCTGACGACGGCGTCGAGCAGCAGCGTCGTCCTCATCAACGGCGCTTCGGCCTGCAACGTCTTCTGGAAGATCGGCAGCTCGGCGACGATCGGCACGGAAACCGACTTCGTGGGCACCATCATGGCTCAGGCGTCGATCACCATGGCCACGGGTGCGGATCTCCATGGCCGTGCGCTGGCTCGAACCGCCGCCGTGACCCTCGACGACAACGTCATCACCGCACCTTTGTGTGCCGGCCCGTCCGGCCCCCCCGGCCCGTCCGGCCCGCCCGGCAGTCCCGGCGCCCCCGGCAGTCCCGGCGCCCCCGGCAGTCCCGGCGCCCCAGGCAGTCCCGGCGCCCCCGGCAGTCCCGGCGCCCCCGGCAGTCCCGGCGCCCCCGGCCCGTCCGGCCCCCCCGGGCCGTCCGGCCCCCCCGGCGCCCCAGGCAGTCCCGGCGCTCCCGGTGCGCCAGGCTCTCCTGGCGCCCCAGGCAGTCCCGACAAAAAACCCGACATGCTGCCGGTAACCGGTAGCGGCCTGGTCCCGGCCATAACGGGCACGGGAGGTGTCATGGTCGTCCTGGGCGGGCTCATGTTCTTCCTCTCCCGGCGTCGAGCCCACGAGTCCTGATCGGAGGCCCGGCCGGTGACCTGCCGGCCGGGCCCCAACAGATAACGGGCTCTGAGGCTCTCGCTGTACGTCCACAGACCCACACGGCTGCATCGCCCTGGCGGGATACGAGCACGTCCCGGCCTCCATACCGGTGCACCCTGGCGGCCGGCTCGTCGATGTCCACCGGTGCCGGCGGTAGATCCAACGGGGCGTACTGCTCGGTAATCCGCCTCACAAGGGTCTTGTCGTGGTCGCACATTGCCAAGTGCGTGCCATCGCTGACAACCGTCTCGTGCCGCACCAGGTCGACAGCAGCAAGAGAACCGATCGAGGTAGCGGACCCATCCCCATCCGTCCGTACGCAGCATCACAGGCGGATCGTCCAGGTGCAGATCCTCCATGCGAATGCCCCTATGCGCGCAGCCCTGCTGCTCCACTCGAAAAAGGAGCATGCGCGGGTCGAGGGGATCCCGGAAGTTCAGCTCGTTCAGCCGGCGCATCCGATGTTCGTTGCGTGCCAGGTCGTCCCGCCAGCGAACAGCGCGTAGGCCTCATGCACCGCAGCTGGCAGCGGGACGACCAACTGTTGTTCGGCAGCGGCGATGGCAGCGGAGCTCTCTCCGCCGTCGTGTGCTACAGAGACTGAATGGTCAGGGTCAGGGTTAGGGCGAGGTCGATGCGGCGTGTCGACGTGACCGTGTTCGATGGATGGCGTATCTGGTTCGGGTGCGCTATCCCGATGGTGGTGG
>NZ_JBVJHK010000029.1:12328-56441 GCF_055586845.1 Micromonospora sp. NPDC049139 | reverse complement strand
GCCGACCCCGCCCAGGCCTCCTACTGGATCACCACCGAGGCCCTCGCCGACTGGATCGCCACCCGCGGCTACGCCGCCTGATCCCACCACCACCACCAACGACAAGGGCCGGCCCCGAACGGGGCCGGCCCTCTCGTCGTACGCCCGGTCAGGCCGCGTAGCGGGCGGCCAGGTCGACCGTGCGACGGGCGGCGGCCACCATCGCCCGGTCGGCGAACCGGCCGTCCGGCAGCACCACGGTCCCGGAGTCCCGGGTCTGCGCCTCGGCCACCGCGGCGAGCAGTTCCTCGGCCCGCGCGACCTCCCGCTCCGCCGGCCGGAACGCCTCGGCGATCACCGGTAGCTGGCGCGGGTGGATGGCCGCCCGGCCGAGGAAGCCGAGCCGCCGGCCCACCGCGCAGGAGGCGGCCAGGCCGTCGGCGTCGGCCACGTTCGGGTACACCGACATGGCGGGCGGGGGCAGGGCGGCGGCGCGGGCCGCCACCACGATCCGGCCGCGCGCCCACGCCAGACCGGCCTCGTCGTCGACGCCGAGGTCGGAGCGCAGGTCGGCCTCGCCGAGGCCGATCGAGGCCACGGCGGGAGCGGCGGTGGCGATGGCGTACGCGGCCTCCAGACCGAGGGCCGACTCGACCAACGGGTGCAGCGGGGTGTCCACCCGGGCGGCAAGGGCGGCGACGGCGGTCGCCGACTCCACCTTCGGCAGCCGCAGGCCCGCCAGCCCGGGGCGGCCGACCACCGCGGCCAGGTCGGCGTCGACGTCCGGGCCGGTCAGCTCGTTGACCCGGACCTGGACCGCCACGGGGTGCGACTGCCCGAGGAACTCGGCGACGGCCTGCCGCGCGTACGCCTTGCGGTCGGCGAGCACCGCGTCCTCGAGGTCGAGGATCACCGCGTCGGCGCCGGAGGCGACCGCCTTGGCGAACCGGTCCGGCCGGTCACCCGGCACGTAGAGCCAGGTCAGCAGCATTCAGATCACCCCCTTCTCGCGCAGTGCCGCCAACTCGCCGTCGGTCAGGCCCAGCGACCGGAACACCGCGTCGGTGTCCTGGCCGTGCCGGCGCCCGGCGTGCCGGATGTCCCCCGGCGTCTCCGAGAGCCGGAACGGCACGTTCTGCATCCGTACCTCACCGAGTTCCTCGTCGGGGACCGTGCGGACGGTGCCGAGCGCGGCGTACTGCGGGTCGGCGAGGATGTCGCGTACGTCGTAGACCGGGGCGACGGCCGCCTCGGCGGCCTCGAACGCGGCCACCACCTCGTCCCGGTCGCGCCGCGCGACCCAGGCGCCCACGGCGGCGTCCAGTTCGTCGGCGTGCGCGGCCCGGCCGCTGCCGGTGGCGAACCACGGCTCGTCCACCAGTTCCGGGCGGCCGACCAGCCGCAGCACCCGCTCGGCGATGCTCTGCGCGCTGGTCGACACCGCCACCCAGCGCCCGTCGGCGCAGCGGTACGTGTTGCGCGGCGCGTTGTTGTTGGACCGGTTGCCCAGCCGGGGCTGGACGTAGCCGAGCTGGTCGTACCAGGTGATCTGGGGGCCCAGCATCGCCATGATCGGTTCGATGATGGCGAGGTCCACCACCTGGCCGGCGCCGGTGAGGTCGCGGGCCCGCAGGGCCAGCATGACCGCGTACGCGGCGGCGAGCGCGGTGACCGAGTCGGCCAGCCCGAACGGGGGCAGCGTCGGCGGGCCGTCCGGCTCGCCGGTGGCGGCGGCGAAGCCGCTCATCGCCTCGGCGAGGGTGCCGAAGCCCGGCCGCCGCGCGTACGGGCCGACCTGACCGAAACCGCTGATCCGGGCGATCACCAGCCGGGGGTTGACCTCGTGCAGCTCGGCCGGGCCGAGCCCCCACCGTTCCAGGGTGCCGGGGCGGAAGTTCTCCACCAGCACGTCCGCGTCGGCGAGCAGGCGGCGCAGCAGTTCGGCGCCCCGCGGGTCGGACAGGTTCAGGGTCATCGTGCGCTTGTTGCGTCCGAGCACCTTCCACCACAGCCCGACGCCGTCCTTCGCCGGGCCGTGCCCCCGCGACGGGTCCGGCTTGGCCGGATGCTCCACCTTGACCACGTCGGCGCCGAAGTCGCCGAGGAACGCCGCCGCGAGCGGCCCGGCGAAGAGGGTGGCCAGGTCGACCACCTTCACCCCGTCGAGCGGGCGGGTCCGGTCGGCACCGGCGTCAGCTGGGCTGTTCAAGGCGTCCCTTTCGTCGGATCGACGGCGGCGAGGAAGACGTCGCCGTTGCCGAGCGCCGCCCCGCCCGACGTGGTCCCGGCGGTGAGCCCGGTGACCAGTAGCCGCCCGTCGGCACCGAGGGTCGCGTAGACGTTCTCCTCGCCGAAGGCGTCGGCGGCGTCGTCGCGGGCGGTGCCGTACTGGGCCACCCCGGCCTGGCGGCCCCGCGCGTCCAGCCGCAGGGTCAGCACGTCCGCGCCGCCGACCGGCAGGCCGAGCGCGCTGCCGGTGAAGCCGACCACGGCGACCGCACCGTCGGGCAGCGCCACCACGTCCGCACCCGCGTCCGCGCCCCGCCCGCCGGTCACCGTCCGCCAGCGCTGCCGGCCGGCACCGGTGTACGCCACGGTGAGCACGTCGCTGCCGCCGGCGGTGGCCTCGCCGCCGGTGGAGCCGGTGGCGACCACGAGGCCGTCGGCGCTGATCGCGACGCCGCCGAGCAGGTCGTCGCCGGCGCCGCCCACCGAGGTCACCCACGTGCGGGTGCCGCTGGCGTCGAACCGGGCGAGCCACCCGTCGCTGCCGCCCAGCGCGGTGGTGTCGGGCAGGCCGGCGGAGGTGCCGCCGGCCACGTACACGCCCTCGGCGTCGGCCGTCACCGCGTACGCCTTGTCCTCGCCGGAACCGCCGAACTGCCGGCTCCAGGCGATCCGCCCGTCCGGGGCGATGCGGGCCAGGATCGCGTCCTTGTCCCCGGCGCCGCTCTGCCCGGCGAACGAGCCGCTGGTGTAGCCGGCGACGTAGGCGCCGCCGTCGGGGGCCGCCGCGACGGCGTAGAACCGGTCGGCCTTGGCCGGGTCGCCGGCCTGGGTGAGCCAGGCCCGCTGCCCCGTCCCGGTCAACCTGACGACGAAGCCGTCGTCGGCGGGGCTGCCCGGGTGCGTCCCGCCCAGGTCGCCGCGGGTGTAGCCGGCGGCGACCACCCCGCCGTCGGCGAGCGGCACCACGCCGTGGAGGCGGTCGTTGGCGGCCGTGCCGAACTGCCTCGTCCAGGCCGGGGCCCCGCCGGCCGTGACGCGGCTGACCACGGCGTCCAGCCCGCCGGCGTACGGCTGGCCGGCGACCGGGCCGGAGGCGGCGTACCCGAGGGTGGTGCTGCCGTCGGGGTGGGCGGCCACGCCGCCGGCCCAGTCGGTGCCCGCGCTGCCGTGCGGCGGCCCGGGCAGCCCGGCCGGCGGGGTGACGCTCAGCGTCGCCGCCAGGTGCCTCAGCCCGTCCGCGAAGGCGGGTCGCCAGACGTCCCAGTCGTGCCCCCCGTCGAGCACCCGGAACTCCGCGGGGATCGCGTCGGAGCGGCGCACGGTGTTGTAGAGGGTGGCGGCCTCGTAGTCCAAGTCGTGGGCGGCGTCGGCCGGGTCGGGGTTCGCCCACTCGTCGTCGCCGACCGCGACGTACATCCGCACCGGGGACTCCGCGTCCAGGCCCGGCAGCAGGGCCGGGTAGTTCAGTCGCCGGTAGACCTCGTCGGAGAAGCGCTGCCCGCCGGAGCCGAAGCCGCCGAACTCGCGCGCCGACGAGTCGGCCGGCGGCAGCGGCCGGTACACCGCCGGGCTGAGCACCAGCGCGTGGCCGAACAGGTCCTGGTGGGCCAGGGCGTAGCGCAGCGCACCGGCGCCGCCCATCGAGTAGCCACCGACCAGGCGCGCCCCCCGGTGGGCCGCGGTGCGGTAGGTGGCGTCGACGTGCCGCACCAGATCCCCGGTGAGGGCGGTCTCCACCGGCCGGCCGGGATCGTCCGCGCCGGTGTACCCGGAGTCGACGTACCAGCTGCCGCGGCTGCTCCACGGCGCGTCGGGCAGCACCGCGATCACCGGCGGCACGTCGCCGTCGGCGATCAGCCGGTCCAGGTCGGCCTTGACCCGGGTCCACGCCTGCATGGTGTCGCCCCGCCCGTGCAACAGGTACAGCACCGGGTAGCGGCTCGCCGTCGCCTCGCCGTAGCCGTGCGGCAGGTAGACCGTGTAGTCGATCGGAGCGCCCAGCGCCGCGGACGGCGCCGCGGCGGTGGTCAGCGTGCCCGCCCGGAGACGCTCCGCGCCGGCCGCGCCGGGCACCGCGCCGGCCAGGCCGAACACGAGGAGCACGGCGGCCACGCCGCCGCCGATCCGCCAACGTCTTCTCATCGGGTCACTCCTCGGCGGGAAGGTCGGCGGCGCAGCGGAAGCCGACCTGGTCGGATCGGGTCAGGCCGGCGCCGAGCAGCAGCAGCTTCACCGACACGTCCGGCGGTTGCGGGCCGCCGTCGAGATACCAGTCGGAGCCCTCCGCCCGGTACGCGGCGCCACCCTTGAGGATCACGAAGCGGGTCCGCCCGTCGGAGTGCTCGCTCTCGGTCAGGTTCCACACCAGCGGTTCCCGGCGGTGCAGCAGCCCCGCCTCGGCGGCCACCTGCCACTCGTCCTCGGTGGGCAGCCGCAGCCCGGCCCAGGCCGCGTAGGCCCGGGCGTCGGCGAGGTCGACGCCGGTGACCGGGGCGTCGGCCGGGCCCTGTCCGGCGGTGAACCGCTCGGGGCGCGCCGGCCGGTGGCCGGTGGCGCGCAGGAACTCGGCGTACCGGCCGTGGGTGACCTCGTGGGTGTCGATGGCGAACCGGCCGAGCCGGACGGCGCGGCGCAGCGTGCCGGTGTGGTGCAGCCGGGGCGGCAGCGGCTTCCACTCGTCGACGTACGGGGTCTCGCCGTAGAGTCCGGTCTCCCGCACCCGGTGGCGCACGAGCAACTCCCGTCGTCCGCCGTCGACCGCCACCATGCCGTCGGGCACGTCGCGCCGGGGCGCCCACGGCACGCGCAGCCGCTGCGCCGTCCGGGCCGGGAAGGACGGGTCGCCGACCGCCGCCGGGTGCGACGGCACCGACGCGTCGGCGGTGGCGACGACCGCGGCGACCGCCCCGGCCGGCAGCGGACCACCGACGGCGACCGTGCCGTCCGGCTCGGCGGTGACGGCCAGCTCGGCGCCGGTGACCAGGTCGACGAAGCGCCGGCCGGGACGCGGCGCGGTACGCAGCCACGGCCCGTCGTGGTCGTCGGCCCGGTTCACCACCGTCCACAGCGGCTCGCCGTCGTGCGTCCAGCGGGACGCGTACACCTGACCGGTGCCGGGGTGGTCGGCGAGCGGGACCCAGTCCTCGGCGCGCAGCCACGCGGCGTGGCTGGCCTGCACCCGGCGCATTGCCCGCAGCACGGCCCGGTCCCGGTCGTTCCAGCCCACCCAGACGCCGAACACGCTCTCCCAGACCAGCACGCCGCAGCCGTTGAGCCAGGCGGAGTGCAGCTCGTCGAGGTGGCTGCGGTGCCAGCGGCGGGTGTGGTGCAGCACGTGCCGGCGCTCGAACCACTTGGCGCGCAGCACGCCGGGGACCTCGGAGTCGGCGAACCACTGCGCCCACGACATCGCGTGGTCGGCGATGCGGGCCAGCGGCACGCGGCTCTCGCCTTCGAGGACGATGCCGGGGCGGACGGCGTCCAACTCCCGGCGCAGCTCGTCGGCGCCCTCCTTGAGGGTGTCGAGGAAGACCCCGTCGACGCCGAGCTTGCCGGCCAGCGCGGCGACCTCCTGCGCGTCGGTGCCGGCCTCGCGCCGGGTGCCGGTGTCCCACGGGTTGTAGTCGACGAACACCCGCACCCCGCGCCGCTGGAAGGCGCGCACCACCTCGGGCAGCTCGGGGACGTCGCGGTAGTAGTCGAACTGGTTGCGTTCGTCCAGCCCGATCACCGGGTACGCGTGCCACAGGACGATCCCGTCGAAGCCCCCGAAGTCCCGCTCGGCGGCGTCGAGGAACGCGTCGACGGTGAAGACGCCCCGCTCGTGGTCGTAGAGCGTCTCGTCCCACAGCCAGGCGAGGCAGACGCTGAAGCAGTCGCCGGGGATCTCGTCGTAGTGCGCGCCGGTGTAGCCGAGGCGGGCACGGGCGTCGGCGCGCCAGCGGGTGAGCTGCTCCCGCCAGGCCGGCCAGTCGGCCGGGTCGCCCGGGGCGGCGAAGACCTTCGCCTCGTCCAACGTGGCCAGGTCGGCGTGCCCGCCCAGCGGGACCTCCGTCGGCCGGTCGATGGGGCGCGGCACGTAGGGGTTGAAGCTCACGGGGCACCTCGGTAGGTCGCGGCGTACAGGTCCTCGATGGCGGCCCGGTCGGGCAGCGCGGTGGACGCGCCGGGGCGTTGCGCGCACGCCGCGCCGGCCGCGCAGGCCCAGCGCAGGACGGCGGCGACGGCGTCGGCGTCGCGCGCGGCGCCGCGTTCGGCCCAGCCGACGGCGAGGGCGCCGGTGAAGGCGTCCCCGGCGGCGGTGGTGTCCACCGCCGCGATGCGCGGCGCCGGGATCTCCAGTCGCGAACCGCGCCGGTCGGCGTACGCGGCACCCCGCGCGCCGAGCGTCAGCACCACCCGGGGCACCAGCTCCAGCAGGGCGTCGAGCAGGACGCCCGGCTCGTCGGGGGCCGTCGTGGCGACGACGGCCGCCTCGTGCTCGTTGACGACCAGCACGTCGACCAGCCCGAGCAGGTCCGCCGGCAACGGCGCCGCCGGCGCGGCGTTGAGCACCACCGTGGTGCCCGCAGCGCGGGCCCGGCCGGCGGCCGCCACCACGGTCGGCAGCGGCACCTCCAGCTGGAGCAGCAGCACGTCGGCCGCGCCGATCGCCGCCTCGTCGGCGGCATCCAGGCCGGTCAGCGCGGCGTTCGCGCCGGGGGCGACCACGATGAAGTTCTCCGCCGCCCGGTCGACCCCGATCAGGGCGACCCCCGAGGGGCCGGGGACCGTACGCAGGCCACGCACGTCCACCCCGGCGGCGACCAGGTTGTCCCGCAACTGCTGCCCGAACTCGTCGGCGCCGACCGCGCCCACGAACGCGCAGTGCGCGCCCGCCCGGGCGGCGGCGACGGCCTGGTTGGCGCCCTTGCCGCCGGGCACGGTCCGAAAGTCCTCCCCGAGCACCGTCTCGCCGGGGCGGGGCAGGTGCGGCGCGGTGACCACCAGGTCCAGGTTGGCGCTGCCCACCACGACCACCCGCGCGCTCACGCCGGCCCGCCCTCGGTCGTGGCGACGCCGACGGGCGCCCCGGCGGCACCCGGCGTCGCGAGGGCGACGGTGCGGGCGGCCAGTTCGTCGAAGCCGATGCCGTCGAATCCGGCGATGCTGCTGGCGAGCCGGCCGCGCAGCGGGCCGACCCACCGCTCGGGCAGCCCGGACGCGCCGGTCAGCGCCCCGGTCACCGCGCCGACGGTCGCCCCGGTCGAGTCGGTGTCCCAGCCGCCGCTGACGACCGCGCAGATCGACCGCTCCAGCTCGCCCCGCCCGTACGCGAGGGCGGCGGCGACCAGCGCGGCGTTGTTGCGCACGTGCACCCAGTGCAGGTGGCCGTGCCGGGCGTACAGCTCGTCCACCACCGCCTCCCAGTCGTCCGTGCGCGAGCCGAGGGCGCGCGCCTCCCGGACCGTGGCGGCGAACCGGCTGCGCGGCGGCAGCACCGCCTCGCCGGCGTCGAGCACCTCGTCGACGTCGCCCGCCACCGTGGCGGCGGCGGCCAGGGCCGCGACCCACATCGCCCCGTACACGCCGGCGCGGACGTGGCTGACCGTGGCGTCGCGCCAGGCCAGCTCGGCGGCCAGGTCGGGGCGCCCGGGGTTGACCCAGCCGTACACGTCGGTGCGGATCTGGGCGCCGATCCACTCCCGGAACGGGTTGTGCCGCCGCGCGGTCGCCGGCGGGGCCAGCCCCAGCAGCAGGTTGCGGTAGGCCACCCGTTCGGCGGTGAAGACCCGCCCGCCGGGCAGCCAGTCCAGCCACGCCTGCGCCACGTCGGCGCTGGTGAAGTCCCGCCCGTACGTCTCCAGCACGCGCAGCGCCAGCAGCGCGAAGTTCAGGTCGTCGTCCTCGGGCATCCCGTGGATGTTCTCGGCCAGGCTGGTCGGGGCGCTGCGCCGGTTCCACGGCCAGCGGGCCGCCACGTCGGCGGGCAGCCCCCGGGCGGTGAACCAGTCGCGCAGCGGCCAGCGGCCGGTGGCGACGAGGATCTCCCGGATCCCGTGGCGGGGGATCTTCTCGACCGGCTTGCCGAGCAGGCAGCCGGCCGCCCGGCCGAGCCACGCGCCGTGCACCCGGTCGTACGCGGCCGGGCCGGCGGGCAGCGACCACTCCGCCGGCCAGCTGGCGCGGACGGCGGCCAGCTCCTCGGGCTCGTCGGGGCTGCCGGCTCCCGGCAGCGCGTCGGCCTCGTCGAGCAGCCGCGTGGCGAGGGCCCGCAGCCGGGGTGCCGCGGGCGTGGGCGACGCCCCGCTGACCGGCGGGGTGAGGTCCCCGCCGGCCGCGCGCCACCGCTCGGCGATCGCGCCGACGTCGCGCCCCTCGTCCCGGCTGGCCGCGATCTCGTGCGGCAGCAGGTCCTCGGGCTGCACCCAGGTGATCCTCACCGGCCCGACTCCCCGGGTGCCTGCTCCGGCCCGGCGGGGTCGGCGCCCCGCGCCGGACCGTCGGCGAGGCCGGCGAAGCGCTCGGCCCGGCGGGCGAAGCGCTCCCGGTCGCGCTCGAAGACCTCCGTGGCCACCGCGGCGAGCACCCGGGCGGGCGCGACCAGGTCGGTGCGGGAGGCGGTGGCGACCGCCTCCGACCACTCCGCCGGCACCGCCGCCGCGCCGCCGAGCGCGCCGGCGATCGCCGCCGCCATGGTGGCGGTCGAGTCGGCGTCCCGGCCGTAGTTGACCGCGCCGAGCACCGCGTCGCGGAACTCGCCACCGGCCACCACCAGCATGCCGATCGCCACCGGCAGTTCCTCGATGGCGTGCAGCCGGCTCGGCCGCCGGGCGCCCAGCCCCGGGCTGCGGTACTCCTCCCCCACCGTGTCGAAGGGGGCGACCGCACCGCGCAGCGGGCCGATGGCGGCCCGCCAGTCATTGTGGCCCCGGGCCTCCTTGACCACCGCGTCGATGGCCGCCCGGGTGCCGTCGCGGGCCAGGTCCAGCGCGGCGGCGACCACGTCGTCGACGCCCGCGCCGGGGGTCGCGGCGGCGGCGACCGCGGCGGCGAAGACCGCCGCGGCCTCCCGCCCGTAGCTGTGCTGGTGCGCTCCGGCGATCTCCACCGCCTCGGCGTACGCCCCGGCCGGGTCGCCCGCGTTGACGATGCCGACCGGGGCCATGTACATGGCGGCGCCGCAGTTGACGATGTTGCCCACCCCGCCCTCGCGGGGGTCGGCGTGCGCGTGGTGCAGTCGGGTGACCAACCACCGCTCGGCGGCGGCGAGCCGGTGGAAGGTCACCCCCTCGCGCTCCAGGTCCGGGATGTACACCACCCGCTCGATCAGGTCGGGGACGAGCAGTTCCACCACGTCGTAGGCGTCCAGGTGGTCGCGCTTGGCCGCGTACGCCCGCACCAGCGCGTGGGTCATCAACGTGTCGTCGGTGATGTGCCCGTCGCCCTTGTGGTACGGCGCGAGTGGCCGCGCGGTCGCCCAGTCGGCGTGGTACGGGGGCACAATGCCCTCCACCCAGCCGCCGAAGCGGGCGCGGATCTGCTCCGGAAGTGCCGTCTCGGTCGCCCCGCCGAGGGCGTCACCCACGGCGGCGCCGACGAGACATCCGACCGACTTGTCGAGAAGGAGAGACATGGTTACCTCAGAACCTGCTTGCCACCGTCGACCAGCTGCGTGCCGAGCTGATCCAGGGTGATCTTGTTGGCGAAGTACTGCTGGAGGGCCGGGGTGGCGTACTTGGTCTTCCACTCCGGGTAGCCGTCGGCCTTCTGGAACGGCGCGACGGTCAGGTCGGCGGCGCTGTCGGCGGCCACGTCCCAGCCCTGCTTGCCGCCGGTCAGCTTGACCAGCTCCGCGTTGGCCTGCTTGCCGGTCGGGATCAGCCAGTCGCCCTTGGCGAGAGTGGCCATGTTGGTCGGGTTGAGGAAGAACTCCAGGAACTGCGCGGCCTGCTTCTTGTGCGTGGAGTCCTCACTGACGGACAGCGTCTGCGGGTTCGCCGCGTGGGTGGCGGACAACCCCTTCAGCGGCGGCAGGGTGACCCACTCGAAGCCGGCCGGCGCCTGCTCGACCATCTGCTGACGCAGCGACACCGAGCCGGGCAGCATCGCGTACTTGCCGCCGAAGAAGCCGGGCAGGGTGTCCGCGCCGCTCATCCCGAGCGCCTCCGGCGAGGCCGACTTCGCGGTGTAGATCATGTCGTGGATACGCTTCGGGACCTCCTTCTCGGCGTCGCCCACCTTGACCTCGGTGCGGCCGCCGTCGGTGTGGAAGAACTTCCCGTCGAAGTTGAGTGCCAGGTTCAGCACCCGGTTGGTGGGCGACTTCAGGGCCCAGGCCGCGCCGTACTGACCCGGCTTGGTGAGCTTCTGCGCGTTGGCCTGGAACTCGTCCCAGGTCCAGCCGCCGTCGGCCGGCGGCACCGCGATGCCGGCGGCGTCGAGCAGCTTCTTGTTGGCGATGACGACCTGCGACTCCAGCAGGAACGGCACGCCGGTGATCTTGCCGTCGTAGGTGACGGTGTCCCAGATGCCCTGGTCGATCTGGCCCTTGAGGTCGTCGGAGACGAGCTTGGACAGGTCGGCCAGGTAGCCCTGCTTGCTGAACTCGCCGATCGCGGACGCCTCGTAGTGCACGATGTCGGCCGCGTCGCCGCCCTCGAAGGAGGTGAGCAGCTGGTCGTGGACGGAGTTCCAGTCGCCCTGGACGTACTCGACCTGGATGTCGGGGTGCTCGGCGTTCCACTTGGCGACCAGGTCCTTGTTGGCCTGGAGCGACTCCTTCTGCCAGGCCAGGCTGAGGAAGCGCAGCTTGACCGGGCCGGACGTGGACTCGTCGTCGCCGCCGTCGCCGCACGCGCTGAGCGCGCCGAGGCCGACGACCGCGACCGCGGCGGCCGCGGCGAGTCGACGGAATCTGGTACGGAGCATGGGGGGTTACCTCCTGGGTGGTGGGTGGGGGACGGTGTCAGCCCTTGACCGCGCCGGCGAGCGACCCGGACGAGAGCCGGCGTTGCATGAACGCGAAGAAGATCAGGCTGGGCAGGGTGGCCAGCAGCGAACCGGCCGCGAGGGGGCCCAGGCGGGCGGTGCCCTCGATGCCCACGAAGCGGGCGAGCGCCACCGGCAGGGTGGCCAGCTCCGGGGTCTTGATCAGCACGAGGGCGAAGAAGAACTCGTTCCAGGCCGAGATGAACGAGAACAGCGCGGTGGCGACCAGGCCGGGGGCGAGCAGCGGGAAGACCACCCGCCGCAGGATCTGCACGCGGCTGGCGCCGTCGACGGAGGCGGCCTCCTCCAGTTCCCGGGGGATGTTGCGGACGAAGCCCTGCAGCATCCACAGCGCGAACGGCAGCGCCCAGACCACGTAGATGAGCACCAGCCCGGCGTGTGTGTTGGCCAGCCCGACCTGCCGCAGCACCAGGAAGATCGGGATGATCAGCAGCACGAACGGGAAGAGCTGGGACAGCAGCACCCAGCCGAGGGCCGCGGTGCCGAGCTTCGAGCGGAACCGGGCCAGGGCGTACGACGCGGGCAGCGCGACCAGCACGGTGAGCAGGGCCGAGGCGAGCGAGACCTGGAGGCTGTTCAGCGCGGCCCGGCCCAACTCCTGCTCGGTGAACGCCTGGACGAAGTTCTGCACCGTCGGGTTGGCGGGGATCAGGGTCGGGTGCAGCTGGACCAGCTCCCGGGGCGGCTTGAAGGCCGTCGAGACCAGCCAGACCAGCGGGAACCCGAGGAAGACCAGGTAGCCGGCCAGGGCGACGTACTGCAACGCCCGCCCGGTGCGGCTCGGCTTTCCGAACATCACTGCCCTCCGATCCGGACTGCGGGGCTCGCAAGCTCACTCCTCGCACTGATCACGACTAGTTCGCCTCCCTCAACCGGCGACGGAGATACACGGCGAGCAGCGCCACGATGATCACGACCATCACGTTGCCGAGCGCGGCGGCGTAGCCGTAGTTGCCGTAGCGGAACGCCTCCTCGTAGGCGAAGAGCATCGGCAGCATGGTCTTGCCGCCCGGCCCGCCGGCGGTCAGCACGTAGACCAGGCCGAACGAGTTGAAGTTCCAGATGAAGTCCAGCGAGGTGATGGCCACGATCACCGGGGCCAGCGCGGGCAGCGTGACGTGCCGGAACCTGTGCCAGGTGCTGGCGCCGTCCACCGCGGCGGCCTCGTGCAGCTCGCGGCCGACCCCCTGCAGGCCGGCGAGGAGCACGACGGTGGTCTGCGGCATGCCCGCCCACACCCCGACGATGATCACCGCCGGCAGGGCGGTGCCGAAGTCGCCGAGCCAGTTGGCCCGCAGGCCGTCGGCGCCGACGCGGTGGAAGAACTCGTTCAGCAGGCCCGCGTCCGGGTGGTAGACCAGCTTCCACAGGATGCCGACCACCACCGGTGGCATCGCCCACGGCACCACGGCCAGCACCCGCGCCACGCCCCGGAAGCGCAACCGCTGGTTCAGCAGCAGCGCGAGCCCGAGGGCCAGCAGGAACTGCAGGACGGTCACCCCGAACGCCCAGAGCAGGCCGACCTGGAAGGAGTTCCAGAACAGCTCGTCGCCGAGCAGCTCGCGGTAGTTCGCCAACCCGGTGAAGCTGACCTCCACGTTGCGCCCGGCCCGGGCGTCGGTGAACCCGAGGTAGATGCCGCGTACCAGGGGGAAGACCGACAGCACCAGGATCGGCAGCAGCGACGGGAGCAACAGCAGGTAGATCATGGTCCGGTCGGAGCGGGACCGGCTGTGCCGACGGGCCGCTCCGGCCCGGTCGACGTCCGGCCGCTCGGCCACAGTCGTCAAGACGGCACCTCTTCCGTGGACGGACGGGGGGTGGTCACGGCGGGCCGGCTGGAGGCGCGGACGACGAGGCTGGGCGACACCTGCTCGCGGCGGGGCGGCAGGGCGGGGTCGGCGATCCGCTGGAGCAGCAGTTCGGCCGCCCGTCGACCGCGCTCGGCCGAGCCGAGCGAGACGCTGGACAGTTGGGGGAACATCATCTGGGCCAGCTCGGTGTCGTCCATGCCGATCACCGCCACGTCCTCGGGCACCCGGTGCCCGGCGGCCAGCAGCGCGTGCAGCGCGCCGACCGCGATCAGGTCGTTGGCGCAGACCAGGGCGTCCGGGCGGGTCCGGGCGAGCAGCCGTTCGGTCGCCGCGCGGCCGGCCGCGTACTGGAAGTCGCCGACCTCGACCAGGCGTTCGTCGAGGGGAACGGCGTGCGCGGCGATGGCGGCGCGGAAGCCGGCGTCGCGGGCGGCGCCGGGGACGGTGTCCAGCGGGCCGTTGACGAAGCCGATCCGGCGCCGCCCGCTGGCCACCAGGTGGTCCACGGCCAGCGCGACGCCGCGCCGGGAGTCGGTACGCACGTTGTCGACGGGCGCGTCGGCGCCGAGCTGGCCGATCACCACCACCGGCACCGGGCTCTGCACGAGCGCGGCGAGGTGGTCGTCGGTGACTCGGATCGGCGACAGGATCATGCCGTCGACGTAGCGGTTGGCCAGCCGGCGCAGCAGTGCGGTCTCGTTGGCGATCTGCCCGCCGGTGGCGTGGACCAGCAGCTGCCGCCCGGACGCGGCCACCACCGCCTCGATGGCCCGCATCATCGACACGTAGACCGGGTTGCCGATGTCCTCGACCGCGAGCGCGACCAGTCCGGTGCGCTGGGACTGCAACGACCGGGCGATGGCGTTGGGCACGTACCCGACCTCCGCCGCCGCGGCGCGGACCTTGCGGATGGTCTCCTCGCTGCCGCCGACGCCGTTGAGCACCCGGGAGGCGGAGGCGATGGAGACACCGGCGCGGGCCGCGACGGTGTGGACGGTGGGCCGGCTGTCGGCCGACTCCGGTAAACGTTTACGACCCACGCCCCGGCACCTCCACCTGTTTCCTGTAAACGTTTCCGGGAGTCTGCGCCGCGCGTGGCGAGGAGGTCAAGGGCCCGTTACGAAAACGTTTCCAACAGGAGCGACGCGCTGGTCAGCGCGTCATCGCCGGACTACCCGGGGTGTCCACGGAGCGGGACGAGCTGCGTACGGGTCCACGCGTGGCCGGCGCGTCCGTCAGGACCGGCGTTGGCGCTCCTGGCTCAGCCGCTCGTCGAGTCGGCCCAGCTCGTAGATGGCGTTCAGGTTCGTCGGCAACCGGGTCACGTTGTCGACCAGGGGTTCCCCGGCGGGATCGGGCGTGGGCGCGGGCGCGCCGGCCGGGCCCACCTGCGCGACGGCGGGCCGACGCCGGCGCAGGACGAGCAGCACCGGCACGGCCACGGCGGTCGCCGCCAGGCCGTAGAGAAGCCAACGCACCGCCGGATCCCCGTCGCCGTCCAGCGGCGGGGCAGTGACTGTGGACGCATCGCCCGAGGTGCCGGTCCGCCCGTTCGGGGCGGGCACCGCCGCCTTGCGCTCGCCCGGACCCTCGGCCGTCCGAGCCGAATCGGCGCGGGGGGACGTGGTGGTCGACGTGGACGGGCGCGGCGCGCCCGGCGCCGCCGACGGGCGGGGCGACGCCGGGGCGGTCGAGCCGGACGGGACCGGCGTCGGGGAGGCGCCCGGGGTGATCCCACCCCCTCCGGTGAGCAGGTCGTCCACGATCTGCCCGATACCGCCGAGGAGGTCGCCGACGGGCCCGCCCGAGGCCGACGGCGTGGGCGCGGGAGCGAGCGCCAGGGTCAGGGCGAGTGCGGCCACGCCGGACATGGTTCACCTCGGAAGGGGTCGATGTGTCACGCACGGTACCGCACAGCGGGTGGTCGCCGCGTGACACCCGGCGCGGCGGCCCGGCCGACGACGGGCGGGGGGACGCCGCGCACGGCGTCCCCCCGGGTCGGGGTCGTCAGACCGGCAGACCGCCGACCTGGGTGTTGATCCAGGATCGGATGGACGGCAGGTCGACGTAGATGGACGGGCCGGTGGCGCAGGTGGAGTTGTTGTTGCCGGACCGGCTGGTGGCGCCGATCAGGTTCCACACCCCGTTGATCCGGCGCACCTGCGGGCCGCCCGAGTCGCCGTAGCAGGCGCCCGAGTTGCCGTTGGTGTTGTTGGTGCAGATCTCGTACGGGCCGTTGATGCCGATGCAGCGGCTGTCCGACACGATCGAGGTGTCCAGTTCGTACGCGACGGTCGGGGCGCCGCCGCAGCCGGGGGTCGGGCAGGTCTGACCCCAGCCGATGATCCGGGTGGCGGTGCCGACCGCGCCCGAGGTGCCGGGGATCGGCGCCGGGGCGTAGCCGACCGAGCCGGACAGTTGCAGCAGCTTCACGTCGACGCTCGGGTGGTTGACCGCCCGGGTCACCCCGACCACGGTGCCGCCGCTGTTGCGGTAGATGCTGCCCACCCGCACCGAGGACGGCGTCGAGCAGTGCCGGGCGGTGACCGCCCAGTTGGCCTTGATCAGCGTGCCGGTGCAGCCGGAGACGTACACCATCCACGGGTAGTTCTCGGTGGCCGGCCGGCCGCCGACGACGTACGGCTCGATGTCGTCGCCGTCGTTCCACGAGTACGTGCCGGTGGGCACCGCGGACGCGGCCAGGCCGCCGGCGAACAGCGAGTTCACCCGGGACGCCTCGGTGGCGCTCGGGTACGCGTTGCGGCAGGAGACCGGGGCGCTGCTGCCGGACATCAGGTCGGAACACAGCCCGGTGCGCCGGTCCGGCAGGCCGAGGATGTGGCCCAGCTCGTGGCTGGCGATGCGGGTGCGGTCGTACCCCTGGTTGACGGCGGTCCAGCCCATCCAGATCCGGCCGGAGCCGAGCCCGGTGACCTGCGCCCGCGGCCAGCCGCTGTCGACGTAGATGGTGACGTTGCCCGGTGTGCGGGCCACCAGTTGGACGTTGCTGACCTGGCTGTTCCAAATGGCTGCGGCCTGGTCGAAGTTGGTGCGGAACTCGCCGGCCCGGCTCGCGTCGTAGTAGACGGTCCGGGCGGCGGCGGACGCGCTGGCGTCGGTGGCGACCTGCATTCCGGTTGCGGCCAGGACCGCCGCCAGCACGGCGCCCGCCGTGCGCAGCAGTTGTCGTCGGAACATACACGCACTCCCTGCGGTTGTCCGGCGGCGTGCCACCGCCGGTCATCGATGTACGTGGATGTTAGAACGAGGGTCGTCGATATGGGGCATAACGGAATCGTCATACCGGCGCCCCCGCCCGTGCACCGCAGGCCAGGTCGAGGGGCACCTCCGTCCACCGCCGGCCCGCCGCCCCGGGGACGACGGCGAGCGACACACGGGTGAGCGCCGACGGCGGCGGGCGGGCGGACGCGCCGGTCAGGGCAGCGGGTCGGGAAGCATCGCCAGGGTGGCCGGCAGCTGCGAGTGCAGCGGCGCGGGCAGGGCATCGCGGGTGAACCAGCCGATCCGGTCGAACTTGTGCGGCTCACCGATGGCCACCTCCGCCGGGTCCACCCGGACCGCGAAGAGCACCGCCACCCAGTGCGAGGGCGGGTCGTCGCGCAGCACGTTGCGCACGCCGAGCAGGGAGACCGACCGTGGCGTGGCCGCGTACTCCTCGGTGACCTCGCGGACGACCGCCGCCTCGAAGCTCTCGCCGAACTCCAGTGCCCCGGCGCCGGTGTCCCAGGCCCCCGGCTCGTCCCGGGCACCGGCCGCGCGCCGGGCCAGCAGCAGCCGGCCCGCGCCGTCGTGGCAGACGAAGACGCAGGAGACCTTCGGCGTACGGCCGGTCATCGGTGGTCCCTTCCGAAGAGTCGGGGTGGCAGTCAGCACCTCGGCGGCGGTGGTCCGCGCGTGCCGCACGAAGCGGCCGGCGCGGTGGGCGCCCACCAGCCCCGCGTCGCGCAGCGCCCCCGAGGTGCGCCGACACCGTACCCGGGCTCAGCCCGCACCGGTCGGCCGGTCCCGTGGTCGAGGTCGGCACCGCCCGATCGCGCGGCAGCGCCGCGGACACGAGCTGTTACGCGGGCGTTACCGCACGGCGAAGCTGCTGCCGTGGGGGCGTTCCACCGTGGACCCGACGACCCCGGCGACGAGGCCGGGCACCGACCGGAAACGGAAGAACGGGAGAGGACGATGCGGATCAGGAATGGACTGACGGCCCTGGTCGTGGTGCTCGCCGCACTGTTGGCCGGCGCCGGCACCGGCACGGCGGCGACCACGACGGCGGCGGCGACCGGATCGCCGTACTGCGGGATCACCTGGGGCAGCGCGGAGAAATCGGCCGGCACGCCGAGCAGCGCCCCGCTGGTCGACGTGCGCACCGGGCGGCACGACTGCTTCGACCGGGTGGTGTTCGAGTTCGCCGGCCCGGTCACCGGCTACACGGTCGGCTACGGCGAGACGTGGACCGAGGGCGAGGGCCTGCCGCTGTCGCCGTACACCGCCGGCGACGAGCTGCTGCGGATCTCGCTGCGGGCCCCGGCGCACGACGACGCGCACGTCGGCACCGTGCCCTACCAGGTCGGTGAGCACGCCGCGAACGTGCTGCGCCACCGGACGCTGCGGGATGTGGTCTTCGGCGGCAGCTTCGAGGGCTACACCACCTTCGCGGTCGGCGTGCGGGCCCGCCTGCCGTTCCGGGTGTTCGTGCTGACCGGCCCGGGCACACACAGCCGGATCGTGCTCGACGTGGCACACCAGTGGCAGCAGTGACCGCCGCGGAACCGGGGGTCCGGCGCCGGCCGGGCCCCCGACACCGTCCGTTCCGCCAGGTCGGCGCGGGCCGTCGCGGGGCTACCCTCGGCTCGTGGAGGGCCGCGTGCTGGTCGTCGAGGACGATGCCTCCATCCGGGAGGTCACCGCACTCGGGCTGCGCCGCGCCGGTTTCCGGGTCGACACCGCAGTCGACGGGCGGGAGGCGCTGGCGGCGTGGCGTGCCCGGCCGCCCGACCTGATCGTGCTCGACGTCATGCTGCCCGGCCTGGATGGCATCGAGGTCTGCCGGGAGATCCGGCGCACCAGCGGCGTACCCATCCTGATGCTGACCGCGCGCACCGACACCGTGGACGTCGTCGTCGGCCTCGAGTGCGGCGCCGACGACTACCTGCGCAAGCCGTTCGACCTGCCCGAGCTGGTGGCCCGGGTCCGGTCGGCGCTGCGCCGGGCGGGCGGCCCCGTCGTCGCCGCCGTCATCGAGGTCGCCGGGTTGGAGATCGACCCGGGCGGCTTCGTCGTCCGCAAGGCCGGCCGGGAGGTGGCGCTGACCGCCACCGAGTTCCGCCTGCTGCGCGAACTCGCCCGCCGCCCCGGCCAGGTCTTCACCCGGGAGGTGCTGCTGGAGCGGGTGTGGCAGCACGGCTACCTCGGCGACTCCCGGCTGGTCGACGTGGCGGTGCAGCGGCTGCGCGCCAAGATCGAGGACGATCCCGCGCACCCCCGGCTCCTGCGGACGGTGCGCGGGGCCGGCTACAAGCTGTCGCCGGGCTGAGGGAGGGTGCGCGATGGCCGGACGCGCCGTACCGCCCGGACGCCTGCGCCGCAGGCTGACCATCGCGTTCGTGCTCGTCGCCGGGGTCTCCGCCGGGCTGCTGGCCGGCGGCTCCTGGCTGCTGCTGCGGCAGGCCCGGTTTGACGCGTCGCTGCACCAGGCGGCGGCCGACGCCCGCTACCGGCTCGTCCTGGCCGGGCAGTTCCTGCCGTTGACCGAGGACCGTCGCGGCGAGCTGTTGACCAGCTTCGAGGGCAGCGGCCGGCACGTGGTGCTGGTCGACGACGGGCAGCACCCCTCCCACCCGGCGTACGCGCCGCCGCTGGGGGCGCGGCTGCGGGCCGCCGTCGCGGAGGGGCAGCTCGGGTACGAGCGGTCGTCGCCGCAGGAGCGGCCCCGGCTGCTCGTGGTCGGTGGCCGCATCCCCGGTTCGACGGCCGAGCTGTACGTCGTCACCGTCGAGGACGACATCGCCGCCGACCTGGACCAGCTGCGCACGGCCCTGCTGGCCGGCTGGGTGCTGGTGGTGCTGCTCGCCGCCGGGGTGGGGCACACCCTCGCCCGGCGCACGCTGGAGCCGGTCGGCCGGGCCAGCCGGGCCGCGCGGGCCCTCACCGAGGGGCTGCTCGACACCCGCCTGCCGGTACGCGGGCGCGACGAGTTCAGCGACTGGGCCGCCTCGTTCAACGAGATGGCCGAGGCGCTGGCGGCGAAGATCGAGGCGCTCTCCGCCGCCCAGGCGCGGGAGCGGCGGTTCACCGCCGACGTGGCGCACGAGCTGCGTACCCCCGTGACCGCCCTGGTGGCGGCGGCGTCGCTGCTGCGCGACCACCTGGACCAACTGCCGGGCGACGCGCGGCGCGCGGCGGAGCTGCTGGTCGCCGACGTGGTCCGGCTGCGCCGTCTGGTGGAGGACCTGATGGAGATCTCCCGGCTGGACGCCGGGCGGGAACGGCTCGCCGTCGCCGCCGTCGACCCGGTCGCCCTGCTGCGGGCGATCGTCGCGGCCCGCGGCTGGTCCGACCGGGTGCGGATCGACGGCGCGCCGGTGCCGCTGCGCACCGACCCGCGCCGGCTGGAGCGGGTGCTGGCGAACCTCGTCGCCAACGCGGTCGAGCACGGCGGCGGCGAGCTCCGGGCCGCGGTCGCCGGCGACGGGTCGCGGGTCGTCTTCGAGGTCAGCGACCAGGGCCCGGGCATCCCGACGGAGCACCTGCCGCGCCTGTTCGACCGCTTCCACAAGGTCGACCCGGCCCGCTCCGGCCGGGGCAGCGGGCTGGGCCTGGCCATCGCCCGGGAGAACGCCCACCTGCTCGGCGGGCGGCTGAGCGTGCGCAGCGAGCCGTGGGTGGCCACCCGGTTCCGGCTGGACCTGCCCGCCGAGCCGGCGTCGGACGGTGCGCGGTGAGCCGGCACGCCGCGGTCGCCACCGCCCTCCCGCCCGCCCGCCGAGCCGGCGTCGCGGACGGGCGGTGCGCGGTGACCCGGCGCGCCACGGTCGCCGCGCTGCTCGCCGCCGCGCTGTTGCCCGCCGGCTGCGCCGCGCCCCGGTCCGGCTCGCTCGGCCCCGCGCCCACCGCGCCGCCGCCGGTCGCCACCCCGTCCACGCCGGCGCCGCCGCCCGGCTCGACCGCGGCGCCGCCGACGGCCGGACCGGGCCGCTCCCCCACGCCCGCCGCGACCACCGCCGCCCCGACCCGGCCGCAGACCGTCACCGTCGAGCTGTGGTATGTCCGGGACGGGCGGCTCGCGCCGACCCGGCGCACCCGGCCGGCCACGGTGGCGACGTCCCGGCTGGCGCTGGCCGAACTGGCCGCCGGGCCCACCCCGGCGGAGGCCGCCACCGGGCTGACCACCCTGCTGCCCGCCGGCGGCGAGGTCACCCGCATCGCCGACGGCGTGGCGACGGTCGCGCCCGCCCCGGCGGGCGGCGACGCGCCGAGCCGGCGGCTGCGCGAGGCGCAGGTGGTCTACACGCTCACCCAGTTCCCCACCGTCAAGCGGGTCCGCCTCGCCGCCGGTCCCCCGGTCGGCCGGGCCGACTACGCGGACCTGCTGCCACCCGTCGTGGTCACCGGTCCGACCATCGGCGCTCGGGTCGGCAGCCCGGTCACCGTCACCGGCACCGCCGACGTGTTCGAGGCCACCGTCACGGTCCGGGTGCTCGACGCGGCGGGCCGGACGGTGGCGACCACCTTCACCACGGCCACCTGCGGCACGGGCTGCCGGGGCGACTTCCGGGTCGCCGTCGCCTACCGGGTGCGGCGGGAGCAGCCCGGCACGATCGAGGCGTACGAGGTCTCGGCGGCGGACGGGACGCGCCGGCACGTCGTCGCGGTGCCCGTCACCCTCACGCCCGTCCGATCCTGAGCACCGGGCCGGCGCGTCGGCGCGGGTGACCCCGCCGGTCACGTCCTCCCCCCGGTGCCGGCCACGTCACCGGGTCCCGGCGTCGGCGCCCCGGGCCGTGGCCGTCGCGCCGCTGGCCGCCGTCACGCCGTCGCGGCGCTCACCCGCGCTGCCAGCGGATCTCGCCGCCCACGACGGTGGTCATGACCCGGGTGCGCAGCACCGCGTCCGGCGACTCCAGCCAGGGGTCGGTGTCCACCGCGATGAAGTCGGCCAGCATGCCGGGCGCGAGGACGCCCTTGCGGTCCTCCTCGCCCGCGGCGTGGGCCGCGCCGAGGGTGTGGGCGGCGAGCGCCTCGGCCATGGTGAGCCGCTGCTCGGGCTGCCAGCCGCCCACGGGCGTCCCGTCGGGACGGGTACGGGTCACCGCGGCGTACAGGGCGGCGAAGGGGTTGGGGTGCTCGACCGGGGCGTCCGAGCCGAAGGCCAGGCCGACGCCGGCGTCGAGCATCCCGCGCCAGGCGTAGGAGGCCAGGTCGTGCCCGGCCAGCAGGGTGTCGACGAGGTCGATGTCGCTGGTGCAGTGCACGGGCTGCATCGAGGCGACGACGCCCAGCCGGGCCATCCGGGCCAGGTCGCCGGCCCGCAGGTGCTGGGCGTGCTCGATGCGGTGCCGCAGCCCCGGCGTGCGGCCGACGGCCTCGTAGGCGTCGATGACGAGGTGGTTGGCCTGGTCGCCGATGGCGTGCGTGGCCACGGCGATGCCGTTCTCCGCCGCCCTGGCGAAGAGCTTGACCAGGTCCTCGTACGGCGTGACGGCGATGCCGACGTTGGGGTGCTCGCCGGCGAAGGGCTCGCTCATGTGGCAGGTGTGCGAGCCCAGCGCCCCGTCGCTGAAGATCTTCACGGGCCCGGTGCGGAACCAGTCGTCGCCCTGCCCGGTGCGGCGACCCTCGGCGATCGCCTCCTCCAGGTGGACCGACGGAATGGCCTTGTGTACGCGCAGCTTCAGCTCGCCGGCCTCCCGCAACTCCAGGTAGGCCGCCCGGCAGTCCTCGCCGTCGATGTCGTGCACGCTGGTCAGACCGAGGGCGAGCAGTTCGTCCTGCGCGACGCGGAGTTGCTCGCGCAGATCGCGGGAGACCATGAGGCCCTCCAGCGGACGACAGGCCGTCTCGCGCAGGATGCCGGTGGGTTCCCCGCGCTCGTCCCTGACGATCTCACCGCCCACCGGGTCGGGGGTGTCGGCGTCGATGCCGGCCAGGCGCAGGGCCGCCGAGTTGGCCCACACCGTGTGGCCGTCCGCGTTCGGCAGCACGACCGGCAACTCCGGACAGACCGAGTCCAGGGCGTACCTGTCCGGCTGCCTCGGCGGATCCCATGTGTTGCTGTTCCACCTGCCGCCGAACAGCCAGGCGCCCGGTCGCAGCCGCGCCGCGTGCGCGGCCACCATGGCCAGCGCGTCGTCCAGGGAACGCACGTCGCGCAGGTCCACCGCGTCCAGGCTGTGGGCGTACTGCGCGGTGTGGATGTGCGCGTCGTAGAGACCGGGGAGCACGGCGGCGCCCGCCAGGTCGACCAGCTCCGCGCCGGGTCCCGCGGCGGCGCGCACCTCCGCCTCCGTGCCGACGGCCAGCAGCCGCTCGCCGACCACGGCCATGGCCCGGGCCGTCGGGTTGCCGGCGTCCCCGGTGCGGATGGCGGCGTTGCGGTACACGCGGATGCTCATGTCACCTTCAGGGCTCGAGTGATGGGTGACCACCCACTGTAGGAGCGGCGGAGAGAAGTCGGAAGTCACCGCCCCGGTTGCCCGTGGCCGCCCCCTACGGCGGTGGGCGCGACCTGCGGCCGCGCCCACCGGTGCGTCCGGACAGCGACGGGTCAGCGACGCGGGAGGAAGGCAAACTGCCGCTCACCGTTGGTCGCGGCGGGCAGCGAGAATCCTCCGATTCCCGGCAGCGACAGGAACGGGATCTGGGTCTCCTGGGGAAGCTCCTCGATCTTCCCGGTGCCGACCGCGACGGTGACGGGCACGTCCGCGTCTCCCCCCTGCCCGTAGCCGTAGGCGGTGCCGTCGTCGTCGACCGACAAAAGGCGGACGCTCTCCTGCTCGCCGTCTCCGCCGAAGCAGTAGCTCTTGCCCTTCCCGAAGTCCACGGCGATGGTCCCCGCGACCGCGTAGCGGCCGTTCGGCGACAGCACGGGCTGGTAGGAGGCTCCGTCCAACCCGCCCCCCGGGTCGCATACCACGGACGTCCGCAGCTTTCCGGACTTCAGGTCGTGCACGGCTGCCACCGGGATGCCGCCCTGCTTCGTCAGACCCTTCTCGGCGTTCCAGAGGGAGAAGACGTGCTCGCCGACGACAGCGAACACCCGGCCGTTCTCGTACTTGCTGACGAACTTCAGATCGGCGCCCGGCGGCACGGCGTCGCTGGCCTGCCAGACGCCGGGGACGCCGAAACCGGCCGGACTGAGCGTGACGACCGGGCCGTCCGGGGAGAGCCCGGCCACCGAACCGCTGATGCAGCCCGTCTGCTCGCAGTAGGGCAGTCGCACGCTCTCGTCGTACGTCTTGACGCGGTCCTTCGACAGGTCGATCGCCGCGGCGTGGTCGATGCCTTTCTCCTCCCAGCTGACCAGGAGCCCGTTCCCGCCGTCGACGACCTTCGCCGGGCCGTAGGCATCCATCGGCACGGTGCGGGTGTGGGCGGCCGCGACCTCCGTTCCGGAGGAGTCGGCCGGGTAGGCGACGAGGGAGACCGTGTCCTCGTCCGTGGACCGAGGGGTGTACGCCCAGACGACGACGTACTCACGGCCCTCCTCGTTCGCGACGAGGAGTTGAGGGAGGTACGACGGATCGGGCTTCACGTTCTCGGGAAGGGCCTGCGGCTGCCACTGCTGGCTGCTCCAGCGGGGTGCGCCGGTGGCGGCGTCCCGAGCCTCGACGACGTAACCCTCACCCTTCTTCTGGAGGAAGGCGACCACGCCCGCCTTCGCCGCGGCTCCCACCGTCAGGTTCTCCGCGTTCTCCGGCAGCCAGCCGACGGTCTCCTGCCAGCCCTTGGCGGTGTCGAACCCCTTCGGCGCCTTCACCACGGGCTGCGGAGACGCCCCGGCGCTCGGCGACGAGCCGCCCGGATCTCCGCTGCGCGCCCCGCCGTCGGCACCGTCGCCACAGGCCGTCAGCATCGCGGCCGCCACCATGATGGTGACGGCCCTTCCCATACCCCTCATGTACACCTCCGCAGCGCAGGGAGGCGTTCCTGGTACCGCGCCTCCCGCAAGATCATCCAAATCGCCGGGAGGGGAGCCTGTCAAAACGGACGGGCTCCGACATGAGCATGGTGGCCGTGATCGGCGACCGGTACGAGCAGGTGGAATCCGGCCTCGTCGCCGCGGACAGAGTCCATCATGGCCATGATCACATCCGGGCCGTCGACGTGGTCGCCGCACGCGCCGGGCGCTTCGGCCGGCGGCAGCACGGGCCGGGGCAGGGTCGCGGCCGTCACAGGCCGGCGCAGGGGTTTCCGCCCACCGCGCAGCCCTCTGGCGCCCTCGCCCTCGGGTCGCTGTCGCGGACCTCGAACGTGAACGTCCGCGACTGTCCGGCCTTCACGGGCGGCCCGGTGAAGGTGACGGACCGCCCGTCCTGCCGCCAGTCGGCGCCGCTGGCGTCGGAGACCGTGCCGCCCTCGGCCAGCGTCACGACCACCGTCCAGTCCTTCGCGGCCGCGCCGCCCGAGTTGTCGACCACCACCTCGCCGGTGTAGCCGAAGAGCCGAGTCGACACCGTCTCGTAGCGGGCGGTCACGGCGGGCCCCGATGGTGCGGCGGAGGTGGGCGTACGCGAGGGCCTCGCCGTGGGGGTGCGGCTCGGGCGGGTGGCGTCCGGGGTGGCGGTCCGGGTGGGGCGGGCGGAGGCGGTCGACCGGGGCGAGCCGCTCGGGGTGGTCGTGGCGGTGGGCACCGGCGCGGGCGCCGGTGCGGCGGCGCGGTCCGGCTCGGTCGGCAGCACCGCCCACACCGCCACCCCGGCGGCCAACGCGGCGCCGGCCAGCCCGGCGACCAGCAGCGGTCGGCTACGGCGGCCGGCCGGCGCCGGCTCGTCGTCGAACGCCTCCGTGACCGGCATCTCGGCCGTCATCCCGGCCTCGCCGCGGCGCAGGTCCACCTGCTGGAAGGCCAGCCAGTCGAGGATCGCGGGCAGTCGATTGGTCAGGGCCTGCCGATAGCACTCCTCGCGGCGCTCGCGCTGCTCGTCGGCCCAGACGCCGTGCTCCAGCACCTCGCGGACCGACAGCCGACAGCCCTCGGCGGTGGCGGTGACGGCACAGGTCAGCCGGCTGCGCCGGCCGCCCTCGAGGCACCGCAGCGCGATCAGCTCCGGCTCCTGCCGTTCGGTGACCTCCGCGTCGACGGCGGCGTCGAAGCCGGGCAGCCCCGCCGTGCGCAGCAGCAGCCGGTTCCGCGTCCCCGTCTTCGTCTCGACCTCGGCGAACCACCGGGCGAGTACCTCGCGATCCGTCAGTGCGTGCCACACCCGCTCGGCGGGGTGGAACAGGTCGACCTCCGTGCCGATCTCGCTCACGGCGAGACTCTACGATCCCGGGAGCGGGACCGCCGGGCGGGGCGGCACCGACGGGCGGATCCGACGTCCATCTCGGACGCCCACATCCGCCGATGCGCGGGCCGCGTCGGCGCGGCCCCGGCCTCGCTGCGAGCGGAGGACTCGAACCTCCATCGCCCGTTCCAGAGACGGGTGTGCTGCCGATTGCACCAGCTCGCAAGGGGTTCCGTCCCGCGTCGCGGACCCGGACCGCGCCCGACCAGGATTCGAACCCGGGGCTCTCCGGTTTCGTGGACCGGCGCTCTCTCCGCCCAGCCACGGGACGGGCGACCGGCGCCCACCCCTCCTGGGCGCCGGTCGGCGGTCATCCCTTCACGCAGACGACCTGCTTGAGGTGCGCCACCACCTCGACCAGGTCCTCCTGCTGCGCCATCACCTGGGTGATGTCCTTGTACGCGCCGGGGATCTCGTCGACCACCCCGGCGTCCTTGCGGCACTCCACGCCGGCGGTCTGCGCGGCGAGGTCGGCGGTGCTGAACGTCCGCTTCGCCTGCGCCCGCGACATCCGCCGCCCGGCCCCGTGCGACGCGGAGCAGTACGCGTCCGGGTTCCCCTTGCCCCGCACGATGTACGACCCCGTGCCCATCGACCCGGGGATGATGCCCAGGTCCCCCCGACCGGCCCGGATCGCCCCCTTGCGGGTCACCAGCACGTCGACGCCGTCGTAACTCTCCTCCGCCACGTAGTTGTGGTGGCTCGAGATCGGCTCGTCGTAGCGCACCTGCGGGAACTGCTCCCGCACCACGCCGCAGAGCAGGGCGAGCATGACCGCCCGGTTGCGCCGCGCGTACTCCTGCGCCCACCACAGGTCCCGGCGGTAGGCGTCCATCTCCGGCGTACCGGCGAGGAACACCGCCAGGTCCCGGTCGGGCAGGTCGGTGTTGTGCGGCAGCCGCCGGGCGATGGCGATGTGCCGCTCCGCCAGCTCCTTGCCGATGTTGCGGGAGCCGGAGTGCAGCATCAGCCACACCCGGCCCTCGTCGGCGCCGCCCTGCTCCAGGCACACCTCGATGAAGTGGTTGCCGCCGCCGAGCGTGCCCAGCTGCCGCTGGGCCCGCGTCTCCAGCTGCGCCACCCGCCGGTCGAGGTCGGCGAAGCGGCGCCAGAATTCGTCCCAGCCCGCCTGTTCCAGGCCCCGGATCCGGCGCGGGTCGACCGGCTTCTCCCGCTGGGCGAACCCGACCGGGATGGTGGCCTCGATCGCCGACCGCAGGCCGGCCAGGTCGTCCGGGAGGTCGGCGGCGGTCAGCGAGGTGCGGACCGCGGACATGCCGCAGCCGATGTCGACGCCGACGGCGGCCGGCGAGACGGCCTGCCGCATCGCGATGACGGAGCCGACCGTGGCGCCCTTGCCGAAGTGCACGTCGGGCATGACCGCGACGCCCTCCACCCACGGGAGCGCGCCGATGTTGCGCAGCTGCTGGGCGGCCTGCGGCTCGATGCCGTACGGGTCGGTCCAGACCCGGACCGGCGCGCGGGTGCCCGCGAGCGGGGTGAAACTCATGGTCGTCTCCTCGTGTCGTCGGCTGGTCGGCACCCGTCTCGGCGCGACCGGAAAGGATCGACGACCGCCCGGGAATCGAACCCGGTGGGAGGGGTGTGCACGACCCCCCTCCGCGCCCAGCGCGCGGCCGGCCCGTCGGGCGCGGGGCCCGGCGGGTGGAGCGGTTGGCCGGATTCGAACCGGCGATCTTCACCGTGGCAGGGTGACGCGCTGACCTGACTGCGCCACAACCGCGTGCCTGCGACACCGCTCGGGCGTCGCCGCGTAGGCCGTACGGGGTTCGAACCCGTGACCTCCCGGCTGAGAACCGGGCGAGCTTCCCGTTGCTCCAACGGCCCGTGCCAGGGCGGGGTTGGCGCCCTGCCCTGCCGTCCGGGACCGGGGAATCGAACCCCGTGTCACTCGCGCCCAAGGCGAGCGGGTCAGCCAGCTCCCTCGTCCCGGTGACGGTGTCGTCTTCCCGGTCGACCGTGATGGGCGACCGGGGCGTTGCTTCCACTGTGGAGTTGAGAAGGGTCGATGGCGCCGAAACAGGGCGGAGGGACGTCGGTCCGGGTGGACGAAAAAGCCGCCCGGTCCCCGGTGGGATGGGCGGCTGCGCGTACGCGCTGGCGCTAGTCGCGCCGCCACCCCGACTGCCGGCCCTGCTCGGGACGGCACCGACCTGGGGCACGCTCCCCTGTGGGCAGCGAGGCACCGTCGTGCGGCGTCGGCCACACGGCGTCGGTGCGGGTGCGCTGCGACACGGCGTACTCCCCTGGGTCGTTCGGTTGACCTTGCGCCGATGACGGTAGGCGCGCCGGACGGTGGCCGCAATGGATATTCGGCTACGGGCGCCCGAGCGCACGAGCCGCGCGTCACAGGCACCGGAACACTCCCCTGGCTTCCCTATCACTCCCTATCTGCACTAGACTAGGGACTGATGAGTGAGGGAATGTACTCCGTCGAGCAGGTAGCCGAGCGGCTCGGCCTGCACGTGCGCACCGTGCGCGGCTACATCCGCGCCGGCCGGCTGAGAGCGGTACGGATCGGCAAGCAGTACCGGATCGCCCGCGCCGACCTCGACGCCCTGACCGGGCGGCCGGAGTCGGCCCGCCCCGCCGCCGGCCCGGCCGTGGAGGTGTCGAGCATCGTGCAGATCGACGGCGTCGACCGGGCCGCAGCCGACCGGCTCGGCACGCTCGTCCTGGCCGGGGCGAACACCGGCCACGACCCCGGCCACCCGCTGCGCATCCAGACCGTCCACGACGAGGAGCGACACCGCATGAAGATCGTGATACTCGGCGGCGCCGCCGCCACCGCCGAGGTGCTGCGCCTGCTCGACGCGGTGCTCGACGGCGACAACGGCCTGCTCGCCCGGGAGGTCGGGAATGCCTGACGTGGTGCGGGAGCGGGCCGGCGTGCCGGTGCTGGTGTGCGACCCGGACGGCCCGCCGGTGGCCACGGCGCAGGACGCGCTGGACCTGATCGGTGCGGCCTTCCTCGGCGCCGAGGTGGTGGCCGTGCCCGCGAGTCGGCTGGACGCGTCGTTCTTCTCCCTCGGCACCCGCTTCGCCGGCGAGATCATGCAGAAGTTCGTCAACTACCGGCTGCGCCTGGTCGTCGTCGGCGACATCTCCCGACACCTCGCGGCCAGCGCGGCCCTGCGCGCGCTCGTCCACGAGTCGAACCAGTCCGACCACGTGTGGTTCGTCGCCGACCTCGACGCGCTCGACGAACGGCTGCGGGCCGCGACCCGGCGGACCGGCCCGGCAGCCGGCTGAGCCACCGCACCGCCCCGGTGGCGCCGGCCGAGGATGGGCTACGGTCGACGACCGTGGCCCTGATGCGTGCTGACTTCTACTCCGACGTGCTCCGCGTCAACACCTCGATGACGGTGATCCTGCCGCAGCGGACCTCCTCGCAGATCGGCCTGTCCGGCAGCGCCCCGGACGGCGACCCGCCCGTGCTCTACCTGCTGCACGGCCTCTCCGACGACGACACGATCTGGCTGCGCCGCACGTCCATCGAGCGGTACGTCGCGCCGCTCGGCCTGGCGGTGGTGATGCCCCAGGTCGGGCGCAGCTTCTACAGCGACGAGGAGCACGGCAACCGGTACTGGACCTTCCTCAGCGAGGAGTTGCCGGGGCTGTGTCACGACTTCTTCCGGCTCTCCGCGCGGCGGGAGGACACCTTCGTCGCCGGGCTCTCGATGGGCGGCTACGGGGCGCTGAAGTGGGCGCTGCGCGACCCGGGCCGGTTCGCGGCGGCGGCGAGCCTGTCCGGCGCGCTGGACGTGGCCGGCCGCCGGCACCATCCGGTCCACCCGATCGACACCCAGGTCTGGCACACCGTCTTCGGCGAGCGCACCATCACCGGCAGCGACGACGACATCCTCGCCCTGCTCGACAAGGCGGGCGCCGACCTGCCCGCGCTCTACGTCGCCTGCGGCACGGAGGACTTCCTGTACGAGGACAACCTGACCTTCGTCGCGGCGGCCCGCGAGCGGGGCGTCCCGCTCACCGTGGACTTCTCCCCCGGCGCGCACGACTGGGCGTACTGGGACGCGAAGATCCAGGACGTGCTGGCCTGGCTGCCGCTGCGCGCCGACGGCTGACCGCCGCGCCCGGGCTCCGCTGCCGTTGCTGCCCCTCAGGCGCCGATGATGCCGTCGATGCCGGTCAGGCGCCGACGGTGCCGTCGATGCCCTCGCGCAGGAAGTCGGCGTGGCCGTTGTGCCGCGCGTACTCGTGGATCAGGTGCAGCATCACCAGCCGCAGCGACACGTCCTCGCCCCACCTGGCGTTGTGGCCGGTCACGTCGAGCGACTCCGCCTCCCGCTCGATCCGGCGGGAGTGCGCGACCTCTCGCTGCCAGGCGTCGAACGCCTCCGCCCGGGTGGCGCCGCTGGCGTCGTACGCCGCCTGGAAGTCGCCGGAGTCCGACCAGACCAGCGGGACGTCCTCGCCGTCGATGGTTCGCCGGAACCAGTTGCGCTCCACCTCCGCCATGTGCCGGACGAGGCCGAGCAGGGACAGCGTGGACGGGGGCATCGACTGCCGGCGCAGGTCCTCGTCGGACAGCCCGTCGCACTTCATGGCGAGGGTCGCCCGGTGGTAGTCCAGGAAGGCGCGGAGCATCTCGCGCTCGCCCCCGGTGAGCGGTGGGCCGATGCGTTCGGTGGTCAATGCCGGCTCCCCTCGCCCGACGACGCGCCGCCGTCGGAGTGTCCTGCGGGCCCCGCGCGGCGGCGCCCCTCCCGAGGCGATCATGCCGGACGGGTCCGCCCCGCGCCGCATCGCGTCCCGCCGCGCACCTCGCCGAGACCGGCCCGTGCCCCGCCGCGCTGGCACCCGCCGCACCCGTGGGCCGCTCCGCCGGCTATCCGCTCGGCGCCGAGGTGCGGGCCACCGGCACGTCGAAGTACGTGTCCGGCCAGGGCTCGTCGCGGTAGCGGTAGTGCCACCACTCGCGGTCGTAGTTGACGAAGCCGCCGTCGGTCATCAACTGCCGCAGCAGCCGCCGGTTGCCCCGCGCGGTGCCGGTGATCCCCGGCGAGTCGGTGTGCGCGAGCGGGTCGAAGCAGTCGAAGCCGGTGCCCATGTCGACGCTGTTGTCGCCGAACCGCTGCCCCCGGGGGGCGGTGCAGGAGACCAGCGGCTGGCCCGGGGCGTACGGGGCCTGGGTGGGGGTCGGCACGTCGACCAGGGTCAGGTCGACCGTGCTGCCCCGGCTGTGCGCCGTGGGTGCGCCGATGTAACCCTCGTCGAACAGCTTCGACTTCGCCACCCGGGGATAGAATTCCGCCCTCATCTGCTGCTCGCCGGGCTGTTTCGCCCAGGCGACGAAGTCGTCGGCGGCGCGCCGGGGGCGGTAGCAGTCGTACACCTTCAGGCTTCGGCCCCGGGCGAGCGCGGCGTCCTGCACCCGGCGCAGCGCCTCGGCGGCCCGCCGGGTGAGCAGGCAGAGCGGTTCGGGGTAACCGGCGACCGGCCGACCGACGAAGTTGTGCGCGGTGGCGTACCGGATGTCGGTGCGGATCGTCGGGTCGACGTCGGTGAGGACGACGAAGTCCGGTGGGCGCGGCGTCGCGGTCGCGGTCGCGGTCGGGGCCGCCGACGGCCCCGGCGACGGACCGGGCCGGGTGCAGGCCGGTGCCAGCGCCGCGACCACCACGGCCACGGCGACGGCCCGGGCGGCGACGCCATGGGGCCGCCGGCCGGCCCCGCCCGCCCTGTCCACGCCTCATATCTATCAGGGTGCCGGCCCGTCGGACCCCGGGTCCGGCGACAGGCGTACGCGCGGGAACCGCCAGCCCCTCCCCCACCCGGCCGGAGGACGGCCGGGCGGGGCGGTGGAGACGGTCAGTGGTGGTGGTGCCGGACAGCCCGGCGGATGTCGACCGGCAGGGCGGGCGCGCCGTCGACCGGCGCCGGGTCCTCGGCCGTGGGGGCGATGCCGCCGGCGGCGATCCGGTCGAGCGTGGCCAGGCCGGCGGCGTCGATCGAGCCGAAGACGGTGTAGTTGGGGCGCAGCGCCGAGTCGGACTGCACCAGGAAGAACTGGCTGCCGTTGGTGTCCGGGCCGGCGTTGGCCATGGCGAGGGTGCCCCGGGCGTAGAGCCGGCGCACGCCGGTCGGGTCGGTCGGTGCCGGCGGCAGGTCGGTGGGCAGTTCGTCGAGGTACCGGTAGCCCGGGCCGCCCGAGCCGGTGCCGGACGGGTCACCGCACTGGAGCACCCTCAGCGTCGGGTACGCGGTGAGCCGGTGGCAGGAGGTGCGGTCGTAGAAGCGGTGCCGCACCAGGTGCAGGAAGCTCTGCACGGTACACGGCGCGGCCTTGCGGTCGAGCGTCAGCCCGATGGGCCCCTGGTTGGTCCGCAGCGTCACCCGCACCGTGCCCCGGTCGGGCGTGCGCCTCGGGTCGGGCGGCAGCGGAACCGGCCGGGCGGCGGGCTCCTCCGGTGTCTCGGTGTAGGCGCACGGTCCCGGCGTGACCCGGGGACCGGCGGCGGAGCCGGCCGGGGACCCGGCGGGCGCGGCGACCGCGGCGGCACCGCCACCGGTCACCAGCGCGCCCGCCACCAGGGCCACCCCGGCGAGGCGGGTCAGCGCGCGGGCCGGACGGCGGGGCGCCGCGATCGACGGCGGGACGGGGTGCGGTCGGAATTCGCTCGGCACGTGGATCCTCCCTGGACGTGTGGCACCAGAAAGACCGGAGTCTATGGATCCCGTCGTCGGTTGTCGATCCGCTCCGCACCCGCGGCGACCTGCGGCAGGTGGGTGGCCACAAGTGCCTGCTGGCTGCGGCGACACGCCCTGCCCGCGCCGGTGCCGCCGGCCCGCGCACAGGGCCCGGCGCGGCCCCCGGCCAATGGCCGCCTCGCCGCCCGGCCCGCGGTCACGGTGTCCGGCGTCGCCCCGCCCGACGCCAGAGCAGCGCCACCGCCGCCAGCCCGAGCGCGGCCACCGCGAGCGCGACCGCGGGCCACCGTCCCAGCAGCCCGTCCTCCAGCGGGCCGCTGGCCGCAGCCGGACGAGGTTCGCCGGTGGCGGCGAGCGCGGGCGGCGTGGCGGCCGCCGAGGCGGCCAGCTCTCCCGGCTCGACGAGCCGGCCGACGGCGGAGTCCCGGGGCAGCGAGAAGCCCCAGTCGAGCAGCGCGGCGCCCTGCTCCCAGCCCCGCGCGGGCCGCGGTTCGGCGCCGAGCAGCGTGACGACCAGCCGGCGGCCGCCCCGGTGGGCCGCCCCGACGTAGGTGTGCCGGGCCAGGTCGGTGAAGCCGGTCTTGCCGCCGAGCGCCCCGGGGTAGCGGTAGATGAGCTGGTTCTCGTTCTGGATCTCGAAGCCCTTGGTCCGCTGCGCCGGCTGGGCGGGAATGCGGTGGGTCTCGGTCAGCGCGTACCGGCGGAAGGTGGGGTCGGCGAAGCAGGCCCGGGCGATGAGCGCCAGGTCGTACGCGCTGGTGAACTGGCCCTTCCCGTCGAGGCCGGACGGGGTGACCGCGTGGGTCTGCAGGGCGCCGAGCCGGTGCGCCTCCTCGTTCATCGCCCGTACGCCGCCGGCCTTCCCGTCCGGGCCGCCGCCGAGGCGGGCCAGCAGGTTGGCCGCCTCGTTGCCGGACTGCAGCAGCAGCCCGAGCCAGACGGTCTCGATCCGGTAGCGCCCGCCGGCGACGAGCCCGACGGCGGAGGAGCCCGGCTCGATGTCCATGTCGCCGTCGGTGACGGTGACGACCTGCTTCGGGTCGAGCCGGGGCAGCATGGTGGCCGCCAGCAGCAGCTTCTGCACGCTGGCGGGGGTGCCGTACTCGTGCGGGCCGCAGCCGCCCAGCACCTGGCCGGTGTCCAGGTCGGCGACCAGCCACGAGGTCGCGGTGACCGCCGGCGGTCGCGGCACCCCCGCGGGGACGACCAGGCCGGCGGTGGCCAGCGCCGGCCCGCCCACGGCCCGCTCCTCGGGCACGGCCGGCGGCGGCGACGGGCGCGGCGGCCGGGACACCGCCGGCGCGGGCGCTTTCGGGCACGGCGCCGGCGGCACCGCGCCGGACACGCCCGTCGCGGCGACGGTACGAGCGGTCGGGGCGGCCGCCACCGGGGCGGGCGCGCCGGCGGCGAGGAGGACGGCGGTCGCCGTGGTCACCAGCAGCCGAACCTTCATGCCCCGCACCCTAGTCGGCACGATCCGGGGCGCGGGCCGGCTTCCCGATGCTCCGGCGTTCGACGTGGCGGCGGAGAACGGAGGGGTCCGCCGGCGCGGGCGACCCGGGCGGCCCGGATTCCGGGACCATCGGCCCTTCCGCCGGGCGAGCCCGGCGCGGAGGCTGGTAACCGAAAGCGGTAGCGGATCTTCCGGTTTGCGCGGCGGTCGCCGCCGAACGGACTGCCCCGCCCCGCGCGCCGGCGCGCCAACCCACCCGGAAGGACGCACGATGGAAGGCCACTCGCTGACCCGCCTCGCCGACGAACAGCTCGCCGCCGCCCGGGAGGCCGACAGTGGACGCAGCGCCCACAACCTGCACCGCGGCCGGGACCGCCGGCTGCGGCAGACCCTGCTCGCGCTGCGGGGCGGCCGCTCGCTCGACGAGCACGACAGTCCGGGCGAGGCGACGCTGCAGGTGCTCCGGGGGCAGGTACGCCTGGTGGCGGGCGACGAGTCCTGGGAGGGCCACGCCGGCGACCTGGTGGTCGTCCCGCCGCGGCGGCACGCGCTGCACGCCGTGACGGACGCCGCCGTCCTGCTCACCGTGACGCCACGCCCGTGACCGCCGTCTCCGCCCGCCGTCGCCGCCCGGCCGGGCGGCCCACCGCGAACGCCACCGGCCGCGCGCGGGCCGGGGGCCGGTCACCCGGCTGGCTGCCGCCGCAGCACGGCGCCTGGGCGATGCTGCTGCTGCCGTTCCTGGCGGCGGTGACCGTCACCGGCCCGCACCCGCTGCACCTGCCGCTGCTCGGGGCGGTGCTCGCCGCCTACCCGCTGTCGTACTTCGGGTTGCAGGCGGTCAAGACCGGCCGGTTCCGGCGGGTACGCCCGCAGCTTGCCGCGTACGGCGTCGCCACCGTGCTGTGCGCCGCGCCGGTGCTGGCGGCCCGGCCGGCGATCCTCGCGTACGCGCCGCTCTTTGGCGTCCTGGCCGCCGTCAACGCCGGCTACGCACGCCGGCGCCGGGACCGGGCGCTCGTCAACGATCTCGCCTTCGTGGCGCAGTGCGGGCTGCTCGGGTTCGTCGTCGCCACGGTTGCCGGAGTGCCGCCGGCCCGGGTGGCCGGCGCGACGGTGGTGGCGCTCGGTTACCTCGTCGGCACGATCCTGTACGTCAAGACGATGATCCGGGAGCGGGACAGCGGTCGGTACCGGTGGGCGTCCTGGGCGTACCACGGCGTCGCCGCGCTCGCCGCGGCGCTCTGGGCGCCGACGCCGGTCGCCCTGGTCTTCGCGGCGCTGCTGGCCCGGGCCGTCGCGCTGCCCGGGCGGCGGCTGACGCCGAAGCGGGTGGGGCTGGTCGAGACGGCGTACACCCTGCTGGTGCTGGTGGCGGTGACCTTCTGAACCGGGTACCGGGCCGGTTGGTCGTGCGGCGGCAGGGCGACAGCCTCCGCGAGCCCCGCACGACCGCCCGGGTGGGTACATTCGACCCCGATGGACATCGACGGTGCGGTCAGACGCTTCCTCTTCCTCCTGGGTAGTTCACGCCCCGGTGGCAACACCGAACTCCTGGCCCGACGCGCGGCAGCCGCGCTGCCGGCCGGTGTCGAGCAGCGCTGGCTCCGCCTGGCCGACCATCCGCTGGCGCCGTTCCACGACATCCGACACGGCCAGTTCCCTCCCCCGCCGTCCGGCAACGAGGCGCTGCTGCTGACGGAGACCCTTGCCGCGACCGACCTGGTGATCGCCTCACCGGTCTACTGGTACAGCGTCAGCGCCCCCACCAAGCTCTACCTCGACCACTGGTCGACCTGGCTGCGGCTGCCCGGTGTCGATTTCCGGCCCCGCATGCGCGGCCGCACGATGTGGGCGATCAGCGCCCTCAGCGACGAGGACCCGGCCAAGGCGGACCCGATGGTGAACAGCCTCTGGATGAGCGCCGACTACCTCGGCATGCGATGGGGCGGTGCGCTGCTCGGCCACGCCGACCGCCCCGGCGACGTGCTCGGCGACGCGGCCGCCCTCCGCGCCGCGGACGCCTTCTTCGCCTCGACGGCGCCCGGCGACGCACGGGACGGGCGACGTCCTCGCACTGCCGTTGCGTGACTCCACGATGGACGCCGCGTGGATGTCCACGATGATCCATCACATCGCCGACCTGGACGCGGCGGCCCGCGAGCTGCGCCGAGGCGACCGGCCCGGTCGTCGACCACCTCGACCTGCTGGTGCTGCGCTGAGTCAGGCCGGCAGGGTCGGGTCGCGGTGCCGCAGGTAGTCGTACAGCGCCGCCGAGGCGCGCAGCCGCCGCAGGCTCCGCCGGTGCAGCTCCTGCTCCCGCCGGGCCAGCTCCGCGTGGACCCGTTGGGCGCTGCCGGTCGTACGCATCTCGTCGAGCACGGCCGCGATGATGTCGAACGGGTACGCGCCCCGGCGCAGCAGCGCGACGACCTGCGCGGCACGCAGTTCGGCCTGGTCGTACACCCGGTAGCCGGTGCCGCGCTCGCGGACCGGCCGGACCAGGCCGCGTTGTTCCCACAGCCGTAGCTGGGAGGTGCGGACCCCGACCAGGTCGGCGACCGCGCCGATGCGCACCCCGCGCCGCGGCGCCGGCAGGGTCGCCGGCGGGCTGGTCACCACGGTCTCGAACGCGCCGAGCACCCGCCGGATGTCCGCCCGCTCGCGGTCCAGCTCGGCGTGGCCCCCGTCGAGCGCCGCCAGCGCCGCCGCCAGGTCGCCCCGGTGCACGGCGGCCATGATCTCCCGGGTACGCGCCCAGCCGTGGCCCTCGGCCATCCGGCGGGCCACGGCCAGCGCCCGGAGGTGGTCGGCGGTGAAGATGCGGTAGCCGGCGGGGGTGCGTTCGACCGGTGGCAGCACGCCCAGGTCGACGTAGTTGCGGACCTGCTGGACGGAGATCCCGGCGGTCGCGGCGAGGTCCACGGCCCGCAGCCGGCCACTGCCCTTCCGCGCGGTCACCACCGGGCCACCGTACCGCCCACCCACCGGCCGGAATTCCGTGCCCGCCCGGCGATCGACGCCGCCTGGGGGGTGTACGGAAGGGCCCCTTCCCGTCCCAAGACAGGAAGGGGCCCCGCACACCGGGCCGTCGGGCTCAGCGCGTGAGCCGGTACAGCTCCCCGCCCCGGGCGTAGTACATGACACCCGACGCGTCCATCGTCCACACGTCGCTGATGCCGGTGGCCAGCTTCTGGACCGAGAGCGTCGCGGGGTCCACGCAGGCGACGGTGGTCCGGAAGTTGCCGCACACCGCGCCGTCCGGCGCGATCGCCAGGTGGTCGCTGCGCCAGACGTGGGAGACGTTCCAGTCGAAGGGCTCCACCTCGACGGTCCGGACCACGCTCCGGCTCACCGGGTCGAACTCGAAGAGCGTGCCGGAGGTCGACCCCCAGATCCGGCCGTCCGGCGCCACGATCAGACGGGTGATCGCCTTGGCGCCCGGGATGGCGGTGCCCTCCCAGACCTTCGTCGCGGTCGCCGGGTCCCAGAGGAAGAGCTTCGCCTCCGTCTGGGTCGGCGCGATGCCGAGCCCACCCCAGATGCCGGTGCCACCCAGGATCAGGTTGCCGACGGTGGCCAGGGCGGTGACGCTCTGCTCCGGTACGACGTTGCGGTGCACCTCCTTCGCCCCGGTGGCCGGGTCGACGAGCGTCAGCGCCCCGCCGAGCTGGCCGTACTCGGGGATGGTGCCGAAGGCGATCCGGTTGCCGACCCCCGTGATGGCGAACGGCCGGTCCTGGTGTTCGGTGCGGAGCGTCGCGAACTGCCGCGGGTTGGTGCCCCGCACGACGGGCTTGGTCGGGTCGAGTTCGAGCAGGTTCGCGCCCGGGTACACGCCGGCGTAGATCTTGCCCTGGTAGGAGAGCAGGCCCTCGGCCTGCCCGAGCGCCCCGGCGTTCTCGCTGAAGGCGCCGGTCGCCGGGTCGAAGGAGGTGATGCCGCCGCTCGGGTAGGCGCTGGACCAGATCTTGCCGTCCGGGCCGGCCTCCACCGTCTGCAGCTGGGCGGGCAGACCCTTGACCCCGGCGGAGACGACCTTCTTGGCGCCGGTCTGCGGGTTGTAGTAGGACAGGTTGCCGCTCAGGCTGATGGTGACGAGCGTCCTGCCGGGCCACGCCGGGTCGTCCAGGTGCGCCCAGCCGAATCCCCGGGCGGTGCCGAACCCGGTGAAGCCGGTCGGGGTGAGCGTCCGGGTGTCGAGGTTGTAGGCCATCAGTCGGCCGGCCGACGAGCCGAAGTAGACGTTCTTCTTCGCGTCCGGCGGGGAGAAGTTGAGGCCCGCGGCGGTACCGAGTTCGCCGATCCACCGGCCGGCCTTCAGGTCGTGGACGAGCACCTGGTTGCTGTTGGCGAGCCGGGCGAAGAGCGTCTGCTGGTGGACGTCGAGGTCGTAGACGAACTGCTCGCTGCGGTACTGCTCGGGCAGCGGGATCTCCCGCCGCTCACCGGAGTCGACGTCGACCTCGACGAGCCGGGCCACCGTGCCCAGGCCGACGTAGATCTTGCCGTTGGCGACGCCGATGCTGCGCGCGTACTGCTCGCCCGGCCAGATCTGCCCGTAGTCGCGGACGGCACCCGTGCGGTGGTCGAACGAGTAGACCTTGCCGGTGGGGAAGGTGCCGACGAAGACCCGCTCCCCGTCGTTGGCCAGGCGCCACGTCGTCGTCTCCCCCGGCACCGGCGAGCCGAGGTCCTCCACGTGGTCCGCGCCGGGCCGGTAGCGGAACAGCTTGCTGTCGGCTCCGATGTACGCGGTGCCGTCCGGGGTGACGGTGCCGCCCCACGAACCGCCGGCGCCGGGCAGCGGCAGGGTCCGGACCACGGTCGCGGTGCGGGTGTCGATGACGTTGAGCGCGCCGGTGGTCCCGCGCGCCACGGCGTACGCGTAGTCGCCCGCGGACGTGGAGCCGAAGGTCGCACCGTAGATGGCCAGGTTGTGGTGCGGCACGCCGACCAGGGTCTCGGTCGGCGTGGCGGCCACGGCCGGGGTACCCGACACGGCGGTGGCGGCGACGAGGGTCGCCACGATGGCGACCGACGCCAGGCGGCGACGCTGCTGGAGAGGCATAGGCATCCCTTCTTCAATTTCGGCCATCACCGTAAATCTCGCCACATCGAAGGTCAACCACGGATCGCAGCGAGTTCGTGCATCGCAGCAGACCTCGCCGGCGGGCTTCCACTCAGAACGACGGTTACGGCCCGTCCGTTATCCATCGGCGCCGGGTTGACGTGCCGCGTCCCACGTGGACCGCACCCTCCGGACGCCAGCGCCAACCCCGCTTACACGTTATTTGAGACTTCCCCTACCTCTCTGGGCGCGAGAGGCAGGCCAACGCGGCAGAACCCTCCACATGGACGTTAATGAGACGATCGAAGGAAGCCGTCCCCCGAAGACACGACCCGGGCGGAACCCCGCCCACGATCTCGCGAAGGGTTCGCATGCAGCAGCCAGCACGGTCCGCCGCCGACAGCCACGACATGATCGAGGTACGCGGAGCGCGGGAGAACAACCTCGCGGCCGTCTCCGTCGACATCCCCAAACGCCGGCTGACCGTCTTCACCGGCGTCTCCGGGTCGGGGAAGTCATCCCTGGTCTTCGGGACCATCGCCGCCGAGTCGCAACGCCTGATCAACGAGACCTACAGTGCCTTCCTCCAGTCGTTCATGCCGAGCCTGAGCCGGCCCGACGTCGACTCGCTGCGCAACCTGACCCCGGCCATCGTGGTCGACCAGGAGCGGATGGGCGCCAACTCCCGCTCCACGGTCGGCACCGCCACCGACGCGTACGCGATGCTGCGGATCGTGTTCAGCCGGCTCGGCACCCCGCACGTCGGCGGCGCCGGGGCGTTCAGCTTCAACCTGGCCGAGGGGATGTGCCCGACCTGCGAGGGCCTCGGCCGGGTCTCCGACCTCGACGTCAACGAGATGGTCGACGTCGAGCGCTCCCTCAACGACGGCGCGGTCACGGTGCCCAACTTCGCCGTCGACTCCTGGTACTGGCAGACCATCGTCAACTCCGGCCTGTTCGACCCCGACGTCAAGCTCCAGGACTACACGCCCCAGCAGTGGGAGGACTTCCTCCACAAGCCGGCCACCAAGATCAAGGTGGGCAGCAACAACTGGACGTACGAGGGCCTGGCGGTCAAGGTCCGCCGGCTCTACCTGGCCAAGGACCGCGAGTCGATGCAGCCGCACATCCGCGCGTTCGTCGACCGGGCGGTCACCTTCACCACCTGCGCCGCCTGCCGGGGCGCCCGGCTCAACGAGGCGGCGCTCTCCTCCCGCATCGCCGGGCGCAACATCGCCGAATGCTCGGCGATGCAGATCAGCGACCTGGCCGGGTTCGTCCGCGGCATCGACGACCCGTCGGTCGCCCCGCTGGTCGGCAACCTGCGTGAGCTGCTCGACTCGCTGGTGGAGATCGGCCTCGGCTACCTCAGCCTCGACCGCGAATCCGCCACCCTCTCCGGCGGCGAGGCGCAGCGGGTGAAGATGGTCCGGCACCTCGGCTCCAGCCTCTCCGACGTCACGTACGTCTTCGACGAGCCGACCGTGGGCCTGCACCCGCACGACATCGCCCGGATGAACGGCCTCCTGCTGCGCCTGCGCGACAAGGGCAACACGGTGCTGGTCGTCGAGCACAAGCCGGAGACCATCGCGATCGCCGACCACGTGGTCGACCTCGGTCCGGGGGCGGGCGCCGCCGGCGGGCGGGTCTGCTACACCGGGGACGTGCCGGGCCTGCGCCGCTCCGACACCCTCACCGGCCGCCACCTCGACCACCGGGTCCGCCTCCGCGAGCACGTACGCCATCCCTCCGGCCACCTGTCGATCCGCGGCGCCGACCTGCACAACCTGCGGGACGTCAGCGTCGACATCCCGCTCGGGGTACTGACGGTGGTCACCGGCGTGGCTGGCTCCGGCAAGAGCTCACTGATCCACGGCTCGCTGCACCGCCGCGACGGCGTGGTGGTCGTCGACCAGACCTCGATCCGGGGTTCCCGGCGCAGCAACCCGGCCACCTACACGGGCCTGCTGGACCCGATCCGGACGGCCTTCGCCAAGGCCAACGGGGTCAAGGCGGCCCTGTTCAGCGCCAACTCCGAGGGCGCCTGTCCCACCTGCAAGGGCATCGGCCTGGTCTACACCGACCTGGCGATGATGGCCGGCGTCGCCTCCGTCTGCGAGCAGTGCGACGGACGACGCTTCACCGACGAGGTGCTCACCTACCGGCTGCGCGGGAAGAACATCAGCGAGGTGCTCGCCATGTCGGCCACGGAGGCCCGGGACTTCTTCCCCAGCGGCCCGGCCCGGGTGATCCTCGACCGGCTGGTCGACGTCGGGCTCAGCTACCTCACCCTGGGGCAGCCGCTCAACACCCTCTCCGGCGGCGAGCGGCAGCGGCTCAAGCTGGCCATCCACATGGCCGACAGCGCGAGCACCTACGTACTGGACGAGCCGACCACCGGCCTGCACCTCGCCGACGTGGACCAGTTGCTCGCGCTGCTGGACCGGCTCGTCGACGCCGGCAACACGGTCATCGTCATCGAGCACCACCAGGCGGTCATGGCGCACGCCGACTGGCTGATCGACCTCGGGCCCGGGGCGGGGCACGACGGCGGCCGGATCGTGTTCACCGGCACCCCGGCCGATCTGGTCGCCCACGGCGACACCCTGACCGCCCGCCATCTGCGCGAGTACGTCGACCGCTGAGAAAGCGGCGCGCCCTGGTCCCGGTGCCGCAGATCCGGGACCAGGGCAGCCACGCGGCACGGAACGCTCAGCGGCCGGGCACCGGGACGGCCCGGGCGGACGGGGCCGCCAGCCGGCGCACCCAGCGCCGCAGCGGCGACACCGAGGCGGCGACAGGGGTGAACAGCCCGACGGTGATCAGCAGGGTGTCGAGGAAGAGCGTGGCGAGCACGACGAGCACGGCCAGCGACGCGACCGTGCGGGCGATCGTCGGCACCCGGCGCGCGGCCGCGCGGTGCACACCGTGGTAGCGGACAAGGGTGCGGGGTGGGGCCATGGTGCTGGTACCTGCCTCAAGTTCGGACGAGGTGCCCCTCATACCCAACGTGAGCTGTACAAACCTCGCCGATGACACGAACCACAACCAGGTGGCCGGGCCACGCGTGCCACGATCGCGCCGGATCAGGCGAGGCGGCGCAGCCAGCGACGCTGCCAGGGGGTCTCCACGGCCCGTGGGCGGTAGGCGGCGCGTACCCAGTCCACGGCCCGCTCCGGCGGCAGCCCGTCCAGGATCGCCAACCCGGCCAGCGCCGTGCCCGTGCGTCCGGTGCCGCCCTTGCAGGCCACCTCCACCCGCTCGCCATCGCGGGCCCGACGCAGCGCCTCCGTCAACGCGTCGACCGCGTCCGCCCGGTCCACCGGGACCCAGAAGTCCGGCCACCGGATCCGCCGGTGCGGCCACGCCGGCACCGGCCCAGGTGCCAGCAACAGCGCGAAGTCGGCGGGCGAGGCCACGTCGGCGACGCGGCGCCCGCGCACGGCCGCCCCACTCGGCAGTACGACCACACCCGGCTGGTCACGCCACTCCCGCTGCACATCCACCGGCCCATTCTGCCTCCACCGCGCCCATTCCCCCGCCCCGCCTCGCAGCACGCGAGGTCGTGGCGGCGTCGACCCGCAGGGGTCCGCCACCGTCGCCCGCAGGGGTCCGCCACCGTCGCCCCACGGGGACGGATGCGGTCACGAGACAGCACCGCCCCCGGGCCGGATCGGCACGGGGGCGGCGCTGGGCGTCGGTGTGCAGGTCGCCTCTCGGCGCGTGGCGCGACGCGGCTCCAGCCGAACGGTATTCCGCGAAGGCAATTCAGGTGAGGCCCGGGGACACTGGGCACACCGACACCTCATTGAACCAGCCGGCGGCCGTCGGTGTTCCCGCACCAGCCGCCTTTTCCCGGCCGGCCGACTGTCGGCTGGTGGAGATGTGCCGCTGGCCGGCACCCGTCACGGGCGCCGGCCAGCGATCCCCCTTGTGGTGAGTGAATGTCTGTGTCAGCTGTTCCAGTGTTCGGCGACGAGGTCGGCGGCCTGCTGCTCCCACTGGGCGTAGTGGTCGGGGTACGCCGACACCTGCACGGTCTGCGCGGCCTCGGTCAGCGGCATGTCCTGCCACCCGTCGACCTGCTTCAGACCCTTCAGGAACGCCGTGGTCGAGTACTCGGGGTCGGTGATCTGCTCCACCGTGCCCCAACCGCTCGACGGGCGCTGCTGGAACAGGCCCAGCGAGTCGTGGTCGTTGCGGTCACCCAGATGACCCAGGTTCTCCAGCTTCGACTCCTGCAACGCCGTCGCGATCGACACCACCGCGGCCCGCTCGTCCATCCCGGCCTTCTTCGTCGCCGCAATGATCGCCTTCACGTTACCGACCTGCTCGTCCGACAGGTCGATGCGCGACTGCGCACCCTGCACACCATGCGGAACCAGCTTCGCCATGTCCACCGCCGGCTTGTCGGCCTGCACGGCGACGGCGGTGACCGGCGTCGCCGCCACGGGGTTGGTGTCGGCGTGGTTCAGCGGACCAGCAGCCAGACCACCAGCAACAGCCAGACCAGCAACACCAAGAACGCTCTTACGCAGGATCGTGTTCATCAGGATGCTCCATTCGGGGGTTGGCACCACACGCCGAAGGGGGGTTCAGCGGGGCACAAGCACCGTCCGGCGCTCAAGAAATCGGGGAATCCGGCGCGTCACGCGCCGGGAAGAATCAGACCGGCCATCTGGAGACCGGGAGCGGCCCGCGTCGCGGGGCGAGGGGGTCGCCCTCCACCGGCCGGGACCATGTGTAACGACCGGCGGCCCACCAACATTCCGGGGCCCGCACGCCAGCCCGCCGGGGGGCGGGGGGTCTTGCTCGGCCGTACGCAGGGTGTAACGACCCCGGCCCGGCCACGATTCCGCCCCCACGATGCCCCCGGTCACACCCCGAACCGGACCCACGGGACACTGCCACCCGGCCCCTGTCGAGCTGCCCTCACAGATGGGGCACAGCATGCCGCCGCAGGCGACCGAGCCTGCTGTGACGGGGGTGGTCCCACAGACGGGGCAGCTCGACAGCGCCCACAGCACCCCATCCACCCTTTGTCACGACCGGTCCCACACAAACGGGGCAGCTTCCCGGACCGCAGCAGCCGACCCACCCACCGCGCGACAAGCGGTCCCACAGATGGGGCAGCTCGACAGGGCGCACGTCACCCGACCCGCCCGGACCTGCCGACAGCGGGGCGACCGGTCGCCACCCCGCAGGCCGGACAACCACGTCAACCCCACTGCCGACACGAGGCCGCACAACCGACATCCAGGCATGGACGGCGCGCGACCACCGACGGGGTGTGGGGCGGGCGGGGGCCCCCCGGGCGGGCGACATCACAGCCACGCTCCGCGCCGCCGGGGGCCACCACCCC
>NZ_JBVJHK010000029.1:0-12318 GCF_055586845.1 Micromonospora sp. NPDC049139 | reverse complement strand
CCGCGGCCGGCCCGCCCCCCCCCCCCGCCGGCGCGGCCCCCCCCCCCCCCCCCCCCCGGCCCCACCCCCCCCCCCCCCCCGCCGGGCACGGCGGGCCACACCCCCACCACGACGCAGAGCGACGCACGGCAAGCACACGCACAGAAGAGGCCAGGACCCGAACCTCAACCAGGAGGAGGCTCGACCCGATCCCGGACCTTGGCCGCACACGAGCCGAGCACCTTTGCCGCGTCCAGTCCGAGGCTCTCGATGGCGACCAGCGCGGTGAACGCCACGTCCGCCAGTTCCGCCGCCACGTCGTCCCGCGTGTGGGTGACACCCTTGCGCGGATTCTGGCCGAGCAGACCGATCCAGGCACCCGCCGCCTCCCCCGCCTCCTCGGTGAGCTTGAGGATCCGGCAGGTCATTTCGGCCTGTCCCGTGCCGTTTGCGGCGTCCAGCCAGCCGCGCGAGGCCCGGACCGCGGCCCAGATCGAGTCGTCCACGGCGAATAGTGAACCGGACGAAGGTCACGGTCCGTATCCCGGGACGGTTGGCGGGTACGCGGACGCCGGATGGTAGCAACGTGGCTACCAGCAAGTAGTGAAGGGACGTGTCGGTATGCCAGAGTCCGTGGAGACGGTGTTCGCCAGTGTGGTCGCCCGCAATCCGGGAGAGCCGGAGTTCCACCAGGCGGTGCGCGAGGTGCTGGAGAGCATCGGTCCGGCCGTGGCCCGGCACCCCGAGTACACCGAGGCGAGGATCATCGAGCGGATCTGCGAGCCGGAGCGGCAGGTCATCTTCCGGGTGCCGTGGGAGGACGACCACGGCCGGGTCCGGGTGAACCGGGGATTCCGGGTGGAGTTCAACAGCGCGCTCGGCCCGTTCAAGGGCGGGCTGCGTTTCCACCCGTCGGTGTACCTCGGGATCGTGAAGTTCCTCGGCTTCGAGCAGATCTTCAAGAACGCGCTGACCGGGCTGCCGATCGGCGGCGGCAAGGGCGGCGCGGACTTCGACCCGAAGGGGCGCTCGGACCGCGAGGTGATGCGGTTCTGCCAGAGTTTCATGACCGAGCTGTACCGGCACATCGGCGCGGAGACCGACGTGCCGGCCGGAGACATCGGTGTGGGCGGCCGGGAGATCGGTTACCTGTTCGGCCAGTACAAGCGGATCACCAACCGGTACGAGTCGGGCGTGCTCACCGGCAAGGGCCTGGCGTACGGGGGCGCGCAGGTGCGCCGGGAGGCGACCGGCTACGGGGCGGTGTTCTTCGCCGAGGAAATGCTGCGGCAGGCCGGGGACGGTCTGGAGGGCAAGCGGGTGGTGGTGTCCGGCTCCGGCAACGTGGCGATCTACGCGATCGAGAAGGTGCACCAGCTCGGCGGGAAGGTCGTCGCCTGCTCGGACTCGTCCGGCTATGTGCTCGACGAGAAGGGCATCGACCTGGAACTGCTGCGGGAGTTGAAGGAACAGCGCCGGGCCCGGCTGGACGACTACGCGCGGCACGTGCCGCACGCGGTGGCGGTCTCCGGTCGTACCGTCTGGGAGGTGCCCTGCCAGTTGGCGCTGCCGTGCGCGACGCAGAACGAGATCGGCGGCGCGGAGGCCGCGGCGCTCGTGGCCGGCGGCTGCGTCGCGGTGGTGGAAGGCGCGAACATGCCCACCACGCCGGAGGCGGTGCGGATCCTGGGCCGGGCCGGGGTGCGGTTCGCGCCGGGCAAGGCGGCCAACGCCGGCGGGGTGGCGGTCAGCGCGCTGGAGATGCAGCAGAACGCCAGCCGGGACTCGTGGACCTTCGCGGAGTCGGAGCATCGGCTACGGGGGATCATGCGGGACATCCACGACCGCTGCTGGGCCACCGCCGACGAGTACGGCCTGCCCGGCGACTACGTGGCCGGGGCGAACATCGACGGGTTCCGCCGGGTGGCGGAGGCGATGCTGGCGCACGGCCTGATCTGACTTCTGAGGCTGGCCTGGTCCGGCGTCAGCGGGCTCGACGCCGGCTGGTCCCGCTGGTCGATCTGCTCGTGCGGGCGGTCAGCGGTGGGCCACCGACGGACCCGGCCAGGTGGAAGCCGGGCCGGAGTCCGCGCCGGTGCCCCCGCCCCGCACCGTCGAGGCCGCTTCGAGGTGCACCGGCAGGTGCCGTTCGGCCTGCTCGACGAAGAGCGCCACCTCGTACGCCATGTCGCCGACCTCCGCGTCACCGCCGATCAGGACGGTGAGGATCGCCCCGTTCCGGGTGGTGGCGGTGAACAGGAACGCCCGGGACATCTGCACGACGACCTGACGCAGCGCCCCACCGACGCACACCCGGGCCGCGGCCAGGCCGAAGGCCTCCAGTCCCCCGACCACACTGGACAGTCGCCCGGCGAGCTCGTCGTCGACTCCGCGGGAGACGCCGAGCGGCAGCCCGTCCGGGGACAGCACCACCGCGAAATCGGCCCCCGGCACCCGGTCGACCAGGTCGTTCAGCGCGCCACTCAGGCTGCCGACGCTGACCACGGAAGGCGTCATCTGTCGTCTCCTTGCTCTCGTGACCGGGACCTCGACGGCGTCCGTTCCGGCCAGGGCTGCCGAGCCGCGCCGTCCGACCGGTCGGCGAGGATCGTCCGCAGCAGGGACAGCAGCTCGGCCCGGTTGGCGCAGTTGAGCCGGGACCGCATCCGCGCCACGTGGTGCTCCACGGTCTTCGCGGAGATGAACAGCCGGTCACCGATCTCGCGGTAGGTCGATCCGGCGAGCACCAGCTCGGCCACCTCCCACTCCCGGTCGCTGAGGCGGTGCCGTGCGGGACTCGCGGCGGCGTCGGCTAGACCGCCCGGAGGGCGCTGCCCGCCCTTGGCCCCGGCCGGGCGTCCCTGCAGCATCCGGGCGCAGTCCAGCAGGGTGGTCATCGCCCGCCGGTCCGAGGTGCGGATGGCGGCCTGGCCGGCGAGCCGAGCGCCGTCCCAGCACAGCCCGGCGTCGTGCAGCCCCCGGGCGGCGGCCTCCACCCGGACCGGGTCGACCGTCCCGCGCAACACCTCCACCCAGCAGGCAGCGGCTGCGGCGACCACCGTGGCGTACCGGTTGTGGTCCGCCGCGCCGAGCAGGGCGGCCACGTGGTCGTCGGCCGTCGTCGGGCGCTCGGCGAGGATCGCCGCGTGCAGGCCACTCCAGTGCAGGGGCACGGTCCACAGCGGCGGGTCGCCGAGCCGGGCCAGCAACTGCCGCGCCTGGCGCAGGTACGGCTCCAGCCGGCTCAGGTGGCCCAGGCGGGCCCCGGCGATGGCCAACTCGCCGAGCGGCAGCAGCGTGAACAGGTCGACCGGGTGGCGGACCAGCGCCTCCAGGGCGGCATCCCAGCCACGCTGGAGCGCGCCGAGGTCACTGTTGCGCCGGGCGATCCCCATCTCCATCGCCCTGGCGAGGAGCAGGTCGCGCGATTCCAGCGGCCGGCCGCCGGCGGTCACCGTGGCGAGGTGGTCGGCCGCGAGGCCGGTCCGTCCTCGGACCATCGCGATCCAGGCCTGCAGCAACCGGTGCCGCCGGGCCAACAGCGGACCGCCGATGCCGCTGGTCACTGCCCGGTCGAGCACGCCCTCGGCGATGTCCAGTTCGCCGCAGTGCATCGCCGTCAACGCCGCGAGCGCGGCCGGGCTGTCTGGCAGGAGCACCGCCCGGCCTGCCGGCTCCAGCAGCGCCGCTGCCTGCACGAGGGTGGACAGCGCGGTGGTGGGTGGTCCGGCGACGCTGTCCCGAATTCCGTCGGCCATCAGCCGGGCGGCGCTGTGGTGCAGGGTGGGCGGTCCACCGGCACGGTCGTCCGCCGGCGGGTCCGCTCCGTCGACCTGTTGGCCGACGGCGAGTGCGCCGAGGGCGGCGAACGCCTCCGCGGTGGCGCCGCCCGCCCACCGGTACAGTTCCACGCTGCGAGCGCCCTGGCCACGGTGTGCGAGCGCCGTCGCGGCGACCACCGCCGCCTCCACCTGCTCGGCTGCGGGGGCCGCGGCGAGCAGCCGGTCCGCCAGCCGCAGGGCGAGGTCGAGGTCACCGGCGAGCGCCGCGGCGACCGCCTGCCGGACGGCGGCGGGCCGCCCGGCGGCCGTGGCCGCGGCGAAGAGTTCCGCCGCGACCGCGGGCTCGCCGGCCAGTGCCTCCTCGGCGGCGGCCTCGAGCGTCGGTGCCGGGCACTCGCCGGCCACTCCGGCGGCGAGCAGCGAGCGGACCAGCGGGAGCACCGGCCCGCCCCGGGTCAGCTGCAGTTGGGTGAGCCGGAGCCAGACCGCGGTGCGCTCGGTGACCGGGCTCAGCGCGGTCACCGCCCGCCGCACGATCGGCGCGAGCCGGCCGTCCGCGCCGAGCAGCCCGGCCGCCCGGGTCGCGCCGATCAGCTCGTCCACCTCGACCGGCTCCCGGTCGAGCAGCGCGCCGAGCAGGTCCACCGGCAGCGGTACGCCGGCCGCGACGGCGAGCAGCAGCCGCCGGACGTCGGGAGCCAGGTCCTCCAGATCCGGCCCGAACTCGAGGATGACCTGTCGGGACGGCTCCGCGGGAACGCCCGGTGGCCCCTCCTGACCGCGCAGCCCGCGGACCAGCCGCTCGACGTAGCGGGGCACACCGCCGGTCTGCCCGTGCACGAAGTCGACCAGGTCGGGCTGTCGGCCGAGCTCCGGCGCGCAGGCGAGGTAGGCGGCGGTCTGCTCTCTGGTGAACGGGGTGAGCAGGACCAGGTGCCCGTCCCGTCGCAGCGCGGCGGCCAGCTCGACCAGCGCCGCCGGCCGGGGCCACGGTCGGTAGCCGACGACCAGGCGGTGCCGGCGGGCGGTCACCAGGTGGCGCAGCGTCCGAAGCCGGGCGTCGTCCAGCAGTTGCGCGTCGTCGACCAGGAGCACCGTGTCCGGGTCGACCGTGTCGGTCTGGTCGGGCGCGCTCTCCAGCACGGTGCACCCGGCCCGCCGGTAGACCGCGGCCAGTTCCTGGAGGTAGGCGCTGCGGCCGTGGCCGCCGGGGCCCGTCACGCCGAGCACCAGCGGCGACGCCGGAGCGGCCGCCACCGAGTCGAGCAGGCCCTGCGGCCGTGGGTCCAGCACCAGCCGGTGCCCGGCGACGCCGCTCATGGTCATGCTGGTCATCCTCTGCCGCCCCGCCTGCGGGCCAACGCCAGGCGGGACGCCTTCGGCAGTTCCAGCGGGGCGAACCGGACCGGTGGGCGCGGTGGTGGTTCGCTCCCGACCCCATTGCGATGATCGGGTCGGTGCCGCGGCGCGCCGGCCGGCGCGCCGACGCGGCCGGCGGTGCCGACCGGGGCCGGTCGGTCGTCCCGCCCCTCGCGCCGGGGGCGCGGCGACACCATCTGGCAGGCGGCGAGGGCCGCGCCCGTCGCGGCGGTCAGCTGCGGATCGGGCTCCATCTCGACCGGTATCGGAAGGGCCGCGGCGAGCAGCTCGGCGACCAGCGGGATCCGGGTGGACCCGCCGGCGAGCAGGACGCCGTCGAGCTGCGCCGGTGCCAGCCCACCGGAGTGTACGGTCCGCAGCAGCAGGTCGATCGTCGCCTGCACCGCCGGGCGGATCATGTCTTCGAACTGCACCCGGCTCACCGGCACGCGGGCCGGCCCGCTCGGCAGTGTCAGGAGCACGTCGGTCTGCGTGCCGACGGTCAGCTCACGCTTGGCCCGCTCGCACCCGGGCAGCAGCCCGCGCAGCGTGTCGTGCGCCTGCCGGGGTGCGGTGCCGCCGAGGTCACGGGCGAGTGCGGTCCGCACGTGCTCGGCGAGCGCCTCGTCGAAGTCGGCACCGCCGATCCACTCGAGCCCCTGCGGGAAGCCGAAGGTCTCGTACGTGCCGCGTGGGGTGCGGCGGACGAGGGCCGCCTCGAAGGTGTTGCCGCCCAGGGCGTAGACGACGGCGGCGCTGCCCGGGAAGCCCCGTGCCGCGTGGCTCTCGGCCACCGTGACAGTACGCGGAAGCAGTGTCACGTGGCCCAGGCCGAACTCCCGCAGGGCGGCGTGCAACAGCTCGCGCCGATGCCGGCCCCAGCCCGCCGGGTGGCTGAGCACGACGGCCTGGGCGGGCTCACCCTCGCGGTCGCGCACGCGTTCGACCACCCACGACGTCAGCACCGCGGTCAGCGTCTGCGGTGGGCACGCCTCGCCGGCGAGCATCAGGGGCACGTCGTCGCCGACCCGCCGCACGAAGCCCCGGGCCGTCCGGGCCCCGTCGTCGGTGCCGGGCTCGCCGACCGTGAGCCTGCCGTCGAGGGCGAGGTGCAGCACCGACGGTGCGATCACCGACCCCGCGTCCAGCGGGACCCCCTCGGGGCGGTTCCAGGTCGCGCCCTGTCGCCGGGCGACGGTGGCTGCGGTGTTGGTGCTTCCGATGTCTATCCCCAGGACGTACGGCATGCGCTTTCTTCCCTCACCGCGAGTCGGCCGGTCGGGGCGACGGCGTCCACACCGCGCGGCGACCACCCCCGGCAAACCCCGCGGGCTCCTACGTTCGTACCAGAGATCACTCCGGCATCAGGACCCTAAATCAGGCCGGGTCGGGACCCCCATTCCCCCTAACGTACGAGGGTGCGCGTGCCCTAATCCGGCGGGGCGGGTCGGGGGCTCGTCCCCGATGACGGCGCCGGTCACCGGCAATAGCGTCACTGTCGACGATCAACGGTCGCCGACGCACATCGAGGAGATCCCGCACATGACCCTGCACGACTTCGTGCTCAATCTGCTCACCGACGCCGACGCCAAGGCGGCGTTCGACCTCGACCCGGAGGGCGCGCTGCAGGCCGCGGGCCTCACCGACATCACCCCCGCCGACGTGCAGGACGTCGTCCCGCTGGTGGTCGACTACGCCCCGACCCAGGGGCTCGCCCCGGTGGCTCCGGTGACCGGTCAGCTCGGAGCCGACCCGCTCGTGGCAGACGTCACCGGCGCCGTCAGTCAGCTGCAGACGGCGACGCCGGAGCTCAGCATCGGCGGCCACAGCGGCCTGGACGTCAAGGCCGGTGTGCTCGGCGCCATCACCGTCGACCCGGCGGCCGTCGGCGTCACGGCCACCGTGCTGCCCGGGATCGGCCTGGGTGTCGGGCACAGCGGTCTCGACACCAACCTCGTCGGGGTGCACGACCTGGCGCACACCCTCGACGCCGACGTGGTCGGCGCGGTGGACACCACGGCCGACCCGGTGGTCGGGGATCTGGCCGGCACGGTCGGCAACCCGGGCAGCGTGCTCGACGCCACCGACCACGGCCTGCTCGGCACCCCGGACGGCCTGCTCGGGGGCGCGCTGTCCGGCACCGAGGGCCACGTCGGCGGGATCGTCGGCTCGCTGGGTGGCGACGACCCGCTGGGCGGGCTCGGTCTGGGCGACGGCGGCACCGGCCTGGTCCCGCCGGTCGACGTGCCGTCGACTGTGGGCGGCGTGACGGGCCAGGTGGACGGCGCCCTCGGCGGCGTCACCGGCGCGGTCGGCGGCGTGACCGGTGACGTCACCGGCGGTGTGAGCGGCAAGGCCGAGGTCCACGGCGAGGTCTCCGCCTCCTCCGGCGGCGGGCTGCTGGGTCTCGGCGACGGTCTGCTCTGACCGTTCCGGACGACGGCGAGAAAAGCCGGATCGCGGACGGCGATCCGGCTTTCTCCGCATCCCTCTTGATATTTGAGCCGAAATCCGCACACTTGGTGCGGTGATGGCGGGGATCTGGTTGGACGTGCTCGACGGGATCGCCCGCACGTGCCGCGAACACGGACGGGGCGACCTGCTCCAAGCCGTCCGCGACAAGCGCGTCCAACTGCTCGACCCGACCCTGCGCGTCCTGGTCGTCGGCGAGCCGAACCAGGGCAAGAGCCAGTTGGTCAACGCGATCGTCAACGCTCCGGTCTGCCCGGTCGGGGACGGTCCCACCACTGTGCTGCCGACGGTCGTGCGCCACGGCGAGGTCGCCTCGGCGGCGGTGGTCCACACGCCGCCCGCGGCGGGCCCGGTCGATGCCGCCACCGTCGAGCGAACCGCGGTACCGGTGGACCGGATCGCGCCCGCGGTGGCCGGCACGCTCGGGCGCCGGCCCGGCGGCGGCCCCGCGCACGTCGAGATCGGACTGCCCCGCGCGCTGCTCGGCGCCGGACTGGTGCTGGTGGACACCGCCGGCAGCGACGAGGCGACCGCGATCGGTGGCGGCGCCCCGATCGCCGCCGTGAGTCGTGCGGACGCGGTGCTGCTGGTCTCCGATTCGACCCGGGAACTCTCCGTCGCCGAGATCAACATGCTGCTGCACATCACCCGGTCGCACCCGAACGTAGTGGTGGTGCAGACCAAGACCGACCTGGTGACGGATTGGCGTGCCGTCGCCGAGCGCAACCGGCGACACCTCGCCGAGGCAGGCGTACCGGCGGCGCTGATCCCGGTCTCGTCGGCGTTACGCCTGCGGGCGGCCGTCACCGACGACCGCGAGCTCAACGCCGAGTCGGGCTTCCCGGTGCTGATCGCCCGGCTCCGGCGCGACCTGGCCGGCAAGGCCGATCCGCTGGCGCGCGCCTCGGTGGCGTTGACCGCCAGAACGGTGGTCGAACAGCTCGCCGCGCCGCTCCGCGCCGAACTGGAGAGCCAGGAGGCGCAGCAGCAGTCCGGCCCGATCTCCCAGCTGCACGCGGCCCAGCGGGAGGTCGACGAGTTGCGCCGCTGCTCCACGCGCTGGCAGAACACCCTCAATGACGAGATGGGCGACCTGCTCTCCGACATCGAGTACGACCTGCGCGACCGGACCCGCCAGATCCTGCGAATGGTCGACGAGGCGTTCGACACGGCGGACCCGCTCGTCGCCTGGGACACCTTCCAGGACTGGCTCGAACGCAGCCTGGCCGAGGCGGCGGAGGCGAACCACGAGTGGCTGGTCCAGCGCTGCGACTGGGCCGCGCGCCGGGTGGCCGCCAACTTCGCCCGGTACGGCTACGACGTGCTGCCGCCCTGGTCGGTGAGCGTGCCGGAGGACCTCGGCGACCGGCTGCCGGAGATCGAACGGCCGCACATCGACCGGTTCACCGCGAGCCAGAAGGTGATCACCGGCATGAAGGGCTCGTACGGGGGCCTGCTGATGTTCGGCCTTGCGCTCACGCTGGCCGGCATGCCGATGATCAACCCTGTCTCGATCGGCGCCGGCGCGCTGTTCGGCGGCAAGAGCATCCACGACGAGAGCAGACAGCTGCTCCGCCGCCGCCAGTCGACGGTCAAGACGGCGATCCAGCGCCACGTCGACGACTACTTCGTCCGCATGAACAAGGACTGCCGGGACACCGTCCGGCAGGTGCAGCGGATGCTCCGAGACCACTTCACCGCGCTGACCGAGGAGTTGCAGGAGGCCATCATCCAGTCGTTCCGCACCGCCAAGCAGGCTGCCGACACCGACCTGGCCGTCCGCGAGCAGCGCCAGCGCGAGATCCGACTGAAGATGACCCGGCTGGCCGCGCTCTACGACCAGGCCCAACAGTTGACCGGGGCGCGGACCGCCCCGGCGGGGCTGGGGTCCCCCGCATGACCGTCGGCCTGCGGCTCGACGAGGCGGTGTGGGGGCTACTGCAGCGCGCCCTGCAGCTCTACCGGGACAACCCCCGGGCCACCGCTGGTCTCCGCCACCAACTGGCGCGGTTGGAGCAGCCGCTGCGCATCGCGGTCGCCGGCCCCTGGCGTTCCGGGAAGTCCACCGTGCTGAACGCCATCATGGGCGAGGAGGTCGCGCCCGTCGGCGACGCGGACGGCACCGACGTCTTCACCTGGTACGAGGACGCGCCGCAACCACGCGCCCTCGCCTACTCGACCAGGCACCCGCCGCAGGAGCTGGCGATGGTCAAGTCGGCGACGGGGATGCGGGTGGACCTCGTCGGCTGGCGAGCCGGCGAGCTGCGCGACATCGTGGTGCGGTGGCCCACCCGGGCCCTGCGGCAGGTGACCCTCATCGACACGCCCGCGATCACCGGCGTGGACGAGCACGGCCGGGCGCCGGTGATGGACCGGGTGCTGCGCGACGCCGACGCGGTGTTGTACCTGACCCGGGACGGTCGCGGCACCGACCTGAGGGTCCTGGAGACCAGCCGGGAGAGCACCGTCGGCCAGGCGGCCCCGGTGAACGTCGTCCTGGTGCTGTCCCGGGCCGACGAGACCGGCGGCGGACGAATCGACGCCCTGATCACCGCCCGCCGACTCGCCCGCCGGCAGCACCGCGACCCCCGCGTGAACGCGCTCTGCGTGGACACGGTGGCGTGCAGCGGGCTGATCGGCCTGGCCGGCCGGGTGCTCAGCGAGTCGGACTTCGCGGTGCTCGCGCAGTTGGCCCGCGTGCCCCGCGAGGCCCTGGAGCCCCACCTGCTCTCGGCCGACCGCTTCGCCGGCGGCAAGCTACCCGTACCGCTGGACGCCGAGGTACGCGCCGCGCTGCTCGACCGGCTCGGCCTCTTCGGGGTCCGGCTCGCGACCACCCTGGTCCGTACCGGCTGCGACAACCGGGCCAAGCTGTCCGCCGAGCTCATCCGCCGCAGCGGCCTGACCGACCTGCGCGAGTCGGTGAACCGCCTCCTCATCGACCGGCGGGACGCGCTCAAGGCGCGCTCGGCGATGGTCGCCGTGGAGGCGCTGCTGCGAGCCGAACCCGAACCGGGCACCGATGAGCTGCTCACCATGCTGGAGCAGATCCTCGCCGGCGCGCACGAGTTCCAGGAGCTGCGACTGCTCGCGGCGTTGCGGAACACCCGGCTCGGATTCGACACCGGGTTGGCCGAGGAGGCACGGCGGCTGGTCGGCGGGGACGGCATCGGCCTGGCCGCCCGACTCGGCGTCGAACACGACGCGACCACGCAGCAGCTCTGGGATGTCGCCGCCGACGCGCAGTGGAGCTGGCGGAACCGGGCGGAGGACAGCTCGCTCCGGCTGACCCAGCGGCGGGGCGCACAGGTCGTCGTCCGCAGCTGCGAGGGGATCCTCGCCGAACTGGCCGAGGGCAGCCGCTGACGGTCGGATGCGAGGACGCCGCTGGCCGGTACCCCGCACAGGGGTACCGGCCAGCGGCGTCATGCACCTGTCGTCAGCTGTTCCAGTGTTCGGCGACGAGGTCGGCGGCCTGCTGCTCCCACTGGGCGTAGTGGTCCGGGTACGCCGACACCTGCACGGTCTGCGCGGCCTCGGTCAGGGGCATGTCCTGCCACCCGTCGACCTGCTTCAGGCCCTTCAGGAACGCCGTGGTCGAGTACTCGGGGTCGGTGATCTGCTCCACCGTGCCCCAACCGCTCGACGGGCGCTGCTGGAACAGGCCCTGCGAGTCGTGGTCGTTGCGGTCACCCAGATGACCCAGGTTCTCCAGCTTCGACTCCTGCAACGCCGTCGCGATCGACACCACCGCGGCCCGCTCGTCCATCCCGGCCTTCTTCGTCGCCGCGACGATCGCCTTGGCGTTGGCCACCTGCTCATCCGACAGGTCGATCCGCGACTGGGCGCCCTGCACACCATGCGGGATCAGCTTCGCCCTGTCCACACCCGGCTTGTCAGCCTGCACCGCGACCGGCGCCGCCTCGACCGGGGTGGTGTCGGCGTGGTGCAGCGGACCGGCGGCCAGACCACCGGCAACAGCCAGACCAGCAATACCCAGCACGCTCTTACGCATGATCGTGTTCATCAGATGCTCCATTCGGGGGTTGGCACCACAACCGCTGAGGGGGGCAGCGGGGGCGCAAGCACCGTCCGGCGCTCAAAGAACTCAAGGGGATCCGGCGTCACGCGCCGGAAGGAATCAGACCGGCCATGAAGGCCGGGAGTAGCCCGCGTCGCGGGGGCGAGGGGGTCGCCCTCCACCGGCCGGGACCATGTGTAACGACCGGCGGCCCACCAACATTCCGGGGGCCCGGAGCCTGCACGCCAGCCCGCCCGGGGCGGGGGTGGCCTTGCTCGGCCGTACGCAGGGTGTAACGACCCCGGCCCGGCCACGATTCCGCCCCGGCGATGCCCCCGGTCACACCCCGAACCGGACCCACGGGACGCTGCCACCTCAGCCCTGTCGAGCTGCCCTCACAGATGGGGCACACGTGCCGCCGCAGACGACCGAGCCTGATGTGACGGGTGGTTCCCACAGACGGGGCAGCTCGACAGCGCCACAGCACCCGACCCACCCGGACCTGCCGACTGCGAGTCGACGGGTCGGGTCGCCGCCCTCGCAGCCCACACCACGCCGACGCCTCACCAACGCCTCGCCGACGCCTCGCGACAGCCGTACCGGACAACCGGACATCCAGGCACGGACGGCGCGCGACCACCGACGGGGTGTGGCCCGCCGTGCCCGGCGCAGGGATCAAGCCTGACCGCCCGGAGCCGGGCACGG
>NZ_JBVJHK010000028.1:0-63318 GCF_055586845.1 Micromonospora sp. NPDC049139 | reverse complement strand
ACCCTGCACTGGTCAACCTGGCGACGAAAATCCCAAGCCCGAGCCCGACGATCCCACTACCAGCGCAGACAGGCAAAGTGACGTTGGAGTATTAGTACGGCAGCCGCCGTTTGGGATCTTGCTGCTCGGGTGGGGTGGACGCGAGGCGGCCACCGCGTGATCGTCTGTGCGTTGTGGACACAACATCAGATCTTGGTGGCCGCGTGCCACAGCGTAGCCGTTGCTCGGTGGGAGCGGGTGCTGGCCGGGGTGCTGGGGTGCTTCGCGGGCCGGTTCGGGCGGGTGGAACCGCGCCGTGCGGCGGGCGAGTTCGTGACGGCGCTGCTGTCCGATCTTGAGGTCAAGACGTGCTGGCAGTTGGCCGAGCAGGCCGGACACGTCAGGCCGGACGCGATGCAGCGGCTGCTGTACCGGGCGGTGTGGGACGCCGACGCCGTCCGCGACGACCTGCGGCAGTTGATCGTCGACCGGTTCGGTGGTCCGGACGCGGTCCTGGTGGTCGACGAGACCGGTGACCTGAAGAAGGGCACCCACACGGTGGGGGTGCAGCGGCAGTACACCGGCACGGCGGGGCGGATCGAGAACAGCCAGGTCGGGGTGTTCCTGGGCTACGCCGGCGTGGGCGGGCACACGCTGATCGACCGGCGGGTGTATCTGCCGGCGTCGTGGACCGACGACCGGGATCGCTGCCGAGCCGCCGGCGTGCCCGACGACATCGAGTTCGCCACCAAGTCGGAGCTGGCCGCTGAGATGATCACCGCGGCCCTTGACGCCGGGGTGCCGGCTGGGTGGGCCGCCGCGGACGAGGCCTACGGCAACAGCGCCGCGTTCCGCGCCCACCTGCGCGAACACCAGCTCGGCCACGTCCTGGCCGTGTCCCGCAGCCACCTGGTTCCGCTCGACGGCGGCAAGACCCGCATCCGCGCCGACCGGATCGCCGCTGACCTGCCCGTCTCGGCGTGGCAGCGCCGCTCAGCCGGCGCCGGGTCGAAAGGGCCGCGCTTCTACGAATGGGCCTGGCTCGATGACGTGTGCACCGACGCTGACCCCGACGACGGCGGCCGACACAGCCTGCTGATCCGCCGCAACACCACCACCGGCGAACTGGCCTTCTACCGCTGCTGGACGCCACGCCCGGCCACCCTCGCGCAGCTCGTGCGGGTCGCGGGCATTCGCTGGAGCATCGAAGAGAGCTTCCAAGCCGCCAAGGGCCAGGTCGGCTTGGACCAGCACCAGGTCCGCCGCTGGGACTCCTGGCACCGATTCACCACCCTCGCCCTGGCCGCCCTCGCCGTCCTGGCGATCTGCGCCGCCGACGCGACCCACGACGACCCCACCGACACCGGACTGATCAAGCTCACGGTCAACGAGGTCCGCCGCCTGATCAACGCTTGCATCATCCGCCCGATCAGCGACCTCGCCCATCGATTGCACTGGTCAAGCTGGCGACGCCGGCATCAAGCCCGAGCCCGACGAGCCCACTACACACGCCGCCTCAACCTCGAACTTCAGCCATGATCCCGAACGGCGGCTGCCGTATTAGGCTCGACACCATTATCTAGTTTGGACAACGTTCCTTTGCGATGTCGTGTCGATCGGCCGGGCCGAGGGGGCGGAAGATGTGGCGGTCCAAAGCCGCGTGGTGGGTGTGGTCACGGCTGGCGGTGCTGGCCGTTGCGGCCGGTGCCTTCTGGTTGACATACGTCTTGGCGAAGGCATGGCTTGATGAGGCCTTGGCATGGATTGACGGTCACCTTCAGTTCGCGTTGGGTCGTGACGTTACGGAGGCGATCCGGCAGGCTGGCGCGGTCAGCATCGCAGCAAGCATTGGCGGATGGCTCCTCCTCCAGGGATTGCGGCGAATCAAAGCCGCGGAGGCACAATATGCCTCGACGCGCACCGGCAACGCGTCCTCTGGCGTAGACAGCGTGCAAAGGCGGACCATCCCCAGGCAGCTACCACCCGCACCGCGGCGGTTCGCCGGGCGGTCGGCCGAGCTAGCGATGCTGACCGATGCCCTAGACCATGTTACGCATGCTGGCATGACCGTGGTGATCTCGGCGATCGGCGGGGCAGGTGGAATAGGGAAGACCTCGCTGTCGGTACGCTGGGCCAGGCAGCACCTCGATCGTTTCCCGGACGGCCAGCTCATGGTCGATCTGCGGGGATTCGCACCGACCGGCGAGCCGATGTCTGTCGCCGAGGCCGTCCGCGGCTTCCTGTACGCGCTCGGCGAGGATCCGACCAAACTTCCCGCTGACCTCGACACCCAAATCGGTCTTTACCGGAGTCTGGTGGAGGACCGGCGCATCCTGATCGTGCTCGACAACGCGCGCGACACCGCGCAGGTCGCACCGTTGCTGCCCGGCGGGCCCGGCTGCACGGTGTTGGTCACCAGCCGACGCCGGCTGGCAGGCCTGGTGACACAGCATGGCGCCCAGCTTGTGGACCTTGCACCCCTTTCCGAGCCAGAGGCACGTCAGTTGCTCGCCAGCCACCTCGGGGATGAAAGGCTCACAGCTGAGCCAGAAGCCACTGCGATGTTGCTCGCCATGTGTGGAGGGTTGCCCCTCGCGCTGAGCATCGTCGCCGCCCGCGTGATCGCCCATCCAGCCCTCCCACTGTCCGGATTGGCCGATGAACTGGCCGATCAGAGAACCCGGCTTGAGGGGTTCGACGCCGGTGAGATCCCGTTAAACCTCGAGTGTGTCTTTTCCTGGTCTTATCAGGCACTGACCGGCTCCGCAGCCGAGATGTTCGGGTTGCTTGGGCTGGCTCCCGGACCAGACATCAGTTTGCCGGCTGCGGCCGAGTTGGCTGGGTTGCCGACGACGCGGGCGAGGCTCTTGCTGCACGAGCTGGAAACCGCCCATCTCGTCGTGCAGCAGGTCGCTGGTCGCCATCGCATGCACGACCTGCTCCGGCTTTATGCGACCAAGCAGGCTCACGAGCACCTGTCCGACAGCAATCGCGAAGAGGCGCTCCGCCGGGTAATCGACTTTTACCGGCACACGGCTCACCGCGCCGAGCGTCTGCTCGACCCGCACCGGCATCCGGTCGAGATCGACGCGCCTGCACCCGACTGCCATCCGCTGCCTTTAGCCGACCCGGCTGAAGCGGTGGCGTGGCTCGAGGCTGAGCATGCAAACCTGATGGCCGCGCAGCAGCTCGCGGCCGAGCTTGGCATGCATGACCTCGCGTGGCAGCTGGCGTGGTGTTTGGATACCTTTCACTACCGGCGCGGTCACCTTCGTGAGTGGCGTGCGGTCTGGCGGACCGGCTTGGAGTCGGCCCTGCAGGTCGGAAACCCCGCCGTCATCTCCCTGGCCCACCGCCTGCTTGGCGACGCCAACCTCAACCTGGACGACCACGAGGAGGCACTGGCACAGCTCGCGCGCTCCTTGCAGGTGGCAGAGAACGCCGGCGACCTGTCCGCTCAAGCGCACGCGCACCGGATTCTTACGTGGGCTAACGGGCGGGCCGGCAAGGACCAGGCTGCGCACAGGCACGCCACGGAGGCGCTCCGGCTCTACAGGGAGCTGGGTCTGCAGGTGCGGGAAGCGGCGATGCTCAACGCCGTCGGCTGGTTCGAGGCGCGGGTCGGCGACTATGCCCAGGCCCAGGCCCGCTGTGAGGCGGCGCTGGCGTTGTGCCGACAGCACGACTATCGCGTGGGAGAGGCAAATACGTTAGCCAGCTTGGGATACATCGCTCAGCACACCGGGCGGCCAGATGACGCGCTGACGCACTATCACTCTGCCCTCGCTCTTTTCCGAAGGCTGAACAGCATTTACTACCAGGCGAACACCCTCGACCGGCTTGGTCAGGTCTATGTCGCGGCCGGCCGGGCTGGGCAGGCCCGTGAGGTCTGGTCTCAGGCAATCCGACTGTACCGCGGGAAAGGGCGCCCGGTCGACGCGGACCGGGTCCAGCGGGAGCTGGACTCTCTGGGCTGAAGCAGGTCAGACGCGGATCACGCGATCGATGGCCGAGTCACGAAGATGCCGTGACCGCTTGAGGTCCAAGGTGATGTTGACACGCTTTAGCCATCTTTCGGTCTCGATATAGGTTGCCTGGAATGAGGCCCGCCCGTGGACGGCCCGCCGGTTGTCGAGAAACAGGAGGTCCCCTGAGTGAAGAGAGAGGTCGATCAGGTTTACCTCGATTGCGCGGCGCAGGGATTCAATCGCCTCTTCAATTCCCTCGATGCCGTCCGGCAGGTCGATGTAGTCCTGGTCGAACCGCAGGTAAGGGTCAGCGGAATCGCCGTACAGGATGCTTCCCTTGTCTGGCCCGGGAACGGGCTCAGCGTCAGAGACGAAATAGGACGGGTCGGGCCTGAACGTGAACACCGGCTGAGCAAGTATCTGCCGGTCGGCGTCGCTTAGCAGGCTGCTGTCGAGGAACCCGATCGTCGTCGGCACCTCCGCGGGATTGCGGACGCACAGAAGGCCGACATAGTCAGCCCGGCAGGGGTGGAACGAATCCTCGGTGTGCCAGTTGATGTGCTGTCGGCTGCCGGTGCCGAGACCCGTGTCCTCGTGCTCAGGCCGCGGCGCCAGGTCGTGTATCAGGAAACCGTCGTGCTGCAAGCGCCAACCGAAGACATCGCCGAGGCATGAGCTCAGCAGAACGGCGACAAGTTCCGCCCGGGTCTCGCTGGCTGCCTTCGCCCGCCAACGGCTGGAGACCGTGGGCGTCGGTCCAATGTGCTTACTGTCGACCGGCAGGCCTCCGATGCGGCAAGCTGGGAAACTTTCGGTGACCCGGAAGTCCTCGAGAAACGCACGGAGGTTACGCGGAAGCTCGTTGGCCCAGACCGCCGCCCGTGCCAGGAACCGTCTATCCTCGACGCTTTCCCCGTCGAGGGATCTAGCCAGGCTTTGAATCCGCTCGGCCTCACTTGACGACAGCGTGTATTCAGCTACCACAGGGGTGCCCACGATCTCTCCATCTCAGCTCTCGTCCACAGTGTCTCGGGGCTCTATGCGTGGCCACCAAACCGAGAAGAAGGCGAAATCCCTGTCAGGATCAGTGTTGCTGAAGGTGTGCTCGACATTGCGCGGTATGAAAACCGCATCGCCCTGGCTCACGTGCCAGACCTCCCCGCCAGCGATGATCTCTCCGTGACCACGGTAGATGAACGCGATCTCGTCCTGGTTGTGCTGGTCAGGCTCACACTTCTCACCCGGCGAGATACAGCAGGTCATCGCACCGAAAGGGGGAACCGCGGCCTCCGGCCAGGGGAAGACGTAGCCCTCGGCGAAGCGCCCAGTTGGACTCTCGTTAACCAGTCTCTTCCACGCGACCAGAGCCATGTATGGATTGTGGCGGCCTAATCGGCTCTGGTCAATAATCTTGTGAGATCGTCTCATAGGTTATCCTCAGTACGCGCCCAATCCTCAAGGAGGCAGCGATGCCCCGTCCGGTCGTTGACTTGTCATGCTTTCCCAAGGTCGCGCTGGGTCATTGGCCGACGCCGTTAGAGGCGTGCCATCGCCTGACGGAGGAGGTCGGTGGGCCGCGGATTCTGGTGAAGCGAGATGACATCAACGGACTGGGCGTCGGCGGGAACAAGCTGCGAAAGCTCGAGTTCCTCCTGGGTGCCGCCGTTGCCAGCGGTGCTGACACGATCATCACGTTCGGCGGCCTGCAAAGCAACCACGGCCGCCAGACCGCAGCGGCCTGCGCCCGGCTCGGCCTTCGCTGCGAACTGGTCCTCACCAAGCAGGTGACTCACATCGCCGGATCCTCCGCCCTGACCGCGCCACGGTCTGACGAGGCGTATGAGCGGTCGGGAAACGTCGCGCTCGATCTCCTTTACGGCGCCCGGGTCCACGTCTGCGAACGCGATGAAGAGACGGATGCCACCCACCGTCAGATCGTCGCTGAGGCAGCGAAAGAAGGCCGGCGTGCGGTCACCCTTCCGGTGGGCGGATCCAACCCTCTCGGAGTGCTCGGTTACCTGACCGCCGCCGCTGAGCTCAGAGAGCAGATGGAAGGCGCCGACCGAATAGTCCTGCCGATCGGGAGCGCGGGCACCGCTGCCGGCCTGGCGATCGGTGCGGCTCTGCTGGACTGGCCGGTGAGGATCGACGCCGCTTCGGTGTCCGAGCCGGCGGCAGACGCGTCAGCCGTCATCCATAAGCTCGTCGGTGAGACGGCGACGATGCTGGGCGTCCCGGCACCAGCACTAACACGCGTCCACGTGACTGAAAGAGCCCTAGGCTTGGGTTACGGACTGCCCTCGCCGGCGGTATGGGAGGCCATTCGCCTGTTCGGGCGCACGGAGGGCATCACCCTCGACCCGGTTTACACAGGCAAAGCTGCGGCAGCGCTCATTGACGCGGCGCGCGCAGGCGACATCGCCGCGACAGAGACGGTGGTGTTCCTGCACACCGGAGGGCTTCCCGGCCTTTTCGGCTATGCACCCGACTTGATCAAGGAAGCCGAGGGTTGACCTGTACGGCGCCAAGTGACTGGTCAGGTGCTCGTCAGTGGGCCGGCTTGACCTGCGGGATCCGGGTTGGATTACGGTCAGGTGCCCGAAACGCCGTCGATCGTGAAGCGGGAGTGTCAAGTTAACGGCCCTGTCTCACATTCGGTGGTGACGGAGGGTGGCGAGGCGTCGTTGACTCCTACGCGGAGGATCTCGATGAGCTTGTAAAGGCGGTGTTCTCGGGGCTGTCCCCGCTGATCATCGAGGACGTGGTCGACGAGGGTGAGCAGATCGTGGTGCGGGCCCGGACGCCGCAGGACACCGCGGTCTGCCCGATGTGCGGGGCCTCGTCGGGACGGGTCCACGGCTATCACTGGCGGACGGCGGCCGACGTTCCGGTCGACGGGCGCCGGGTGGTGGTCCGCGTGCGGGCGCGGCGTCTGGTGTGCCCCACGCGCGGCTGCCGCCACACCTTCCGGGAACAGGTTCCCGGGGTGTTGGAGCGATACCAGCGCCGCACGGCCCGTCTGAACAGGCAGGTCAAAGCCGTGGTCAAGGAGTTAGCGGGCCGGGCAGGGTCGCGTTTGCTGGCGATACTCGCCATGGGCCTGTCCCGTCACACGGCCCTGCGCGCCCTGCTGCGCATCCCGTTGCCCACCGGGCGGACGCCCGGTGTGATCGGCGTTGACGATTTTGCTCTGTGTCATCCATGAAGGAGCGGGGCCGGTCAAGGGTGGGGTTTTGACCCGGTGGCATTTGTTTTGCCCGTCTTCCGGCAGGATTTCGGGCAGGCGTGTGTGCGGTGTCGGGGTCAAGGCTGGGCCGGAGGCCTGAGGTTCCTCCCGGGATGTGGACACCGGGTTATGCCGCAGTCTGGTGCAGCGTAGTCGGTTGAAGGGTCTGTTCGTAATCGGCGGGACTGAGATAGCCCAGCGCGGAGTGGCGACGCCGGTGGTTGTAGAAGGCGATCCACCGAAACACGTCGCGACGGGCGTCAGCCTCGCTGGTCCAACGGCGGTGGTCGACGTCGAGTTCACGCTTGAGGGTGGCGAAGAACGCCTCGGCCAGTGCGTTGTCATACGACGAGCCGATCCGGCCCATCGAGCGGCGGATGCCGTGTTGGCGGCAGGCGGCGGCGAAGCCGCCGCTGCCGTATTGGGCGGATTCAACCGGTCGTCGCAACACTCTGTCGGAGAGGTGAAGCGATGGGTGTTGGGCCGGGGCAGAAGCGGGTTCGGGAGTATCGGGGTCAGATCCCTTCGCCGGGGCGGCCGACGGTGGCGTGGCGTGAGGACCGGGTCAAGTTCTGGGCTGCGATCCGATCCGGTGTAATGACCGAGGACGCGGCCGCGGCGGCGGGTGTGTCGTCGCCGGTCGGGTTCCGGTGGTTCCGGCACGCTGGCGGCGTGAATCCTGCGTTGCCGCCGACGGTGTCGGGCCGCTATCTGTCGTTCAGCGAACGGGAGGACATCGCTCTGTCGCGGGCGCAGGGCATGGGTGTTCGTGCGATCGCACGCCAGCTCGGCCGGGACCCGTCGACGATCTCGCGGGAGTTGCGGCGTAACGCCTCGACCAGGACGTACCGGTTGGACTACAAGGCTTCGACCGCGCAGTGGCATGCTGAGCGTCGAGCCCGCCGGCCGAAGACCGCGAAGCTGCTGGCCAATGATCGGCTCCGGGAGTACGTCCAGCAGCGGCTTGCGGGTGCGATCCGGACAGCGGACGGCCGGCTGGTCGCTGGGCCGCAGGGCCCGCAGTGGAAGGGCCGCAACAAGCCTCACCGGGCCGATCGGGCATGGACGAATGGGTGGAGCCCGGAGCAGATCTCCCGCAGGCTCAGGGCCGAGTTCCCGGAGGATGAGTCCATGCGCATCAGCCATGAGGCGATCTACCAGGCGCTCTATGTCCAGAGCCGTGGCGCCCTCAAGCGTGAACTCGTCACCTGCTTGCGGACCGGTCGGGCTCTTCGTGTTCCCCGGGCGCGTGCGAAGCAACGCGCGTGGGCGCACGTCACCAGCGGCACGCTGATCAGTGAGCGGCCCGCCGAGGTCGCGGACCGTGCCGTCCCCGGGCACTGGGAAGGAGATCTGATCATCGGGTTGCAGCGCTCCGCGATCGGGACACTGGTCGAGCGGACCACGAGGTTCACGATGCTGATCCACCTGCCTCGTGAGGCCGGCTGGGGTGTGATCCCGCGGACGAAGAACGGCCCCGCTCTCGCCGGCTACGGGGCCATCACGATGAGCAAAGCCCTCGCCGACACGATCATCCAGTTGCCCGAGCAGCTGCGCAGATCGCTGACGTGGGACCGCGGCAAGGAGCTGTCCGCGCACGCACGCTTCACGGTCGAAGCGGGCGTCCCGGTGTTCTTCGCCGACCCGCACAGCCCTTGGCAACGCGGCACCAACGAGAACACCAACGGGCTGCTGCGGCAGTACTTCCCGAAAGGCACCGACCTGTCCCGGTGGAGTGCCGACGAGATCAACGCTGTCGCCCACGCGCTCAACAGCCGGCCACGGAAAACCCTCGGCTGGAAGACACCCGCCGAAGCCCTCGACGAACACCTACAATCGCTCCAACAACCCGGTGTTGCGACGACCGGTTGAATCCGCCCAGCACACCTCCGCCGAGTTCGCCCGTTACTGCGTGCGAACCCGGATACGCACGAGCGTGGGCCGTACCGGTGTGTGCTGGGACAACGCCGCCGCCGAATCGTTCTTCGCCACCCTCAAGAACGAGATGTATCACCGGCAGCGCTTCGACACCCGCGCCCGCGCCCGATTCGCCATCGCCGAGTACATCGAAGTGTTCTACAACCGGCAACGACTGCACTCAGCCCTCGACTACCGCACCCCCGCCGAAGCCCTCACCGAACACCAGACCCTGATGGCAGCCTGACCAGCAAATCCACGAAGACCTGTCCAAGATCCTTGACACAGCCCAAGCCGGTCGGTGCGGACCAGCGTGCCTTCGAGGATCGCGTACGCCAGGCGCCCGATGCGTCGCATCGCCTGCGGGCAGGGTGGGCGCCTGGTAGCCCCTACTCCGACAAAACGGGGTGATCTGACGCGCCTCGATGATCCTCATGGTGTTACGACGAAAGACATCTATAGTGCCGAGATCGACCGGACAGCCCGGATCTTGGGGCACACCGGCAGGTCCGTGGTTGCCCACACCAGAAGGATCGAGTCCATGTCCTACGTGACCCCATCGGAGTTCGTCGCGAAGATGATCGACGCGGGCGAGGCTAAAGTGTTCATGTCCACCCGAGACACGTTGATCCGTGCGTACATGGCCGGTGCCATCCTCGCGCTCGCTGCGGCGTTCGCGGTCACCATCACCGTGGAGACGGGGCAACCCCTCGTCGGAGCCCTTCTCTTCCCCATCGGGTTCTGCTTGCTGTACCTGCTCGGGTTTGACCTCCTGACCGGTGTGTTCACCCTTGTTCCCCTCGCACTGATCGACAGGCGGCCGGGCGTCAGACTGCGTTCGGTCCTGCGTAACTGGGGCTTGGTCTTTGTGGGCAACTTCGCCGGCGCGCTCACCGTCGCGCTCATGATGGCCGTGATCCTGACCTTCGCCTTCAGCGTGGACCCGAACGAGGTCGGCCAGCGGCTCGGCGCGATCGGCACGTCTCGGACGGTCGGGTACGCCGACCACGGTGCCGCCGGGATGCTGACCCTCTTCATCCGCGGTGTCCTGTGTAACTGGATGGTCTCCACCGGCGTCGTCGCCGCGATGATCTCGACGTCGGTGTCGGGGAAGGTGATCGGCATGTGGATGCCGATCCTGATTTTCTTCTACATGGGGTTCGAGCACTCGGTGGTGAACATGTTCCTGTTCCCGGCCGGCCTGATGCTCGGCGGCGACTTCTCGATCGCCGACTACCTGGTGTGGAACGAGATCCCCACAGTGGTCGGCAACTTGGTCGGCGGCCTGGTCTTCGTGGGGCTCGCTCTCTACGCGACGCACGCCCGCACTGGTGCGACCCGAAACCGCCCGCATCCCGAGAAGCCGACCTCCCGGAGAGTGAACGTGTGACGGCTCGCATGCCTCTCCGGATACCACCGATGCGAAGCGTGCGGGTTCGGTGTCGTAGAAGTGCGGTTCGCATTAGTTGGCGCGTCGTTATGGCCACCGCCAGAGAGTGCCGCAGCGGCTTGCGTTACCGTCGCTGCCGATTGGCCGAAGGCGGAGTTAGCCCGCCAGCTGCCTCCGTCGAAGAATCCCTTCCAGCCTGGGCGGGCCCCGCAGCTAGCCCGGACCCCGTTTCGATCCAGGTAGAGCGCCGATTAGTCGAGCGGGATGGCGCCGAGAAGGCACAGCCGTGTTGGTATTGGCCTCGTGTCGATCATCTGACATGGACTCCCACGACGTCAGTCGGCGGGAGGTCACGACCTCCTCGTCTGGGCAGGGAAGCCGAGGGATGGTGGCGGGGGAGTGGTGCGAGGACTCCTTTACTCGGTCGGTTTATGCTTCAGACGACCTGGGCAAACGTGCGCGAGCATGCCGCTGGGCCGCCGGACTACTGGGGGTCAAGGGGTCGTCGGTTCGAATCCGGCCGTCCCGACGCAGGTCAAAGGGCTGATCCGGACATCGGGTCGGCCCTTTTCGGCGTTCTGGAGACCAAGATCAGTCAAGTTGGAGTTGGCTGGCGTTGCTTGACCGTCGGTCAGGTTCCAGCGACCGGTCTCTGCCTGCCGAGTTGTTCTCTCGACGCATCAAGGCGGCCCGCACAGCGGGCTTGTGCCGGTTCGGCCCCGACCTGCTGGCGGCCTCCGGCTGGCATCGGCCGGGCCGACCGGCCACGCTTCGGGATTGCCAGACCTTGAAACCTCGGGGCTCCGCCCCGAACCCCAGCCCTCAGCGATCCGCCGCGTCCGCACCCGCATACCAAGCTCCCTTTCTTGATCTTCGCCGGCCGCCCAGGAAAGAACAAGACTGTTTCTTTGCCCGCGATATCGGCAGTCTCTCGTGGCGTGGCTGCTGATAACCAAGGTGTAGATCTTGCTCGCCGCCTCTCGCATGTGAGATGGCTGGCCGGCGGTACCGGGTCAGGCAAGAGCACCCTCGCCCAAGCCCTAGCCGAGCGCTACGACGTGCTGATCTACGACGGCGATCGCGCGGAGCGCAACTACGCCAGCCGGTGCACCGCGCACGAGCAGCCGTACCTCTGGGCGTTGCTGCAAGCTCCGCCGGCGCAGAGATGGAACAGCCGCAGCGCCCAGGAGATCTTCGAGTCGATGCCGAGCCTGCACGGGGAAACGTTCGGGTTCGTTGTCGATGACCTGCTCGCGATGCCCACCGACCGTCCGGTCCTGGTCGATGATTTCCGAACTCTGCCCGGCGACGTCGCTCCGCTGCTGACGTGGCCAGAGCAGGCAGCCTTCCTCCTGCCAACGCCGCAGTTTCGGGATCGGGCACTGCGGGCTCGATTCGCCGACGTCGCGAGGGCCCGAGCGAACTGGGGAGACAGCCACCACAGCGAGGCGCTCGCTCTGCGACTGGCTCGCGACGAACTGTGGGACGCTGAAGTCCGGCGCCAGGCCGTCGAACTGCACCTGCCGGTGGTGTCCATCGATGGCTCGCGTGACGTTCTTGACCTTGTCGATGACCTTGCAGCCCGGTTTCGTCTGGGCCATCCACGGGCCGGTAACCGTGGAGCGCAACGGTCGTGAGCGGGCACGAGAGGTACGAGGCTCTGCTGCTGACCGCAGGCTTTCGGGCATCCCGGCCGGGTGAGCACGCTCTTCCAAACTGACGCTCGCGCCGGCAGCGCTGACGGGATGCGGGTATGGAGAAGGGCAGCAACTTTTGGCGGAACAGGTAGTGAAAGCGAGTTCACCGCAGCCGGCTTCCGGATCGCAGTCGTGAGCGAACCGCCTCCCGCATCCGGTGCCCGCGAGTCGTTCCCCGAACTCGTGACATCCCCTCGGGGTCCTTCCTGTGCTTCTCCAGCCACCGTTCGGCGGCGCCACCCGGCCGACCCGCATAGGATCCGGCCGACCAGTACGAAACGGGCCATTCCGAGCCGGGCGTCCTGTCAGACTGGCGCGGTGACGGAGGAAGGACCGACGGCCGGAGGTGACAGGGGGAAGACCACAGGGCGCAAGTCCGTACGCGCGCACCTGCGCGACGCCGTCGTCAGCCTGCTCGGCAGGCGGCGGGTACGCGAAGGCACCCGCACGGCCACCGAGGAACTCTTCTTCGACCTGGTCTTCGTGTTCGCCTTCGTCCAACTCGTCGCGCTGATCCGAAGCGACTACACCCCTCAGGGCGTGCTTCGCGGAATGCTCGTGCTGGCCCTGCTGTGGTGGTCCTGGGGCGCCTTCGCGTGGCTGAGCAACAACCTGCAGGCCAGCTTCGGAGTGATGCGGTTCGGGTTGTTCGTGGTCACCGGGATCACTTTCGTGATGGCGCTGTCGACCCTCGTCACGTTCACCGATCGGCCCGGCGGGCTGTACGGCCCGCTCGTCTTCCCCATCTGCTATTTTCTCGTGCGGTCGCTGCACCTGGCGCTGTACGCGTACGCCGTCTCGGCCCGGCGCCTGGCCCGGCACATCCTGGTGCCCGCAGTGCCGATGGTCGCCAGCACCGCCCTGCTCGTCTGCGCCGCACTCGTGCCGCACCGACTCCTCACCGACCAGCGACAGGTCGCCATCGCCGTGACCCTCCTCTGGCTGCTGGCCGTGCTCGTGGACTACGTGGGCAGCTTCACGTTGCCCGTCTGGGAGATCGGCATCTTCTCCGCCCGGCACTGGTGCGAGCGGTACGGGTTGATCCTGATCGTGGCCGTGGGCGAGAACATCATCTCGATCGGGACGTCCAGCTCCAACGTGTCGCTCAGTTGGCAGCTCCTGCTCGCCGTCATGCTGGCCATGACGGTCACCGGGGCGGTGCTCTGGACCTACTTCGACGTGGTGGCGCTCGTCGGTGAGCAGGTCCTCGAGCGGGCCGACCCGAAGACCAGATTCGCCCTCGCCCGGGACGCCTACAGCTACCTGCACCTTCCCATGGTCGCCGGCATCCTCCTGCCGGCCCTCGGGATACGCGAGCTCGTCAAGAACGTCGGCCACATCGAAGGACACCACCCCGACGAACGGCTCTCCGCCATCGGTCTCTTCGGCCTCTACGGGGGGATAGCCCTCTTCCTCCTGGCCAACGTCGCCTACCAGCTGCGGATGGCCCACACGATCAGGACGATCATCTGGACCCGGGTGGCCGCCGTTCTGGTGCTGGCCGCGCTCGTCCCTGTCGCACGGCGGATATCGGCCATCGGTGCGCTGGGCCTGCTGGCGGCTGTCTCTTTCATTCTGATCGTCGTGGAGGTCATCGTGGCCGACGGGCAGCGCCGCCGCCTGCGCGAGTCGGGCCTGGCCGCCCGGATGCAGGTTTGAGGAACCCGCATCCGGCCCGCCGCGGTCGTGCAGGGCGTACTCGATCGCCACGCCGCCGGGATCACCATCGACACGCACTGCCTCGCCTGGGGTGTCGAACGTCGCCGGTCAGGCCACGCGTGGCCACGCAAACCAGTTGACGATTCCGGCAGGATTCTCGGTGTGCGTACGTTCAGTGAGCTGGTCGATGAGGCCGCCGCAGTGGACGTGTCCGGCTGGGACTTCGACTGGCTTGAGGGCCGGGCAACGGAAGAGCGGCCGCCGTGGGGGTACTCGCGGTTGATCGCATCGCGCCTGCCCCACGTCACCGCGGCCTTGGACATCGACACCGGTGGCGGCGAGATCATCGCCGAGGTGCCGCACCTACCGCCGAGAATGGTCGTCACCGAAGGCTGGCGCCCGAACGTCGAGCGTGCCCGTCAGACGTTGTCGCCCCGCGGTGTCGAGGTCGTGCCCGTCGAGCAAGGCCGGCCCCTGCCCTTCCCCGACGCCAGCTTCGATCTGGTGACGAGCCGCCATCCAGTGGACCCCGACTGGAGCGAGATCGCCCGCGTGCTCACCGATGACGGCACGTACCTCGCCCAGCACGTCGGGCCGGCATCCGCGTTCGAGCTCATCGAGTTCTTCCTCGGCCCGCTGCCGCAGGAGCGGCTTGGTCGTCACCCCGATCGTGAGGCCGCGGCAGCGCGGGCGGCCGCGCTCGAGATCGTGGACCTGCGCACCGCTCGCTGCCGGATGGAGTTCTTCGACATCGGCGCGGTCGTCTACACCCTGCGTAAATGCGTCTGGTGGGTGCCCGACTTCACAGTGGAGCGGTACCGGGACACCCTCGAGCGACTGGACGCCCACATTCGCCACCACGGCTCCTTCGTGGCCCACTCGACTCGGACCCTCGTCGAGGCCAGACGTGCACCCCGCTGAAACGCTCACCGAACGGCTTCCCTGAGGCTTCCGCTCGTGCCGCCGTCCGGCCGTTCAGTGGGGGAACGCGCGAGGGACGCGTGCGTTGAGGAGTTCGTCGCGGAACGCTTGGATGCGTGTGATGACCTGTCGTCTGCCGACGGTGTTTTCGATGCGGTCGAGGTACAGGCATCGGGCGGCGAGTTTGTCGAGGTCGACGGTGAAGTAGATCGCCATCAGCGGGTTGACGAACAGGTCGCCGCCGCCGGTGCGCCGGGTGAACCGGACGTCTCCGAACGCGCCGCTGGTGGCGGCGGCGATCTGTCCTTGGACGATGCTCGGCCGGTCCGGGGTGGCGGCCTGGGCGTCGGCGACAGCATCGCGGTACAGCGCCGCCTCCGGGCTGGAACCGGGGATGGACAGGGCGCCGAGGTAGCCGCCGTCGCGGTCGAGTGCGGCGAGGTTCTCCAGCACCTGGACGTGGTTGACGCCGTCGTAGGCGTCGATGCCGAAGCCGAGACTGCTCACCAGCTTGACCGGCACGTCCAGCACGGCCACGGCGGCCAGGCTGGTGATGTCCTCCACCGGGGTGCCGAGATCGGTTTCGTCGCCGCGTAGCAGGACGTCGGTGCCGCCATCGACCAGCACCACCGCATCGATGTCGAGTTGTTCGACCAGGTGTCGGTACGCGGCCCGTAACGGCTGGACACCGAGCGGCGGAAAGGCGTACACGGTCGACGGCAGCGTCTGAGCTGCCAGCCACCGGGCGAGCGTCCGTTCGGGGAAGTACCAGTCCGGGCTGGTGGTGTCCGGCTGCACCGCCGCGACGTGCTCCGCTACCCACGCGTCCCGGTCGATCAGTTCGAGTTCGGAGAAGGACAGGCTGGCCAGGTGCACCTGTGCGCCACCGCGCCACAGGGCGAACGCCAAGGGCAGGCCGGCGTACACGTCGAACCCGCCGCCCGCTCCGGCGATGAGGATGCTCCGCGCCGGAGCCAGCGCGGCAAACAGCGGCGGAACGGCCAACGAGAACGCACCGGGTTGGGCCGGCAGCGTGGCAGGGTTCATCACCGCTCAATGATCCGTCACGCCCATGCCGCTGACAGAGCGCCGGGGCGCCCGCGTGCGGCGGGACCCCGAGGAAGATGCCGGCGTCCGGCCGATAGGGGTCATTTCACGCGAGCGCCAGCTATATCGCGGTCGCGGGGATCGTGCTGTGCCGTTCCCGGCTGGGTTGCACCGTGACGACGATCTTCCCCGCGGGATGGCCCTGGGCGAGGTAGCGCATCGCGTCGGGCGCGTCGGCGAGAGCGTAGGTGCGGTCGATGACCGGGGTGACCGAGCCCGCCTCAGTGAGGGTGGTCAGTTCCTCGAGATCTTCATAGCGCTCCCGAGCGGCCACGCCGCACACTCGCTGGCTGCCGAACAGTGAGAGCAACGGCGCGGCCAGCTGGCGTTGGAAGCCGCCGAGCAGCCAGCCTGTGGCGTGGCCGCCACCGACGAGGGCGATCGTCCCGCGCGGCGTGGTTGCGCGCCGGAGCAGCGACAACGGCCGGTTGCCGGCAGTGTCGATGATGATGTCGTATCGCGCGCCGTCACGGTCGATCTCGTGCTGGGTGTAGTCGATGACGTCCTCGGCACCGATGGAACGCACCAGCTCGATCTTCGAGGTGCTGCAGGCGCCGGTCACGCTTGCCCCATATACCTTGACCAGTTGGACGGCGAACGACCCGACGCCCCCGGCCGCGCCGGTGATCAGCACCCGCTGTCCGGGCTGCACGCGTGCGTCGCGGATGCTCTGTAGCGCGGTCACCGCGGAGATGGGCATCGCCGCGGCCTGCTCGAAGGTGAGGTTGGCCGGCTTGGGTGCCAGCCGGTGCTGCCGCGCCGTCGCGTACTGGGCGAACGAGCCGCTCTGGCAGGTGCCGTACACCTCGTCGCCGGGGCGCAGGCGGGTCACGCCGGCGCCGACCGCCACCACCACACCAGCGACGGCCCGACCGAGCACCGTGACCTTGGGCCGGCGCAGCCCGGCCGCGAGCCGCACCGCCATGGGCCGGCCGGTCATGAAGATCCACACGCCTGGGTCCAGGCCAGCGGCGCGTACCTCGATGAGCACCTCGTCGTCTCCGACCGAGGGTTTGTCGACCTCGCGGAGCTCGAGCACGTCGGCCGGGCCGTACACGTCGTGGGCGATCGCTTTCACGACTTCTCCTCGGGGGAGTCGGGGTACTGGAACACGTCGTCGAGCGGAACGCCGAACACCCGGGCGATCCGGAAGGCCATTTCCAGGGATGGCGAATAGCGGCCCTGCTCGATGGCGATGAGGGTCTGCCGGGTCACGCCGATGCGCTCGGCGAGCTCGGCCTGGGTCATCTCGCCGTGCGCGAAGCGCAGCGCGCGGATGCAGTTGGTGACCTGCGTCGGCTTCACCACTGCGGGAGGCTCCTGCGGTACACGATGACCTTGGTGATGCCGCCGAGGATCGCCGACAGCACGAAGCACAGGTAGATGACGTTGGCGATCCAGAACCGGTCCCAGTCCGCCATGGCCATGAGCATCGCAGCGACCGCGCCGATGACCACGAACGACTGGCCGACGTGGTCGCCGAGCCGCCCGATCTCGCGGTCCCGCACGTCCTTGACGCGCGGCGCGCCCGGATTCACGACGGCCATGCCGGTCTCCGCCACGATCGACGCGACGATGGCCGCGCCGACCGTCCACAGCAGGGCGCTCGCGTACGGCACGTCGGGCAGCGAACGACCATCGGCGCGGCTGACGATGAGGGCCACGTAGGCGGAGTAGCCGAGCACGGCGACGACCAGCCTGATCCACGCGCGTTTCTCTTCGTGCGTCATGACAAGCCCTCCGGATGTCTGAAATTCTTGACATCACGAATGTAGCGAATCTTTGACCTAGTGTCCAGAAAACTTTACATCGGCCCTGGGGTGCGGTCATTCGGCTGACCGGCGCAGGATCGGAAGTGCTGGCCGAGATCGGCGACGCCTATGGCTCTCGCCTGAAGGATCCGACCCGGCGTGACGGTGAGCGCAGCCTGCACGTAGGGTGACAATCGACCGGAGCGCATGTCGGGGGGCTCATGTACCGTGTCCAGTTCACAGCCGAGGACCTGGCCCGGGTCCGGCTGATGCGGAGCTGGGGGCCCCTGGCCGAGACGTATCTGAGCCTCGGGCGGTTGCGGCGCGGCCAGCCGGGTGACGGGTTGCGGGGCTGGTCGACACGGGTCGCTCGGTCCTCTTCCGGCCTGGTGCATCCGTGCGCCTCACTGTTCGACAACAGGTGGCTGGACCTGTTCACCCTCACCGGCCCGGCCGAGTCCATCGAGGAGGGACTGACCGCGCTGCTCGCCGTGCGCCCGGAACACCTGCGCGCCGAGCTGGTCGCCGCGGCGGACACCAGGTGGCGCTACGGGGACCATCGCCGCTGGCCAGCCGGGGTGGGTGACCCGGCGGGCAACCGGGCCGACCGGCATCGCCTGGCGACCTTCCTGCATGACTACCACAAGGTCGCGGTGGCGCCGCACTGGTCTCACATCCAGGCTCGGCTCGATACCGAGCACGCCGCCCTCACCCACCTGCTCGCCACCAGTGGCGTAGAGGGCCTACTGGCCGGGCTGATGCCCTTCGCCCGCTGGCGCTACCCCGTGCTGGAGGTGGGCCATGGTGCGACCACTACCGACATCCACCTCGGCGGACGAGGGTTGCTGCTCGTGCCGTCGGCATTCCTCGACCCACGACCTGTCTTGTGGACCAGCGGGCTGGACGAAGAGGCACCGTCGATGCTCTTTCTGCCCGCGATGCGCGGACCCCTTGACCTGGCCGCCGTCCTGGCCGAGCCCCCCGGAGCGGACCGGCTGTCCGCGCTGGTCGACCTTGTCGGACGCACCCGGGCGTACGCCCTGCACAGCATCGGTACCGCGCCGTGCACCACCGGCGAGCTCGCCCATCGGTTGGCGATCTCGGCAGCGAGCGCCAGCGAGCACGCGACGGTGCTCCGCGGAGCGGGGCTCGTCTCCACCGTCCGTCAGGGTCGAACCGTGCGGCACCACCTCACCGCACTGGGGGAACAGATGCTCAGCGGAACCGTCGCCGCGCCGTCCCAGGCGACTGCCGTCGCGGAGCGCCTGGCCGTGCATCACCAGGGCCGCCAGCCTCCGCGGACGGGGCCGAGGTCGTTCGTCCGGTAGGGGAGTGGTGCCAGGTCGGCGGCGGCCCCGAGGACGGTCGCGATCCCGGCTGCGTGGCCTCCTAGATCATGCCCGAGGCGCGGGCGGGACCGACCCGGCCGGCAGCACCGGCCCGCGCAGCGGCACCGACCGCTTCGACGCCTGCCTCCACCCGGACCTTCAAACCGGGCAGCGTTTCCGCCCGGTGGCGCGTCCACGTGGCGCGGTCGGTCAAGTCCCTGGCGCGCACGTCCAAGACCAAACCGGTGCCGGCGAGCAGACTCGTGCCGTCACCCCGCTACACGCGCCAACTGTTGGAGGAACGCCATGGGTAAGCTCGTCGTCTCGATGTTCACCACGCTCGACGGTGTCATTGAACGGCCGGATCGCTGGGCGTTCCAGTTCGCAAGCGCCGACTCGATGGAGCAGGGCCTGCGCCAGCTGCACGACGCCGAGGCGTTGCTGCTTGGCCGCGTCACGTACGAAGGATTCGCGGCGTCCTGGCCGAACATGACCGACGAGGCGGGATACGCCGACAAGATGAACACGATGCCCAAGTACGTGGTGTCCACCACCCTGGACGAGCCCACCTGGAACAACACGACGGTCATCGCCGACGACCCGGCCACCCGGATCGGGAAGGTGAAGACCGACCTGAGCGGGGATCTGCTCGTCTTCGGCAGCAACGCGCTCGTCACCCGGCTGCTGCCACACGGGTTGATTGACGAGATCCGCCTGGTGACCTACCCGGTCGTGGTCGGGGACGGCACGCGCCTGTTCGCCGACGGCGACGGGATGGCGTCGTTCCGGCTGCTGGACACCACCACGTTCCAGTCCGGCGTCGTGGTGCTGACCTACGCACCGATCAACGAGCAGGGCGCGGCTGCGGCATCTGCCTGAACGACGACGCCGGCGGCGTTGCCGCGCACCAGCGCCGCCCGGTTTCCGAGCCCCTGGACGTTTCGGCGGGGCGGAATCAGGCATCACAGTCGATCCTCATGCCGGAGGCGACCACCTGGGACGGTTGGGTCGCGATGATGACCGTCAGTGTGACCACGCACGGCGACCGGATCGTGGACGTGGGCGCCCAGAGCCCGACTGGCGGCAACAGGCTTGAGCGACCTGCGCCGGTAGTCGCTGGGTGGCACGCCGAAGGCGGCCCGGAACAGCCGGCTGAAGTGCGCGGAGTCGGGCAGACCCCACCGGGCCCCGACGACGCCGACCGTCAGGCCGCTCTGTGCCGGATCGGCGAGGTCCTTGCGGCAACGGTCGAGGCGCCGCTGGCGGATCCAGGCGCCGACCGAGGTCTGCTCCGGAGCGAACAGCCGGTACAGCTGGCGCAGCGAGACGTGGTGTGCCGCGGCGATCACCGCGGGCGTGAGGTCGGTGTTCCCCAGGTGCTGCTCGATGAAGGCCTTCACCTGGAACAGCAGCGCCTGCTGTGACGACTCGACCGGGTCGGAGTACCCGGTGTACTCGCAGAGGGCGGTGCCCAGCAGGTCGAGCAGGATCGGTGCCAGCCGTGCCGCGGTGGTCGGATCGTACTGGCCGATTTCCCGGGCGATGCGACCCAGCATCGGGGCGAGCAGTCCGCCGACCCCGGTTGCGGGCACCGCCACCGCGGTGAGCCCGGCAACCACGCCCGGCCGCACCGGGAGCAGCTCGCGCGGAAACCCGAACACCGCCAGCTCCACCGCGTCGGTGTAGACCAGATCGTATGGGAGGCTGAAGTCGTAGACGCCGAACGTGGCGGGGGCGAGGACCGTCTCCCGGCCGTCCTGGGTCAGGCGCGGGTGGCCGCTGATCGGCAGTACCACACGGTACAGGTCCGCGTCACCCTTGCGGATCAGGCCGCGCGTTCGGTGGACACCATGGGGCGTGCTGGTACGGACGTTCGCCACGCCCACATCGCCCAGCCGGCCGGTCGTGATCTCACCGTCCAACGGCACATCCGGGTCGATCCGCATGTCCAGTGGGCCGAGGGTGTCGCAGACGATGGACCGCCACCGTTCGCGCCGCTCGGCTGCCGGTGTGTCCGCGGTTCTGACGACCGTGAGCACTGATAGACCTCCCTGACCCGTACCGGCAACGGTAGTGGCCGGCGGACGAGCGCCGGCGCCCACGTTGCTACCCGACCCTACGGAAGGCCGTCGATGGGCGTAGGCCCCGACCCGGACCCTTCGGGTAGGGCCGAACGGTGTTGCCCGATGCGGAACAGAGGCCAAACAATCATCTCGATTGGACCGACGGTGTCGCGGCCGCGGTAAGTGTCGATGCTGGTGGCCGAATGAGAGGAAGCACCGCACCGGGCGCTGCTACTCGGATACGCCAGATGACTACGGCCGGAGCCGCAAGAACCGACAGTGATCCTTCAAGATTCCTGGACCAGAGCAGGGCAGGACTCGCCGGCAGCAGGGAGAAGTGAATGAAGTCGATACGCGCAGTGGCCGTTTTCGTGGCGGCGACCCTCGCGCTCGTGCTGGGCGTAGCCGCACCGGCAAGCGCCGACGCGTACTCGTACAACGGATATGGGTCGGCGAACTTCCAGAGCAACGGGGACTACATCACCCTCACCCACTTCACCTACGAAGAATATCCCGGCGTCTATGCGTCGTACGCCGAGTGGTACACCAACTACGGGCGCACCGGCTATTGCGGAGACAGCATCGGCGGGCGGATCGGCTGTGACGAGGACGTGGCGGAAAACCGATACATCACCATCCGGGTCTGCAGCCGGTACGGGACGTTCAACCAGGTCATCTGCGGCAACTGGGATACCTCGCGGACCTGAACCATTCCCGCCCGCCAGCGTCCGTGCGAGCCGTCAAGGTCCGCTGGACGTGGCGGGCCGGGCGGCGGCCCGCTCCCCTGGGGCGGGCCGATGGCAGACGGTGAGGATGGTGGGGTGGGTCGCCAGCTTGGTCTGACTCACCGATAGGCCGACGTTGCTGTCGCTATCGATTCGTCGGCCGGTTCGGTGGCCCCGGCAGTTGCATGTCACCGGTCAGGCGGGCGGCATGGCACCCGAGCGCAAGGTCATGCGGAAGTTGGGGCGGCTCCGGGCCGATCTAGGGGCCTTCTGGCCGAAAGCCTCCAGCTAGGGCCGCCTCGCGCAGTTCTCTACGCCGCCTGCCGGCGACGAGGACCTCCGTGATGACCAGGCTGGCGCAGACAGCCGCCAACAGGCCGAGCGCTGCCACCGCCGAAAGCTGGCTGGCCGCCAGGATGAGCGCCACCAGCAGCGCTACGGTAATCAGACGCGGCCAGATGACCCGACTGAGCAGGCGCGTGATCCGCAGTTGGAAGCCGACGTGGGAGAACAGGAACAGGGCTGCTCCACCGTAGAGGGCGTGGAGGCCCAGGCCCTCCAGTCGCGCGGCCGAATGGTGCAGTTCGTTGTCTTTGATGATCGTCACCACTTTGTGCAGCCCGAGGGCGAGCAGCATGATGCCGGCGATCATCGGCAGGTGCAGATAGCTGTAGGCGTCGCGGGCGTAGGCGACCCGGCGCTGGACGGGGTTCTGGATCAGCGTCCGCTCGGCGGCGATCGCGACGACGTCGAAATAGGTCCAGCCCAATGCGGCGGCGATGACGATGGCGAAGACGAGGGCCGCGATGAGCGATCCAGTCATCGGCACGCTGCTACTGATCAGGCCAACCGCTGTGAGCGACTCGCCAAGGGCGACGAGCACGATGAGGCCGTGCCGCTCCGCCCAGTGCCGGGCCGAGATGATGTGCCACCCCCACGACCGCATCAGCAGGGCGCGGCCGTAGTCGATGACGATGGCGAGGATCCAGAACCCGGTCTGGCTCGCCTTGACCAGCCACGGGTCGTGGAACAGTCGCTGCGGCAGGACGGCGGCGGAGAACAGAAGGACAGAGGCGACAAACAGTGGCGCGGCGATCAGCAGGACGACGCGCGGCCCCGTGCCTGGAATGGCGTACCAGCGCAGCGCCAGATGCACCAGCCGAACGACCACGAAGCATGCGACGAACACCATCGGGCCGGAGAGAGCCGCGCCACGGAGGTCGGTGAATGCCTGCCGGACCGCCACCGCCATTACAAGGGTGACCACCGCCACGAACAGCAGCGCGATCCGGATCAGCCCGACCCGAGCTTGGAGGCTGTTGCCCAACCAGGCATAGATGGACCACGTCGACCACAACAGGGCCAGCGCAAGCATTCCGTTCAGCACGCCGTGGCTGGTGAAGTCGTCCTCCATCAACGCAACGACCTGGATGAACGCGAGGACGAACACCAGATCGAAGAAGAGCTCCACGCTGGTTACGCCGACGCCCTCGCGTAGCGGTCGAATGCCGCGCGGCGCCCGCACTGACCTGTCATCGGACGCCCCGTCGTTCCCACTTACCACAGGGCAGAGTGTGGCAGCCGGCCACACCGAAGATGCCGGAATCACTGATCGCGGTCGACCTCGTCGCCGAGATGATCGTTGCCTGGGGCCAAGGAGTCGCCTGGGCGCGGGGCACAAGACAGCGTGAAACGTCGTCGACCAGCAACCAACGATGACAGCCGAAAACACCCTGTGAACAAGTGCCGAGGGCTGTTACCGCTGGTGGCGGGCGAGCGGCTCTTAGCTCCGCTTCAACGTCTGACCCCTCTCCACGGTCATCCTTCCTGGGCCAGGTGGCCAGCGCCGCTAGGGTCTGTGTCGAAGTCGGGCGCCGCGTGGGTCGCCCGATGGTCGTCCGGTTCGTGGCACAGCTCGGTCCCCTGGTTGTCGTATGCGGGCAGGCGCCCGCCTGGTTGCTGCTCGCCGTGGACGCGCTTCGCGAGTGGAGCGCGCACGATGCCGGGACCCTCGATCATCTGTGCCGGGGCTCCCAGCGGAAGTACCGGCGTGCCACGAGAAGCGACACCACCAGCCAGGCCAACAGCACACCGAGGGACGGCAGCACCGCGACGAAGGTCTCGGCGAGAGTCAGCGCCTGGCCCTCGTCGGTGTGGGCGAGCCAGCCGACCCGCATCACCTCGGTGAACGGCCCGCTGGGCAGGAACCAGAGCACCCGCTCCAGCGACTCCGGCAGCGCGCCGAGCGGCAGCATCGCACCTGGCGTTGCCAGGAAGATCACCATGGTCGGCAGGGTGGTCAGCATGGCCGCTTCGGACGTGCGGGTGACCGCAGAAAGCGCGGCCGAGAACGCCGCCATGATCGCGGACCCCAGCAGCAGGGCCACCGCGATGACCAGCGGGTTCGTCGGCCCCGGCAGACCGAGCACCGCGACGGCGTAGCAGGCCAGCACGACGAACTGGGCGAGGAACATCAGGATGGTGCTGCTGGCCGTGCCGAGCAGGATGGTGCGGTCCGAGGCAAGCCCGGCGCGCAGGCGCTTGAGCACCAGTTCCTGGCGGCGCGAGGCGTACACGGTCGTCAGGTGATGGTGCACCAGGAAGACCATGACCAGGGTGGTGACGCTGACGACCCTGCGGACGCCGGGCACTGTCTGACCTGCGTAGCCGCTGACGAGCAGGATGGCGATGATCAGGGGGGTGCACACAGACATGGCAGTGGCCGTCCAGTTGCGGCGCAGGGCCAACAGTTCCATCTTCAGCAGCGCGGTCACCTGCCAGAACGGCCGGGTGGCCCGGTCGCCGGGTGCGGTGGTCGAGGTCCGCGTCGTCATCGTCTCGCTCATCGAACGGTCTCCGGATCCGCGTGCTGGTTGGTCGGATCGTGGTCGGCGGCGATGTCCAGGAAGACATCCTCCAGGGTGGCCGGTCGCGCTGACAGCGCGGAAAGTTGGACGTCGCTCGTGTTGGCCCAGTCGAGCAGCCGGGTCAGGTCGGCCTGGAGCTGACGCGACTCGTACGTGACCCGGTCGCCCTCGACCGAGCGCGTGGCGTGCGGCAGGCCGGGGGGCACGTCCGCCTTCGGCAGCCGGAAGGTGATCCGGGTGGGCAGGGTGCGGACGATGTCGTGCGGGGCTCCCGTCGCTACGATGTGCCCACGGCGCATGATCGCCACCCGGTCGGCGAGCACCTCCGCCTCTTCCAGATAGTGCGTGGTGAGCAGCACCGTCGTGCCGTTCTGCTGAAGTTCCCGCACGACGTTCCAGGTGCGCCGCCGGGAGGCCGGGTCCATGCCGGTGGTCGGCTCGTCGAGGAAGAGCACCTGCGGCCGGCCGAGCACGGCCAGGGCCAGCTCCAGCCGCCGCCCCTCGCCTCCGGAGAGCTGCTCGACCGCCACGTCCCTCCGGTGGGTCAGCTCGACCAGTTCCAGCACCTGCTGGGAGCTGTACGGCCGGACGGTGAGCGAGCGCCAGATCTCCACCGTTTCCCGAACCGTCAGCGAGCCGGTGAATCCGCCGTGCTGGAGCATCACCCCCGTCTGTGGGCGCAGCGCGGCCCGGTCCCGCACCGGGTCCAGCCCGAGCACCCGGACCCGGCCGGAGGTGGCCGGCTGCAGCCCCTCCAACACCTCGATCGTGGTGGTCTTTCCCGCTCCGTTGGTGCCGAGCAGGGCGAACAGCTCACCACGGTGGACCCGCAGCGACACCCCCCGGACCGCCTCGAACTGCCCGTAGTTGCGGCGCAGGCTGTCCACTTCGATTACGACGTCGTCCATGCCTCCGAGGCTGCCGCTGACCGGCGACAGAGCCAATCCACGCCGTGTCATGCCCCGGCCATGCGGTATGCACACACCGTCCGTGCGTTCCGCACACCGAGCCCGCGATTTCGCCGCGGGTGGGTGAAAATGATCCTGAGGGCAACGAGTTCTGCCTGCTGTCACGTCCTGTGCAGAAGCTCTGGGACGGCGCACGGAACCAGACAACCCAGCAGACCGCAGAGCGGGTTGGCGACTGCCCAGAACGACCCCTCCACCAGACCCCTCCACCGCAAGGCTTGGATGGTAGGCGTTTGCTCGGAGCGGCCCGGAGTCGGTGAGTGACAGACTGGGTGACGATCACGGCGGACACGCATGGACGGGCCGGGACGCTGCCGCCGACGGCCGAGCGGCCCCCGCCGGGCTCTGTGCGAGCTATTGGCGACCGAGGGTCGGGTCCATACACTCACCGCGTGATCCCGCCCGGATACCCCGCACAGGCCCGACCATCGATGGTTCGCCCGCTCTGGTCGCTTGCTGGCCCAACGCTCAGTGCGTTGCTCGCCGCCGGACTCCTCACCGCGCCCTTCGGACCGCTGGTCAGCGCGATCACGCGCGACCTCGGACTGTCCACCGCGGGCATGACAACGACCGTGGTCGCACAGTACGTGGTGGCAGCGGTGGCCCTGGTCGCGCCCGGCTACCTGCTCGGCCGGCGGTGGCCCACTGTAATCGCGTTGCCTGCGCTGGCACTCCTTATCGTCGGCTGCGTCGTGAGCGCGTTCACGCCGGGGCCGGCACTGTTGGCGGTCGGGCGGGTGATCGTCGGGCTGGGGGCCGGAACCGTGGCCGGTGTCGCCCTCGCCCTGTCCGGTCAGCTGGTCCGCTGGCGCTCCCGGGCCCGGCTGGCGCTCGGCCTCGCGCTCGGCGCCGCTCTCCTGATCGGACCCGTCGCGAGCGGCATGCTGGCGCAGGCGCTGAGTTGGCGGACGGTGTTCCTGGCCGAGGTGCTGGTGGCCACGGTCGCGCTGTTCAGCACCATAGCGAGCGGCATCGCCATGTGGGTCCTGCGTTCGTCCCGGCCCAACCCGCCGGCCACCCCTGCTGCCACAACGCCGCGCCCCGGCACAACCCGGACCGGTGGCCCAGGGCGCTGACGATCCGGGACCGCCGTGGCCAGTGGTCGGACTGGCCCGGACTCCCGGCGTTGTGGAATTCCCCAAGCTGACGCTGCGTACTGGCCTCGACCGGTGAGCAGTCCGCACAAGGCTGGTGCTCTCTTTTGGCGAGGGCCGCCACTTCAACCCGCGACCCACGTGGATCGGCAGCTTTCAAGGACCGCCTGGCCAGCGTGTCGACGCCTGATCCGCCGCTGATCCACCTGCGGCAGCCGGTGGGCGGGGGAGCGCTGGCACCTGACCGAACTCCCCGAATGCCGCCCACGGCACGCCGGCCGCCATACCACCGCAACGGACGAGCCGGTCGGGCGTCGTGCCGCCGTGGCGATGGACGCTTACCCGACAGATCGTGGCGATTGTCGTTGGCGGAGACGAAGGTTGTGGTCGCGGTCTGAACACGGGGGAGGCGCTACACGATGGACGCGTTGTCGGAATCGCAGTCGGTGGCGGGACCTCGCCGGCCTGCGGCCGGGCCGCCGGCAGGGCAGGGCGAAACTCCGTGGCGGGGTTTCGTCCGACTGGCCCGACTCCGCTTCCTGCTGTACAACCTCCTGCCGGTGGGTCTCGCCGTGGCGGTATCGGTACACCAGGGCCATCCGCTCGATCTCACGTGGTACGCCGTCGCGCAACTGTTCGCGTGGACGGTCCACGTCATGACGCACTACTGCAACGAGTATTTCGACCTGGCGGCCGACCGGGCGAACGTCTACTTCACGCCGTGGACGGGCGGCAGCCGGGCCCTCGTCGACGGGGTGGTCGCACCCGTGGTGTCGCTGCGCGCCGGAGTCGTCCTGTTCGGAGTGTCGGCGTTGATGGTGGCTGTCATGCCGTCCTGGCAGGCGCGCGTGCTCGCCGCCGCAGCCGTGCTGCTGGCCTGGTTCTACACGGCGCCACCGTTGCGGCTGAACTACCGGGGCGCGGGGGAGATGACGGTCGCCGCGATACTCAACGGCCTGTGGCCGGCCGTCGCGGTGGTGCTCCAGACCGGCACCGTACCGATGCTGCTGTTGGCCGTGTTGGCGCCCACCGCGGTGCTGCAGGTCGCGCGGATGATGGTGATGAATCTGGGCGACCGCCGATCGGACGCGATGGTCGGCAAGCGCACGCTGCCCGTCATCATCGGTTACCGACCGGCGGTGCGGGTGATCGTCGGTGCGCAGCTGGTCGGGTACGCGACGCTCACCGTCTTCGCGTTGCTCGGCTGGGTGCCGTGGCTGGTCTGGGCGGCGATGGCCACCACCGCGCCGCTGTCGGCCTGGCTCGTCGGGCAGCTCCGGGGCGGCGCGATGCGTGACCTCGACCCCCGGCGCATGACACCGGTGGTGTTCTGGGCCTCGAACCACGTGTCCCTGATCGTCGCGGCGGCGATGCTGGGCGTGATCCTGGATGCGGCGCGCCGCTCCGCGGACGGTGGTGCGCTGGCCGTGCTCGGCGCGGTTCTCGCCGGCTACGGGATGCTGTTCGCCCACCGTCTCTGGTTGGCGCGCCGACACTCCGAGCGCGGGCAGGACCACGCCCCGCGTGCGCGTCCGGAGCCGGCTCAACGAGGTTGAGCGGACGGCTCCCGTGGCGCCCCGGTCGGGTGACCGACTTCCGTCTCCGCCACGATGTCGCCGTCGGAGACCGGTGGGGTCGGTGATCCCGACCGACGTTGGATGAAGTAGTACAGCGGTGTGGCCGCCAGGGTGGTGATGACGGTCATCAGGGCCAGGACGGTGTACAGCGCCGGCGTCACCAGTCCCTTCTCCAGGCCGATGTTCAGCAGGACGAGTTCCATCAGTCCGCGTGCGTTCATCAGGGCACCGACCGAGGCCGCGGAGCCCCACGGTAGGCCGGCCGTGCGGGCACCGATGGTGCACGCCACACCCTTGCTCAGGAAGGCCACCAGGACCACGATCACCAGGACCAGCAGCACACCGGGATCCGTCAACACGCTGAACTGCGTGGCCAGGCCGGAGTAGACGAAGAAGGTCGGTAGCAGCAGCCGGACCGTGACCGGCTCGATGCACGCCCGCAGGGCCTCGGTGAAGCGGCCACGGGGTATGGCGACGCCGAACAGGAAGGCCCCCACCACCGCGTAGATCCCGACCGCCTCGGTGTACGCGGCACAGAGCAGCAGGATGATCATCGTGGTGATGAGCCCGGCGGGACGCAGTCCGTTGTCGTCCATGGCCCAGCGGGCGAGCCTGGCGGTCAGGGCGCGACCCACGGTCAGGACCACGAGGACGTAGACCAGACCACCGCCGAGGGCGAGCAGCGCGACCGACGCGTCACCCTGGGCCGAGGAGACCACCACGGCCAGCAGGACCCAGGCGACGGTGTCGTCGACGGCGGCGCACGCCAGCGCCACCGTCCCGGTGGGGCTGCCGCCGAGATTGTTCTCGTGGATGATGCGCGCCAACATCGGAAAGGCGGTGATCGCCATTGCCGTGCCGACGAAGAGGGCCGCCTGCCATGCGGAAATCTTCTCGTCGAAGAAGGTTCGGTCGCTGGCCAGCATCCAGCCCAGCACCGCGCCGGTGGCGATCGGTGCGATGACGCCGGCGACGGACGACCCGAACGCCGAACGGAGGTGTCCGGTCAGCACGTCGGTGCGGAACGACATCCCGACGACGAACATGTAGAGGACCAGACCGAGTTGACCGGCCACGTAGAGCACGATCAGCGAAGGGTGGGCGATGCGGCTACCGGCGTCGCCGGCGCCCAGATGCAGCGTGGTCGGGAACAGCCAGCCTTGCAGGGCGGGCAGCAGGAGACCGAGCAGCGTCGGTCCCAGCAGGAAACCCGCGACCATGTCGGCGACGACCTGTGGCTGACCCAGTCGGCGGAGGAGGAGTCCGACCGACCAGCAGGTGAACAGCACTACCGCGAGTTGGAGGAAGAAGTGCAGGGACAGGGCGAGATTCGACGGCATCGTCACCTCGGCGGTCGCAGGCTTGGGGTGCGGGCAGGAAGAACTGACGCAGGCCGTACCGCGGTGGTCGACGCCGGCACCGGCGGGAGCCGCGCAGTTCGCCGATGACCATGAGGTGATCGCCGGCCGGACGGGTGGGGCACCACGTCGAGGTCCGCGGTGGCGCGCGCGCCGTCGGCCGGCCAGGACAGCCTCCGGACGGCGAGGTTCGCGGCCGTACGCGCGAGAACTGGTATTGCCAGAGTGTGGACGTGCGCGTCGCACCGCCGCCATGCGGCAGGTCGAGCGAGGAATTCGCGCAACTCGGCGCGGCGCCGGACGTCGCGTCCGCCGTTCGCGTGCCGCCGAGAAGTGGCCGCGGCAGGAGCGCATTTCCACTGGCGAGCAGGTCGTTGCCCGTCGCCGACCAGCGCGACCCGCCGGGGCGAGAATGGCAACCACGGGAGAGTTCACGCATCAGGTCGCGGAAGTCCTCTGGCTTCATCTGTCGTCCTTTCGGGGCGACGGTTCGCCGACAACGCGACTGCGTCAGATAATCGTGTTACGCAAGCGGATACGTCAATGATTCGTCGCTTGGTTCAGCAATCGTGGAGAGTATCTGGCCGTCGGCGGCGTGGACCGTGGGCCGTGGCGGGTGGAGGCGCGGCGGGGCAGGTCGGTGTTCCGAGGGCCGTGAAGATCCTGGTGGCTGCCACTGGTCGGGTGGCTGCGGATCGGCCTTGAAGTGCTGGTGGGTTCCTCGCTCGGCCAGCCGGGCCGACGGCGAACTCGGCCGGTGCGGCGCGGGCTCGCGTTGATGCGTGGTGCCAGGCGAGTTTCCCGTGGGCGGTCGGCGGGGCGGGTGACGAAGGCGCGGCAACGAGAATTGGGCCCGCAGGAAATCCCGCGACTTCGATGCCCATCGGGGCATCGGCTTCGCAGGAAATTGATCACCGCTGGGTCGGGGCCGAGATCACGGATGTGCCTGTGGGGTTGGCGTGTGGGGCGTGGCCAAAGCGGGGGACCGCGGTTCGGGGATTGTGTCGAGGGGTGCCTGCCGGCGGGGCAATCAGACGAATGTCGATTGTCGGGCCCGGCGACCCTTGACCCGATTATCTTTCCTATGCCATTCTCGGTCGTCGGGACTCTGCAGCGTATTCAGGGTCTGACTCTGCCCTCCGATTGCCGTGCGGCAAAATCTCCCCGACCCGTCTGTCGGTGCTGACGTCGGAGCAGCGCCGGGTGAGGGCGACCGTGGGTGGGAAGTTGACCAGCAGGTGCGCATGTTCAGCCTCACCGTTGAGCTCGACCAGCTCGCACTCGAAGTCGGCGCACATTCCTTCTGCCCCATCCGACACGGCCGGAGAGCATCAGCACCGCCGCCGACACGGCGGGCAGGATCCCTGCCCTGACTTCCGTCTGACCCAGAACCTGGACAGTGACCCGTCGCTGCCCCGCGACGCTTCGCCGGTCGCTGCGGTGCGCGAGCGAGCGGCGATTCGCCGAGCGGAGGTGTCACCGGGGCGGCTGCTGGTTGGTCTCAAGGGGTGCAGAGGCTGAGCAGGAGGAGACGATGTGTCGGAGATCCAGGAGCAGATCCGGGAGTTGTACGCCGCCGCGGCGTCGCGCCTGGTGTCGCAGTTGTTCGCGATCACCGGTGACTACGCGGAGGCTCAGGACGTAGTGCAGGACGCCTTCGTGCGGGCGCTGGCCCGGCCGGGTCGGTTCGGCCAGGTGGAGCATCCGGAGGCGTGGCTGCGTACGGTGGCCCTCAACATCGCCCGGAGCCGGCACCGACGCCGGATGGTCTTCGCCCGGCTGGCGCGCTCCGGCCAGCTCGACGGTGGACAGCGGGGGACCGCGGGCATGTCGCCCGACCACGTCGCCCTCGTCACCGCACTCCAGCGGCTGCCGCGCCCGGCCCGTGAGGCCGTCGTGCTGTACCACATCGCGGACATGGCGGTGGCCGACGTGGCGGAGGCCCTGGGCTGCTCCGTGGAGGCGGTCAAGACCCGCCTCGTCCGGGCCCGTCGTGCCCTCGCCGTCGGCCTCGACGACACCGCTGACAGCACCACCGTTCGACCAGCGATCGTGAACGAGAGAGGTTCTCTCCATGCCTGACCTGGACTTTGCCGGGCTCGACCGGGCCGCCCAGGCGGCCTTCAGACCGGACTTCACCGAGGTGCGGCGCCGGGCGGCACGCCGTCGACGGCACACCCGCGTGGCCGCGGCCTCGCTGACCACGCTCGCGCTGGTCGCTGTCGCCGGGATCGCCTCCGCCAGTCTGCACCGCGCGGACCCCCAGGTGTCCGTTCCCGGCCTCGGCGGGACCCCGACGCCCGGCTTCATCCCGACGCCAGCGCCTTCCACCAGCCCCGTCCCCGGTGCGGCCCGGACCCCTCGCCCGGGTCCGGTGGTCGCGGGGGACCTCGACCACTTCTACTTCCGCTGGAAGAACTGCCGGGAGGACGACTGCGTGCTGATGGTGTCGGGCACCGCCGACCGTGGGGCGACCTGGCGCAGCCGCGAGCTTCCACTGTCCGGCAACGCGCTGGTCGCCCTCGCCACGGCCGGGCAGCGCACGCTGATCGCGTCGTACCAGATCGACGTCGGAGCCGGAGACCGGCAGGGCTGGCTCGCGAGCGTCGACGGCGGCGAACGGTGGCGGGAGGTGACGGCGGACACGGCCGTCCAGGTGCCCGACGGATGGCGCGTGCTCAACCACATGCTCGGCCCGCGTGCCGACCGGATCGTGGCGGCGGACCCGGCCACGGGTGACGTCGTGCAGGTGGCGCAGAGCACGGGGCTGGAGTTGCCCGCGCTCGCGGAAGACGTGCCGCCCGAGGCGGGCATCTGGGGCAGCGGCTACGCGGCCGTGGACACGATCGACGGCCGGCTCGTCGGCCGGGGCAGCGCGATCACGGTGAGCCGCGACGGAGGCCGTACCTGGCAGCGACACGTCTTCGCCGGGCCGCTCACCGCCGGCCACGACGTCGCGCTCGACGTGGCCACGTGGGACGGCCGCACCGTCTACGCCGTCGGCAGCATCGACGGCACACTGGTCGTCCATCGCAGTGGTGACGGCGGCCGGACCTGGCAACGCACCGCCGGCAGCGCAGCCGTCGGTGACCGGCAGCTTCGCGCCTCCGTCCGGTCCGACGGAACGCTGGTCATCCAGGCCGGTTTCGTCGCCGACGACAGGCCGCTGATGTTCAGCAGCGGCGACGGGGGGCAGCGCCTGTCCCCGGTGGAGCCCGCGCCCGGCGCGGCGGCCGTACCGGTACCGGGCGGATACGCGCAGCGCGGCTGGCCGCACACCCCGGGCACGTGGTGGTCCGCCGACGGGAACACCTGGTCCTTCCTGGGCGCGCCCGACCTGCCCTGACGCGGGCTCCCGCCGGGCCGGCACCGCCCGGCGGGAGCGAGGCGGAACCGGGCAGCGGTGGTGCGGCGAGATCCACGGATGCGTACGCACCGTCCGTTGCGGGCTCAGGTGGTGTCAGGTGGGGGAACGGCAGCCTCGACAGCCGGCGCGGAGGCCGCCCCCGCGAGCGCGGCCCGGAGGGTGTCGCGCAGCGGCCCGTCGGGGTGCTCGATCCAGTGCTGGACGGCGACGCGCAGGGTGGCCAGGAAGGTCGCCGCCAGGACCCGGGCCCGCAGCTCCGGGTCGGGACCGACCAGCCGGTGGACGAACTCGTCGGCGAGTTCGCGCTCGATGGTGGTGTACGCCGCGATCTGCTGGGCGACGAGTCCCGGGTGCCCCCGCAGCTGGCGGCGGCGGACCAGCCACGAGGGGGGCGTGTTGCCGTACACCTCCTCGGCGAGGTGCTCGGCGGCCCGGCTCAGCGCGCGCCACGGCGGCGCGTCGGGCGGTTGCTGGCGGACCAGCTCCAGCAGTCGGCGCAGTCGTACGGCGTCGCCGTGGAAGATCGCCTCCTCCTTGCTGGAGAAGTAGTTGGAGAACGTCCGGCGGGACACGTTCGCGGCGTCGGCGATCGCCTCGACGGTGACGCGGTCGAGCCCGTGCTCGGAGGCCAGGCGCAGGGCCGCCTCGTGCAGGGCGAGGCGGGTTGCCGCCTTCTTCCGCTCCCGTAGTCCGGTGGCCTCGTCCATGCCGTCAGCCTAGTGCCGACGTGACTCGTTTCTCATTGCGCAAACTTGCTCATTGGGCAAGATCGGCAGATGCTTGTATGCGGCAACCATCTGCGATGTGGGGGAAACGGTGGACGGCACCGCTCGTCAACTCGGCACCAGGCTGCACGAACTGGTCCGGACCGTACGGCTGATCCGGCGGCGCCGGGCCGACGTGCGGCCGCTCGTGCCGCTCGGCCTGGTCGGCATGCTCATGCAGATCAACCGGCTTCCCGCCGGCTGCCACGCGCGGGAACTCGCCGCCCGCACCGGGCTGGACCCGTCGACCGTGAGCCGCGCGATCGCCTCGCTCGTCGGGCTCGGCCTGGTCGAGCGGGGCGCCGACCCGACCGACATGCGGGCCCGGGTCCTGGCCGTCACCCCTGACGGCCGGGCCGCCCTGGCCGAGATCTTCGACTGGTACGGCGGGGTGCTCGACCGGGCGCTCGCCGACTGGACGCCCGACGAGATCGCGGCGCTGAGCGGGGCGCTCGGCCGGTTCACCCGCGACATCGAGACCGCCCTCGGACACCACGACAACCTGGAGGCCGCGCGATGAGCGCACCCACCACGACGACCGGCGACACGCCGATGACGCATCGGCAGACGCTGGAGGCGCTCAGCGGCCTGCTGCTGGTGCTCTTCGTCGCCATGCTCAGCGGCACCGTCGTCTCGACGGCGCTGCCGAAGATCATCGGCGCGCTGAACGGGTCGCAGACCCAGTACACGTGGGTGGTCACCGCCACCCTGCTCACCGCGACCGCGACCACCCCGATCTGGGGCAAGCTCGCCGACCTGTTCAACAAGAAGCTCCTGGTGCAGGTCGCCATCGTCGTCTTCCTGGCCGGCTCGGTGGTCGCCGGCCTCGCCCAGACCGCCGGCCAGCTCATCGCCGCGCGTGCGTTCCAGGGCATCGGCGTCGGCGGCCTCCAGGCGCTCGTCCAGGTCGCCATCGCGGCGATGATCCCGCCGCGGGAGCGCGGCCGGTACAACGGCTACCTCGGCGGCGTCATGGCCGTGGCGACGGTCGGCGGCCCGCTGCTGGGCGGGCTCATCGTCGACACGTCCTGGCTCGGCTGGCGCTGGTGCTTCTTCGTCGGGGTCCCCGTCGCCGTCATCGCGCTGATCCTCCTCCAGGTCACCCTGCGCCTGCCCACGGTCCGCCGCGACAACGTGAAGATCGACTACCTGGGCGCCACCCTGATCGCCGCCGGGGTCAGCGTGCTGCTCATCTGGATCTCCTTCGTCGACGACTCGTTCGCCTGGGTCTCCTGGCAGAGCGCGGCGATGGTGGGCGGCTCGGCCCTGCTGCTGGCCCTGGCCGTCTGGGTGGAGGCGCGGGCTGACGAGCCGGTGGTCCCGCTCGACCTGGTCCGCCAGCGCACCACCGCCCTCGCCATCCTCGGCAGCCTCGCGGTCGGCATGGCCATGTTCGGCGGCGCCGTCTTCCTCGGCCAGTACTTCCAGATCGGCCGCGGCTACAGCCCGACGGAGGCCGGGCTGCTCACCATCCCGATGATGGCCGGTGTCCTCGGCTCGTCGATCGTCGCCGGTCGCCTGATCACCCGGACCGGGAAGGTCAAGCCCTACATCCTCGTCGGGGCGGTCGTGCTCGTGGCCGGGTTCGCCGTGCTCGGCACCATCGACCACGAGACGTCGCTGGTGCTGGTCGGCGCGGCCATGTTCATCGTGGGCGTCGGGGTCGGGATGACCATGCAGAACCTCGTCCTCGCCGTGCAGAACACCGTCTCCCTCAAGGACATCGGCGCGGCCAGCTCCACCGTGGCGTTCTTCCGCTCCCTCGGCGGCACCATCGGGGTGTCGGTGCTCGGCGCGGTCCTCGCCCGCCGGGTCACCGAGCAGATCACCACGGACCTCGCCACCGCGGGCATCCCCACCTCCGGCGGGGGGACCGGCAGCCTCAACATCGACGCCATGCCGGCCGTGGTCCAGCAGATCGTCCGGGCCGCGTACGGCGACGCCACCGGACACATCTTCCTGATCTCCGCGGCCATCGCCGTCGTCGGCGTCCTCGCGGCGGCCCTGCTCAAGCCGGTCACCCTCCGCACCAGCCTGGACCTGCCGGACGCCGCCACCTCGGCGGCCGTCGCCGCCGACGCCGTCGACGGCGCTCCCGCCTTCGACCAGGTGGACGTGGACGCCGTGGCGAAGGAGGCGTCGGCCCGCCGCTGAGGTCCGCCCCACGCCCGCCGGGGCCGCCGCCGTCTTCCTACGGCGGCGGCCCCGTTCGTCGGCGGGGAGGTGGAGTCGGCGCCGGGCCCGCACCCGCAGGACGGTCGCGTGGTCGAGGGCGAGGCAGCCTGTTCCGCGACGGGTGGGGCGGACGCGGGAAACACATCGGGGAGGGACGGTGACCGTCCCTCCCCGATGTCGAACGAGCCGCCTCAGGACAGGAACTTGTCCAGGGCCGCCTCGATGGTGCCGGAGTCCGGCGACGCGTACGCCTTCATGGTGTTCTTGTTGTACGAGATGAAGCTCGGGCACCGGTTCGCCGGGGCGCTCACGGTGCCGCCGTCGCCGATCTTCTCGCCGGTCTTCGCCGCGTAGAAGGTCAGCTCGTAGCGCGACGAGACGTAGTCGATGGTGACCTGCTTGTCGGAGCTGTCCTTGTACTGGCACTGGCGCGGCGTGCCCTCGCTGCCCTCCACGAACTTCAGGCAGCCGACCACGGAGACCGACTCGAAGTCGGCGCTCTTGGCGTAGTACGGCTTGTTCGAGGCGATCGACTTCGACGACCAGAACGTCAGCCGGTCGGGGTTGTTCGAGAAGACGTACGCCTTGGCACCGGCCCCGCCGTTGTAGGGCGCCGCGTTGAGGATCTGGCTGCCCTCGCAGACGTCGCCCAGGTCGCTGGAGTAGCGGGCGGTCACCGCGTTGTTGCTGTTGCCGGGATCCTGCGACTCGGACTGCCCCGGGGTGGGGGTGGCGTCGGTGCCGGGCTCGCTGGACCCGCTCGGGGTGGCGGACGCGACCGGGGTGGGAACGTCGTCGTCGTTGACGAGGACGAACCCGACGCCGGCGCCGCAGAGCACGAGCAGGACCACCACGGCGGCGGCGGACAGGCCGATGATCAGGCCTTTGTTCGACTTCTGCGGCGGCGGGACCGGGGCCCCGAACTGCGGTGGCTGCCCTGGCTGGCCGTATCCGGGGTACCCACCCTGAGGGGCCGGCGGCCCGCTCCACGGGGTGACGTTCGGATCCGGCTGCCCTCCATACGGAGGGTGACTGTCGGTCATCTGAAGCCCTTATCGCTGTCGATGTGTGCCCAGGCACGGGGATCATGCAACAGGGTAGTGAGCGCTCCAAATCTCGACAGTTGCCGGCGATCCAGTCGAGGTCCGGGTCATGGCAGCCGAGAAACCGGCCATCACCCTCCGTGTAGGAGGCGGCAGCCCTGAGTCGAGGGGGGTGGCGGCGGCCCGGCAGCGTCGGGGAGGCGGATCCGGGCCGTGCAGCGGGATTCCGCTCCTCGCGCCGCTCAAGTGCGGACGCCGCGCCGGGCGCGCCGCCCCCGTGACGAGGATCACTCATTCCGTCGGTCCGCGATGTGGGCGGCGCCGCGCGGCCGGGCGCTTCGGTCGGTCCGCGGCGCCGCCCGCGTCGGGCGCGGGGGTGTCGTCGCCGCCGTCGCCGTGACGGGTCGCCCGGTCGGCGGCCCGGACGGCCATGGATGCCGGCCTGTCTCAGTTGGATCCTTGTTCGCGCAAGCCTTTCACGTGCGGTTCTTCAACATCGTCCTCACATCGTGAACACCAAGAAAATATACGAACATGAATATGATGGCTAAGGTTTCCTCATCGTCCACCGCCTGCCGGGTGCGCCACGAGCCACCCGAAGGCCACGACAGTAGGAGGACCGGGAGATGACACTCCCTCGCACTCGACGGCGTACCCTCGCCGGCGCGGTCGGCGTGTTCGCCAGCGCCGCCATGGTCACCACCATGATCGGCGCCCCGGCGGCAGCCGCCCCCGGCACCGGCGAGATCCGCAGCGCCGGCGGCGCGACGGCCGTGGCCGACAGCTACATCGTGGTGCTCAAGGACAGCAGCGTCGGCGGTCGCGCCGGCACCCGGCAGGCCGAGGTGCGCAGCAGCGCCGGCTCGCTGGCCGCGCGCTTCGGCGGGACGGTCGGGCACGTCTACGGCGACGCCCTCAACGGCTTCGAGGTGCGGCTGTCGGAGCGGGCCGCCAAGCGCCTCGCCGCGCACCCCGCCGTCGACTACGTCGAGCAGAACCACACCGTGACGACGACCGCCACCCAGAGCAACCCGCCGTGGGGCCTGGACCGCATCGACCAGCGGGCCCTGCCGCTCAGCCGCACGTACACCTACAACAGCAGCGGCACCGGCGTCACCGCGTACATCATCGACACCGGCATCCGGACCACCCACGTCGACTTCGCCGGCCAGGCCGTCGACGGCTACGACGCGATCGACAACGCGCTGCCGGCCGCCGACTGCAACGGCCACGGCACGCACGTCGCGGGCACCGTCGGCGGCAACACCTACGGCGTCGCGAAGAACGTCCGGCTGGTGGCCGTGCGGGTGCTGAACTGCCAGGGCAGCGGCACCTGGGCGCAGGTCATCGCCGGCATCAACTGGGTGACGTCGAACCACCAGGCGGGCCAGGCCGCGGTGGCGAACATGAGCCTCGGCGGCTCCTACAACAGCTCCCTGAACACCGCCGTGGCGAACTCCATCGCCGACGGCATCACCTACGCCGTGGCCTCCGGCAACTCGAACGCCAACGCCTGCAACTACTCGCCGGCCTCGGTCCCGACGGCGCTCACCGTCAACGCCTCGCAGAGCAACGACGCGCGGGCCTCGTTCTCCAACTGGGGCACCTGCACCGACATCTTCGCCCCCGGTGTGGGTGTCCTGTCGGCCTGGTCCACCAGCGACACCGCCACCTCGTCCATCAGCGGCACCTCGATGGCCTCGCCGCACGTCGCCGGCGCGGCCGCCCGGGTGCTCAGCGTCAACCCGGGCTGGACGCCCGCCCAGGTCCACTCGTACCTGGTCAGCCAGGCCACGACCAACGTGATCACCAACCCGGGCAGCGGCTCGCCGAACCGCCTGCTCTACCTCGCTCCGACCTTCTGACCCTCCGACGCCGGTGGCCTGACGGCTCCGGCGGGAACGGTCGCACCGGCCCCGAGGCGTCCCGCCCCGGGGCCGGCCCGTGTCCGGGCCGCTCTTCGCCGCCGGCGGGGTCGTCCGCCCAGATCCGGGCGCCGGTCGGTGCGAGGCCGCCGCCCCGCGGCCGTCCGCGCGCCGGCAGACTTGCCGGATGTCCTCGACGATGCTCGTGGTCGGCCCGGAGTTGGCCGCCGCCCTGGTCGCCCTGGCCGTGGTGGCGGCCGTCGTGGTCCGGGCCGGTGCGCTCGGGCACGGCCGGCAGGTGCTGGTCGCCGCGGCCCGCGCCGCGATCCAGTTGGCGGCCGTGTCGCTGCTGATCACCGCGATCGTGGTGTCGCTGTGGGCGACGGCGGCCTTCGTCGTGCTGATGTGTGCGGTGGCGGCGGCCACCTCCGGCCGGCGGATCACCGGCCGGTGGAACTGGTGGGCGGGTGTGCCGATCGCGGCGGGGAGCATGGCCGTGGTGGCGGGGCTGCTGTCGGCGGGGCTCGTGCCGATGCGGGGAATCGCCGTCATCCCGGTGGCCGGAATCCTCATCGGCGGGGCGATGACCGCGACGTCGCTGGCGGGCCGGCGGGTGCTGGACGAACTGACCGCCCGTGCGGGAGAGGTGGAGGCCGCCCTGGCGTTGGGGCTGCCGGCACGGGACGCCGTCCTGCTCGTGTGCCGTCCGGTGGCCGGGCAGGCGCTGGTGCCGGCGCTGGACCAGACCCGCACGGTGGGCCTGGTGACGCTGCCGGGCGCGTTCGTCGGAATGCTGCTGGGCGGCGCCAGTCCACTCACGGCCGGGATCACGCAGCTGGTCGTGCTGGTCGGGCTCCTCGCGGTGGAGGCGGTCGCGGTCGTCATCACCGTCGAACTCGTGGCCCGGGGCCGGTTGCGTCCGGCCCGGGCGGAGCTGCTGCCTGTGCTCCTGGTTCCGGGGTGAGTTCCCGCCAGTCGGTGACCACCGGGACCAGCTCGCCGCCGGCCCACAGCGGAAGTTGGTCGTCGAAGTGCGGGTCACCGGGCCTTCCGGAGGCGCCGAACGGCACGACCCAGCGGCTGTCCGCGCGGTCGGTCAGGTCCCACACGTAGCGGGCCACCGGGCCGCGCCAGCACGCGTCGGAGACGCCCGGGACGCTGGAGGTGGACAGCACGCAGTCGGTGTCGCCGGCCAGCGCGACCCGTTCCCGCATCGCGCGTACGGCCACGTCGACCGCCGGCGCCACGCCGAGGTGGACCGGGTGCAGCACGTGCCGTCGGCCCCACGGCCCGGGCGGGTCGCCCGCCGCGACCTCCGCCAGCGCCCCGGCCGCCACCGGGCCGACGTCCCCGCCCAGGCGGTGCAGCCCGGCGACCACCCCGTCGAGGGCGTGGCCGATGCGCGCCAGCGGGTCGGTCCACGGCGTGAACAGCGGGTCGAACGCGCTCGGGGCGCGCAGCGGGCGCAGGCACGGGTGGTCGTGCAGCCGGCGGACCAGGGCCGCGCGCCAGGCGGCGAAGGCGCCGGCGTCCGTGCTGTCGGCCCCCATCCGCCCGTCCCAGGCGAGCAACCGGTCCCGCAGGCGCCGCGCCGGCTCGCCGAGGCCGTCGGGGTCCAGCCGGTCGAGCGCGCCGCGCAGGGCCGCGGCCTCCAGCCGGGTGTCCATGTGCACTGCCGCCGGGCCGGCACCGCCGGCCAGCAGGGCGCGGATGCGGCGGGCGCGGTGTGGCGGGGCGAAGTCGGCGCCGAGGTCGGCGGTGTCGGGGCGCCGGTCGTTGGCGCAGACCGCTGTCCCGTCGACGGCGGTGCGGCGCGGTGGCGCGTAGCCGCCGTGCCACCGGTACCGCGGATCCCAGCCGGGCACCGGCTCCCGCCGGCACCGGTCGTCGCGGATCGGGACGAGCCCCGCGACCAGGTGGACCACCGTCCCGTGCCGGTCCGCGACGAGGACGCTGTTGACCGGCTCGACCCAGTCCCGCAGCGCGTCGGCGACGTCGTCGGCGTTCGTCGCCCGCAGCAGCGGCAGCAGCGCGTCGAAGCCGAGACGCCCCTCGACCCGGCTCGGGGTGCGCAGGCTGATCGCCTCGCCGGTGTCCCGGTCGTGGTCGACGACCGGCCCGCGCGGCGTCTCGATCACCTCGACGGACTCCGGCTCGCCGCCGCGTACCTCGATCCGCTCGACGTGGCGGTGCGCCGGCGCCCAGCCGTCCGTCTCGCGGACCAGCACCCGGTCGCCGTCGCGGCGCACCTGTTCCCGGTAGAGGTCCTGGTAGTCGGCCATCGCGTTGGTGACCGCCCAGGCCACCTCGCCCGCGTGCCCGAAGTGGGGCAGGCCCGGGACGCCGGGGAACGCGAGGCCGAGCACGTCGAACTCGGGGCAGGCGAGGCGCACCTGCTGGTAGACGCCGGGCAGTTCGAGGATGCGGTGGGGGTCGCCGGCGACGACCGGCGCCCGGCCGGTGACCGGGTCGCCGGGCACCGCCCAGGCGTTGCTGCCCGACCCGCCGGGCCCCTCGACGGCGAACAGGCCGGTCGCCGCCGGGCCGAGGGCGCCGGCGACGTGGGCGTGCCACAGCTTGTTGGGGAAGGTGGAGAAGAGCACGTGCTGGACGAGGAAGACGCCGAGCGGCGACCACGGCCGCCACCGGCCCGGCGCGCAGCCGACCGCCGCGAACTCGGGCGTCGCCGCGGCGCCCTCGGCGAGCCCCTCGTTGACCCCGTCCACATAGGCGGTGACCCACCGCCTGGTGTCGGGGGCGAGCCGATCGAAGCAGCGCCGCGCGGTGTCGTCGAGACGGGCGCGGCGGGCGAACCTGTCCCAGCCCAGCTCCGCGGGGCCGACGTGCTCGGCGAGGCGACCCTCCGAGCGCCACCGCTCGACCTCGATCTGCCAGGCCCGGTCGACGGCGGCCACCCGCCCCTGGAGGCGGGCGAGGCCGTCGACGGTGTCGGCGCGCAGGTGCGGGACGCCCCACCGGTCGCGATAGACGCCGGTCATCGCGGCGCGGGTCGGATGGGCGGCCGTGCCGCCTGCCACAGGGCCATCAACTTAGGTTACCCTCCCCTAACTGGGCTGGCCGGCCGGCCCGGCTGCCGGTGGTGGACCTTCAGCCTGGCGCCCCTGGTGGGACTCGGCGTCGTGGTGGGCATGGCGCACCGGCGCCGGTTCCGGCGCCCCGCCGGGCGGTGCCAGGGGAGCGGACGTCGGCGACGGACGTCGAACTGAGCGAAATCGATGCGACACGGCAACATCGTTGACACGAACTTAGGTTAGGGTAACCTAAGTTCGCTCGATCATCGGATCGCGGCGGAAGGCGACGTCCAGGTCCCCCGCCGCCGTGTCCACTCCCGACCGCTGAGGACCCGCATGAGCCTGCCCGGATCCACCGTCCAGGCGCCGTCGACCGGGGTGACCCCCGGGACGAACGGCGCCCGCGCCCACCTGTTCACCGCCGGCTCGGTCGAGGACTACCGGCGCGTGCTGGCTGCCGGCATCGACCGGGTGGCGACCCGGGTGGCCGGCGCGGACCGGCCGTTCACAGGCGTGACACCGGACGAGCTCGCGCCCCGGATCGCCGGCATCGACCTGGACCGGCCGCTCGGCGACACCGGCGCCGCGCTCGACGAACTCCAGGACGTCTACCTGCGCGACGCCGTCTTCTTCCACCACCCCCGCTACCTGGCACACCTCAACTGCCCGGTGGTGATTCCCGCGCTGCTCGCCGAGGCCGTGCTCAGCGCCGTCAACTCCTCCCTGGACACCTGGGACCAGAGCGCCGGGGGCACCCTGATCGAGCGCCGGCTGGTCGACTGGACGGCCGAGCGGATCGGCCTGGGGCCAGCCGCCGACGGCGTCTTCACCAGCGGCGGCACGCAGTCCAACCTCCAGGCGATGCTGCTGGCCCGCGAGGAGACCCGCGCCCAGGTGACCGGCCGGGAGACCGGGCAGCCGTCCCGCCTGGAGCTGCTGTCCCGACTGCGCGTCGTCACCTCGGCGGCCGGGCACTTCAGCGTGCAGAAGGCGGCCAGGCTGCTCGGCCTCGGCGCGGACGCGGTGGTCACCGTGCCCACCGACACCGACCGGCGGATGCGCACGGACGAGCTGGCCCGCGAGATCGACCGCTGCCGCGGCGAGGGGCTGGTGGTGATGGCGGTGGTGGCCACCGCCGGCACCACCGACTTCGGCACCATCGACCCGCTGCCGCAGATCGCCGACGTCTGCGCGGCGGCCGGCGTCTGGCTGCACGTCGACGCCGCGTACGGCTGCGGGCTGCTGGTGTCGCCGACCCGGCGGCACCTGCTCGACGGCATCGAACGGGCCGACTCGGTCACCGTCGACTACCACAAGTCGTTCTTCCAGCCGGTCAGCTCCAGCGCCCTGCTGGTGCGCGACCGGCGGGTGCTGCGGCACGCCACCTGGCACGCCGACTACCTCAATCCCGCCCGGATGGTCGAGCAGCGCATTCCCAACCAGGTCGACAAGAGCATCCAGACCACCCGCCGCTTCGACGCGCTGAAGCTCTGGCTGACCCTGCGGATCATGGGACCGGACGCCATCGGCGCGCTCTTCGACGAGGTGGTGGACCGGGCCGCCGACGCCTGGCAACTGCTCACCGAGGACCCCCGCTTCGAGGTGGTCACGCGGTCGCAGCTCAGCACCGTGGTCTTCCGCTACCTGCCGACCGGCCCCGGCCGCGACCTCGTCGACGACGCCAACCTGTACGCCCGTGAGGCGCTGGCGGCCTCCGGCGCCGGGCTGGTCGCCGGGACCAGGGTCGACGGCGCGCACCACCTCAAGTTCACCCTGCTCAACCCCGAGACCACGCTGGACGACATCGCCCACGTCCTCGACCTCGTCGCCGACCACGCCGGCTGGTACGCGCACACCAGGGCGACCGCCGCGCTGACCTGCCCCGTCGGCTGACGACCCGTCCCCGCTGGAGAGAACGCATGTCGACGCACGACTTCATCGCCGTCGGGCTGGGCCCGTACAACCTGGGCCTGGCCTGCCTGACCGAACCGATCGAGGACCTCGACGGCCTCTTCCTGGAGGCGCGGGACACCTTCAGCTGGCATCCCGGGATGCTGCTGGAGTCGACCCGCCTCCAGACGCCGTTCATCGCCGACCTGGTCACCCTCGCCGACCCGACCTCCCCGTACTCCTTCCTGGCCTATCTGAAGGAGTCGGGGCGGCTCTACCCGTTCTACATCCGGGAGAGCTTCTTCCCGCTGCGCAGCGAGTACGACGGCTACTGCCGCTGGGCCGCCGGCAAGCTCCGCGGCGTCCGGTTCGGACAGCGGGTCACGTCCGTCGAGTTCGACCCGGCCGACGAGCACTACGTCGTGCGGGCCACCGTGACCGCCACGGGGGAGCGGGTCACCCACCGCGCCCGGCACCTCGTGCTCGGCACCGGCACCCCGCCGCACGTGCCCGACGCCTGCCGGGGGCTCGGCGGCGACGCGATCCACAACTCGCAGTACCTGGAGCACCGGGCGGCACTGCGCGCCAAGCGCAGCATCACCGTCGTCGGCAGCGGGCAGAGCGCGGCCGAGATCTACCACGACCTGCTCGGCGACATCGACTCCTGCGGCTACCAGCTCAACTGGGTCACCCGGTCGCCCCGGTTCTTCCCGCTCGAATACACCAAGCTGACCCTGGAGATGACCTCGCCGGACTACGTGGACTACTTCCACGCCCTGCCGGAGGCGACCCGCTACCGGCTGGAGTCCGCGCAGAAGGGGCTGTTCAAGGGCATCAACGCCGACCTCGTCAACGACATCTACGACCTGCTCTACGCCAAGAGCATCGGCGGCCCGGTACGCACCCGGCTGCTGACCAACACCGCGCTGACCACCGCCGCGTACGACGAGCCGAGCGGGACGTACACGCTGGGGCTGCGCAACGTCGAGCAGGACCGCGACTTCACCCTGGACACCGAGGGTCTCGTGCTCGCCACCGGCTACCACTACCGGGTCCCGGAGTTCCTCGAGCCGGTGCGCGACCGCATCCGCTGGGACGGCCACGGCCGCTTCGACGTGGCCCGCAACTACAGCATCGACCACACCGGCCGGGGCATCTTCCTGCAGAACGCCGGCACCCACACGCACAGCATCACCTCACCCGACCTGGGCATGGGCCCGTACCGCAACTCGTGGATCATCCGGGAGCTGCTCGGCCGCGAGCACTACCCGGTCGAGAAGAGCATCACCTTCCAGGAGTTCGGCGTGCCGGCCGGAGCCGCGTCGTGACCGAGGTCGTCCACCGCCGCGTCGACGACCGGCTCGGCGAGTTCGCGCTGCGTACGCTCGACCCGTACGCCGACGCCGCGCTGCTGCACCGCTGGGTGACCCACCCGAAGGCGGCGTTCTGGCTGATGCAGGACGCCGACGTGGCCCGGGTCGCGCAGGAATACCGGCGGATCGCCGCGCACCCGCACCACGCCGCGTTCCTCGGCCTGCACGAGGGGCGACCCGCCTTCCTCGCCGAGCGGTACGACCCCGCCCGCGTCGAACTCGTCGGCCTGTACGACACGGTCGACGGCGATGTCGGCATGCACTTCCTCTGCGCCCCCACCGACGCGCCCGTGCACGGCTTCACCCGCGCGGTGATCACCACCGTGCTGGCGTGGCTGTTCGCCGACCCGGCGACCCGGCGGGTCGTCGTGGAGCCCGACGTGCGCAACACGGCGGTGCACCGGCTCAACGCGGCCGTCGGCTTCACCGTCGTCGGCCCGATCACCAAGCCCGAGAAGGACGCGCTGCTCAGCGTCTGCACCCGTGCCCAGTTCGAGGCCGCGACCGGCGCGACCGACACCCACCCCGCCGCAACCCGAGGAGACCTGCGCACGTGAACCCCTCCGCATCCGTGGCCCACCTGACGCCGGCGAGCTGGGCCCGCGCCAATCGGCTGTTGGTCCGCAAGGCCCTGGCCGAGTTCGCCCACGAACGGCTGCTCGCACCCGAGCCGGTCCCCGCCGACGCGGACGGCCCGGCGGCGGGGGAGCGCCGGTACGAGGTGCGCGGCGACGACGGCGACGTGGTCTACCGGTTCACCGCGAGCCTGCTGGCCCTCGACCACTGGCGGATCGACGCCGACAGCATCACCCGCCACCGCGGCGACACCGAGCTGCCGCTGGACGCCCTCGACTTCTGCCTCGACCTGCGCGGCGCGCTGGGCCTGCGCGACGAGATCCTCCCCGTCTACCTGGAGGAGATCAGCTCCACCCTCGCCAGCACCGCGTACAAGCTCGACAAGCCGGCGGTGCGCGCCGCCGACCTCGCCCGCGCCGACTTCCAGACCATCGAGACCGAGATGACCGAGGGCCACCCGGGCTTCGTGGCGAACAACGGCCGGATCGGCTTCGGCATCGACGAATACCGCGCGTACGCGCCGGAGGCCGCCCGCCCGGTCCGGCTGATCTGGCTGGCCGCGCACCGGGACCGGACGACCTTCACCTGCGCCGCCGACCTCGACTACGACACGCTGCTCCGCGCCGAACTCGGCGACGACACCCTCGCCGCCTTCGCGGGCACCCTGACCGGGCTCGGCCTCGACCCGGCCGACTACCTGCTCATCCCCGTGCATCCGTGGCAGTGGTGGAACCGGATCTCCGTCACGTTCGCCGCCGAGGTGGCGCAGCGCCGGCTGGTGTGCCTCGGCCCCGGCCCGGACGAGTACCTCGCCCAGCAGTCCATCCGCACCTTCTTCAACGTCACCGACCCGACCCGGCACTACGTCAAGACCGCGCTGTCCGTGCTGAACATGGGCTTCCTGCGGGGGCTGTCCGCCGCGTACATGGAGGCCACCCCGGCGATCAACGACTGGCTCGCCGACCTGATCGACGGCGACGAGATCCTCAAGCGCACCGGGTTGACGATCATCCGCGAGCGGGCCGCCATCGGGTACCGGCACCTGGAGTACGAGGCGGCGACAGACCGGTACTCCCCGTACCGGAAGATGCTGGCCGCGCTGTGGCGGGAGAGCCCGGTGCCCGGCCTGGAGCCGGGCCGGCGACTGGCCACCATGGCGTCCCTGCTGCACACCGACCGCGACGGCCGGTCGTTCGCCGCCGCGCTGATCGCGCAGTCCGGGCTGGCGCCGCGGGTGTGGCTACGCCGCTACCTCGACGCCTACCTCACCCCGCTGCTGCACAGCTTCTACGCCCACGACCTGGCCTTCATGCCGCACGGCGAGAACGTCATCCTCGTCCTGGACGGCGGGACGGTCGAGCGGGCCATCTTCAAGGACATCGCCGAGGAGATCGTGGTGATGGACCCGGACGCCGACCTGCCCCCGCAGGTGGGGCGGGTGCGGGCCGACGTGCCCGAGGACATGAGGCTGCTGTCGATCTTCACCGACGTCTTCGACTGCTTCCTGCGCTACCTCAACGCGATCCTGGTCACCGAGGGCGTGCTGGACGAGGACGCCTTCTGGCGCACCGTCGCCCGGTGCGCGGCCGACTACGCCGACAGCGTCCCGCACCTGGCCGAGCGGCTGCGGCGCTACGACCTGTTCGCCCCGGAGTTCGCGCTGTCCTGCCTCAACCGGCTCCAACTGCGCAACAACCGGCAGATGGTCGACCTCGCCGACCCGTCGGCCGCGCTGCAACTGGTCGGCACCCTGGCCAACCCCATCGCCCGCTTCGCGCCGACCCGGTGACCGCCACGACTGTCGCGCCCGCCGGCGGGACAGCGGGCGGCCGGGTGCGGGGCCGGTGGCTGATCCTCGGCGTGCTCTGCCTCGCCCAGGTCACCGTGGTGCTCGACAACACGGTGCTGACCGTGGCCATCCCGGTGCTCACGACCGAGCTGTCCGCCAGCACCGCCGACGTCCAGTGGATGATCAACGCGTACGCCCTGGTCCAGTGCGGCCTGCTGCTCACGGCGGGCAGCGCCGCCGACCGGTACGGCCGCCGCCGGATGCTGCTGGCCGGTCTCGTGCTGTTCGGGCTCGGGTCGCTGGCCGCGGGGCTCGCGCAGACCGGCGGCCAGCTGATCGCCGCCCGGGCCGGGATGGGGATCGGCGGCGCACTCCTGGTCACCGCCACCCTCGCGGTGGCGATGCAGGTCTTCGACGACGCCGAGCGGTCCCGCGCGATCGGGCTCTGGGCCGCGGCGAGCGCGCTGGGGTTCGCGGCCGGGCCACCCTTCGGCGGGCTCGTCCTCGCCCACCTGCCCTGGGGGGCGATCTTCCTGGTCAACGTCCCGATCGTGCTGGTCTGCCTGGTGGCGGCGTGGGCGCTGGTGCCGGAGTCGCGCCGTGCGACCGGCGGGCGCCTCGACCTGGGCGGGGTGCTGCTCTCCACGGCGGGCCTGACCGCGGTGGTCTACGCGGTCATCGCGGGGCCGGAGCGGGGCTGGACGGCCGCCCCGGTGCTGGGCGCGGCCGGCGCGGGGGTGCTCCTCCTCGCCACCTTCGTGGCCTGGGAGCGGCGGGTCGCCGACCCGATGCTGGACATGCACTTCTTCCGCAGCCGGCGCTTCGTGGGCGCGGTCTCCGGGGTCGTCCTGATCACCTTCGGCGCCACCGGCGCGCTGTTCCTGCTGACCCAGCACCTGCAGTTCGTGCGCGGCTACCCGGCCTGGGAGGCGGGGCTGCGGATGGTGCCGTTCGCGCTCTCCATCGTCCTGCTCAACGTGGCCGGCGTCGCCGCCCGGGTGATCCGCCGGCTCGGGCTGCCCCGGTCGATCGCGCTCGGGATGACGCTGCTCGCCGGCGGACTCGCCCTCGTCACCCACGCCCCGACGGACGGCTACGGGGTGCTGTTGCCGGGACTGCTCGTGATGGGCGCCGGCTGCGCCGTGGCGAACCCGGCCATCGTCGAGGCGGTGATGAGCGCGATCCCGCCGGAGAAGGCCGGGGCTGGGGCGGGGGTGGACGGCACCATGACGGAGGTCGGCAGCAGCCTCGGCATCGCCGTGCTCGGCGCGATCCTGAACGCCCGATTCGCCGCCCTGCTACCCGCCGCGCTGGCCGGCGCCGGGTCGTTCCCCGCCGCCCTGGCCGCCGCCGGCACCGAAGCGGAACGCCGGCTCGTCGCCGACGCGTTCCGCTCCGCCCTGGAGACCGGCCAGACGGTGGGCGCGATGGCCGTCTTCGCCGGCGGCTGCGTCGCCGCCGTGCTGCTGCGCCGGGCCGAGCGGGCCGGCTGAGCCCGCGTCCTCCTGCCGACCGCGCCGACGCCGCCACGCACGGCGGCGTCGGCGTCAGGCCGGCGGCGTCGGCGTCAGCCGGCGGCGTCGGGGTCAGGGTCGGCGTCGGCACCGGGGTCGGCGGCGTCGAGGTCAAGCCGGCGGTGCCGGCGTTACGTCGGCGGGTGCCGGCGTCAGGGTCGGCGGAGCGTGCGGAGCGCGCCGGCCCAGGCGACGACCTGGTCCAGCATGGTGCTGACGGCCTCCTCGTGGTGGGCCGCCGGCCGGAAGTCGCGGAAGTTCACGAAGTCGGTCGTCAGGGAGAGCGCGACCTGCGACCGGACGTCGGCCACCCCGAGCTGCCCGAGCACCAGCCGCAGGTGCTCCGCCGCGCGGGTGCCGCCGTGCACGCCGTAGCTGACGAGACCGGCGGACTTGTGCTGCCACTCCTGGAAGAGGAAGTCGACGGCGTCCTTCAGCGCGCCCGGGATCGAGTGGTTGTACTCCGGGGTGACGAAGACGAAGCCGTCGAACCCGGCCACCGTCGTCGCCCACCGGCGCACGGCCGGACGCGTCGACGGCGCCATCGACGGCGGCAGCACCTCGTCGAAGTGCGGCAGGCGGTAGTCGGCGATGTCGACCAGCTCGACGGTGAGGTCGGCCCGCTTGGCGGCGAGGTCCCGCACCCAGCGCGCCACGACGTCGGCCTTGCGTCCGGGCCGCGTACTGCCGACGACGACACCGATCCTGACCATGGTTGATCTCCTCTACGGGGTGGGGACGGGGCTGGCGGGGGCCGGCACGGCGCTCAGGCCCCGGGCCAGCTCCACCGCGCCGTGCAGGGACGACAGGCCGCCGAGGGCGGCGGGGAGCACCGGCGGCGCCGGACGGCCGGGCCGGCCCGCCGAGCGGGCATGCTCGGCGACGAGCGGGACGAAGCCGGGCAGCCCGGCGGCGAAGCCGCCGCCGACGATCGCCACCGCGGGGTCCAGCAACTCGCCGAGGCTGACCACCGCCGCCGCCAGGGCGCGGCAGCTCACGTCGACCGCGTCGACCGCCCAGTCGCGGCCCTCGCGCAGCCCGTCGCGCAGGTCGTCGAAGCTCACCTCGGCCCCCCGACCGTCGGCCGCCCGGCGGAGGGTGGCCGGGCCGGCGGCCACGGACTGGAGGCAGCCACGCCGGCCGCAGTCGCAGCGCTCGCCGTCGAGATCCACCACCATGTGCCCGACCTCGGCCGAGGAGCGGCCGGGCACCGACCGCCCCGCCAGCACCACGCCGCCGCCGATGCCGGTGCCGACGCCCAGGTAGACCACGTCGTCGCGGCCGGCGTGCCGGGCCTCCGCCAGCGCGGCGAGGTCACCGTCGTCGGCCACGGCCGTCGCCGCGCCGGGGAAGAGCCGACGCAGCGCGCCGGCGAGGTCCAGGCCGGCCCAGCTCGGCCGGCCGGGCCACGTCGTGACGGCGCCCGCCGCGTCCGTGGTCGCCGGCATCGCCACCCCGACCGCGCCGACAGGCCCCCACGCGTCGCGCAGCCGGGTCACCTCGGCGGCCAGCGCGGCCAGGTCCGCCGCCGCGTTTGCGCCGTGCGGCCAGCGGAAGGTCCGGTCGTACGCCGGCCGGCCGGCCGCCTCGGCGCGCAGCGCCACCTTCGTGCCGCCGACGTCGACGCCGAGCACCCCGACGGAGCCCTGCCGGTCGGTCCCGGCGGCGGGACGCTGCGGGTCGAGCCCGGCGGCGGGACGCTGCGGGTCGAGCCCGACGGTGGGACGCTGCGGATCGGGCACGACGGCTCAGCCCTTGAGCACGTGGAGGACCACCAGCGCCACCGCGGCGACGGCGAAGATCACCGGCGTCAGGGTCATGGGGGCCGGGTCCTTCGCGCGGGCGTGGTAGACCACCGCGCCGACCATCTGCAGGGCGAGGCCGACGGCCGCCGCGATGCCCAGCGGCGCCCAGAGCAGCCCGAGCAGCAGACCGGCGACCGCGGCGAGCTCCAGCACCCCGAGCACGCGGGTCAGGCCGGGGGAGACGCCCAGGTGGTCCATCCGCTCGCGCATCTGCGCCTGCCCGGTCAGCTTCGGCACGGCGGTGCCCAGGAAGACCGCGGCGAGGATGGCGGTCAGGACGATGACGGGAATGTGCACGTGAGGTCCTTACGGTGAGGTGGCAGGATGCGGACGACCGTACCGGCGCCGGATCGGCGCGGTCGGCGGCGGAGGGCGGCGCGCCGAATCCTCACCGGACGGTCGCGACGAGGGCGCGGGCGGCCAGCCGGTAGCCCAGCGACCCGAGCCCGACGATGACGCCGCTGGCCAGCGGGGCGATGACGGAGTCGTGCCGGAAGCTCTCCCGGGCCCAGACGTTGGACAGGTGCACCTCGATGAAGGGCCGCGGGTAGTTGGCCAGCGCGTCGCGCAGGCTCCAGCCGGCGATCATCAGCGCGCCCGGGTTGACGATGGCGCCGACGGTGTCGTACCGGTTCTGGATCGCGCGGATCAGGGCGCCCTCGCAGTCGTGTTGCTCGGCCACCACCCGCCAGCCCCGCGCGGCGACCTCCTCGCCGACCGCCCGTTCGATGTCGTCGAGGGTGTCGGTGCCGTAGATCTCCGGCTCCCGCCTGCCGAGGATGCCCAGGTTCGGGCCGTTCAGCAGCAGCACGTCCGACACGCTTCACCTCGCGGGGGCGCGGCCCTGTCCCGACAGGACCCGATGACTGGTCCTCCGCAGTCTTACTACGCGGCCGGCGTCGGGCGACCCGGCGGCGGCCCCGGGGCGGGTGGACTAAGGGGTGCGTAGGGGCTGTTAGGGGCGGTGACCCGGCGCCCGGTTCGGTTACCGTCCCTCCTGCTGAGGCGATGCCGCCGGCTCCACGGGGGCGTCACCTACCTCGAACCGGCCATCCGGCGCCCCGGTGTGCCCGGACCGCGTACCGGCGGTCCCGGGTCGTCTGCCCGATGTCCGGCGAAGCCCCTGGTCTGCCCGAGTTGGGAAGTGGGAAGTCATGAGTGGTCAGCCCTCGACGGTGTCGGAGTTCCCCGAGTGGCCGCAGTTCGGTGACGAGGAGCGCGCCGGACTGATCCGCGCCCTCGAGCAGGGCCAGTGGTGGCGGATGGGTGGCAGCGAGGTCGACTCCTTCGAGCAGGAGTTCGGCGCCTACCACGGCACGCCGCACGCGCTGGCCGTCACCAACGGGACCCACGCCCTCGAGGTCGCCCTGGAGGTGCTCGGCGCCGGCCCCGGCACCGAGGTGATCGTCCCCGCCTTCACGTTCATCTCGTCCTCGCTGGCCGCGCAGCGCCTCGGCGCGGTCGCGGTGCCGGTCGACGTCAACCTGGACACCTACAACATGGACCCGGCCGCGGTCGAGGCCGCCATCACGCCGCGCACCAAGGTCGTCATGCCGGTGCACATGGCCGGCCAGTTCGCCGACATGGACGCGCTGAGCAAGCTCGCCGCCGACGCCGGGGTGGCGCTGCTCCAGGACGCCGCGCACGCCCAGGGCGCGCAGTGGCAGGGCAAGCGGGCCGGGGCGCTCGGCTCGGTGGCCGCGTTCAGCTTCCAGAACGGCAAGCTGATGACCGCCGGCGAGGGCGGCGCGATCCTCTTCCCCGACGAGGAACTGCGCGAGCGGGCGTTCCTCGTGCACAGCTGCGGCCGGCCCCGCACCGACCGGGACTACCTGCACAGCACGACCGGCTCGAACTACCGGATGGGCGAGTTCACCGCCGCCGTGCTGCGCGCCCAGCTCGGCCGGCTGGACGAGCAGATCGCGGTGCGCGAGCAGCGCTGGCCGCTGCTGGCGAGCCTGCTCACCGAGATCCCGGGCGTGGTGCCGCAGGGTCGCGACGAGCGCGGCGACCGCAACCCGCACTACATGGCCATGTTCCGGGTCCCCGGGATCACCATGGAGCGCCGCCGCGCCGTGGTGGACGCGCTGATCGCGCGGGGCGTCCCCGCGTTCGTGGCGTTCCGGGCCATCTACCGGTGCGAGGGCTTCTGGAAGGCCGGCGCCCCCGACGAGTCGGTCGAGGCGATCGCGGCCCGCTGCCCCAACGTCGAGCAGATCCACGCCGACTGCATCTGGCTGCACCACCGCACCCTGCTCGGCACCGAGCAGCAGATGCACGAGATCGCGGCCGTGCTCGCCGACGTCCTCGCCGAATGACCAGCCTGCCCTCGGCCGCCGCGACCGACCGCCCGGTGCGGGTCGCGGTGGCCGGCCTCGGGTGGGCCGGGCGGGAGATCTGGCTGCCCCGACTCGCCGCGCACCCGGGTTTCGCGGTGACCGCCGTGATCGATCCGGAGCCCGGCGTCCGCGACCGGGCCCGCGACAGCCACCACGTCCCCGCCGCGTACGCCGACGTCGACGAGCTGCCGGTCGGCGCTGCCGACCTGGTGGTGGTCGCCGTGCCGAACCACCTGCACGCCGCCGTCGCCGCCCGGCTGCTGCGCCGGGGCGTACCGGTGTTCCTGGAGAAGCCGGTCTGCCTGACCTCCGCCGAGTCGACCCTGCTCGCGGAGGCGGAGCGCGACGGCGGCTCGGTGCTGCTCGCCGGCAGTGCCGCCCGCTACCGGGCCGACGTCCGGGCGCTGGCCGACGCGGCCGGCGAGCTGGGGCCGATCCGGCACGTCGACGTGGCCTGGGTTCGCGCCCGGGGCGTGCCCGACGCCGGCGGCTGGTTCACCCGGCGCGACCTCTCCGGCGGTGGCGCGCTGGTGGACCTCGGCTGGCACCTGCTCGACACGGTGCTGCCGATGCTCGGCCCGACCCGGATCACCCACGCCATCGGCAGCGTCTCCGACGACTTCGTCAACGACAGCGCGGCCCACGCCGCCTGGCGCAGCGACGCCGACACCGCCGGCCGTACCCCCGGCGACGTCGAGGACACCGCCCGCGGCTTCCTGCTCACCGACACCGGCGCGTCCGTCACCCTGCACGCGTGCTGGGCCTCCCACGAGGCGCTGGACCGTACGACGATCACGGTGCACGGCGCGGCCGGCTCGGCGACCCTGCGCTGCACGTTCGGCTTCAGCCCGAACCGGGACCCGGAGCCGGTGCTGACCCGCACCCGCGACGGCGAGACCGTCCGGCTGCCGCTGCCCGCCGAGCCGATCGGCACCGAGTACGCCCGCCAGCTCGACGCCCTCCCCGGCCTGCTCGCCGACCCCGCCAGCCGGGGCGCGGCCGTCACCGAGGCGCGCCGCACCATCGACATCATCGAACGGATCTACGACTCCGCCCGGCCCACCACGCCGGAGCGGCAGCACGCCCTCGCGGGCGACAGCGGCCGGTGAGAACCACCGGCGACCTCACTCGCCCCGGGGAGCAGCCATGACCCAGTCACCGCCCACTGTCGACGCGACACCGGCTCTTGTCGACGTGGCCCGCCCGGCGCCGGCCCGGGGGCCGATCCGCGCGGTCGTGTTCGACCTCGACGGCGTCGTGGTCGACAGCTCGGCCGTGATGCGGGAGGCGTTCAGCATCGCGTACGCCGAGGTGGTGGGCGCCGGGCCGGCGCCGTTCGAGGAGTACAACCGGCACATGGGCCGGTACTTCCCGGACATCATGCGGCTCATGGGGCTGCCGCTGGAGATGGAGGAGCCCTTCGTCCGGGAGAGCTACCGGATGGCGCACCTCGTGCCGCTGTTCCCCGGCGTACGGGAGACGCTGGAGACGCTGCACGCCCGGGGCATCAGGATGGCCATCGCCACCGGCAAGAGCGGGCCGCGGGCGCGCTCGCTGCTCGACACTCTCGGGGTGCTGGGCCTGTTCGACCACGTGATCGGGTCCGACGAGGTGGCCCGCCCGAAGCCGGCGCCGGACATCGTGCTCCAGGCGCTGGGGCTGATGGACGTGCCGGCGAACCAGGCCATGATGGTCGGGGACGCGGTGATCGACCTGCTGAGCGGGCGCGAGGCGGGGGCCACCACGGTGGCCACGACATGGCACGGCGGGGATGTGAGTGGGTTGCTGGCGGCGGGGCCGGACCTGGTCGCGCACGCGCCGGGCGACCTGCTCGAACACTGCCCGGCGGCGCTCGTTCCCTGACGTCGCGCTGGGCGGCACTTCGAGCCAGCCGCCGGGCGTCGGGCTCCAGTTGACGCATGTGACGGACTGCGCACAGATGCTTCGTTACACGTCCGGCTAGACGATCTTTGTGTTGGTCGGGTAGCCCGAGGGGCTGAGCCTTCGGGATCCATCGCGTGGCCATGTCCCGTAGGTGGCGGCCGACCCCTGCGGGTTGGCATAGCGCCGGAGCCACGTCCGGCGCCGGATCGCCGACACCGAGTGCGCCGAAGTCGATGACAGCGGCCAGGCGGCACGGGATGTGCGGCGCCCTACGCCCAACCGTGGCGGGCGGCGTGCCAGCCGAGCTGCATCCGGGTCTCCACACCCGCCAGGTCCATCAGGTGGCGCAGGCGCCGTTGCAGGGTACGCAGCGACAGGTCGAGCTGGGCGGCGACGACCTGGTCGGTGAGCCCGGCCAGCAGCAGCGCCAGGATCCTGCGGTCCAGGTCGGTCGGGCCGTCGGTGCCGTCTCCGGCGGCTTCGGTCACGCCCCCGAGGTCGGTCGGTTCGAGTGGGTGGGCGTGCCGCCAAACGACCTCGAAAAGCGCGTCCATCGCGGCCAGCAGCCCGGTGCGGTGCAGCAGCACCGCCGCGGGCTCGCCGCCTGGCGTGGCGGTCAACGGCACCAGGGCCAGTTCCGCGTCGGCCAGGATGAGCTTGATCGGCAACGACTCGACGACCCGCACCTGGACGCCGCTGCGCAGGGACTCGAGGGTCTCGGCGACCACCCCGGGTTCGGCGAGCGCCGGGCGGTCCACCACGACCCGGAAACGTACCCCCTGGTTCACCGCTGTCGACTCCACCGCGTTGCTGCCCGGCGGTACGGCGATGAAGGGCAGTGTGACGAAGCTGCGTACCTCGGTGCGGGCGGCCTGCTGCACCTGGGCGAACCGGTGGCGGACCGCGTCGACGCCGGTGACCACCTCGATCAGTTCGTCGATGGTGCGCCCCGCGACCGCCCCGCGGTACTCCTCGGCGAGCGTGACGAGCGCCAGTTCGGCGCTGCGGAGCGCGTTGCGCTGCTCGCTGATGAGCGCGCCGAGCGCCACCGCGGGCGGCGCTACCGAGAACGCGCCGTCCGGTCCGGATTTCACCAGGCCGCAGGCCAAAAGGTGGGACAGCGCCGCCTCGACCGCCGCGGTGGGCATCCGCAGGGCGGCGGCCAACTCGTCCGGGCCGGCCTGCGCGCGCCGGACCAGCAGGCCGTAGACCGCCTCGTCCTCGGGGCCGAGGCCCAACGCGCCCAGCATCGGTGGCTGCCTCCCTCCGCCCGAGACGACGCGGAGAGTATGGGCCATGCTCATGGATCTTGAACAGTCCCGGGTGCCGTCCGGGTGGCCGGAAGGGGCCCCGGGACGAGCTGCGTCCCGGAGCCCCGCCAACCACATCACCGCACGCCGTAGGCCCGGATGATCGTCTGGCGCACGCCGTTGCCGTGCTCGTCGGTGAGGTCGACGCGCAGGGAGACGTTCTTACCGGCGGCCGCCGACTGGTCCACGGTGGTAACGAATCCGGCCCCCTTCCGGGTGACGGTCACCTCCTGCCACGTCGTCCCGTCGTCGAAGGAGACCCACGCCTGCGCCGCCGTGATCTGCCCGGCGTCGTAGTCGCGCTGACCGGCGCCGCCGAAGCCGATCTCGAACCCGGCGGTCGCCGGGGTCAGGTTCCGCGTGTCGACGGCGATGCCGTAGGACGGGACCAGGATCGGCAGGGCGTAGAGGCCGTTGTCGGACGGCCGCTGCGACCGGAACCGGAACTCCGTCTCGGTGCCGTAGAAGAGGCTCCAGTTCGGATGGCTGGGCGGCCCGGGGTTGAACCGCGTGGTCGTCACCCGCAGCCGGTAGGCCACGTCGGCGTCCGGCACGTCCCAGATCCCCTGCGGCCAGGCGCTCCGCCCGAGGCTGACGCCGTCGGCGAACAGCTCCGCGTTGCCGACGTCGCCGAAGCCGCCGATGCCGTAATGGTCGGGGTCGGAGTCACCCCACACCAGCATCGCCGCGCCGATCTGGCCCTCCTGCCTCTCGGCGATGCGCTCCGGCGACAGGTCCGCCCGCCGGATGCCGGTCGAGCGCATCGGGCCGCGGTACCAGTCCTCCGACCGGACGGACCCCGCCTCGGCGGTCCGCGGCGCGGCGAACATCGTCTCGTCCCGGACGCTCGCCCCGGCCATGAGGCGCTGGGTCTGCACACCGGCGGTCACGAACGAGGCCCGTTCGACCGGAACGGCGAAGGTGTCGGAGACGAGCGACACGGCGCTGGGGTAGTTCGCCGGGAAGAACTGGATTCCGTCGACGATGACCCGGTCGGTGCGGGTGGAATGGATCCGCTCGTCGACCCGGGCCATTTTCTTCTCTCTGACCTGCAGCGGCACGTCCGGCTGGGTCATCCGCTCGTTCGCGAACGCCACGTTGTAGACGTAGGGGCTCGTGACGACCGCGTCCCAGGCCAGCGTCACCGGTCCGGCGGCCAGCGCAGTCCGCAGGGCGGACTCCTCCATGGCGGTGACCGTCAGACCCGGGATCGCCGACGCGGCGACCGCGGACCAGCGGCCCGGCGCGTCCCGCCCGAAGAGGACGGCCTTGACGTCTGCGGCCGCGGCGGCGGTGAGGACCTTCGCGACATCGGTCGAGTGCACCAGCGCGATCTTCCCGGTCGCCGTGGCCAACTCCGCCTCACTGCCTGCTCCGGCGTCGACCAGCTCGGCGGTTCCGGATCCGTCGAAACGGGTCGGCACGCCGGCCTGGAGCCGGCTCGGCCCGATGTAGACGGGGTTGAGAGCGATCCCGCCGGTAGTGCGCAGGACCAGTTCGGGCGCGTACAGCCGGTAGTAGCTGCCCAGCTGGAAGCCGCCGTCGGTGACCGGCGTGGTCCGGCCGACGTAGACCTCGTCGACGGACTTCCCGCCGGTGTAGCCGCCGCTGATGTACGCGGTGTCCCACCAGCGGCCGTACTCCAGCGCGGCACTTTGCGCCTCGATCGGCCGCTCGGCGGTGACCTTCTGCCGGATCGCCGTCCGGGCGTCGTAGGTGATGGTCCGATCGACGTCATCGTTGTTGACCACCAACTCCGGGTCGCCCATGAACGTCACCGAGTGGACCAGACCGTCCGCCCCGGTGGTGCCCGCGTCACGGCTGGCGATCACGGCGTTGATCGAGTAGCGGCCCTCGCGCAGCCGCAGCGTCGGCTCGGTCGTGAACGACGCGAACCGCAGGGCGGTCAGCCGGTCCGCGTCCACGACGTCCACGAACGACGGAGTGGCCGGCGCCTCGCCGCGGCGGTCGATCAGCTTCAGCTTCACCGTGACCGCGTGCGGCTCCAGGTACGCCGCGATCGCCGTGACGACGGTGCTGCCGTCGGCTGCGGTGGCGACGAGCCGGGCCCCGATCGCGCCGTACTCGGCGGCCCTCAGATTGACGGCCGGGTCGAGGACGACGGGCACCTCGGCCGTGCCGTGCGCCGGGACGGTGACCGTGCCGATCCCGGCAGCGAACGTCCGCTTCGGCAGCGGCGCTCCGTTCTCGGCGGTCGCTCCGGCGATCGCGAGGTCGAACGCGACCGCCTCGTCACCGGTGTTGGTGAGCGTGACCGTCGTCGTGGTCTTCGGCTGGTGCAGGTGCGGCCAGGCGTACGATCCCGCGTCGACGACACCGGGGCCGACGACCGTCGCGGTCAACGGGCGCAGCGCGTCGACGACACCGGCGCCCACCTCGTGCACCCGGCCCGTGGTGCTCGGCGTCGCCGCCGAGATCAGCGCCGCCTTGCGCTGCTGCGCCGTCCAGCCGGGGTGCTTCTGCTTCAGCAACGCGGCAACCGCGGCGACGTGCGGGGTCGCCATCGACGTGCCCGACATCCGGGTGTACCCGCCGGTGCCGGACTCGGCCGCGAGGATCTCCACACCCGGCGCGGCGATCTCGGGCTTGACGGTGTGGGTGCCGGCGACCGGGCCACGGCTGGTGAACCATGCGGTCTGTCCCGCGGAGTCCACCGCGCCCACGGTGAGAACGTCCTTCGCGCACGCGGGCGCGCTGATCGTCTGGAGCGTGGGGCCCGCGTTGCCGGCGGCGACCACGAACAGCGAGGCGCTCTGCTGCGCGAGCGCCTGCGCGGCGACGCCGATCGGATCGGTGCAGTCGGTGCCGACGCTGCCGCCGAGGCTCATGCTGATCACGTCGGCCTTCTGGTCGACGGCCCACTGCATGCCGTTGATGATCCAGGACTCCTGGCCCTGGCCGTAACCGTTGAGCACCTTGCCGATGAGCAACTTCGCGCCGGGCGCGACGCCCTTCTCGACACCGCCGGAGGCAGCGCCGGTGCCCGCGACCGTTGACGCGACATGTGTGCCGTGCCCGTGCAGGTCCACGTCGGCGCCACCGGAGTCGGTGGTGAAGTTCTTCGCGCCGGCCACCTGCCCGGCGAGGTCCGGGTGCTTGCCGTCGTAGCCGGAGTCGAGGACGGCCACCGTGGTGCCCGTCCCGTCGAAGCCCGCCGCCCACGCCTGCGGGGCGTGGATCTGCGCGGCACTCTCGGCCATCGCCACGCTGACCCGCTCGTCCAGCCACAGCTTCGCGATGGCCGGCCCGTCACCGTCGGTCAGGTCGCGCCAGAACTCCGCGGCGCGCTCCTTGTCCGCCGACAGGGCGACGGCGTCCGCGACCGGTAGGGTCGCCTCGACGGTCGCGCCCTGCGGGGCCTGCGGCGCTTGGCGGGTACGCGTCACCGCGCCCCCGTAGGTGGCGAGCAACGGCAGGGCCGCGGCCGACCGGTCGTCGTAGCCCTGGCGTACCAGCGCGCTGACGTTGAACAGCTGCTCGTCGAGAATTCCCTCGGAGATCATCGGGACCGCGCGGGCTGGGACGACGTAGACGTCACCGCGGAAGACGCGCGTGATGTAGCCGTCCGGGTCGGCGTTCGGGCCCGGGACGAGCGACGCCGACGGGCGGCCCGTGGCGTCGACGGAGTACACGGCGAGGTCGCCGGTGATCAGTGTGACCGGTGTGCCGGCCGGGGTCGCCGTGCCGGACGCCGAGCCGACGATCGGCCGCTGCGGCGCCGCCGCGGCGGCGGGCGCCGCGGCGGCGGCAACGCCCACCGTCAAGGCGACGACACCCACGGCCCGGCTGAACCGGGCCCATCGGTGGTGGACAGACATGGGATTTCCTTCCGCGAATGCGTGGTCTGCACGGATCGTGGCAGCGCATCGTCTCGCGGAAAACGGATCACGGCTGGCGGTTCTGCGCCTTGGCGCTACTTCGCCACTTTCCGATCATTGCGCCGGCCACGTTGTGATCGCGGCGAGATGTTGCTGTTCAGCGCCCGCAGGTTGAGGACGGCTTCGGCACCGGCCAGGCCCCCAGCGGACGCCGGTGATGTCCATCCGGTCTTTGATCAGATGCCGGCAGGCTTCTTCGGCCACGCCGTTGGCGATCGGCCATCCGGGCGAGAATGCTGGCTTCCCTCACAGGTGAGGTGTGCGAAGGTCGTGACGGCCCGCTCGGTGTGTCGGGTCGTCGTCGACCTGGGGTCCGGCTTCGAGGAAGCGCAGCATGGACGCGGCCAACACCTCGGCGACAGGGGGCGGGACCAGGTCGGTGCGGACGGTGACGCGCAGGAGGACGTCCTCTTCGCCGGGAAGCACCTCGACGAGGCAGGCGCCCGACCACTCCCGGGCGTACGGCTCGACGACCTCCTCGGTGCGGCAGCCGGGCAGTTCCAGCGGAAGGACGACGTTGTCCTGGTAGGCGAAGGCGGGCAGGCTGTTGGCCACCTCGCGGGACAGGCCGACGGCCGGGTCGGCGGCGCTCTCCAGGAAGGGAATGTCCTGGGCGGCCATCAGCTCGTCCAGCGTCTGCTGGACGGCCCGCACCAGATCCTTCCCCGGCTCGTCGAACCGGACCCGGAGGCAGTTGGTGTTGATCCTGCTCGTGAAGGTGGAGTCGAGGATGCGGCTGCCGCGTTGGGCGACGATCACCACCAGGCCGATGTCGTCCTGCTGGTGGATGGCGCGCAGCGCGACGGCGTAGGCGGCGGCGAAGTAGGCGGAGCGGCTGAACCGGCGTACGCGGGCGGCGCGGTCCCAGCGTTCCAGCACGGCGGGGGTGACGGTGACGGTGTGCCCGGTCTTCGGGCCCCAGGCCGGGGTTTGATCCAGGAGCGCCTGGGACCGGCCCTCGCCCTGGCGGGAGAGCCCGCGCAGTTGCCCGCGCCAGTAGGTCCGCTGGGCTTCGAGGTCGGCGGCGTCACGCAGGCGGGTGTACTCGTCGTGGAACTGGCGCAGGGTTGGCGCGGACCGGTCCCAGACCGGGGTCTCGCCGGAAAGCCGGGCGGTGTAGGCGTGGCTGAGGTCGCGGACGAGGAGGGCGTGTGACCAGCCGTCGAAGGCGATGTGGTGGATGCCGACGCCGAACAGGATCCGGTTGGTGGACTTCTCGCGGATGAGGGCGGCTCGCCAGTTGCGGCCCTGGGTGTAGTCGAGTGGTTGTTGCACCGCTTCGGCGAGTTGGTCCAGGGCTTCCTGTTCGCTGGTGGCGTCGGTGAGGAGCCGGAGCTGGGGCATGCCGGGGTTCGGCGGGATGACGGCGACCGGGGGGTCGACGCGTCGGTAGCGGGCGTGTAGCGCCTCGTGCCGGCGGTGCACGTCGCCGAGCGCGGCCATCAGCGCGCGCAGGTCCAGCTCGCCCTCGATCCACCAGGTGGTCGGGCAGACCAGTTCGAAGGGGAGCCAGGCGAACTTGGAGACCGAGAGGGTCAGCGGGACGGGCCCGGACGGGTCGGGGCGTCCGGCGACGGGCGGCTCCGGCTGGGTCTGGGAGCGGCGGGGTGCGGTGGTGAGCCAGTGGGCCAGGGCGTGCGGGGTGGGGGTGCGGTGGATCTGGGAGACGGGTACCACCACGCCGGCGGCTTCGTCGATGGCGGTGGCGAGGGCGGCGGATTGGAGGGAGGTGCCGCCGAGGTCGAAGAAGCTGTCGTGGGTGCCGATGCCCTCGATGCCCAGCACGGTGGCGAATACGCCCGTGACCAGCCGTTCCTCGTCGGTCGCGGGTTCGACGTAGTCCACGCCGAGGTCGGGGCGTTGGGAGCCGGGCTCCGGTAGCGCTCGGCGGTCGATCTTCCCGGTGCCGCCGACGGGGAACCTGTCGAGGACCATGATCACGGCCGGGACCATGTACGAGGGCAGGGCGATCGCGGCGTGTGCGCGTAGTTCGCTCACGATCGGCGTCCGGCCGTCCCGTCCGGTCACATAGCCCGCCAACCGGGCGACACCCTGATCTTCCCGACGGACGACCACGGCCGTGCCGACGTCGGGGTGCTGTTCGAGGACGGCTTCGATCTCGCCGAGTTCGATGCGGATGCCGTTGATCTTGACCTGGTGGTCCATGCGGCCGAGGATTTCCAGGGCGCCGGTGGTGTTCCATCGGCCGAGGTCGCCGGTGCGGTAGGCGAGGCCGCCGCCGTGCGGGTCGGTGACGAAGCGTTGTGCGGTCAGCTCGGGGCGGTTGAGGTAGCTGTCGGCTACGCCCTTCCCGGCGATGAGGATTTCGCCGGGGACGCCCATCGGGACGAGGTTCAACTGCGCGTCGACGACGCGGATCTGCCGGTTGGGCATAGGGCGTCCGATCGGCACGTACGCGCCGCCCCAGCCGGAGGATGCGTCGTACCAGGTGCAGGCGACGGACGCTTCGGCCGGGCCGTAGGCGTTGATCAGCCGGGTGCCGGCGGCCAGCCAGCGTTGGGCCATGCGGGGCGGGATGGGTTCCCCGGCGAGGGTCACGCAGGACAGGCTCGGGCAGTCGGCGGGGTCGACCGCGGCGAGGTTGGTGGGCGGGCAGAACGCGTGGCTGGTCTGCTCCTTGGCGATCAGCTCCGTCAACCGGCGGGCGTCGAGCAGGTCGTCGCGGGAACAGACCACGACGCGGGCGCCGGAGGTCAGCGCGGTGTAGATCTCGCCGAGGGCCACGTCGAAGACGGGGGCGCAGCAGTGCAGCATCCGGCTGTCCGGGCCGACCTCGCACTCCTCGCGCATCCAGCTGAGGAAGTTCGTCAACATCGCATGGGTCAACACCACGCCCTTCGGCTTCCCGGTCGACCCCGACGTGTAGATGACGAACGCCGGCGCGGAGGTGTCCACCACCGGTAGGTCGACCGGTGCGGTTGCGTCGACCGTGGGCGAGTCGTCGTCGAGGGCGACCACTGTCACGCCGTTCTCGGCGGGGACGTGGGGGGCGACGGCGCTGACGGTGAGCACGATCCGTGCGCCGTGGTCGCCGAGCAGCATGCGCATTCGTTCTGTCGGCCAGGACACGTCCATCG
>NZ_JBVJHK010000027.1:0-67637 GCF_055586845.1 Micromonospora sp. NPDC049139 | reverse complement strand
ATGGAAACTGCCCAGCAACTGACCAAGCCGCCGAGCGAAGACGGTCTTGCCGGCACCGCCGAACCCTTCCACGCCGACCAGTGTCGGCCGCTCTGGCCGCTCGCCCTGGCCGATCAGGGCCGCGATCTGCGCCATCTCCAGCCCCAACACGGGACCCACAAGTTGCCGCTCATGATGCCCCGCCGTCACCTCAGCCGCCACCACCCCTTCCACCAGGTACGGCACGTTGGCCGCACGCTTCCAGGGCCAGTATCGACCCCGAAACCCTCGACTGGCCACCCGCCATCCCCGACGAACAGGATCAGCGAGAGAAAAGCTGGACGGTGCCAGCCACGGCCGCGCCGCCGAAGATGTAGAGGTCCGCGGCAGGGATGGGGGCCGCCTCCAGACCTGCTCTAGCCCCCGACTAGCCCGCTTGGGTGCGATGGGTCGAACAGGGCAGAGCGGGCACTCGTTCGGGCGGGCGGCCGCCGGTACTGCCGGAAAGCTCATCGATAGCCTTTAGCGGCCTTGACGATCTGCGGGCTGACCACGATGGCGTACCCGACGAGAAGCGCCGACGTGAGCCCGAGCAGCAGGCCGGGTTCGGTGACCACCAGCGTCACCACGATGGCCAGCGTGATTCCCGCCAGGCCAACGATGAACCGGCGCCGGGGCAAACGACCGAGAGCGAAGCGGTGCAGACCCAACCCACACAGCATCCACGTGACGATCGACCCGCCCAGCACGAGTCGCGCGTTGAGCGGCATCTGACGCGACTGACCGATCTCGTACACCACAACGCCCAGCGCCCATCCAAGGAAGAGCACGGCCGCGCCAGCGGGTGAGTGGAGATAGGCGTAGCCCTGACCGCTGCCCAACTGCGGCACGGCGAGCCTGCTGTTCACGTAGGTGGTGTAAATCCACCAGATGCTGGCTGGCAGAAGGAAGGCCGCAAAGGCGGCGGCCACCACGCGGGCGGGCGGGTGGGCGGTGGGTACCGCGTCACGCAGGTTGGTCAGCGTGGCGCCGAGCAGAATGATGGTGAACTGCCCCAGCCGTTCAGGCAGGTGGGTGCTGTGTACGGGATGGCGGCGCAGCCAGCGGCGGCCGAGCCACGGGGTGAGCAGCTCGATAGCCAGGGCGGTGATCCACACTGCCGGCCGTACGGTCGGGGAGATGGCCAGTGACCCAGCCCAGAGCAACCACCCGGTACCGAATCCGGTGAGATAGACGGCGACCAGATCCCAGGCGGACCGGTCGGCTGCGAGGACTCGCAGGTACATCAGGAGCAGACAGCCACGCACGATCAGGTACCCGACCGGCAGCAACAGGCCGGAGGGGGCCTGCTGCACGCCGAGGGCAATGGCGCCAGCACCAACCGTCGCAGCCAGCACGAGCAGTCGGTGCAGAGTGTCGTCCGGGTCGTAGCGGGTGTCGTAGAAGGACTGGCCGATCCATGACCACTGGATGAGCACGTAGAGGACGATGGCAACGGCGAGTTCTTGGACACTCGGCGATGCCCGGGTGTCCAACCGCGCGGTCACGCCCAGCAGGGCCAGGACGAATACCAGGTCGAAGAAGAGTTCAAGCCAGGTGGCATGCCGCTCTTCGTTCAGCTCCGGCCCGCCGGGGTAGCGTAGCCCCAGCAGACCGGCGGTACGGGACAGCCGGGCCAACCTGCCACCTCCGGCCAATCGCCCACCCCCTACGCCGTCACCACCATTGGTAATCATCGCCTAACGGGTCGTGCCATCATGCCGAGAGACCCACCCTGCTGCGCCGGCTCCTGCCGCGGCTGAGCCACCGAGTTGCGCAGCGTCTCGTGGTCGACACCCGACCCCGGGCCCACGTCCGGATCGTTGCGGCAGGAAACGAGCGGCAGTCCGGCATTGCCGCAGCGCTCGACGGCACAGGCACCCGATCCAGCAGTCCCCCCGTCAGGCTTCTGCGATGGGCCGACTGGCGGCACCCGTCCCGCGTCGTCTGACAGCCGGGGCAGCCATTCCGCCCTGCCCGGACAAATCCGGTACCCACCCGTCTCGGCTCGGCTCGGCTCGCCGAACTCATGCGACAGCCTGGTGTAGACGCCGATCGAGGTGGTATTCGGATGCCCCTGGCGAGAAACGGAGGCCCATGTGGCTGTCAAGACTAAGGAGCGGGTGGGCATCGCAGGTGTCCGGCCGTTCACGATTGAGGTCGCCGAGGCGGAACTCGAGGCGCTGCGCACGCGCATCAGGGCCACGCGCTGGCCCGAGAGGCAGACCGCCGATGATCAGTCGCAGGGCGTACCGCTCGAAACAAGCCAGGCGCTCGCGCGCTATTGGGAGAAGGAGTACGACTGGCGCAACGTCGAGGCGAGGCTGAATGCACTACCGAACTTCATCACCGAGATCGACGGGCTCGACATCCACTTCATCCACGTCCGATCGAAACACGAAGGCGCCCTGCCCCTCATCGTCACACACGGCTGGCCCGGCTCGATCATCGAGCAGCTGAAAATCATCGGCCCGCTCACCGATCCCACGGCACACGGCGCGAGCGCGTCGGACGCCTTCCATCTGGTGATCCCGTCCCTGCCGGGCTACGGATTCTCCGGCAAGCCGACCACACCGGGCTGGGGCCCGGAGCGCATCGCACGCGCCTGGATCGAACTGATGAAGCGCCTCGGCTACACCCGATTCGTCGCCCAGGGCGGCGACTGGGGCGCGCTCATCACCGACCTCATCGGCCTGCAGGCGCCCCCGGAACTGCTCGGCATTCACACCAACATGCCCGGTACGGTTCCCCCCGACATCGATGCACTGATCCAGTCCGACATCACCGGGATAAACAAGGCACTCAGCAAGCTGCCCTCCAACCTCTCAGAAGAGGAGAAGCGCGCCTGCGGGCAGCTCGACTTCTTCTGGAAACATGGGGCGTACGCCCTCGTGATGGGGACGCGCCCCGAGACGTTGACTGGACTCGCGGACTCGCCCATCGCTCTGGCGAGCTTCATGGTGGACCATGACGCAGCCAGCCTGGAGCTGATCTGCCGGGCCTTCGCCGGCCAACCCGGCGGCCTCACGCGAGACGACATCCTCGACAACATCACCCTCTACTGGCTGACGAACACCGGGGTTTCCGCAGCTCGTCTCTACGCGGAGAACAAGTTGTCCTTCTTGTCCGCGAAAGGCGTCTCCGTGCCGACCGCCGTGAGCGTATTCCCAGACGAGCTCTATCAGGCGCCGCGGAGCTGGGCGGAGCGGGCGTACCCCAACCTCATCCACTACAACCGGCTCGATCGGGGCGGGCACTTCGCGGCATGGGAACAACCGCAGCTCCTCACCGAAGAGCTTCGTGCCGGTTTCCGCCCGCTCCGCTAGCCGATGCGGTTCGAGTATGCCGACCGTGGTGTCGGGTACGCGAAACGGACTGACGACTGCGAGGGGGAGGCATGGACGGCGCACGGATCCCACCCGGATTCACGGAACAGACGGCGCGGGTCAGTCAGATCACCATCAATTATGTACGGGGTGGTCAGGGTGGGACATTGGTCCTGCTGCACGGCTATCCGCAGACGTGGTTCATGTGGCGCAAGGTTCTGCCGGAGCTTGCCAAGCGGTACACCGTCATCGCGCCCGACCTGCGCGGCGCCGGCGGGAGCGACGCCCCGGCAAGCGGATACGACAAGAAGACCCTCGCCCGGGACGTACACGACCTCCTCGCCCAACTCGGGCTCGACCGGGACATCTGCCTGGTCGGCCACGACGTCGGCGCCATGGTTGCGTACGCGTACGCCGCCGCCTATAGCGATCAGGTGAGCAAGCTCGTCCTCACCGAGGCGCCCATCCCCGACCAGGGCCTGTATCAGGCTCCGTCACTCACTCCGAGCGGGCCGGGCCTGTGGAATTTCGGGTTCTTCAGCCTCCCGAACGGGCTGCCGGAGCAGATCGTGGCCGGCCGGGAGAAGCTTTGGGTCGATCGGTTCACCGACTCGATGGAGGTGCAGAAGACCGGCATCGGCGCGGACGAGGTCGCAGAGTACGCCCGATACCTTCAGGACGATGCCCACCTGCGGGCAAGCTTCGAGTATTTCCGCGCCCTTCCACAGGACGTCGCCGACAACGCCGAGTACGCCAAGACGAAACTCGCCATGCCGGTGCTCGCCCTCGGCGCCCGGGCGAGCCTAGGGGACGCCGTATCCCAACAGGCCGCCCATTACGCCCTCAACGTGAGCGGCGTCGTCGTTGAGGACTGTGGCCATTGGATCTTCGAGGAACGCCCTGCCGAACTCACGAGCCAACTGCTGGCGTTCCTCCAACCGGCCTGAAGGGGCGCGACCGCAACCGCTCTCGCCATGAACCAGGACCAGCGCGTGCAGGCCGGGCTCGGCCTCGACGGCCCGATGCAGTCGGTGCCACCGGTCACCGAGATCGACCGGCCGTTCATGCTGATGACCGCAGAGTTCACCCGGGCCGCCGAGCCGAGCGTCGAGCAGTTCTGGTCGAACCTGCGCGGATGGTGGCTCAACGTGCAGGCCGCCGGCGCGACGTACTCGTCGTACTGCGACCACCAGTGGCTGATCCCGCAACTGGCAAGGCTCATCGGGATGAGCGACGAGGACCTCGCCGGCTGGATCGGCACCCTCGACCCGGCCCGGGCGGTGCGGATCCAGCAGGCGTACCCGCTCGCGTTCTTCGACCTGCACCTACGCCACCGGGGACACCTGCTCAACGGCCCGAACCCGGCCTTCCCGGAAGTGCAGTTCATCGTCTGACACGCTTCAAGCAGCTCAAGTGACGTCGCCGCCGCAGCCAGCGCCGGCGGGATCCCCCTGGCCGTGATCCTCACCGGCGGCAACCGCAACGGCGTCACCAACTCGTCCCACTGATCGACAAGACCCCCACCGATCCGCGGCGTCCGTAGTCGACTCCGCCGACGCCGCCGCCGTGGTGGAGTAGAGCCGCCATGGTTTGGTGGCGATGCAGCAATGTGCGCGCGTGGTACCCGACAGCTTCCGGCGGCAGCGCTTGCGGCGGTCAGCTCTGCTGGTAGCTCACTGCGGCGAACCCGCACGGCTGGTGCAGGTGCAGGTAGTAGGCGCCCTCGCCGAATTCGTCCAAGTCTGCGCCGCCGATCAAACCCACGTAGTCCATCGGTTGTCCGCAGCCTGGGCAGTCGGCGTGCTCGGCGTCCTGGATCCAGTCGGGGCGGCCGCCCAGGGTCGAGCCGCCTCGATTCCAGGCGCTGGCTTGGTAGGGGCTGGGCAGAGCCGGTCCTGGTACCGGCAGCAGCGCCGGCGGGTCCTCCGGTTCGGCCGCATCGGGTAGGTAGCTGGGGCGGGTGTTGCCGGCCCACCAGGTAGCAGCACCGTTGGCCGTGACCCGGCTGTACAGCGTCGTATAGCAGGCGCAGAAGTGGCAGCTCTGAATCACCAACCGGCCGGACCAGCCCGTGTGGGCCAGGGCGGCACCGATGGCGAGGTCTGCGGTGTCGAGGTCCGCGGCAGTCCAGAGCGGCGACGCGCACCACGGACAGTGGAGGCGCTCTACGCGTCGTGATGTCTCACGCATGACCCACCGGTACGCGGTGTCACCGCACAGGTCACGTCGGTTGCCGTCCGGGCCGACCACCCAACCGCCCTCCTGCGCGTAGCTCAGCGGCCCGACGTGCAGCTTGTCCGCGCCGGGCGGCGGCTGGATCGACCAGCGACGCATGGCGCTCTCGGCGAGCGGATGAGCACTGTGTGCCAGGACAAGGAGCAGGTGATTGAGCCGGTCCGGCGTCTGCCCGCCGTCGATCTGCTCGATGACCCGGCGGACCACGTCGGCACCTGCCGCTCGGTACAACTTCGCCGGCCACAACACGTCGAGGTCCAGCAGGAGGCCCTGGTGCGGGGTCAGCCTCCGCGGATCGGTGTCCGCGATTGCGCACAACTCCTCGATCGCATCGTCGTCCTCGGAGGCCGTCCTCCTGATCAAGTCCTCGATCACAAGGGGGATGGTAGTCATGTCGATCAGCCTGCCCCGTAATGGACCGACGTCCTCGGCATCGCAGCACGCAGGGCGCCGGTGTCCCCATCAGCCGCGGTCCATTCGCTATGCGACGCGAAGCCCACACCGGCTCTTCGGCATGCGGACCTGGCACCCCTCCGTGTCAAGAGGCGGCGAGGAGTGGTGGACAGCCGGCGCTTGAGTGCGCGCATCACGCGGAGCTTCCTGCCCGCGGAGCCTGTCGCGTACGTCGTCGGCCTCGTCACCGAGTTGGAGATCCTTCCGCCCGTGGAGCAAGCTCGGATGCGCGCTGCCCCGGCGGCGCTGGTCGCCGCGGTTGACCGAGTCACCGGCGTACTCAGTCGCCGCCGATCTGGCCCGCGCCGTTGAGGTAGGTGAGAACGGCGAGGACGCGGCGGTGGCCGCTGTCGGTGACGGCGAGGCCCAGCTTGTTGAAGATGTTGCCGATGTGCTTGTGTACGGCGTTGGCGGTGATGACAAGCCGGTCAGCGATGGTGTTGTTGTCGTGTCCCTGGGCCATCAGCGCGAGTACCTCGCGTTCGCGGGGGGTGAGGACGGCGATCGGGTCCCTGCGGTGGGCGAGGAGTTGGGCGATGACCTCGGTGTCCATGGCGGTGCCACCGGCGGCCACCCGGCGCAGCGCGTCGACGAACTCATCCACCCGGCTGACGCGATCCTTGAGGAGGTAGCCGACGCCGCCGCCGGTGGTGGCGAGTAGTTCGGCGGCATACTGCTGCTCGACGTACTGCGACAGCACCAGGACCGGTAGGCCAGGGTGCTCTCGACGGGCCCGCAGGGCGGCTCGGATGCCCTCGTCGCGAAATGACGGCGGCAGCCGGACATCGACGATGGTGACGTCGGGCCGATGGTCCCGGACGGCGGTGAGGAAGCCCGCCGCGTCGCCCGCGATGGCGGCGATGTCGAACCCCACGCTGTTGAGCAGGAGTTCCAGCCCGCTGGCCAGCAGGACGTTGTCTTCGGCGATTACCACCCGCACGGCAGCTCCATGGTGATCGTCGTCGGCCCGCCGGCCGGGCTGTCGATGTCGATGGTGCCGTCGAGCGCGAGCACCCGGCGACGGATCCCGGCAAGGCCGGTGCCCCGCCGATCGTCGGCGCCGCCGGTGCCGTTGTCGGTGATCGCCACCGACAACCGGTCTGCCGTTCGGCTCACCCGTACGCCGGCCGTGGTCGCCTGGCTGTGCTTGGCGACGTTGGTGAGTGCCTCGGCGACGGCGAAGTAGACGACGGCCTCCACGGCCGCCGGTACCTTTTCGAGGTTGCCGATCTCCAGTCGGGTTGGCACGCCGCAGCGGGCCGTCACCGCGGTCAGTGCGCCGGTGAGGCCGCGGTCGGCGAGGATCGGCGGGTAGACGGTCCGGATCACCTCGCGGAGTTCGGTCATCGCCTCTTCGGTTCCTTCGTGTGCGTCCCGAAGAAGGTCTTCCAGGAACTGCTCGTTTCGCGGATTGTTGGTCAACGCCTGTCGGGCCACGGCCAGCCGCATCGCGATGGCCACCAGCCGGGCCTGGGTGCCGTCGTGCAGGTCGCGTTCGATCCGGCGCAGCTCTGCACCGTGTGCGTCGAGCACGTCTGCCCGGGTGCGGGTCAACACGGCTCACCGGCCCGTGACGCTGTTTCCATCGCAGGTGCACGATCTTGCGCACTACCGGCTGGGGTGTTCTGGTGGGGCTGCGGTGTGGCCGCGATGGCCTGTCGGTCATGGCGGCAACACCGTGCGCGGCATACCGCACGGCCCACCACTTCGCGGTTGGCCAGGACACGTCATAGCGCTCGGCCGCTCGGGCTATCGGCCAGCCGTTGTTCACGATCAGACGCGCCAGGCGGAGACGCGCAAGGAGTCACAGCGGCGTCAACGTGGGACACGAAGGCCTCCAGGTTGTCGGAGCGGTTCCTTGACAGTTCCACCCCACAATCGGAGGCCTTCGTCATCACGTCTATCTACGTCGTGTCGTCACACCATCTCAACCAACGTCCCTGGGCAGTACAGCTAGGGCGCCGTACTTTCTGGAGTCCTAGCCTGCACCGGGATCCACTCGCCCTCGTTAGCCCGATGACCGGTCGGCTCCGGTCAGCCGTTCTTACTGACCGGAGCGGTACCCACCACGTAGTTGGTGCCAACCTCGACGCTGTTGGGGATTTCCCGGCTGGTGTGGGTGTCGCAGTTGACGATGTTCCAGTGCAGGTGAGGGCCGGTTACGTTGCCGGTCGCCCCGGATGTTCCGATCCGCTGCCCCTGCGCTACGCGGTCACCGGTATTGATGATCGTGGCACTCAGGTGGGCGTACTGTGAGCACCGGTTGTTGCCGTGGTCGACGAGTGCCATGATCCCGCCGCCGCCCGCCCAGCCCTCGAAGCGGATGGTGCCCGCGGCGGACGCGAGGATCGGTACGCCGACCGGCATGCCGAAGTCGATGGCGTGCCGGTTGTAGGCATCGTTGTGGGAGAAGCTGCTGCCCGCCGCCTGGGTGATCGTGTAGGCACGGCCAGCGGCGAACGGGAACTTGAACGGCGCGGAGCTGCTCCCACAGAGCGGGACGACCGGACCGTTCGAGCCGGTCTCCAGGAATCCGTCGGAGACCCACCCGCCGCTCGAGAGTCGGTCCCAGATGTTGGTGACACCGGCAAAGCCCTGGACAGAATCCCCTCGAACGTGGCAGGTGATGGTGACGACGCTACCGTTGGGGACACTGCCGATTACCGCCCCGCTCAGCGCCGGGGCGTTGCGGATATTCAGTGGCAGCCCACTGGGTACGTACACCCTGACCTGGGCGGCGGCATGTGCCGGCACAGCGGATAGGGCTATGGCCAGGCAGGAAACCACGGCAGCGACCAGGATCTGCGTTATGCGGCGCAGGGAACTCACCTCCGACTAGCCCACCGAGGCAGGCGATTGACCATCATCAACAGCGGCGATGCTACAGAGGTTGAATTGGATGCGGTGCGGCGTGTCGGCATGCCCTTGGTCGTTGGTGACGCATCTGGCTCGGGGTGCGCTATCCCGGTGGTGGTGGGCTGACGGCCGCGAGCCGGGCTCATGCGGTCCATGCGCGCCGACGTGGGGATGTCGCTCACCGATACCAATCAGCGAACCGTTCCGAGTAAGACTCTGATCACCAGGAGTACCGTCCGGAACGGACGGTCGTAGACCGAAATCGCCATGATAGGCGGGACGAATGCGAAACTGCCCGTCGGCGACATCGTCTGCGCGCACCTGCGAGGGGGTGGGGAGCTCGGCAAGAGATGGGCGGTTGCCGGCCGAGGGCCGTTGGGGGGCAACGCGCTGGGCGATCTCCGCGCTGTGCTGCGGCAGGAACACGGACGCCACCAGGTGAGCCTGCTGGGAACGCCCCATGGTGGGCGACTCGCGCTCCTGGCCGCGATGCTGGATCCAGGCCTCGTGGAGCGCGTCTGCGTCACCTCACCGATCACCCATCTTCGGGCCTACCTCGCATCCCGGCTCGGGCAGAAGCATCGCGTCGAGTTCCCGGACGACGACGATCTCGACGCCTACGACCCGATCAGCACGATCGCGCGATGCGATCGAGGCCCGCTGCCGCAGTTGATGACCATCTGCGGCGCGGTCGACTCCACGGTCACCGGCCAGAAGCCCGAGGAATTCGCGAAGCGCTGGCGAAAAGCGGGTGGTTCCTGCGACATCGTGTGGCATGCCGGTGGCCACTACGCTCCGTCTGCACTTGAGATTGAACGCGTCGAACAGGCGCAAGCGTCGTTTCTCGGTCTTGTTGCGCCGCGGATCTGACGAGATCGGGGCTTCTTGCTGACCGTGCGTGTTCATGACAGATGTCATTTGCGCCGGTGACGGGCGTGGCTGGCCGCTTCCGGGGCACCTCGGGAGAGTTGAGGCGTGCTTGATTCGCAATCGCAGACCCGCATGTCGGGTGTCCCCGTCGCCTCACCTGTCGTCGTCGTGGAGGGGGTGTCCTGCGCGTACGGCGAGTTCGTCGCGGTCGATGACGTCACCCTGTCCGTCCAGGCGGGACAGATCCATGCGCTGCTCGGGACGAACGGGGCGGGCAAGACCACCTTGCTGGAGAGCATCCAAGGATTCGATCCCCCACGCGGGCGCACTGCGGGTGTTCGGTCGGGATCCGTGGCGGCACCGGACGGTCGTGGCGGGGCGGACCGGAACGATGCTGCAGGAATCCGGGCTGGTGGACGAGATGACGGTCGGTGGCCAGTTGGCCCTTTGGCAGGGCCTGAGCATCCGAGAGGACTCGATCGACCGGGTTCTCGACGTCGTGGGGCTGGATCATCGGCGAAAGACTCCGGTTTCGGTCCTGTCCGGGGGAGAGCGACGACGGCTCGATTTCGCCATGGAGATCTGGGGCGGTCCGGAGTTCGTCGTTCTCGACGAACCCACCACGGGCCTGGACCCGCAGTCGCGCCGGACGATGTGGACGATCATTCAGGAGCTCAACGCGCAGGGATCGACGGTGTTGCTGACCACCCACTACCTCGACGAGGCGCAGCATCTGGCCGAGCACGTGACGATCCTCGACCGAGGGCGAGTCGCGCTCGAGGGCCCGATGGGAGAGGTGCTCGCGGCGATTCCCGCGCAGATCAGCTTCACCGTCTCGGCCGCGGCAGGTGCGCTCGCCGAGCTGGGCGGGCTGATCACCGGCGGCATGCACACGACGGCGGTGGACGAGGCCGACAGTCGCGGCGGGCCGGGCATCTGCAATACTGCGGCGAGGAGTTCACGCCCGGGAGTCGAAGCCGGACCGAGGCTCATGAGGTCGGCAGCAAGGCTCCGTTTTGCTTGGGGCCTGCTTGTCTGTTCGTTGTCTGCCCATCTCGTCATGGTTCAACAATCCCAGTGCTGGACATGTTCGGGCAGACACGGGTGTCATCTGTCAAATGACATCTGTCATCAACACCGAGGATGCCCGATGACGAGCCCGGGTCCGGACGAGGCCACGGGGATCGGCAGCTCGTCCCAATGAAGCGGCCTGAGTAAGACTCTGGTCACCAGGGGTGCTGTCTCCCTTCTTCAGGAAGCGTCCTGCGAGACACCATATCGGTTAACCGGCAAGCTAACCAAGTGCCCCACAAATACGTCAACAGCATTACAACTGCCCGAAATTTATTCGATGAACACCTTCACGGAGTCGGCTAGCCCGTCGTTTCTGTTGATGCCGACGAAGAATTCGCCCCCCACATGGGTAACATCTTCGATCTCGTCGGTTAAGTTGTTCCCCGGAATTCCGATGTCGCTCTCCACATCGCCTCCAGACCAGTTGTACTGGTACACCCAGTTCCACCCGGTAGTGGGCGTTGAGGTGTTGATTGACTTGGTGTTCCAGATGTAGTTCTCGGAGCAGTCAATGCCTTGGTCGGAACGATTATCGTGACTCGTCAGGTTGCTCTTCACCGGCGTCCATCCACTCGTAAGCGCACCAGCGCCGGGATGGGTCCACAGGCTACCCAACCGTCGGGCAGCATATTTGCCGGCTCCGCCGGCAGCCGTCGCGCTGTAGCAGAGGCCGCTGATGTTGCCTATCGGTAGACGCACTTCCCCGGTTGCGCCAAAAGATCCGTCGGCGTTCAGGCGCACGATTGTCACCTTATCGCTCGGAAACGCGGATTGACTCCCTTGGGTGGCAATCAAGGCCGGGCCTTGGCCCAGATAGTTCGGATTGTAGGCGAGGTCGTTACCGTGGCCGAGTGTGGGCATGGAGGTTGGCGCCCCGGCGCAGACCCAGCTAGTGCCGTCCCAGGTTGAGCCGTCGCGCAACCACCTGGACAGGACGGGCTCCGCGCCGGCTGCCTTTGTGAAAACGATGTAGAGCTGGCCGCCTGGCCCTGCCACCATGCCTTGCATGACCGTGCGACCCGCCTTGCACGCACTGCTGTTCGGGATGTTCAGCCGTTCCGCCCCGCTCCTGTCCGTAGCGGCGTAGGCAGACACTGTCGGGGCAATAGCGATTCCAATTGAGAGTGTGAGCACGGTCGCGATGCTTGATATTTTATTCACTTCGGCCTCTCTCCTCTAGGGGGTAAAGTGAGAGCAGCGTATCAGTTGATGTCAAATTGTTTATGTTGCATTGTGCTGGTAGCAGCCGCGATTCGCGTACTGCTTAGCCTCGATGGTTCGCGCCGGGGGTGGCTCCTTCCGCCCGGCAGCACTGATCGCCGCTGATCGATGTCGTCTCGTTCCGGGCATGGTGGCGGGCCGTCTGTCGCGGTGGCGGGCGTGGTCTCCGGGGGGCCTCAGGTCGTTGGGGCAGCGGCTGAGCTGGTCAGCCGGGGGCGGAGTTGGCCGCGATCCGGTTGAACGAGGCGGTGATCTGTTCGGTCCAGGGCCAGGTGGCGGGGGTGCGTAGCCAGCGGCGGCGTTGGCCGCGTACGAGGCGACCTGCGGTATGCAGGATGCGGTAGCGCAGCCGTTTCGGTTCAGCCTTCGCCAGGTCGCCGTCGAGGCCGATGAGCTGCAGCCACGCGATCAGGTCGACGGCGATCGCCGTGGCGGCGCACCAGGCCTGGTTGATCGCGAACTCGCGAGAAGGTGGCCGGCGAAGGCAGGTGTCCTTGGCGCAGCGGATCCTGTCCTCGACGCGGGCGTGGGCCCGGTGGCGGGCCTCCAGCCACTGCAGTGCCCCGGGGCCTCGATCGTGGCCACCACCCGGGTCGAACTGGGCGCGGACGGCGTCGGCGTCGGGCTGGTCGAAGATCGTGCGCACCAGGGTCGCTATCCACGGCCGCGCCGACCTCGGCACCTTCGTCAGCAGGTTGCGCAGGTAGTGGGTCCTGCGCCGCTGCCACGAGGATCCCGGCAGCGCCGCCCCGATCGCGGCCACCAGGCCGGCGCGGGGCGTCGGAGGTGACCAGACGGACGCCGGACAGGCCGCGCGCGGTCAGGCTGCGTAGGAACGCCAGCCAGCCGACGCCGTCTTCGTCCGAGGCGACGTCCACGCCCAACACCTCACGTTGGCCGTCGGCGTTGACCCCGACGGCGATCAGCGCGTGGACGTTGACCGTTCGCCCGTGCTCGCGGACCTTCAGCGTCAGCGCGTCCATCACACGAACGTGTAATGCGCTGCGTCTCGAGGCCCGTGCGATGGCCGGCAAGATCGTCATCAGCTGCGTCAACCCGCTGAGCTTCGACCGCTTCGGGCCGTACGGCCGCAACGTCCTGGCCGGAAGCGCTGCCGAGGAGGCCGCCGAACTCGTCCCCTCGGCCACCGTGGTCGGGGCATTCCACCACCTGGCCGCCCCCCTCCTGCTCAACCCGGAGGCGGACCTGAGCCACGAGGACGTCCTGGTCTGCGGTGACGACATCGCCGCCAAGGAACGGGTGATGGCCCTCGCGGCCGACGTGACAGGCGGCCGCGCCCTCGACGCCGGCCGGCTGCGCCTGGCCCGGCAACTGGAACCGCTGACCGCAGTACTGATCAGCGTGAACAAGCGGTACAAGACCCGTTCCGGGCTGGCTCTGACCGGCCTGGCCCCGGCTGTCGGAAAGGTCCCCGCGTGAGACTCGCCGCCCTGCAACTTCGCGCCACCGACGACCGGGCCGAGACGATCGGCCGGGCCGCCGACCTGATCGACGACGCGGCCACCCAGGGCGCCCGGATCCTGCTGCTGCCGGAGCTGTTCGCGGTGCCGTTCGTCCAGCCGGAGCCCGACCTCGACTACTTCCAGTACGCCGAGGAACTCGACGGGCCGTCCAACCGGATGGCGGCCGAGCGGTCGAAGCGGCACCGGATGACCGTCGTCTCGTCGATCTTCGAGGCGGGGCAGGTGCCGGGGGTCTACCACAACACCGCCTGCACCTACGTCGACGGCGAACTCAAGTCGGTGTACCGCAAGTCGCACCTGCCGTTCTCCAACGGCTTCCCCGAGAAGTTCTACTTCCAACCCGGCGGCGCCGAGCCGGAAGTGGTCCAGACCGGTGAGACCGGAGTCGGCACCATCATCTGCTACGAGCGGCACTTCCCCGAGCTGAGCCGCATCGTCGCCTTACGCGGCGGGTCGGTGCTCTGCGTCCCGGTCGCCTCGGCGAGCGCCCCGATGCGTGAGGTGTTCCAGCTGGAGCTGCGCGCTCACGCCGTGTTCAACGGGCTCTTCGTGATCTGCGCCAACCGGGTCGGCACGGAGGGCGTGAAGGACTACTTCGGACTCAGCGCGGTGTACGGCCCCAACGGTGACGTGCTCGCCCAGACCGCCGACGACCGCGACGACGTGGCGGTGGCCGAGGTGGACCTGAGCCTCGTCGACCTCTCCCGCCGTCGACGCCCATTCCTCCGCGACCGGCGACCCGAGCTGTACGGCCGGTTGACCAGGATGGAACCCGACGCATGACGGACGGCTCGTGGGTGGTGGTCGTACCGGCAAAACCCTTCGCAGCGGCCAAGACCAGATGCGTCGGCCTCGACGTCTCCGAACGGAGCGCACTGGCCCGGGCGATGCTGCTCGACGTCGTCGGCAGGCTGACGCGGGCCCGTCGGGTGCGTGCCGTCGTCGTCGCCGCGACCGACCCGGAGGTGGTCGGCGCGGCGTTGGCCGCCGGCGCCGTCGTCGCCGGCACCACCTGCGGGCCGGACCTGAACCGGGAGGTCCTCGCCGCGCTCATCATCGCCCGGGAGGCGCTCCCCGACGCGCGGTTGGCCGTCGCCATGGCCGATCTTGCCGGCGCACAGCCCCCGGAATTCGACACGGCGCTGACGGCGGCCGGATCCCACCCACGGTCCATCGTCTCGGACGCCGACGGCACCGGGACCACCATGGTGACACTCACCGATCCCGGCGAGTTCCGGCCCTTCCTCGGCCCCGACTCTCGCCGCCGGTTCCTCGCCGACGGCTACCACGATCTCCCGGTGACCGCGCCCGGGCTGCGGCGGGACGTGGACACCGTCGCCCACCTGCTCTCGCTCGGGATCGACCGCCTCGGCGGGGCGGCCCGCTCGTGGGTCGGGTCACCGTCCGCCGATCGGCCGACCCCGTCCGCCGCCCGACACTGATCAACGCGACAACCGGCCCGCAGGTCGGTGCCCCACCGCCCCGGAAAGGACACGATGATCCCGATCGCCAGCCGCGCCTCCAGCGACCGCACCTGGCTGGTCGCCGTCGCCGCCAGCCTCTGGGGCTTCTCCGGCCTGCTGCGGGAACCGCTCTCCCGCCAGCTTCCGGCGCTGAGCGTGGTCCTGGCCGAACACGTCGTCCTCGTGATCCTGGTGTCGCCCTGGCTGATCCCGGCCGTACGAACCCTCGCCCGCTGCTCCGTGCGGACGAAGCTGGCCGTGCTGGTGATCGGAGCCGGCTCCTCGGCGCTGGCCACGACGCTGTTCACCGCCGCGTTCCGGCTGGGCGACCCGATCACCCCGCAGGTGTTGCAGAAGCTGCAACCAGCGCTGGCGATCGTCCTGGCCGCCGCGCTGCTCGGGGAACGGGTGAACCGGCGGTTCCCCCTCTTCGCGGTGCCTGCGGTCGCCGGCGCCTGGCTGTTGGCGTTCCCCGACCCGCTGGGGATGCACCCCCGCAGCCTCGCTGCGGCCGGGCTGGCCACCGGGGCCGCGGCGCTCTGGGCAGCCGGCACCGTCCTCGGCCGGATGGTCAGCGCCGAACTGTCCTTCCTGCACGTCACCACGCTTCGGTTCACCGTCGGACTGGTCACCCTCGCCACCTTCGCCGCGGCGACCCGCACGCCGGTCACGGTTCCGGTGGAGCTGGTACCGCGGCTGGTGCTGCTCGCGGCCGTACCGGGCCTGCTCGCCCTGTCGCTGTACTACCACGCGCTCCGGCACACGCCCGCATCGAGCGCGGCCCTGGCCGAACTGGCCTTCCCGCTGACGGCCGCCGTGGTCGGACTCACCCTGCTCGACGGGCAACTCGACACGAGCCAGTGGACCGGCCTGGTGCTGGTACTGACCTCGGTGGTCCTGCTCGCGCTGCACGAGAACCGCAGTTCGCGCCCGGCGGTGCGACAGCGGCCCGAGGACCGTGGCTGGACGCCCGCCTACCAGTCCTGACGTTCTGCACCCCGGTGGCTACGAGATCGGCCCAGCGGCTTCCGAATGGCTCCTCGGCTGGGGCGAACGCACTCTCGCGCACCGGGCGCGTGGCACAAGGCGCTGGTGCTGGCCACGGACTGACCGCCGCACCGCGCGATGGGCCGCCCGGCCTCCCTGTCGGGGTGGGGACGGGCGGCCCTGTCGCGCTGGCCGGTCCGGCATCGGCATGACATCCGGCCTGGACCCTGCCCGGCAGGGGTTCCATGCTGGTCCAGGGATGCCGCCCTCGCGGAACGCCGGGCCGCTCGCCGGAGGCACCCCCGTCACTGAGGTGCCGTCCGGCGTCAGCGGGTGTAGAGGATCTTGACGCCTCCCGCGTTGACGGCGGAGACGGAGTTGACCCCGGACAGGCTGGGCACCTGCAGGTTCCGCCAGCCCGCGTTGCTCGCCGCCTCGTGCACGCGGCCGTTGTTGACCGTGTAGACGATTCTCGTGCCGTCCGCCAACGAGATGGCGGACAGGCCGCTCCCGTAGATGGGGCTACCGTTGTACCCCACGGCATACGGCGTCCAGTTGCCGCTTGCGGCCTCCCACACCGCGCCGGCGCGGATCGTGTACAGCACCGTGCCGCCGTTATAGGGAATGGCCGACAGCGCCGACACACCACTCAACGTGGGCACTCGCAGGTTTCGCCAGCCGGCGTTGCTACCGGCCTCGTACACGTAACCGTCCCGCATCGTGTAGACGATCCGCGTGCCGTCGGCCCGCAGCACCGCGCTAACCGCATCCGCGTAGATCGGGCTTCCGTTGTATCCCACCGCGTACGGCCGCCAGTCGACGCTGGACGACTCCCACACCGCGCCCGCGCGGATCGTGTAGAGAACGGTCCCGCCGTTGAAGGCAATCGCCGACACGGCTGAAACGTTGTCGAGGTTCGGCACCCGCAGGTTCCGCCACCCGGCGTTGCTCGCCGCCTCGTACACGTACCCGTCACGCACCGAGTAGATGATCTTCGTACCGTCCGCGCGCCGGACCGCGCTCACCTTCGATGCCGCGATCGAGGCCACCGGAAGCGGCTGCCAGCCGGAGTTGTCCGCTGTCTCGTACACCTGCGTGTTCGACGCGGGCGGGGTCGTGCCCGCGTACTGGTTGTAGTAGTTCGTCGCGTAGCTGATCCGCGTTGACTCGTGACAGGTTCCGCAGCGCTCGTAAAGGTCCTGGAACGCGACGGTCGCGTCGGCGATCGTGCTCGACGCCCGCAACTGCGCCAGCCCGTACCCCGGGATGTTCGTCAGCTCCCACCAGATGAAGCCGAGCTGCGCGTCCAGGCTCCACACGTTCTGACCGGTCACCGCCGCGTACCAGGTCGCGTTGGCGCTCGCGGTCGTGTCCCAGCGGCCGCCGGTGCTCCACTGCGCGATCCCGCGGCCGGGACCGCCGGGCTCCTGCGCCAGCGGGTTGATGTTGGACTCCTGCGCCAGGTTGCCCAGAACGCCTGCGGTCTGTACCGCGGTGAGTCCCTTGCCGACGAAGAAGTCCCACGCGGTCCTGGAGTTGTCGGCGGCACGTGCCTCACCGGGGAAGCCGATCCCGGATACGACGATGAGCCCTGCTAGGGCCAGCAGACCAACGCGCCGCCGTAGCGCGTTCGGCAAACTTTTCATGGTGTGTCCCACTCGTCTCGGTGTCACCGGGTGTAGAGGATCTCCGTGCCGCTGGCGTAGATGGCGGAGACGGCACCGACTCCGCCCAGGTTGGGCACCCGCAGGTTCCGCCATCCCGCGTTGCTTGCCGCCTCGAAGACCGCGCCGTCGCGCACGGTGTAGACGATCCGTGTGCCGTCGGGCCGGTGGAGCGCGCTGACCGCATTCGCGTAGATGGGACTTCCGTTGTACCCCACGGCGTACGGCCGCCAGTCGACGCTGGAGGCCTCCCACAAGGCGCCCGCGCGGATCGTGTAAAGCGTCGTGATCCCGTTGCGGGAGAGGGCCGACACGACGGCCACGCTGTCCAGGTTGGGCACCCGCAGGTTCCGCCATCCCGCGTTGCTTGCCGCCTCGTACACCGCGCCGTCGCGCACGGTGTAGACGATCCGTGTGCCGTCGGACCGCAGCACCGCGCTGACCGCGTCCGCGTAGATCGGACTTCCGTTGTACCCAACGCAGAACGGAACCCAGTCGCCGCTCGCGCATTCCCACAACGCGCCCGACCGGATCGTGTAGAGCACGACCCCGCTGCCGACCGCGATCGCCGAAATCGCCGACACGCCGGCCAGGTTGGGCACGCGCAGGTTGCGCCATCCCGCGTTGCTCGCCGCCTCGTACACGTACCCGTCACGCACCGAGTAGATGATCTTCGTGCCGTCCGCGCGCAGGACCGCGCTCACCTTCGACGCCACGATCGAGGCCACCGGAAGCGGCTGCCAGCCGGAGTTGTGTGCCGTCTCGAACACCTGCGTGTCGCCCGCGGGCGCGTCACCGCCAAGGAACGCCAGCGGGTTGATGCGCGTGCCGGAGGGGTCGTTCATGTGCCAGTGCAGGTGCGGGCCGGTCGAGGAGCCCGAGCCCGGCGCGCCCGGGTAGCCGCCGGACAACCCGACGATGTCGCCCATCGCGACCCGGGTGCCGTTCGCCACGACGAACCCGGACAGGTGCAGGTACTGGGTCTTGTAGCCGTTGTCGTGGTGGATGACCGCCGTGTAGCCGCCGGTGCCGTTGTCGGGGTCGTTGTAGACCACACCGCCGCCCGCCGCAGGCAGCCGGGTGCCGACGGGCATGCCATAGTCGATCCCGCCGAGCGAGCCGCGGGCCAGGTGCCCCTCCCACGTGTCGGTGATCGGGTACCCCGTAAAGGGGTTGTAGAACCCGGGCACGGCCGCGGCCGCCACCCCAGTCCCCACGGTCACGCCTGCGACGGCGACCGCGCCCGCTGTCGCCGTCACACGCAAGAAAGCCCGTCTATCGATTCCGTCCATGCCCACCACCTGGGTCTCAATGCGTTTACGGAATATCCGGGGACGAACCTAGGAAGCGACAGTCTGCGATACATCAGTTGTTCGACCGATGGCCGATCGACGCAATGACGGGTGCGCCATCCGGGACCTGCCTGGTCCGCGACACCCGCTGCGGGGCCCGCTTCGGTATAGGGCGGAGTCATCCGGTCGTCGCAACACCTTGTCGGAGAGGTGGAGCGATGGGCAGTGGGCCGGGGCAGAAGCGGGCTCGGCAGTATCGGGGTCACCCAAGCCGGGAATCCGCAGCATGAGCGCCCAGCCGGCCAGGTCCTGGCCCTCCACTGGTCAGAAGGCGCTTCCGTGAGCATGGCCCCAGGCAGCTCGCACCGCACCAAGCACATCGGCAAGCCCGACACCGCTACCTCGCACACTGGCCACGTACTGCTCCGCTCCGCGGCGTCCCGGAGGACCACACCTGCCCAGGTCGCACGCGGGTCCCGGCCGGGTTGGCTGGATTCGATCAAGCCCGCGGCCTCGGTCTCCGTATGCGAACGCGACGGTGCCGGGGCGAGTCGGAGGTCGCCTGCGAGTTGGCAGGTCGAAGGCAATCGAAACCCGCCATCGAGCACGCCATTGCGGATGAGATCGGTCAGCGCCATCGGCACCAGGTCCGGGCAACATGGTGGAGCGCCCTCATGCGTCGCGTCTCTGGAACGCGATGCTCGCCGCGATCGCCGTCGCGGTGATCCAGGCGAGCAGGACGAGCGCCCCGGTGCCTGGTGTGAGCAGAAGATCGTTGTCGGGGAGGTAAAGGAGGCTCCCTGCCTTGTCGGGCAGCCAGCGGGCGTGCTCGGTGTAGCCGGCCAACAGGGGCGAGACGATCAGGACGAGAGCGAGCATCGTCACCAGCGGAGGGGTCAGCGAACGCAGCAGGACGGTCACCGTGAGAGCGAGCAGCCCGATGAGTACGAGGTAGACCACGGCTCCGAGCAGCGGCCAGAGGTCGAAGTCCCGGGTCGAGCGGATGCCCCGGGCGCTGAGGGTGATCCATGCCGTCGCCGCGCTGGCTCCGATCGTGGCGAGGCTCGTGGTTGCCGCTGCGGTCAGGTAGCCGGCCGCCTTCCCAGCCAGCAGTAGGAAACGATTCGGAGTGGCGGTCAGGGTAGTCACGATCTGGCGTCCCATGTACTCGGTCGCAGCGGTGAGTACGCCGATGAGGACGGGGCCGACCTGGAGGAAGACGATCGTCTGGGTCGTGATCTGCATGGTGTCGCCGGTCGTCGGAGCCGAAGAGGCGAGGGCGGCGGCGAGGGCGATGCCTGTGGCGACCGTTCCGAGTACGGTGGCGAGCAGGGCGGGAAGGCTGCGGAGCTTGACGAGCTCTGCGGCGATCGTGCGGGCGAAGGGGCGGTTCATGCGTCACGGCGGGTGAATACGACAGCCGAGACCGCAAGGAGCCCGAATGCCCAGGCGGCCATGACGAGGCCGCCGGTGAGCGGATCCAGCGCGTCGTCGAAGGCGGCGAAGCTCTCGCGGGCGAACAAGCGGATGCCGGCGAGGTCGGGCAGGAACCGAGCCAATGGTGTGACCTGGGAGAGGAGGAACGACACCGAGACGAGGGAGCTGTTGGCGATGAGCACGATGAGCGGCATGATGCCGCTGCGGATGAGAACCGTGATCGCCAACGCAAGCAGCCCCATCAGTGCCCAGTAGAGCCCTGCCCCGAGGGCGCGAGCGATCGTCTCGCCGGTGTCGTCGGGCGTGACGGCGGTGCCGATGACGAGGTGGGCCAGCGCGATACATGCGGCGATCGTCACGGCCGCCGTGATCGCGATGAGCACGACGACGGCGACGGCTTTCGCCGCGAGCAGGGTGAGACGCCGAGGGGTGGCCGTCAGGGTCGCGGTGATCTGCCGTCCGCCTCCGGCGTCGGAGCTGTTGGCCGTGTATTCGCTGCTGATCGCGACCACGCCGAGGATGACGGCCCCGACGACGCCGAGGGGAACCGCGGCGAACGCCGTCTCGGCCGGGGAGGTCTCGAAGCCGTCGAAGCGGGGGTCTCCGCCGAGGGCGGCGCGGGCATACGAGGCGTTGAGCAGGGTGATCCCGACCGATCCGGCCACGGCGACGCCGATCGCGCCGAGCGAAGCAGGCAGGGTCGCGGTCTTGCGCAGTTCGGAGGTGACCGCGCGCAGCAGGCTCACTGCGTGCTCCCTGCGCGATCGGTGCCGGTGAGGGCGAAGAAGGCGTCCTCGAGCGTGGCGTAGCCGGCGGTGACCTCTCCCAGCGGGCCGGCCGCGACGACGCGCCCTCCGGAGATGACCACGAGGTCATCGGCGATCTCGGTAACCTCACTCATCAGGTGGCTGGACAGCAGGATGGTGCCGCCCGCGTCCGCGTGGCCGCGGAGCAGACAGCGAATCCACCGGATGCCCTCGGGGTCGAGGCCGTTCACCGGCTCGTCCAGCACGAGCGCCGCCGGCTCGCCTAGGAGTGCGGCGGCGAGCCCGAGGCGCTGCCCCATGCCGAGGGAGAACCGGCCGACGCGGGTGCGGCCCGCACCGGCAAGGCCCACCTGGTCGAGCACCTCGTCCACGCGGCGCTTCGGGATGCCGCCCGCGCGGGCGACCCAGGCGAGGTGGTTGCGGGCCGTGCGGGATCGGTGCGCACCGGAGCCATCGAGCATGGACCCGACCGTGCGCGCCGGGTCGCACAGGCTCCGGTACGGCCGCCCGTCGATGAGGGCGGTCCCGACGGTGGGGCGGTCCAGGCCGAGCAGAATGCGCAGCGTCGAGGACTTGCCCGCCCCGTTCGGACCGAGGAACCCGGTCACCCGGCCGGGATGCGCCTGGAACGTGACGTCGGACAGGACGGTACGGGAGCCGTGCCGCTTGGTGAGGCCGCTGATCGAGAGCATGCCGCCATGCCACCAGAGCGCCTCGGCCGCGTCATCGGACCCAGGACCAGACCTCGCCGCCTGCGCTCGGACCCCGGTCTGTCAGACCCAGGTCCGATCCGGCTGGGAGGCCCGAAAACTAGACTTGGCCGATGGAGACAGACCGGCCGACGTGGCGCTCGCGCGCGTGGCTCGTCGCCGTCGCCGTCCTCGCCATGCTCGCACTCGTGCTCACGACCGTCGGCGTCGACAACCCCGTATCCGTGTGGGGGGCCCTGGCCGTGTCCGCGGGGGTCACCGCCCTGGTGATCGCCTGGGCGCTCGCCCGCACTCGCTCGGAGCGCCGCCACTACGAGGAGGAACTGGCCTCATGGGCCGCGGAACAGGCTACGCAGGCCGAACGGCTGCGGATCGCCCGCGACCTGCACGACCTCGCCTCCCACGGCCTCGGCCTCATCACCGTCCGAGCCGCCGCCGCGCGCACCCTGACCGGACCTGACGGTGAGGCGGAGAGGGCGAATGCGCTGGCCGACATCGAGCGCGCCAGCCGGCAGACCACGACCGAGCTGCGCCGCATGCTCGCCCTGTTGCGCACCGCCGGACCCGCCCCGCTGCGCCCGGCCGACACCCTCGACGACCTCCCAGCGATCGTCAAGGCCGCGAACGATGCCGGACTGACCGTCACCCTCGGCGACGAGGAGGTGGGCGACGTGACCGCAGGCGTGCAGCTCACCGTCTGCGCGGTCGTCCGCGAGGCCCTGAACAACACGATCCGGCATGCCGGACCTTCCCACGCCCGCGTCGGGATTCACCGCGAGGCAGACACCATCATCGTCGAAGTCCAGGATGCCGGCCCGCGACCCGGCTGGCAGCCTCAGCCCGGTGCCGGCCACGGCCTCGACGGGCTCCGCGAACGCGTCGCCGCTCTCGACGGCAGCCTCCACGCCGAGCAGGCCGATGACGGCTGGCTGCTCACCGCCCGCATCCCCGACCGAGGCGCGACATGACCACCGATGACGCGCGAGCCGCGATCCGGGTGCTCATCGCAGACGACCAGCCCCTCCTGCGACACAGCCTCGCCCTGCTCGTGGGCGCAGCCCCCGACCTCGCCATAGCCGGAGAAGCCGCCACCGGGCACGAGGCCGTGTCGCTGGCCCGCGACCTGCGCCCCGACGTGATCCTGATGGACATCCGCATGCCCGGCGGAGACGGGATCGAGGCGACCCGCACCATCGCCGCAGACGCCACGCTCTCGGGCTGCCGAGTGCTCGTCCTGAGCATGTTCGAGCTCGATGAGTACGTCTACGGCGCGCTCCGCGCCGGAGCCAGCGGCTTCCTCCTCAAAGACGCCCGACCCGACCAGCTCCTCGACGCGATCCGCCGCACCCATGCCGGCGAATCCATGTTCGCCCCCACGATCCTGACCCGCCTCATCGAGCACTACGTCAGCCGCCCCGCTGCCTCGCCACGGGGACTCGACATCCTCACCAAGCGGGAGGCCGAAGTGCTCACCCTGGTCGCACGCGGCCTGTCCAACGACGACATCGCCGACACCCTCATCATCTCGATCAAGACCGTCAAGACGCACATCGGCAACCTCCTCGCCAAGCTCCACGCCCGCGACCGTGCCCAGCTCGTCATCGCCGCCTACGAGCACGGCCTGATCGCCCCCGCCTAACCCAGCTCCTTCGCCACTCCACACGCTCACCACCTGATCCCTCAGCGTCTGCATGAGGCTTCCCGGCCTTCGACCAACACTCGCCAAGTACCCGCGAAGGAATTTGCCCGTGGTTCCAGGCGCGGTGGATCTGCCCAGCGCCGGTGCCGGACGCTCGGCTCGTAATGCGGGGCGAGTCAGCTTTGTTCGGCGTCGGCGGGGAAGCGCTCCACCGGGCTGGCCGTCGACCAGCTGGCAAGCAGCCGCAGCTTCTCCTCCGAGGCGGATCCCGGCTCGGCGGTGTACGCCTTCATGCTCAGCCCCGGGTCACCGGGCAGGCCCAGCTCGTTGAAGGTCAGCGTGATCTCCCCGACGAGTGGGTGGCGCAGCCTTTTGACGCCGGTGTGGTGCATGTGCACGTCGTGGGTGGCCCACCAGGTGCGGAACTGCTCGCTGCGGGTCACGAGCGGTCGGGGCCACCTCTTAAGGTGCTTCACGCCGCCTCGACCTCGTCGGTGAGTTCGTTCAGATCCACCGGGCAGCCTGCGGTCCACCGCCGGCTGGAGACCGGGGCCGTGTTGCGGCCCACCTTCATCATGAGCGGATGCCCGTCGTCGCAGGTGGTACCACGACAGCTGTACGCCCGCGTGGCCGTGTCGTCGCCGGTTGGGTGGTCGGGGTCGTGGCGGCATGGGGAGTCGTCGCCGGGCTGCATCTCTTCGGCCTTCGACTGGCCAACCTGGGGTTGCTCGGCCTGATCATCACCGGGCTGGGCTGGCTGCTGGCGATGGCCGTCACCGGGATCGCCCTGGTGGCCCTGTGGCCCAGGGTCGGGCCGGTCAAGGCGCTGACGCTGGTGCTGGTTCCTGGGTTGCTGGCCCCGGTGACGATCGTGGCCGTCGACTGGACATCCGTCTTCGTCCACAACTTCTACCGCCTCCACCGGGATGACTTCCGCACCGCGGCCGGGCTCGCCGACAAGGTCACGGCCGAGTACGGCGACCGGTACGGCCAGGTTCTGCCGAAGGATCTGCGGCACCTGTCGTCCATGGGGCGGGCGGTGCGGATCGGCACCGAGGGCAGCGGGCCGACGGGCGTCCTCCTGCCGGTCTGGGTCGGCACGCCAGACGGCGCGGCCGGCTACGCGTACCTCACCGGGACGCCGGGTGACACGAGCTTCGACTGCTTCGCGGACCCCTGCCGGATGCGCTGGTCGCTCGGCGACGGCTGGTACTGGCTGGACTGACACCGGGGCGGGACACGGGTGCCGCCGGTGGCGGATCCCGTAGGCGGTGGGTGGTCGGGCCTCATGGCGGGGACCGGGCTGGTCAGCCGCAGCTACTGCCTCGGTGGTTTGGTGCCGGTGCAGGGCGTGGGCGCGTTCACCGGAACACTGGTGCCGATCGACGGCGAGGCGACCCTGCGCGTCGACGCGCCTGAACCTGGCCAAAGGTCCGTTCCACGACCCACCGTCGGGGCTGGACGTGGAAGCCCTTCCCAGGCCATGGCGGGGCAACAGGCCGTTACGCAGAGAGCCATTGGCGTTCTTGACAGTCTCGGCCCCGTTGGGACACCCTTTGGGCCAGATCGCGCCCGAAAGTCCGTGGCTCATGAGCGTGCAGCTGCAAGGCCAACATTCCAAATTCCGCGCCGATCGTAGAGACAAGGAGGTCCATTTGCGTCGCGATATCGCAGTCAGCTTGGCTGCACTTGTCGCCGTGCTCGGAATCCTGATTCCTCAGGAGTCCGCACTCGCCGGCACTGGCGCACCGTTCAAGCTGCCTTACCGGGCTGGACATGCGTACACCATTACCCAGACGCCTGGAAGCGGCTATTCTCACAACGACGGCTATAATCGACATGCCGTTGACTTCGCCATGCCGCAAGGCACCCCGATTGTCGCCTCGGCGGCCGGCACCGTCTACTACGAGGGGTGGAGCACCGGCGGAGGCATCATCGCCTTGATCGACCACGGCAACAACCGTTGCTCTCAGTACGCCCATCTCAGCGCCACCATCGTCAACAGGGGGCAATGGGTGGCGCAGGGGCAGCATATCGGCGCGTCCGGCGCCACCGGAAACGTGACCGGCCCACATCTTCACTGGAATGTCGTCTACTGCGATTCTCAGCTCAGCCGCGAAATCCCCAATACCGTGGAGGCCGGCACCAACTATCCCACCGGCACCGCACCCGTGAGCCAGAACCGCCTTTCCACCGGCCTGCCCGGGGCTGACGGCGAACGGGTTTCCGACTTCAGTGGTGACGGTGTCGCCGATGTCCTGGGAGTCGCTGCCAACGGTGACTTCTGGTACTACCCGCACAGCGGAGCCGGCCTCGGCAACCCGGTCAGGATCGGACACGGTTGGGCGACCTTCAAGCACGTCATGGCTGCGGACTGGAGCGGTGACGGTGCTGCCGACGTCCTAGGAGTCGATTCTTCAGGGAGGCTACTGTACTACCCGAACAACAGCTACAAACTGTCTGGCTACACGCAGATCGGACATGGTTGGGCGACCTTCAAGCATGTTATGGCTGCGGACTGGAGCGGTGACGGTGCTGCCGACGTCCTGGGAGTCGACGCGAACGGAAACCTCTGGTACTACCCGCACAGCGGAGCCGGCCTCGCCAACCCGGTGAGGATCGGACACGGTTGGGCGACCTTCAAGCACGTCATGGCTGCGGACTGGAGCGGTGACGGTGCCGCCGACGTCCTGGGAGTCGACGCGAACGGAAACCTCTGGTACTACCCGCACAGCGGAGCCGGCCTCGCCAACCCGGTCAGGATCGGACACGGCTGGGCGACCTTCATACACGTCATGTGACGTAACCACTCACCAGGGCGGGTCGGCCCAGGCACCAGACACGGTGCCCCGGCCGACCCGCCGACAAGGCGCCTCTCGGCTATTCAACTCCTAACCACCAGACCCGTTCTCGCGTAGCGCATTGCGGCGATGAGGCAGCACCCACGGCCCAACACCAACGCCCTCACATGCCGCAGACCGAGCGGTTGAGGTCGCGGCTGGATCGCCGGCTGCCGCCGGTTCGTACGGCGTCTGGCGGCCGCCGTGGATGGCGCTGGCGATTGACAGAGGCCCGTGGTGGTGGACGACGCTCGCCGCAATCGGCACGTGGACGAAGGGCCCGACATGCCGGGCCCGAGGTCGAGACCGTCCTGGGCATCAAGGTCCTGCCCCCGACGGTCCGCGCGGAACGACCGGCGCGCCGGCAGCCTGACGAGTCGGGCAGTCCAACAGGCAGAGGCTGCGGCCACAGCGTAGCGATAGCCTGCCGTCATGGCGGGCACCGAACTGGATGAGTTGATCGTCGCGGATAGGACGGCGACGGAAGTCTTGGCCCGCGCTGATCCTTCCCGTCCTCAGACCACGCGCCATGGTGCATGAATCCGCCGCTGAGCCAGCCTGCTCGGCGCGGTTCAGATCGCGTCCGTTGCGGCCAGTGCGTCTACGCGATTGGTGGTTCGACGCGCCGCCCGACTCACAGCAGTCGGACCTTCAGTTGAACCGCAGGCCCTTGCCGACGGCGCCGACCCGAACGTGACGGTTGGTCGGTTCCGAGGGTCGGTGCTGGCCGACGCTGCGCGCACTGGCCGGCTGGAAATTGTGCGCCTGCTGGTGGATGCCGGCGCCTGCATCGGTCCAGCCGATCCCTACAGGGCGTCGCCGCTGCGCGTTGCCGTGATCGAGGCGCACGCGGACGCGGTGCAGTTCCTCGCCGCCCACGGGGCGCTCACGGCGGAGCCCGCCACCAGGTCGAGCGTCCTGACCGAGGCCCTGTCCCATATCGCGTTCCACCCGACGCCTGCGGCTCTTGCGACGCTACGGGTCCTGTTGGAAGCGGGGGCGGCCCCAGGCCCGAGCGAGGAAGCACCTGTTATCACCGCAGTGATGCAACCCGTTGCACCGGCAGTGCTGCGCCTTCTCCTCGCCTACGGCGCTCGCCAACCAACAGCGTTCCGACGCGACACCGGCGATCGTCGTGGCCGCCCGACGCGGCGATCACGCCGCAGTGGACGTGCTCCTGCAGGCTGGCGCCGACGTGGACACCCGCGACGCGCGGGGGCGAACGGCGTTGATGCACGCGGTCGAACGCAACGAACAGCAGGTCATCGCGGCCCTCCTACTGGCCGGCGCTACCACAGACGCCGTCAGCGCCGACGGCATGACCGCGCTGCAACTGGCCCAAGGCTGGCAGCGCCAGAACGTCCAGTTCATGCTGGGGGAGCGCCACGTCGGCCTGGACGACGTGCCGATCACGCGCACCGTCGTCCGGGCCGTCCCGACCGTCGTCCGACTCACCGGCGACCCACAGATGCTCCACCTGCTGGCAAACGTCATCGACATCGCCCTCGACGACCTTGGCGACGACGAATGGAACACTCTGACGGGCACGCACGCCGACACGGCACGGATCATCACCATGCGGCTGCGCGACCAGGCCGTCCCAGCGGCCAACGCATCCTGGCATCAACTGGACGCCACCGCAGACGAACTCGCCGCCGTACGCTCGGCCTTGGGTGGAACTCGCCTACGGCACCACCCACATCATGCCGACCGGCACCAGCAGGCTGGAAATCATCGACGTGCTTGATGAGATCAACCGACAGCTCGGCCGCTAGGTCCCGTCTGGAGTTGTGATCACGCTGGTGTGGAGGCCGGCCGGCCGCTCCATGCTGCTACCCAGTTACATGCAGAACTTCAGGCAGACTGCTTGGCCTGGGCGGCGTCCCGATGCTGAGATCAACGGCGCGAGGGTGAGGTCGAGCTCGCCGGCATCGATGGCGGCCAGGTGCGCGTCGATCTCGGCGTCGTTGGCCAGCCCTGCGGCGAGCAACTCGGCGCGGACCATGCGCACCGTCGCGGTCTCCAGCCGGTCGCAGGCTACCCCGCCGACCGGGAAGCAGCCGGCCGCCGTGACATCGACCAGGCCGGCCGCACGCAACGCCCGCGGCAGCGTACGGCCGTAGCGCAGGTCGGCGCCGCGGCGGGTCATCAACTCCCGGATGGCGCGCCGCAGCCGGTTGGCGCGCTGCTGTGCCGGGCCAACCTCATCGAGGCAGGCTAGCGGCTGCAGCTCGGTGTCGGCGTCCTCGACCAATAGCCAGCCGCCGGGCCGCAGCGCCGCCACCATCGTCGCCAACGCACGGGCACGGTCGGGCACGTGGACGAGCACGAGCCGGGCGTGTACCAGGTCGAACGTGCCTGGCTGCGGCGGCGGGTCCCCGACGATGTCGTGCCGGAGCACCTCGTACCCGCCGTGCGGGTCCAACCAGGCCGGATTGATGTCCGTGGCCAGCACGTAACCGGTTGGTCCGACGGCCGTGGCGAGTGCCTCGGGAATGCTGGGGCCGCCGGCGCCGACTTCCCAGCAGCGCCAGCCCGCCTCTACTCCGAGCCGGTCGAAGTGCCCCCGTGTGACACCGTCGAACAGCTCGGCCAGCCAGGTGAACCGCTCGCCCGCCTCCACGCGGGCGTTGTCGAGCAGGTAGCGGTGATCCGGGGTAGACCCGGGGGAGTCCGGCGATGGGGGCCTGGACCCCACGCCAGCAGTATTCATCGGCCCGCCTGCGGTCGTGTCCGGCTCGGACTCAGGGTCGGCGAGAGGCTGCGATGAACTCATGCCTACATCCTCACGACCTACCGCGTGCTGTGTCAGTGCGACACGGGATGAAACCAGACACAGCCTGGCTCCAGGCAAGCAGGCCGATCCCTCACCCTCGACAGGACTACGCGCGGGCAATGGCCGCGGTGCGAGTCATCGAGCGCGACTACGGCCTGGTCGCGGTCGAGGGTGCGGGGCGGCGCCGGGCGGCCGGGCACAATCCCGCAGGTGACAGCACGGTCTCGCCGGTACTCGTTTCCAGGCCGAGACCACCGCACGCACGTGCGCTTTACCGGCGACGAGTACGCCGAGCTGGCCGCTACGGCGACACGGGCGGGGCTGACCACGACCGGGTACGTCTGGGAGGCGGCGCTGGCGGCAGTGCGGGGCGTGAACGCCACGGGCGAGGTCGACACCGGCACCCGGGCCGAGCTGGCGGCGCTGCAGCGGGACCTGTTCGCCGCCCGGGCCGCGGTCAACCAGGCCGCGGCCGAGCTGCGCGGCACGCCGGCCGGGTCCGGGGCCGACTGAGCCGGAACGACATCCCGTAGGCCGTCCCGGCATGCCCCGTCGGGCCCATTCGGGCGCGGTGATCGGCCGACGAAGAACTCCATGAGGATCTGTCCGCCGGCCTCGATCACGACGTCGAGGAGTTCTGCTGCTGCGGTTGCACATTGAGACGGCGTGCCGTCGGGGTGGGGCGTTGGCGTTGAGGCCAGTGGATCTGGACCGGGATCAGTGTCTGGTCATGTTGCGGGAGAAGGGCGAGACGGTGCTCACCGACCCCCAGACTTGGATGCGCGAACCCTGAACTTCCGTGTGTTGACCCATTCCGGCGCTGAGTGTGCGATTATCGCACCATGGCTGATGGCTGGGACTGGCCCCTTGTCGGTGAGCAGGTACGACAAGCCCGCCTGTCGTTGGGGATCTCGCAGCAGGATCTCGCGGCGATGGTGGGGCTAGACCGCACCATGCTGGCCAAGGTTGAGGCTGGCAGCCGCCGTTTGGACGGCTTGGAGTTGGCTCGGCTTTCCAGGGCACTGAAGGTGTCGATGGAGTACTTGATTCAGCCGCCGCCAGCGGTGTTGTCCCGACGGGCGGCGCCGCTGACCGAGGAAACCGACACTGAGGCAGCACGGTCGTCGGAACGCCTCGAAATCGCCATGGTTGAGTGGCTGCGCAATGTCCAGCAGTTGCTGGACCTTGGCGTATTGCGTACCCGTCCGCTGCTTCGCTACCCGCACCCGGTGGCATCCGAGGATGATGCGCGTCAGACAGCCTGGTGGTTGCGACAGCGGTTCGGGCTCGGCGATGAACCGATCGGCAGCATCATGGACGTCTGTGAGCGCGCAGGTCAGTGGGTTCTGGTTACCGACCTGCCAGGCGACGGCGCATCGCTCATCGAGGGCGACATCGCCGTTGCTGTCGTGAGCACTACGGGCGATCCTGGCCGCCGGCGGGCTACCGCTGCACATGAGTTGGGGCATCTCATCATTGGTGATGAGTATTCCGCCGACCTCGGCGTGAGTGCCTCGCGTGCAGAACGGGAGGCGGTGATTGACGCCTTCGCCGCGGAACTGCTGCTGCCCGTGCAAGCGATTGCCGCAGCCGGAGCCCGCGGGACGGTGAGCCGGGACCAGATCGTGAGCTATGCGGCTCGATACCGTACCTCTTGGTTGCTGGCGTTGCGGCAGGCTGAGCAGGCAGGGACCATCGACCCAGAGACGCGTAGGGCCTGGAGCCAGGTTCGGCCGACCCACGTGGAGTTCATGGAGGCGTTGGGCTGGGCACCGCAGCCCGACCTTGCATCGGTACGGGTATCGCCCGCCTACGCAAAGGCCGTGATGGAAGCGTTGCGGAACAGGCGAATCACCCGGGCCAGGGCTCTGGAGTTGATGCATGGTCACATCGCCGAGGCGGATCTACCGCAGGACGACGACCTGGAGATCGCGCCGTGAGCCGGTCGACGCACGTGTCAATCCCCTGGAATCGTGGAGGGCGTCGTTATGCGGCCCGGGCCTCCAGGACGCGGGTTTCTGATCGTTCGTAGTCGGCGGGTGAGCGCCAGTCGCAGACGGAGTGTCGGCGGCGCCGGTTGTAGAAGTCGGTGATCCAGGTAGCGATCTTCAGGCGGGCCTCGGTGCGGGTGCGGAAATGACGACGGTGTACGTACTCGACCTTGATGGTGGAGAAGGTGGCCTCGGCGACGGCGTTGTCGAAGCACGACCCGACCCGGCCCATCGATTGGCGTACCTTCCATCGGGCGCAGGCTTGGGCGAAGTCGGCCGAGGCGAATTCGCTGCCCCTGTCGCTGTAGAAGATCACCCCTTCGACGCTGCCGCCGCGGGTGACGGCGGCCATGTTCAGCGCTGCGACGACCAGCTCGGCGTTGTGGTGGGCGCCCATCGCGTAGCCGAGGATGCGACGGGAGTACAGGTCGATGACGGTGGCCAGGTAGAGCTTGCCCTCGTCGGTGCGGATCTCGGTCATGTCGCCGCACCAGGCGACATTCGGCGCCGGCGCGGTGAACACCCGCTTGACCAGGTCCGGCGCGGCCGGCCGTGTGCCCTGGCGGGTCAGGCCCCGCCGGCGGCGCTTGACACGGGCGGTCAGGCCGAACTCGGCCATGAGCTGCGCGATCGTGTTGTCCGAGACCCGCCAGCCCTGCTCGCGCAGCTCGATACCGACGCGTGGGCTGCCGTAGGTGCCGCCCGAGTCGTCGAAGACCTTCCTGACCTCGGCTGCCAGCCGGGCACGCCGATCATCGCGGCGGGTTGGCGGCCGGTCACGCCATTTGTAGAACCACGACTCGGACACCCCCAACGCCCGGCAGGCCAGCGCGTGCGGCACGGAATGCTCGGTCCTCTGGGAAGCGATGAAGGCGGCCACGCTCACCGGCCCGTCGCTTCCTTGACCCACAGGACCACGGATCGCTTGAGGACATCACGCTCCATCGCCAGCTCGGCGTTCTCCCGCCGCAACCGGGCCAGCTCCGCCCGCTCATTCTCGGCCAGTTGCCCGGCCGCGGCCTCACCGCGAGTCTCGCGGTCCCTCTTCACCCAGTTCGCCAGAGTCCCGCTGTTGATCCCCAGGTCACGGGCGACCTGCGCGATCGACTTACCCGTCTCCCGCACAATGCGCACCGCACCCGCCCGGAACTCCGGATCGAACTGCCGTCTCGTCTCAGCCATGAACCTCTATCCCTCAAGCTCTGACCTCCACGCTACGAGGGGAACGGCACGTCATGGGTCAACCCGTGCCGTAGATGCACCAGCGTGGCCAACAGGCGATCCCTGAACGCGAACCGGTGTTTCGCCCCAGCGCCAATCCCGCGCCGACGCGCCCGCGCGGCAAGCCGATCGCGGTGCCGGGCCTGCCAGCGCGGCGCCAGCTCCACAACCAGGCCCTCGATCACCAGCCGGGACAGCCCCGTCATCCGACGATTCATCATGATCGCAGCACCAACCATGCCAGGAACAACGATCATCGATACTTAAAGATCCGCAACCGTGCACGAGGTCGTAAGGGTGCCGGCGGTGGCGAGCGCGGCGCTGAGCACCGCGCGCACGCTGGCGGTCAACACGGACCGGTCTCGCCCGGCGGCCCAGTGAGTGCCGCCGCTGTTGCGGTATTCGATGAGGGTCAGCGCGTCGCTGTCGTTCCCGGATGTGAGCGAGGACTGGTGCAGGGAGAGGATCTCGACGCCGATGTGCTGCTCCTCGAGCAACCGGGCGGTGGCTTCGACAGGGCCGACGTCGTAGCTGCCGCTGTGCTCCACTCCGTCGATGCGCAGGCGGATATCCGTGCGGCTCGTGCCATCGTGGCTCCCGGATTCGAGGTCGATCAGCTCGATGTCATCGGTGTCGGGAGTCAGGTAGGCAGATTCGAAGAGCTTGAGCAGCTGTGGCGGGTCGATCTCGAGACCTGTGGTGTCGGCGCATTCCTGCACCCGGCGTGCGAAGTCGATCTGGAGACGGCGGGGCAGCTCGATGCCGTACTCGGCTTCGAGGAGGTAGGCGATGCCGCCTTTGCCGGACTGGGAGTTGACGCGGATGACCGCGTCGTAGTTGCGTCCGATGTCAGCGGGGTCGATCGGCAGGTAGGGCACTCGCCACTCGATTTCTCGCTCCGTGCGGTTCTCGGCCGCGGCCCGGTCCCGGTGCTCGGCGAAGCCCTTCCTGATGGCGTCTTGGTGGGTGCCGCTGAAGGCGGTGTGCACGAGGTCGCCGACGTAGGGGTGGCGGGGGTGCACTTCGAGTTGGTTGCAGTGCTCGACGGTACGGCGGATCTCGTCGATGTCGGAGAAGTCGACCATCGGGTCGATGCCCTGCGCATGGAGGTTCAGCGCCAGGGTCGCGATGTCGACGTTGCCGGTGCGCTCCCCGTTGCCGAAGATGCAGCCTTCGACACGTTGCGCGCCGGCCAGCACCGCAAGCTCCGCGCATGCGATGCCGGTGCCGCGGTCGTTGTGCGGGTGGACCGAGAGGATCACGCTGTCGCGGCGGGAGAGATTCTTGTGCATGTACTCGATCTGATCGGCATACACGTTCGGACTCGCGACTTCGACGGTCGCCGGCAGGTTGAGGATCACCGGCCGTCCGGGCGTCGCGTCCCACAGCGTCGTCATCGCGTCGCAGATGTCGAGGACGTAGTCGGGCTCGGTGAGATTGAAGACCTCGGGCGAGAACTCGAATCTCACGTTCAGCATGCCGTCGGTGAGTGCCAGGACGTCGCGACCGCCACGGAGGATGAGCTCCTTCAGTTCGTCGGCCGGGTGACCGAGCACGACATCGCGCCAGGTCGGGGCGGTGGCGGTGTACATGTGGATCACGACCTGGTTCGGGATGCCGCGGATCGAGTCCACCGTTCGCTCGATCAGGTCGCGACGGGCCGGCGTGAAGACCACGATGGTGATGTCCTCAGGCGCGATGTCGGACTCCGCGATGAGGCGCACGAAGTCGAAGTCCGTCTGGGACGCCGACGGATAGCCGACCTCGATCTCCTTGTAGCCCATCGCCACCATCAGCTCGAAGAACCGGCGCTTGCGCCCAGGATCCATAGGCTCGGGCAGTGCCTGGTTGCCATCACGCAGGTCGACCGGCACCCACAACGGAGCCTTGGTCAGGCGGCGGCTGGGCCAGTCACGTTCGGTGAGGGGGATCTCGACGCGTGCGTAGACGTCGCGGTAACGGTACGACGGCATCTGCGATTCCCGCTGGCGGTTCCAGGCGGGAGCGGCATCCGGAACAGGACCTGAGGGCGTGGCGATCGTGGGAAAGCTGGACATGCTGGCGGTTCCTTCTCATCGAGGCTGGGAGATGAACCGGCGCACGTCTCGACTCCACGGTGGGAAGCCGGTTCGACGAGGCCCCGCCGTGGCAGCGAAGGAGAAGCACCTGCTGGATCAGCACCCAGGCACGCTAGCACAACTCCTCAGACAAGTAGACAGGTAGAGTTCTCATCATGAATGACGAGCCAGCGACTGTTTCGTCCAACGTTCCAGCACTTCGAGTGTTCGTCGCCGGGGCGACCGGCGTGATCGGATCGCGCTTGCTGCCTCTGCTCACCCGGGCCGGCCACACCGTGGCCGGGATGACCCGCACCGCGTCGAAGGCGGCGCTGGTCCAGGAGCTCGGTGCAGAGCCCGTGGTGTGCGATGTCTACGACGTCGCCGCGCTCACGACCGCGGTGAAGGGCTTCCGACCCGACCTGGTCCTCCATGAGCTCACCGACCTGCCTGACACCACCGAGGAGCTTCCGGCTCGACGGGCAGACAACGCACGCATTCGCATCGAGGGGACACACAACCTCATCGCTGCAGCCACTGCCGCGGATTGCGGGCGACTCCTCGCGCAGAGCGTTGCCTGGGAGCTGCCACCCGGCAACGGCGCTGAGGCCGTCCGGGCGCTCGAGGACGCCATTCTCGGCTTCGGTGGCGTCGTACTGCGCTACGGCCAGTTCTACGGACCTGAGACGTTCTATCCCGACGCCCCGCCCGCCGGCCCCCGCATCCATATCGATGCCGCCGCGGAGCGCACGGTCGCCGCGCTGGATCGGCCCAGCGGGATCCACACGATCACCGACGACACCGCCACCTCGGACTGAGAGGGACGGCTCATGGAGCAGGTACAGCGAACCTCATTGGCTGACCAGGCTGCGCAACTCCTTCTCGAGCGGATCCGCGCGGGCGAGTGGCACCTCGGCGCGAAGCTCCCCGGCGAGACGACGCTGGGCCCCCAGCTCGGCGTCGGCCGATCGACGGTTCGCGAGGCGATCCGACAACTGGCCGGGCGTGGCGTTCTCGAGACCCGGCAGGGTGCAGGGGTGTTCGTCACGGCGCTCGACGTCAACGAGGACTGGGACCTGGTACTACGACAAGCAGACATCGCCGCGGTCATCGAGGGCCGCATCGCCATCGAAACCGAGGCGGCATCGCTCGCGGCTCAGCGGCGTACCGCATCGGACATACGAGCAATGCGACGGGCCCTCGCGCAACGCGTCACAGCAGGGCAGAGCGCTGAGAAGTACGTCGATGCCGACATGGCACTGCACCGCACCGTCGTGGCCGCGGCCCACAACAACGTCCTGCTGGAACTCTTCGACGGGTTCGTGCCACGGGTCCGCCGGGCGATGATCGACATGCTCAACCTGCAGCCAGCCGGCACCCCGTGCGACTCCGACGCGTCTGGGAACGACCAGGAGGCACATGCCGAACTCGTGAAGGCCATCATCGACCGCGAGTCAGCCATGGCCGCCCAGCTCAGCCGTACCCACCTCACCTCACTAAAGGCGGCCCTGGCGTGACCAACGGCAGCGTCGCCCACGCACGGCCCGTCATCGAGCTCGCCGAGGTCACGTTCCGGCGCGGCGAGCAGACCATCCTCGACTCGGTCAGCTTCACCGTACATCCGGGTGAGCACTGGGCGCTGATCGGCCCTAACGGTGCTGGCAAGAGCACGATCCTGGGATTCTGCGGTGCGCTCACGCATCCCACCTCCGGGACGGTCGACGTCCTTGGCTACCGGCTCGGGCGTGTTGAGCTACAAGCACTGCGCCGTTCCATCGGTCATGTCAATCCACGACACCCGCTGACCTCTCCGCTTGCGCTGCGTGAGGTGGTGCTGACCGGACTGACCGGCTCGATCGAGCTACCGCTGCGCTGGCAGCCCACACCCTCTCAGGTCCGCGCCGCCGATGCCCTGATCGAGCAGATCGGCCTGGCCGGGAAGTACGAGGCAAAGTGGCCGACGTTGTCGCAGGGTGAACGCGGCCGCGCCCTGATCGCCCGCGCACTTATCTGCGAGCCCGATCTGCTCCTCCTCGACGAGCCGACCACCGGTCTCGACGTGGCTGCGCGCGAGCAGCTGTTGGCGACCATCGCAGCGCTCGAACATACTCACCCCGAACTCGCCTCGATCCTGGTCACCCACCACCTCGAGGAGCTTCCGCCGAGCACCTCACACGCCGTCCTACTCAACGATGGACGCATCGTCAGGTCCGGTCCAGCAGCAGACGTCCTCACCACCGAGTACGTGTCGCTCGCCTTCACCTACCCCATTCAGGTCGGCCAGCACGGAAGGCGATGGTTCGCGCGAGCGAGTTCAGCCGACGGGAAGTACCCGGTCGCAAGAGCTAAGACCCAGGCTTACTCGACTTGAGCCGTAGGCCACAGAGGCGCTGAAGAACTCACGGGCGGGCCCCGCACACGCACGCCACCAAGATTGGATGTCAACAACGTCTTGGCCCGCAACACCTAGACATGCTCTTGGGAATCTACGGATCAGAAGGTCAGGTAGGCCTGGGCAACCGCGCCTGCGGACTGCCCTGCGGGCGGCCTTCGGCCGTCCTCGGGCGCCCGCAGCGCGTCGTTCCAGAGTCAGCGGATCGTCAGCGAACGCCGTACCGCGTGGTGACTCCCGATCATGCTCGACGGCACGACCGATGCGTGACCACGCGGTACGGCACTTGATCACACTCGCCGCTGCGTCAGGTCACTTTCCCCGGACGGGGCCAAGGTTCGTCCGGTAGGGCGCTCCACCTTGTCCCCGTCCGGGGAGGCTGGACGGTCTGGCGACTGCCCGACGAGGAGATCCGCTTCCTGGAGACAGCCTGTCACCCCGTCGCGGCAGGCGAGGCGTTACATAGTGCGTCGACGCGCTCGCGCCAAGCGCTTACTTCAACCGGCATGGTGAGTTCGGCGGTTCGCTGTTCGGGGGTCTGCACTGAGAAGCGCATCGGCAGAGGATTCGGGCTGGCCATGCGGCAATCAACCATCAGCCGGACGTCTATCCCGCCTGTGCTGCCTGGGACCAACAACAGTGACTGGCCGGTGTCGCGTACCAGCACGCCCGTCTCCTGAGCTCCAACGAAACGAACCATGACCGGTATGGAGCCAGCATTTACCACCGTGAGCTGGGCGTCCACCTTGGCATTCCCGTCGCGTCCGGTGCCCCCGCTGGTTGGGCCGGCCATGGCGTTGACCGCGACCGTGGCCGACTGTGCCTGTTGTTCGCGGCGTTCCTGGAACTTGGCAACACCGACACCGCCAAGCGCCACACCGAGAGCGAAGGTACCGACGAGGTACAGCGCCACACGTTGTCTGGACGGCATGCGCTCACCCGGACTCTCGTCCGATCCGGCAGGATCACCCTCTCTCTGATCTAGGTCGATGAACCCATGCTCTGTTGCCATGCCGAAAGCATAGGGCCGACCTGCCCAGCGCCGTCCTCGTCACCGGTCCGCATCCAGTCCGCAAGAGGCCGACGGACAGCAACAGAGAAGTGTGAGATGTCGCGAATCAATTCCGCTGTTGGACCCCATACGCCCAGGTCGCCATGACGGTCAACTTGATCTCGTAATGCGTAGGTCGCTGATGCGGTCGCTTCCAAGTGATGCCCGGACCTGCGGGTCGCGGAGGACTTTGACCGTCCCGAGTTCGGCGCTTGGATGTCGGTCATAGACCTCGCACACGCACGCGACATCCCGGTCTGGGTTGACGATCCAGTCCTTCGGGCCATCGCCCGCCACAGCGGGTTGCCCGCATTCTCAACCCCAGCGCTGATCGACTACCTCGCCGAGAGGCAGACCATAGCAATCTTCCGCCGCGAAACGACCGTGCGCTGCATGATCAAGGGACGCGTAGGCGACCTGCCCCTGGACGAAGGAAGGTTGCTGGAACTCGCAGAGGACGAGAGATGGATGCCTGGAGCCGTCGCGGCCGTCATAGCCCGCGCGGCAGCATGGGCCGACGAACACCGTGCAATAGCCCTGTATCGGCGCCTGCTGTCCGAGGCGGAGCGTAACGGTACCGCACCGGTTGGGCAGTGGCTCTACTCCGCCGTTGCGGGTGCCGCTACCGCCGCCAACACACCGGCCGCAGCCAGTCGGCTCGCAGCCATACTCCTCGCCCAAACCATCCACGACCTCGACGCACGCGGCGAATCCGTGGCCCAACTGCTCGCGGCGACCCGCCGCGCCCTGTACGACTGCGATGACGTTGACAGCGAGGCAGCCCCCGACCCCCTGCCTCTCTGCAGCCGGCTGCTGAGTGCGTCGGCGAGCGACCGAGTGCTCCCGCACCTGGTCGCTCGTGACGTGCTCACCCGATTCGCTGCCCTTCCCGACCATGACCGCCTCGCCGTCACACAGGCACTACTCGAGTGAACGGAAGGGCCGCCCTGCCACGGCAAGCAAGTATGGATGCCTGATCCGGAGCTGCCAGTGCATCCGCAACAGCGGATCAGTCGCGGCCGAATCGCTGTCGAAGCGCACGTACTCGTAGGAGCTCACTCCCACGGACTCCCGAGGCCGGCGGGCCAGCACTCGCTGATGCTCTACCGCCCGTGCCCACCTGGTCCACGCCGACCGCATCACTCCGTCACCGTCCCCATCACGAAACTCTGGACTGGTCATCGGCCTGATGGTCGTCGTCCGGGACCTCCGGCTTGTCTTCCTCTATCTCTCGCACCGGGTGACCATGCTCCCGCCGGTCCACCCGGTTTGGTCGGTGCCCGCGCCCCGTCTGGGTACTGCCGCAGATAGGCATCCCGGGTGCTCGGCGACGCGCGTCCGTCACGGCCAGCGTCTCGGACGGTACTGGCCCTCTGGTGGCGCCCTGCGGGGTACCACCAGAGGGCCGCAGCAGGCCGAGTGCCGTCACCCGGTGAGGAAGCCGGCCACCGTCATCAGGCAGGTGACCACGGTGATGAAGCAGCCGCCGCCTACCACGATGGCGGCTGATGGTTTGTGGCCTGCCAGCCATGTCAGCACGCTGGCGGCCGTGCCTGCCAGGACGCCGACGATGATGACAATGGGTCGTGGGCGGATTTCGGCCGGCAGGGCCGACGGCCTCCGGCGGCATGGCGGCGGTGGGCTCGGCTGGCCGAATCTAACATGCGAATCGATATTCATTTTCGATAAGGTTGGGCTGTGGCGGACGAGTACAGCACTTCCGGTGAGTTCCTCGACATCCTCAGCCGCGACGCCTGGGCGGCGTTGCGCGAACCGGTCACCAGGGCCCTACGGGGTATCGATTCGGCGGTCGGCCCTCTAATCGACCTCGGCGCGGGCAGCGGACGGGGGACGCTGCTGCTGGCCGAACTGGCACCCTCGGCATTCGTTCTGGCCGTCGAGCCGTCCCTGGTCCAGCGCGCAGTGCTGCTCGCCCGGCTGGCCGACGATCCGGTGTTGGCGGAACACGTTTCCGTCATCGCGCAGCGCACCGAGACGGCGCAGTTGCCCGACGCGATCGGCGGGGTCCTCGCGATGAACATGATCGGCCACCTGAGCCCGGACGACCGCCGGCAATTGTGGCGCCGGCTGGGCGACCGGATGGGTCCGGAGGTCCCCTTGGTGGTGAACCTGCAAGCACCCGCGCGTGTGGAGGCGATCCCGGATGCGGACTTCGCCGCTGTGCGGATCGGCTCCTGCACCTACGAGGGCGGGGGGCGTGCCGAGCCGGACGGCCCCGAAGCCGTCGCGTGGCACATGCGCTACGGCGTTCGCGACCAGAAGGGTGACCTTGTCAGCGAGGCGGCGGCCACCTACCGGTGGTACGTCCTTGACGAACAGACGCTGCTCGCCGAACTGGCCGAGGTGGGCCTCGCCGCGCAGCCGTGCGGGCTGGGCGTCTACCGTGCGGCCCGCGTCACCGACTGACCAGCAACGATGCCGGACGCGACCCCGGTCCGACCGGCCGAATCCGATTGGGGGGCGGTCGGCTCCCGAACCGAAGGGAACCGACCGCTACCCGTCAGCCGAGCGGCACCGGAAGGGCCGCCCGGAACAAACCCTGTTCCAGCCAGACGGCGGCCCGGACCCCGTCGGCGGCAGCCTGGCTCACCAGGGTCAATCCGTCGGGCAGGGCCGGGAGCCGGGCGAGGTCGCCGGCGGCGGACACACCCGCGACGGTGGTCCGGGCGAACTCGTCGACCCGCACGTAGCCGTCGGGAAGAAGCTCGGCACCGAGCTGCACCGCCAGCGACGTCTGCTGTTCGACGGGTGCGCGGTGAAACGCCACCTGACATCGCGTACTGCTGCCGTCAGCGAACTGGACGGTGAGATCGTCCAGTTCGCCGGTGAGTTCCGTGACCGGCTCCTGGGTCACGGGAATGCCCAGCCCGCGCAGATTGCCGAGAACAGGTTCGGGCAGCGTGTGCGGGCCGTTCGTCACCACGGTGACTTCCTTGCTGTACCGATCGGCGAGGTAGGCGGCGAGCATCACTTCAGCGGGCTCACGGCCGAACACGACGATGCTCTTGCCTCGTGCCTCCCAGCCGTGGCAGAAAGGGCAGTGCATGACGCTGCGCCCGAAACGCTCCGGCAAGCCCGGGACAGCCCAGGGCCGGTCCACCTGACCGGTGGCCAGGAGCAGACGGCGAGCGCGGTGCCGGTCGCCGTTGTCCAACGTCAGGGTGAAGTCGTCGATGTTCCCGACAGCCTCGGCGGCCCGAGCGGTCACGACTTCGACGCCGGGGTACGGATGCAGCTCACGCCGGCCGGCCTCCAGCAGTTCCAGCGGCGGGAACCCGTCGCGGCTGAGGAACATGTGGATGCCGTCGGCGGGGCTGTTGCGCGGTGGCCCTCCGTCGAGAACCAGGGTGCGGCGCTGCTGGCGGCCGAGCACCTGCGCGGCGCTGAGGCCGGCCGCGCCGGCGCCGACGACGATGACGTCGTACTCGTTTCTAGGGTCGGTCATGGCTTCCTTCCAGTGGGTGCAGGGCGTGGTCGTGGATCGTCAGGACACGGTCGGCGCGGTCGGCGACCGCGGGATCGTGGGTGGCGATCAGCACGGCGAGCCCGTCGTGACGCATCTCGCCGAGCAGATCCAGCACTGTCGTCGTGGAGGCCGGGTCCAGGGCCGCGGTGATCTCGTCGGCGAGCAGCAACCGGGGCTGTGCCGCCAGGGCGCGGGCGAGCGCCACCCGTTGGCGCTGTCCGCCGGACAGCCCACCGGGGCGGCGGCCCGCCACCGCAGGGTCGAGGCCGACTCGGGTGAGCAGGGCGTTCACGGTGGCGAGGCGCCCGGCTCGGTCGGTGGTCCGGAAGGTACGCAGCGGCCGGCCGACGGCGGTGGCGATGCGGTGGGCGGGGTTGAGCGTGTCGGCGGGATGCTGACCGACGTACTGGACGGCTTGCAACAGGGCGGAGGGACGGTGCCGGACGGGCCACGGCAGGCGGGTTCCGGCCAGCTCCGCGTGGCCGGCCGTCACGGGGTGCAGTCCCGCGAGTGAGCGCAGCAGGGTGGTCTTTCCGGATCCCGAGGGACCGAGCACGGCGACGCATTCGCCCGCGTCGACGGTCAGATCGACAGCTTGCAGCAGAGGAGTCTGCCCACCCGGACGATCCAGGCGGAGATGGTGGACGCGGAGCACCGTGGCGCCTGCCGCGGGACGGCGGGACGGTACCGGTGGCGACGCTGATGGCGCCGTCCCGAACACCACGACGTGGTCGGCGACCGTGGCGACGAAGTCCCTGTCGTGCGAGACCAGCAGGGTGACGAAGCGCGGATCGCCGCGGCGGGCGCGGACCGCGGCGGCCACCAGCTGGGCAGCTGCGCTGTCCAGCGCGCTGGTCGGCTCGTCGAGGATCAGCAGGGGCGGCCGGGCCGCGAGCGCCCGGGCCAGGGCGACGCGTTGCGTCTGCCCGCCGGAGAGCTGGTGCACCCGCCGGGCGTGCAGGGACGCGTCGATGCCGACCTGTTCGAGTGTTATGGCCGCCCGACTGGTGTCCACCCCGGTCTCGGCCACCGACGCGACAGCTGTCAGCAGCGGATGCAACGACTGTGCGGCGTCCTGGACGAGGATCCCCGTATGCCGGCGGCGCCACCGACGTGCCGCATCGCCCGGCGCGATGATTTCTCCCTGCCACCGTACGATGCCGGCGCAGCGGCGCAACGGCGGTTCGAGGGCATCCAGGACGGCGGCCAGCCACACCGTCTTTCCCGCTCCGGATGGGCCGGTCAGTGCCACCACCTCGCCGGGCGCGGCGTGCAGATCAGGGGAGATGCCTACGGTCCGGCCACCGCGGCCGGTGACGCGCAGGCCGCTGACCTCCAGTCCGCCATCCCGCGTCACAGCGGCCGCCGGGCGTGGCGGGCGGCGGCATTGCCGACGACGGCGACGGTCAGGCTGAGCACTGCCAAAGCTGTGGCGGGGGCGATCAGCGCGGCGGGGCTCAGGGCCGCGCCGCTCACGTTTTCCCGGATCATGGCGGACCAATCCGGGGCCGGGGGAGCAGGCCCCAGCCCGAACAGGCTGAGAGCGGCGGCCAGTTGCAGTGCCACCACGAAACGGGCGCCGATCTCCGAACCGGCCAGCGCGGCCACCGCCGGGAGGATCTCCCGGCCCAGGATCCTCGGGCCGGACTCCCCGCGGCCCAGTGCGGCGTCGACGAAGCCGGCATGGCGCACCTGCCGCACCGCGTCGCCGACGATACGCAGCGTCAGCGGGGCCCCGCCGCAGACGGTCGCGGCGATCACCGCCACGGCGCCGGGCAGGGTGACGGCGAAAACCAGGGCGATCAACAGCAGGGGTACGGCGAGAAGCAGATCCGCTGCCGCGTGCAGCAGCCGCGACAGGGGCCCGTCGTGCCACCCCGCCAGCAGTCCGCCGGCGATGCCGATCGCTGCCGCCACCAGTGCTGCCGCCCCGGCGGTGAGGGTCAGATGGCGACCTCCGGCCAGCACCCGGGACAGCACATCACGGCCCAGGGCATCAGTACCCAGCAGGTTTCCGCCGCCGGACGGCGACCACGGCGCACCCAGCGGTGCGGTGGGGTCGTGCGGCGCCAGCAGGCTGCCGAACAGGGCGAGACCCAGGACGGTACCGGCGAACGTCACGAAACCGAGCCGGCCGCCCGTCACGATGCTCATGTCATCGCCCGCCGGGGATCGGTCCGTACGGTGACGAGATCCGCTGCCAGCATCCCGAGGACCACGGCCACCGCGGCGAGCATCGCACCGGCCTGCACCACCGGGACGTCGCGGTTAGCGACCGCGCCGACCAGCAGCTCACCCAGCCCCGCATAGCCGAACATGACCTCCACCACCGCGGTGGCAGCGATCAGACCACCCGCGACGACGGCCAGGACCCGCAGAGCCGGTGCGACCAGGAACGGTCCGACGTAGACAGCGGCGATCCGCCATCCGGGAAGGCCGCGCAGCCGGGCATCACGCACGTACGGCCGTGCCACGATGTCAGCAACGAGCCCGCGTAGCAGCATCGCCCCGTAGGCGGCCGCCGGCAGAGCGAGGCTCAGCGTCGGCAGCGCCAGCACCGACAGCCCCGGTGGGCGCCCGTCGGCCGGCAGCAGCGAGATCGGCGGGAACCAGGCCAGCATCCCGGCGAACACAGCGGTCAGCGCCGCGGCGACGACCACCTGCGGGACGGCGGCGGTGGCTGTCACGACGGCGGCGACCAACCGGCCGGCCGGCGAGCCCGCACCGGCGGGCCAGGCCCACGCCAGCATCAGCGGCACGGTCACCAGGAGTGCGGCACCGGCCAGCGCGGCTGTCGCGGGCAGTCGCTGACCGATCACGTCCGCCACCGGCCGGCCCGAGATCAACGAGACGCCCGCGTCCCCGCGAAGCAGGCCAGCGGCCCACTCCAGGTAACGCCGCCACACTGCGGCGTCCAAGCTGGTGGCGGCCCGCATCTCGGCCAGCTGCGCCGCGGTGGCCCGCCCCGCTGTGCGGGCCTCGGCGGCGTCGCCGGGCAGCGCCTCGGTGGCGGCGAACACCATCACCGAGACGCCGAACAGCAACAGTACGGCGCGGACCAGGGCCCGCAGGATCATCATGGCAGCCGTACCTGATCGATGAAGAGCCGTCCGAAGCCGGCGCCGGTGGGCAGACCCTGCACTCCGGAACGGGTCAGGTCCAGGCCGTCGCCGGTGCCCCACACCACGTACCCGCCCTCGTCGCGAACCTGCTGTTGCAATGTGCCGAGCACGCGGTTGCGCACGCCCTCGTCCGGCTCGCCCAGGGCCTTGTCCAGCGCCGCGTCGAACTCCGGCCGCTTCCACGCCGTCTCGTTCGTCGGCGAGCCCGAGATCAGCGACACCCGTGCCACGTCGAAGAAGGGGATACCGCCGAAGTAACCGGTGTAGAAGTCCTGCTGGCCCCACACCGTGGTGAAGTAGGTGTCCGGCGGGGTCATCTTCACCTCAGCGGTGACACCGATTTCCTTCAGTTGCGAGGCGAAAAGTGTTGCGGCGGTGTCCATCCCCGGATAGGACGTCGTGGTGTGCAGCGTGACGGTCAGCCCGTCGCCCTGGCCCGCATCGGTGAGAAACTGCCGTGCCTTGGCCACATCACGGGTACGCGGGGTCAGCCCTTGCGGCGCGGACGGATCCGCCGGGGCGAGCAGGTCGTCCTGTGGTTGGCCGTACCCGAGGAATGTGGCCTGCACCAGCGCCGGCCGGTCGGCGGCCAGCTTGAACGCCTCGCGGACACGGGGGTCGTCGAACGGTTTGCGGTCGGTACGCATCACGAACGGGTACATGGTGACCGCCGGCCGGCGGACCAGGCTCAGGTCGGTGCGGCCCTCGGCCTGTCGCGCCGCCGCCGGCGCGATGCTCGCGGCCACGTCGGCCTGCCCGGACAGCACGGCCTGAGCGCGGGCCTGCGGGTCGGCGACCGCCCGGACCTCGATACGCCGCAACGACGGCGCGGTGCCCCACCAGCCGTCGCGGCGTTCCAGCACGGCGCTCTGCGCGTCGTTGCTGACCAGTGTGAACGGCCCCGACCCGGGTACCGCGGCGGTGAAGTCGTCGCTGCCCTCCGGGACGATGAACGTCATGGATTCCAGGGCTCGCGGCACCTCGGCGAACGGCTTGCGGCTGACGACTTCCACGGTGTGGTCGTCGACCACCCGCGAGGCGGCGAGATCGAAAGCGGCCAGCCGGCCGTAGTTCTCCGCCGCCTTACGGTCGATGCGGCGCAGCGAGTAGAGCACGTCCGCGGCCCGCACGGGCCTCCCGTCGGAGAAGGTGGCGTCGCGGCGCAGGGCGAACTGCCACTTCGTGAGGCTCCTGTCCGGTTTCCACGACTCCGCCAGTCTCGGCTGGGTGCGTCCGTCGGGGCCCTGTCCGGTGAGCACGTCGTACATCAGCGCGAACCGCACCGCGTCGGATTCGTTGCCGAGCCCGCCGTGGGGGTCGTTGCTCGCGGTGGCCGGTGACCCGACCGTCACGTATCGCAGGGTGTCCGGGGGTGTCGCGGTGGCCTGCTCGGAATCGCCGCATGCGGTCAGCGACGCGGCGCCGAGCAGGGCGACGAGGGTCAGGGTGATACGGGTTCTCATGGGTGCCTTCTGTCGCGGGGTCGGTCGGGGTTCAGAGCGTGGTGCGTGCCGCGGCGGCGCGCGCCGCTAGCCGTCCTGCCGCCCGGTCTCGTGCTGGCGTCGTCGCGGGCGGGTTCGCGGTGGCCGGTGGTACCGGAGCGCGGCGGCCGGCGATCAGCCGGGCCAGATCGCGGACGGTCGGATGGGCGAACAGGTCGACCATCGCCAGTGGCACGCCGAGGCGGTCGCTGAGCCGCCGGTGTGCTCGCAGCAGCGTCAGCGAGGTCGCCCCGAGGTCGAAGAATGGCCTGGTGACATCGACGGTGCAGTCCATCAGTTCGCCGAACACGGCGGCCACGCTGTTCTCGATGTCCGAGTCGGACGTGCCGATGGGCGTGGTGGGCTCCTCGGTACGGATCACCGGCTCGGCGATGATCCGGAGTCCGAGAACGGCTTCGCCGTCGAGGTCCGGCACCACCTCGTAGGAGCCGTTCGACGGCCGGACCGCTACGGCCAGTTCGGTGGCCGCCCGCAGGGCCGAGACGACGTCCAGTCGGCCCGGGCGCACGCTGACGCGGACGTCGAGCCCCGAACGGGCGGCGTCGACGAGCAGTCCGGTCAGGTCGTCCGGGTCCGCCGGAGCCGCGACCTGCGGCGGTGCGGACGTGGTCGCCGGGACGGCAGGGGGCTGGTGAACAGGCGGGTCGTTGCGGAAGGGGTTGCCCAGCCGGTCGTGGTCGACCTTGCCGTTTACTGTCACGGGCAGCGTCGCCAGTTGCACGAAGCGGCTGGGGATCATGTACTCGGGCAGGTGCTCGCGTAGGCGGGCCACCAAGACGTCCTCGGCCAGAGGTGACGCATCGTCGCCGGTGGCCACATAGGCGACGAGTCGGGCGCCGCCGTCCGGTCCCGGCACGGACCGGGCCACACAGCGTCGTACGCCGGGTGCGCGGCTGAGCACAGCTTCGATCTCGCCGAGCTCGATGCGGTGGCCGCGGATTTTGACCTGCCGGTCGACGCGGCCGAGGAACTCGATCGTCCCGTCGTAGCGCCAGCGGCCGAGGTCGCCGGTGCGGTAGGTGCGGCGGCGCAGGACCGGGTGGGTGGTGAACCGTTGTGCGGTCTGTTCCGGGTCACCGAGATAGCCGGCCGCCACCCCGTCGCCACCGATGTACAGCTCGCCGGCCTCACCGACCGGGCAGGGCCGCCCGTCGCCGTCGAGGATATGGAAGGACTGTCCGCGTAGCGCCCGCCCGTACGGGATGCTGCGCCACGCCGGGTCGACTTCTTCGATCGGATGGCAGATGGACCAGATGGACGCCTCGGTCGCGCCGCCCAAGCTGATGATCCGGGCCTGTGGCGCGAGCACCCGCACTCTGTCGGGCAGCGTCACCGGGATCCAGTCGCCGGAGAGGAGTACCAGGCGCAGTGCGGACATGGCCGAGGCCGCAGCGCCGGGGTCGATCTCGGCGTACTCGACGAGTATCTCCAGCAGTGCCGGTGCGGTGTTCCACACCGACACCCGATGCCGGTCCATCAGTTCCAGCCAATGGCCGGGGTCGCGCTGGCGGCCGGGGTCGGGTAGCACCATCGCCCCACCGGCGCCGAGTACACCGAACACGTCGTAGACCGACAGGTCGAACGACAGTGCCGACAGCGCGAGCACCCGGTCGCCCGCCTCCAGAGGGAAGCGGTCGGCCATGTCGTCGAGTGTCGTACGGGCCTGGCGATGCTCGACCGCCACACCCTTGGGCCGCCCGGTGGAGCCGGAGGTGAAGATGGCGTACGCCAGATCTCCCGGGCGCGGCGCGCGTGGCTCTGCGGCGGCCTCGTCGCCGTCCGGCGCGCCGTCGTCGATGGCGTGAATTTGTACGGTGTCCGGCCACTGTGCCGAGGTCATGCCGGTGACCAGCGCATGCTTGATGTCGGCCTGCGCACAGACGGAGGCGATCCGTGCCGCCGGCCAGGACGGTTCGACCGGGACATAGCCGGCGCCGGAGGCGGTGATGCCGAGTGTAGCGGCGATCTGTGCGGCGCCCTTTGGAGCGGCCACCGCCACCATGTCACTCGGTCCCAGCCCGTGTCCGGCGAGCAGGGCAGCGGTGGCGCGGGCTCGTGCGTCCAGTTCGCCATGGGTAACGACGTCGTCCCCGTGTATGAGGGCGACGTCCTGTGGTGCTCGGTCGGCGTTCGCCCGCAGCGGGTCGTCGATCAGCGGCCCGCAGTCGCCGCCGAACGGGCTGACGTCCAGTGCCTCGTCCGGGCGGAAGGACGGGTCCCAGCCGAAGGCCGGATCGGTCCAGGCCTGCTCGTCGTCGGCCAGCCGGCGCAGCAGTCGCAGGTGGGCGTCGCGGATACCGGTGGCGAAGCCGTCGGGCAGGCATCCGTCGACGACGTCCCAGGCGATGCGCAGCCGGTCGCCATCCTCCCAGACGATGTGGTCGACGAAGATCTGTGGGGTCTGTGAGACTCCGAAGACCTCCTCACCCAGCCAGGCGGTCGGGGGCTCGGTCGTGGCGGCCAGTCCGACCCCGCTGGTGAACACGACGGGATATGCGGGGACGAGCCCGGCGTTTCCGCGACCTCGGAGCGCCTCGACGGCCGAGACGGAACGGTGCTCCAGGTCGGACCAGAACCGGTGGTTGACCGCGGCGGCGTAGCCGGCGAACCCGCCGTCTCCGGACGGGTCGAGGGGGGCGCACTCGGTGAGCACGGTGGTGGTGAAGTCGCCCACCACCGTGCGCAGGCGATCGTCGTCCTGCGGCCGGTCGAACAGCGTGGTGTTCACACAGAACGGGTCGGTCGCGCCCCAGCGGCCGAGGATCGACGCCAGGGCGGCCAGCAGCATGGCGGTGGCGGAGACTCCGTGCCTGCTCGCCCGGCTCCGCAGCCGCGACCACTCGCCGGCGGTCAGGGCCGCGGCATGCCGGGTGAAGTGCGGGACACCCAGCTTCTCCGCGGTCGCGCTCCAGGGCAGTGCCGGGCCAGGCGGGAGCCGGTCCGCCCGGCTCTGCCAGTACGCGCGGTCACGCTCGCGGCGTGCGGCTTCGGCAGGATCCTGCTCCCGGTAGGCGAGCAGGGCCGCGAAAGTGGTGACCGGTGGCGCCGCCAGCAGGTTCGGATCGGTGGTCGCCTGACCCCATTCGCGCATGAGCTGCATCCAGCCGGCCATGTCCAAGGCGATGATGTCCATGCCGACGAACAACCGGGTGCGGCCGTCCGGCAGTAACGCGGCGCGGATGTCGAACAACGGCCAGCGGTCCACCGCGTGTGGTCGATGGGACAGCGCGGTACGCATGTCCGCCAGGGTCCGTTCGGCGTCTGTGGGCGGGGCGGTGCGCAAGTCGGTGACCGGGATCTCGTAGCGCAGCTCGCTGGGGAGCACCCGTTGGCGGGCCTCCTCGTCGATGACCAGCCGCAGCATCGGGTGGCGGGCCACCAGGCGGTTCCATCCGTCCGTCAGAGCGCGGACGTCGGCCTCCGCGTCGCCGCCGGGTCGCCGGTCGTACTCGAAGTAGAAGTACGTGGCCACGCCGCCCAGTGGCAGTGACGGATCGCGGCCGAGCAGGTATGCCGTCTGCAGCGCGGTGAGCGGGAAGGGCTCGGTCCCGGCGGCGGCAGCGGAAGCGGTCGTGGGGACGGTCTCCGCCGGCCCGTCGCCGGACGGTGCGGCGAGCACGGCCGCGGTGACGGTGCCGGGTGTCGCGCCGTTGAGGAATGTGGTCAGAGGCAGATCCACACCGAGTTCGTCCAGCAGCCTGCGCCGCAATCGGACCGCGGCGAACGAGTCCAGTCCCAGCTCGGTGAGCTTGCGGCCGGGATCGATGTCGGCCGGGTCGAGGTCGAGGCTCTCCGCGAGGCATGCGGTCACCTCGTCCACTCGGTCGATCGGCGGTGTGTGCGAGGCCGTCATGCGGCTCCTCCCCAGGACTCGGAGCGAGTAGTACAACATGAAAACGACAACGATTTCCAGTAGGCTCGGTTGACAGCGGACCGCGTCGATGGAAATGATTGTCATTCTCATGTATAACGGATGAGCCCCTTCTGGCCAACCATCGAGGAGCGCGATGACGCCCCCTTCGCCGTCCCACCCCGCCCTTGCGGTGACCGCCGTCGCCGGGCGCTTCCCCGGTGCACCGAACGCCGACCGCTTCTGGGAGCTGCTGCGGGACGCGCGCGAAGGCCTCACCCGGTTCCCCGACGAGGAACTCGCCGACCGAGGCGTGCCTCTGGGCATGCGTCGGCGCAAGGACTACGTGCCGGTCGGCGGGATCATCGACGGCCAGGAACTGTTCGATCCGTCCCCCTTCGGGCTCACCGATGCCGAAGCGGCCCTCACCGACCCGCAGCACCGGCTCTTCCTCGAGACCGCCTGGGAGGCGCTAGAACGCAGCGGGCACGGCGGCGGCGCCGGCATCGAGGCGGTCGGTGTCTTCGCAGGAACGGCCCAGAGTGCCTATCTCACGGCCAACCTCGCCGGCCGCTGGGATCCGACCGGCGGCGGGCCCGATCCCCTCGGCAGCCTGCAGACCGCCATCGCCACCCAGGCCGACTACCTACCTCTGCAGACGGCCTACCGGCTGGGCCTGACCGGGCCGGCGATGAACATCACCACGACCTGCTCCACCTCGCTGGTCGCCGTCCACGTGGCCGCCCAGTCCCTGCTGGCCGGCGAATGCGACATGGCCGTCGCGGGCGGCGCTTCGCTGATCGTCCCGCAGGGGCACGGCTACCGGTATGTGCCGGAAGGCATCTTCGCCGTCGACGGGCGGGTCCGGCCCTTCTCCGCCAAGGGCACCGGCATCGTCTACAGCCAGGGTGTGGGTGCGGTGGTGCTGCGCCGACTCGACGACGCGCTCGCCGACGGTGATCCCGTCCTCGCGGTTCTGCACGGCAGCGCGGTCAACAACGACGGCGCCGACAAGGTCGGCTTCACCGCCCCGTCGCTGCGCGGGCAGGCCCGGGTGATCGCGGAAGCCCTTGCCGTCGCGGGCATCGAACCATCGCAGGTCGGATACGTCGAGGCCCACGGCACCGGCACCCGCCTGGGCGATCCGATCGAGGTCGCCGCCCTGCGCAAGGCATTCGGCCACGACGGCATCCGGACCACGGCATGGTGCGGGCTCGGCTCTGTCAAGAGCAACATTGGTCACGCCAACGCGGCCGCCGGTATCGCGTCGTTCATCAAGACGGTGCTCGCGTTGCATCACCGGACACTGCCCGCCTCGCTGCACGCCGATCCGATCAACGACCAGCTCGGGCTGGACGGCTCACCGTTCGCGGTGGTCACCCGCACCCGACCGTGGGATGCCCCGCCCTACGCGGGTGTCAGCTCGTTCGGCATCGGCGGCACCAACGCGCACGTCGTGCTTGGCCCGGCGCCCGACCGGACGGCCACCTCGCCGGACGACCGGCCCCAGATCCTGCTCTACTCGGCGTACGAGCCGGCCGCCCTCGACGCCACCGCACGCGAGGTGCCGTCGGCAGATCTGCCCGACATCGCGCACACCCTGCAACACGGTCGCAAGTACCACCCGTACCGGCAGGCGGTCGTCGCGGGCCCCGGAATCACGCCGCGGCGTACCGCTGCGGTGCGCACCGACGGCGCGCCGCGCCTCGTGTTCCTCTTCCCTGGCGGCGGCAGCCAGTACGCGGGCATGGCCGCGCAGTTGTACGCCGACGAGCCGGTGTTCGCCTCGTGCGTGCAGGAGTGCGCGAAACTGTTCCGCGACCACCTCGGCACCGACGTCACCACGTTGATCACCGGAGGTGACGAGACGACGGCCGAGTCGGCCGTCGTGGGGCTGCCCGCCCTGTTCACCGTCTCGGTCGCCACCGCCCGGCTGCTCGAATCCTGGGGCATCCACCCGGACGTCCTGCTCGGCCACAGCCTCGGCGAGTACGCTGCCGCGGTCGTCTCCGGGGCACTGACGTTGCCCGACGCCGTGACCCTCGTCGCGGTGCGATCCCGCGCGCTGGCCGGAGCCGCGGGCGGCGGAGCGATGCTGTCCGTCCCACTGTCCGAATCCGATGTGACAGCTCTGCTGCGCGAACACCCCGATCTCGACCTAGCCGCAGTGAATGCTCCACAATCCTGCGTGGTCTCCGGGCCGGCCGGCGCTGTGGAGGATCTGGTCGCCGTTCTCGGCCGCAGGGGGATCGCGCCGGCCCGGCTACCACTGAGGTCCGCCGCGCATTCGCGGCTGATCGACCCGGCGCTGCCGGACATGCGGGCGGCCGCGCGGTCGGTGCGCGCCGGGCGGCCCATCGTGCCCACCGTCAGCTCCTTGACCGGCACGATGGTCGGCGAAGACCTCGCCGATCCGGAGCACTGGGTCCGCCAGTTGCGTGAGCCGGTGCGTTTCTCCGCCGCGCTCACCGCCGCGACGGCGGAGCCGACGCCGACCGTGGTGATCCAGGTCGGCCCCGGGGCGGCCCTTGTCGCTGCCGCCCGCAGCCACGGCCCTGCGCACCTGAAGGCCACCGTCACCACGTACCCGTCGGACGGCGAACTGTCCGACCTGGCGTCGGCACGCCTGGCCGCCGGCGAACTGTGGAGCCACGGCGTGCTCGTCGACTTCACCGCCATGCACCGGCCGGGGCGGCGGCGGGTCGTCGCACCCGGGTACGCCTTCCAGCGACGCCGCCTGTGGATCGACCCCGAGCCGCAGACGACGGAGCCACAGACCAGCGAGCTTGTTCAGGTACCGCTCTGGCGGCAGGAGCCGCCGCTGCCCGCCGTACCGAGTCTGGGCGGGCGCTGGCTGGTGACCGGTGACCCCGGAGATGTCATCGGCGCGGCGCTGCGTGCCCGCGACGCCGAAGTCGTCGGCCTCGACGATCCGGCCAAAGCGGTCGACGGCGTGGTGATCGTCACCGGTGACGCCCGGACACCCGAGCAGACCCGTGAGGAGATCCTACGGTACGGACGGGTCGCCGCGCTCGATCCGCCACCCGCTTTCCTGCTCCAGGTGACGGTGAACGGATGCCGCGTCGAGAGCCCGGACGTGCCCGCGCCCGGCGCCGCGGCGGTACGGTCCCTGCCCCGGGTCCTCGCCCAGGAGACGCCCGGACTGTCGTGGCGCACCGTCGACGTCACCGACCTGCGGACCCACGCGCCGGCGGTGATCGCCGAACTCGCCGACCTGCGAGGGGGATCCACCGGAATCCAGACCGCCGTCCGTAACTCCCAGCGGTGGGTGAGCGGCCTGGCACCCTGGCCCGCACTCTCCTCCGCCCCGGCCGCGCGACCCGGCACGACCGCGCTGATCATCGGCGGCCTCGGCGATGTCGGCGTCACCATCGCAGCGCACCTGGCCGGGCAGGGAATGAGGGTCGTGATCACCTCCCGTTCCGGCGACCGCAAGGACGCGGTGCACCACCTCGTCCAGCGCGGGCACGACGTGTCCGTGCAGGTGCTCGACGCCGCCGACCCCGGCGCCACCGGCGCGCTGCTGGCCGACGTGAGCTCGCAGTCCACCCTCGACCTCGTGGTGCATGCCGCGGGCGTGGTGGCCACCGAAGAATTGGCACCAATGCGCCGCATCGGCCCCGAACACGTGGACGGCCACCTCCGGGCGAAAGCCCGGGGAGCACTGGCCCTGCGGGCCGCGATCGAGGACCTGCCGCCGCAGCAGCGTCCCCGCCATGTCGTGCTCATGTCGTCGGCCGGCACGCTCGTCGGAGGCATCGGCACCGGGCCCTACTGTGCCTCGAACGGCTTCCTCGACGCCCTCGCGCAACAGCCGCCCATCGGTGACACCCGCTGGGTCAGCGTGGTCTGGGACGCCTGGAAGGTGGGGCCGCTGGGCAGTGAACGCGAGGTCAACCTGACCTTCGCGCTCGACGCCGCCACCGGCATGCACGCCCTCGACGCGATCCTGAGCGCCGCGACGGCCGGCACCGTGCCGCCGGTCGTGGCGGTCTCCACTACCGACCTGCGCACCCGGATGCGTGCCGCGGACCGGACGACCGCACACCGGCACGACGACGTCACCAGTGACCTCACCGGCGTCGAAGCGGTCGTGGCGGCAGCCTGGTCCGACCTGTTCGGCGCCTCGGTCACCGACGGCGACAGCGACTTCTTCGCTCTGGGCGGACACTCGCTGCTGGCCACCCGTATGCTCGCCGACCTGGGAGAACGGTACCGGGTCCGGCTGAGCTTGCGGGACCTGCTCGCCCGTCCGACTGTCGCCGGTCTGGCCGGGACGATCGGCAGCGCGCAACCGGCTGCAGAGCGGGATCCGGCCACGACGGTGACCGGTGGACCGGACCCGGACGGCACCTTCGCCATGACCCGTGTGCAGCACGCCTACTGGACGGGCCGCACCGGGGGTTACCGCTTCGGCGACACCGCCTGTCACTTCGCGCTGGAGTACGACTGCCCGGACCTCGATCTCGACCGCTACGAGCAGGCGTGGAACCTCGTCATCGCCCGGCACGCGATGCTGCGCACCATCACGACCGGGCAGGGTCGGCTGCGGCAACTGGAACAGGTGCCCTCCTACCGCATCCGCCCGGTGGATCTGACCCAGGCCGGTGAGCAGAAACGCGCCGAACGGCTCGCCGCCCTGCGCGAGCAGGTCTTCCGCCGACCCGGTCCGTCCGATCGGTGGCCGCTGGTCCAGATCCGCGCGGCCCGGCTGCCGGGCGGTGGCGTTCGTCTATTCCTCGGCATCGACGTCCTCGTCTGCGACGCCGGCAGCTACTGGATCATCGACCGGGACCTGCGTCACTACTACGCGAATCCCGATCAGGCCCTGCCGGAGGTGCCGATCACCTTTGCCGGTTGCGTGCGAGCTCTGGCGGCACGCCGCGACACCCCCGAGTGGACGCGGGCTGCCGGCTATTGGCGCGACCGGCTGCCCGGCCTGCCCGGCGCACCCACTTTGCCGGTCTCCGGTATCGAGACCGGCGGCCGGTTCGAGCGGCATACGGGCCGGCTCGACGCGCAGCAGTGGGCCGCCTTCCGCCGTAACGCCGCCGCCAACGGCGTCACCCCGACAGCCGCCCTTCTCACCGCGTACGGCGAACTGCTCGCCCAGTGGAGCGGCGAGGAACACTTCGCCGTCACGCTGACTCTGTTCGACCGCCCGCCGCTGCATCCGGCGATGGACAGCGTGGTCGGTGACTTCACCTCGCTGCTGCTGCACGAGGTGGACCGGCGTGCAGCCGGCAGCTTCGCCGAACACGCCGGCCGAGTGCACCGCCGACTGTTCACCGATCTGGACCATCGGCTCTTCTCCGCCCTCGACCTGCTGGCGGAGAAGTCCGCGCAGACCGGTGCGCTCACCTCCGTACCGGTCGTGTTCACCAGTGCGCTCGGACTGGACGACGTCATCGGCGGCGACCGTGACCTGGAGTGGGCGGGCCGGCAGGTGTCCGCCCTGAGCCAGACCCCCCAGACCGTGCTCGACCATCAGGTTCTGGAGCATCACGGTCAGCTACTGGTCCAGTGGGATGCGCTGGAGCCGGTGCTGCCGCCGGCCGAGGTCGACCGCATGTTCGACCGTTACCTGAGCCGGCTGCGCAGCCTGACGGACCCGGCAGCCTGGCGCAGCGAGGCCGTAAGCGCCACCCCGGCGCTGCCGGTCGGGGACGTGGCGATTACTTTGCGTGCCGGAACCGGATCCGGTCCGACGCTGTTCCTCGTCCATCCCTCCGGCGGCGACGTGACCTGCTACGCCGACCTCGGCCAGCGGCTCGACGAGCGGGTCACCGTCGTCGGCCTGACCGATCCTGGCCTGTCCGGCGGCGAGGCGCCCACCGAGCTGCCCGCTCTGGCGCGCCTCTACGTCGATGTCCTGCGTTCCGTCCAGCCCGACGGCCCGTACCTGCTCGGCGGCTGGTCGATGGGCGGCAGCCTGGGCCAGGAGATGGCCCGGACCCTGCACAGCCAGGGCCAGCATGTCGCGCTGCTGGTGATGCTGGACTCCAACGACCCCACCTACATCACGGCGGTCCCCGGCGAGCCCGAGACGGCGGAGACTCTAGTGCTCGCCCGGCACCTGGGAGCGCTGGAGGCTTACCTCGACATCGACCTCGGCATGGGTACGACCGACGCGTTGAACGCCTTCCTGAGCGTACCGGCCGAGCAACGCTGGCAGGAGGCGACGGACCGGCTCCGGCAGCACCGGCTCCTCGGCACCCGTGAGGATCCCCGTTCCCGTGTCGCGGTCTTCGGCCGGCACCTGCATAGTCTCGCCCAGCACCGGCCGGGCTTCCACGGCGACGAGCGGACCCACACCCTGCTGGTCAGAGCCGATCGCAGGGCCACCCGCAACTCGGGCATCGGCATGGGCGTCGACGACACCCCACCCGGGTTGACCGACCTGGGCTGGTCCACCAGTCTCGCCATGCCTCCCGAGGTGATCGGTATCGACGCCGACCACTACTCCCTGATGCGCGAGCCGGCACTCGCCGCTGTCGCACGCGTACTCAACACCGCCCTCGCCCGCCACCTGTCATGACCACCGAACGGAGCCGTACGTGTCCCCGGAGATGACCGCCGCCCTGGACCGGCTGCACGTCCACCCGTGGATCGCCGCCGCAGCCCACGACGGCACCGGCTTGCAGATCCGGCTGCGGCCCGAAGCCACCGCGGTCCGGCCCGGCCTGGGGCCGCTGGTACGCGAATACCTGGATCACTGGGCCGAGGTGTACGACTACACGTACGCGGCGGGAGCGGGCAACGGTGACACCCTGGCGGGATGGCGCGCCTCCGACACCGGGGAGCCGCTGCCCGTCGCGCACATGACCGAATGGGTCGAGCGCACCGTCGAACTGGTGCTCGCCACGCGGCCACGGCACGTCCTGGAGCTGGGCTGCGGAACCGGGCTGCTCGCCGACCGGCTGTACCCGCACCTGGCCGGCTATGTCGGCACCGACGTCGCTGAGGACATGGTGCGCCGGCACGAGCAGCGGGCCAGGCCGGGGCAGGTCTTCGTCAGCGCCGGCGCACACGAGTCGAGTTCCGAGCAGGTGCGGCGGGCCCTCGACCGGGCCGGTGTCCCCACCGTCGGACCGGACTGCGTCCTCGTCAACTCCGTCACGCAGTGCTTCCCCGATGTCGCCTATCTCAGCCGGGTGGTGCAGGACGCGGTCCGGCTCGTCGCACCCGGCGGCGTGGTGATCGTGGGCGACAACCGGCACGCCGGTCTGCTGGACGCCTACTGCCGCTGGCTGGAACGCGCCGCCGACCCGGAGGCGACCGACTCCGTGATCACCGAGCGCGCCCGAGCCCGAGCCGACCGCGACGACGAACTCAACTTCGACCCCGCCGTACTCGCCCGCGCCGCGATGGGCAGCGGCCGCGACGTGCGCATCGCCGCCTACCCGAAGACCATGACCGCCGACACCGAGTTGACCCGCTACCGCTTCGACGCGGTCCTCCACGTCGAAGCGGCCGACGCCTGCGTCCCGCCCGCCGCCCATAACTGGGCCGGAATGGACGATGCCCGCGCGATGATCGCCGAGGGCCGGCCGATCCGCATCGGCGGCATCCCCAACCGGCTGCTGGTGAACGCCGCCGACGCCGTCACCGCTCACCAGCTGCGCACCGCTCTGGCCGGAGCCGACGTCGCGGTGGTGCTGGACCAGTCCGATCCTGCCGCTCTCGCGCTCGTCGCTCCCGCGGCCGCTGCCTTCACCTCGGTCGCTTCCGCGCCCGGCCGCGCCCATGAGCCGTTCACCGCCTTCGTACGCCGCCGCGTCGGCGAGGCCACGCGGGCGATGCTCCGGCAGGCGGGCGCCAATACGCGGGGACTGCGGCTCACCGTCGACCGTGGCGTTCCGGCCGATCGCATCGCGGCCGCTGCCGCCCGTGCGGTCGACCCGCACGACGCCGAGCGTCTGCCGGTCTTTCTCCAGGAGCTCGACCGCATCGCCCGGCTGCCCATGGCCGACACCCTTGCCGGCGCGGACCTGTGCACCGGACCGTCCGGCGACGACGAGGAGAAGATCGCGGCCGCGCTGGCCATCGCGCCGAGACATCAATGGATCATGCGCCGCTGGCTCGCGGTTCTCGTTGATGCCGGCATGCTCAGCACCGACGGTCACCGCTACCACGATCTGCGTGCACCGGGACGGACGGCTCTGGTCGCGACCGTCGACGGCATCGACGACGCTCGCCGGGGCCTGCACTACCCGCCCGAACTCACCCGGTTCTTCCAGACCGCGGTGCAGTACCTCCCCGCACTGTTGCGTGACGAGGTCAGCCTGCAGGCGCTGCTGTTCGCAGACGGCGAGACCGGCACCGCCGAAGGCGCCTACCGGGACAACGCCGTCAACCGTTACGTCAACGCCGCCACGGCCGAAGCGTTGCGCTGGGCAGCGCAATGGCGTCCCGCCGACCGGCCGCTACGGGTTCTGGAAGTGGGGGCCGGGGTCGGCGGCACCACCGTGGACGTCCTCGACGCGCTGCGCGAGACTCCCCTGGACTACCTGTTCACCGATGTCTCGGCGTTCTTCCTCACCGACGCCCGGCGCCGGTTCGCCGACCACGCCGGCCTACGGTACGGGCGGTTCGACATCAACACGGACATCCTCGCGCAGGACGTCGGCGAGGGCACACTCGATGTCGTGCTCGCCGCCAACGTGCTGCACAACGCCGTCGACATCGCCGCAACCCTGCGCGGTTTCCGGCGCCTGCTGCAGCCCGGTGGTGTGCTCCTGTTCGTGGAGACCACGCGCGAGATGCACCAGATCCTGACGTCCATGCAGTTCCTGATGTCGGCCCGGCCGGGCGGGCAGCGGCCGGGTGACCGGGACAGGCGGGCGGGAACCGGCCAGATCTTCCTCGACGAGACGCAGTGGCGGGCCGAGCTGGACGACGCCGGCTTCAGCCAGATCGTCTCCGTTCCCGGCCCGGACCATCCGTTGCATCCGGTCGGCGTCCAGCTCTTCGCCGCCACCACCTGAGTACGACCTGCGCGCCAGTCAGCGAGAGGGCAGGGCCAGCTCGCTGACCCAGGGGTCGCCCGCCAACTCTCTGGCGACCGTTTGGGGGTTCAATGCCTCCGAGGCATAGTGCGCGCCGGGTGCGACGGCACCGGCGGCCACCTCGCGTGCCGCGATGGCCGCCACCACCCCGCTGAGCGGGTACGAGTCCGGTGTCCTCAGCAGCACCCGACGAGGCACCAGGCCGGACCCGGCCGGCGGACGGGCGTACGCCAAAACCGCGTAGTGATGTCCGTGGTCCTCGACATCGCGCCGCGCCGCCTGCACGATCGCGGCCGCGTGCGCCTCCGGCGACTCGTCGTCGTCAGCCCACGCGGTCGCGAAGGCCCGCGGCAGGTTGTCCGTCGCGTACACGGTGTAGTTGCGCAGTTCGGGGAGCCCGGCCGCTGACGCCAGACCGATCATCTCGGTGGAGAGGAACGGTACGGCGTGCACCCGCCCGTGGAAGCCGGGCAGCGTGATGGAACGCAGCGGCGCCAGGCTGTGCTGCGCCACCTGTCCGTCGCGCCACACCGCCAGCGCGTGCCCGAACTTCGGCCCCCGGGTCAGCAGCGCGTCCACTGCGGAGGCCGCGCTGATCTCCACCGACCCGCCGACATACACGTCGAGGCGGGCCACCGGGCTGCCGTCCAGCAGCAGCCGTGGCAGGAGCCCGGAGAGGCCGGGCATCAGCCCGGCGGAGAAGACAGCCGCGTGCTGCGAAAGACCGGCCGGTGGATCCTGGGTGAGAGCCTCCACCGCCACCAAGTCACCCGCCGCGTCCACGTAGCCCGCACCTGCTGACAGGGCAGCCCGAGCGACCCGGTCGAGAATCCGGTACGACGGCCCGGCACAGTTGAGCACCACCGAGCAGCCCGCACAGAACGCCTCGAGCGAGGCGTCATCGAACAGGTCGACGCGCACAGCAGTCGATCCGTTCGCCTCGGCGACCTCGCCGGCCCGGTCGAGATCACGCCCACCGACCCGGACGGGGAGCCCGAAGCCACGCAGCCGTTCGACGGCGGTCCGGCCGACCGTGCCGGCACCACCGAGCACGCCGACGGAGCCCGTCATCGCGCGGCACCCGCGCGGCTAACCGCGGCCAGCCCGGCCACCGTGGGGTCGGCGAGGAAGTCGCGCACCGGCACGGTGACTCCCGCCTCCTTGGCCAGCCGGGCCAGGGCCCGTACGGCGAGCAGGGAGTCGCCGCCGAGATCGAAGAAGCTGGCGCTGCGGTCGAGCACCGGCGTGTCCAGCAGTTCTTCCCACAGCATGGCGATCGTCTGCTCGAGTTCGGTCGCGGGCGGGCCGTCGGCGGCACCGGGACGGTCGTCGGCGTACTGCCCCAGCCGCAGGCCGGTCCGGTCGCTGTCCGGCTCCGTGGGTAGGTCGACCGGCCGGTCCCAGCCCTCGCCGTCGGCGAGGCTGCCGACCAGCGCCACCAGTTCGGCGTAGGCGGCGTCCACCTGCGCGGCGTCGAACAGCTCTTCCACCAGCGAGAACACGATGGCCAGTGATCCCCGTAGCTCGTAGAACCGGGCTTCCAGCGCCACCTGGGGGGTACGCAGCTGATGGAAGAAGTCGTCCATGCCCAGCTCGCCCAACGGCCCGGCGGCGTCGGGCTGCTGAGCGCCCATGGCGGCGTCCATGCCGAGCGTGCTCTGGAACACCACCGGGGCGACCGGCCGATGGGTGCCGCGCCGCCGGCCGAGCTCCCGGGACACCTCGACACCGGTCACCAGTGCGTGCCCGGAATACTCGGTGAACCGCCGTTGTGCCTGGGTGACCAGTTGCGTGAACGTCGAGCCGGGTGCGAGTTCGGTGGGCAGCAGCATGGTCGAGGCGAAGGCCCCGAAGACGCGATGCACGTCGGGATGCAGCGGCAGCCGGTTGAGCTGCAGGGAGTTCAGCAGGAGGCGGTGGTGGCCGGCCCACCGGGCGATGGTGATCGCGAAGGCGGTGAACATCGCGGTCGACGGGGTGACGTCGTGCGCGGCGCACCGGTCGCGCAGCGCGGCCCAGCGGCCGGGCGACAGGTACTGCTCCCGGTTGGCCATCGTCGTGGTACGGACCTCCCGGGGGTCGGCTGCCAGGGGCAGCGCCGGGGGCTGCGGCAGGGTGTCCAGGCGCGACCACCACCAGTCGCGGTCGCCGGCCCAGGCATCACTCTGGGGGAGGGCCTGCACCGACGCGACGTAGTCGTCGAAGTCCATGTCCAGCGGGGCGGGCACGGCGTTCCAGTCGGCGCTCAGTTCGAGCAGTTCCCGGTTGAGCAGCGTGGCGGACCATCCGTCGAACAACAGCAGGCTCATGTTCGTGTGGAGCCGGCCCCTGCCGTCGGGCAGCAGTGTCAGCCGGACGTCGAGTCCGGGACTGTGGGTCGGGTCGGGCCCGTTCGCGATCATTTCCGCGCGCAGCCGGGCCAGACTCTCGGACGCTGTCTCGATCGATGCGTTGCGCAGGTCGTACACCTGCGGCTCGGGGACGGCCGCGGGGGCGTCGAGCGGCAGGATGTGCTGCATGCCGTCGGAGGTGACCCGGGCCCGCAGCATCGGCTGGTGCTCGGCGAGGCGCCGCAGGGCGTCGGCGAGGGCTTCAGCGGCCTCGTCGCTGTCCATGTTTCGCAACGCGACATCGCTGTAGAAGTGCGCGGACTCGTACGACAGCTCCCAGCCGCCCTGCTGGCCGACGAAGTATCCCTGTTGCAGGGGAAGTAGCGCGAACGGGCTCGCCTTGTCGGCACGCCGCCGCAGGTCGACCGGCAACGCCCGGGCCGCGGTGCCGCCGGCTGACCTTCTGCGTACGAGCCCGGCCAGCTCCGACACCGTCGACTCGGCGCCCACATCGGCCAGCGCGAGCACCACGCCCAGGCGTTTGCGGATGAGTGCGGCCATGCGGACCGCCAGGACCGAGTCTCCGCCCAGACGCAGGAACGACACCTCGGGCTCGATGGTGCGCGAGGGCACGCCGAGCAGTTCCGACCAGATTTCGGTGAGGGCCGGGACGGGATCGCCCTGGGGGGCGAAGGTGCCGAGTGACATCGAAAGGCTCCTTGTGGGGGTGCGTATTGGGCGGGCACGGAGACAGGACGTAGCGTACACCGGTATGAATGTCATTTTCGATAGCGTGGATGATGTGGACGGTGGTCGGTGATCACGTCCCTGGTCCCGGTATCAGTGGCGGTGGTGGAACAGTTCGAGGACATCCTGGGCGAAGAGCCGTTCCCCGGCGAGGAGGACCTGATCGCCGGTGCGCTCGACAGTCGGCGACGGGAGTTCGTCACAGCCCGCCGCTGTGCCCGGCAGGCCCTGGAACAACTGGGGCATGCGGCCGCACCGCTCACATCGGGGCCGTGCCGTGAGCCGCTCTGGCCGCCCGTCATCGTGGGTAGCATCACGCACTGCTCCGGCTACCGGGCGGCTGCGGTGGCCCCACGGACCGACCTGGCGGGACTCGGTATCGACGCCGAACCGCACGCCTCGCTGCCTGGCGACGTCGAGGAGTCGGTGACAGGCCCCGCCGAACGGGCGCGTCTGCGGGAACTGGAGGTCGCCGTCCCGCGGGTGCACTGGGGTCGCGTCCTGTTCAGCGCTAAGGAGATCAAGGAAGGCGCGGGCGAGGTTGCTCCGCACCTCACCCCACCCACGCTGCTGCGCCCGCCGAGCGGCCAACGCCTTGTCGTACGCCGCCCTGAGCTCCTCGTCGGTGGCGCCGTGGCGCTGCTCGTCCTCGTCAAGGGAATCCACGAACTCGTCGGCGTCGTCCTCGCCACGCACGACCCAGTCCCAGATCTCGTTCTCAATCTCCCCACGGCCCGGATCCGCGATCCGCTCGGCCAGGAACCGCACGCCTTCAGGGCGATCGTTGTAGATCCAACCAGTCACGGCGACGATCCTTTAGCCACCTACGACAGCCTGAGACGGATCAGGAGCCGGGCCGGCGGTAGCGGACCCGGGGCCGGCCGTCAGCCGCCGTGTCGACGTCCGCCCGCACCCGGTATGCCTGCGCGATCCGGTCTGCGGTGAGCACCTCGGCGGGCGCACCCGCCGCGACCACTCGGCCGGCGTGCAACAGCACCAGCCGGTCGCAGTACTGTGCGGCCAGGTTGAGATCGTGCAGGGTCACCACGACGGTGGTCGCCGACTCCGAGAGGAACTGCAACAGGTCCAGCTGGTGCCGGATGTCCAGGTGGTTCGTCGGCTCGTCGAGCAGCAGCAGGTCCGGCTCCTGAACCAGGGCGCGGGCCAGGTCCACTCGCTGCCGCTCCCCACCTGACAGGGTGGACCAGCGCCGCTGCTCGAACCCGGCCAGACCGGCCTCGGCGAGCGCGTGCCGGGCCAGGGCCACATCGGCAGCGGCGACACCGGCGAGACGTGGGCGGTACGGGATTCGGCCCAACAGGACCACCTCCAGGGCGGACATCTCCACGTCGGTGACCGCCTGCTGGGTGACCACCGCGATCCGCCGGGACAGTGCGCGCCGAGACAGCGTGCTCAACGCGACGTCGTCGAGGAGCACCAGCCCGGAGTCGGGTCGCGCCAGCCCGGCCAGCAGCCGCAGCAGGCTCGACTTGCCTGAGCCGTTCGGCCCGAGCAGTCCGACCGTGGCACCCGGCTCGGCGGTGAGTGCCACCTCGGCCAGAATCCGCACGCCGGCTACGCCCCATCCGATCTGGTCCGCGCGCAGCAGAGCCGGACGCGGGCCCGTGACGTGCCCGCGGCCGTCCCGGCCGTCTCGGGTTGCCCGCCCGCCGCCGGTGGGCTCCCAGCCGGTCACGGCGTAGCCGTCCGGCGCAGCATGACCAGGGCGAACACCGGCACGCCGAGCAGTGCGGTGAGCACACCCACCGGCAGTTCCTGCGGCGAGAACACGGTCCGCGCCGCAGTGTCCGCCCAGATCAGGAAGGTCGCGCCGGTGACCGCGCAGGCGGGTAGCAGCGTGCGGTGCCCGGAACCGATCATGAACCGTACCGCGTGCGGCACCGTCAATCCGACGAACCCGATCGCCCCGCTCGCCGCGACCAGCGTGGCCGCCACCAACGCGGTGACGCCGAACAGCAGCAGCCGGGTTCGCCCGGTGGAGAAGCCGAGCGATCGTGCGGTGTCGGTGCCGAACGCGAAGGCGTCCAGCGCCGTCGCGGCGGCCCAACAGACCAGCAGGCCAACGCCGGTCACCACGGCGCACAGCGCCACCGCCGGCCATGAGGCCGCGGTCAGCGAACCGAGCAGCCAGAATGTCACGCTGCGGGTGTCCTGGGTGTGCGCGTCGGAGATCACGATCAGGCTGGTCACCGCATTGAACAGCTGTGAGACGGCCACCCCGGCGAGCACGATGCGGGTCGGCTCGACGGCTCGTCGACCTGCCAGCAGCAGCACCGCGCCGAACGCGGCCAGGCTGCCGGCGAACGCGCCGGTGGCCAGGCCGACGGGGCTTGCGCCGACGTGGATTCCGAGCACCAGCACCGCCACCGCGCCGGTGGAGGCGCCGGAGGAGACGCCGAGCAGGAACGGGTCGGCCAGCGGGTTACGGGTCAGCGCCTGCAGCACCGCGCCGCACACGGCCAGGCCGGCACCGACCAACGCGGCCAGCAGCACCCGGGGCAGCCGCAGGTCCCACACGATGCTGTCCGGCAGCGGCAGCAGCGGGCGGGCCGGCAGGCCCAGATGGGTGCCCACGGAACGCAGTACGTCGGCGGCGGAGAGATCGGCCGAGCCCACGGCGACCGCTGCCGCGATGCTGGTGAGCAACAGGAACACGGCCAGCGGCAGGACGTACCGGCCACCCGGGCGCCAGGTGCCGGCAGGGGTGAACGAGGCTCGCCTCGCCCCGGCACCGGAATCGGGTGCCGGGGCGAGGGATGGTGCGACCGGTGGGCTCATCGGCGGGCGAACACCACGTAGTCGTCGAGGTACTGCCAGACAGTGCCGACCTCGGCGAAGCCTGCCGTACGCAGTGCCGCGAGGTGAAACTCCAGCGGGGCCAGGGCCTGCGGCGGCCGGTCGGCGAACCGCCGTTCCCGCTCGGCGGCCAGTCCCGCCAGTTCCGGATGACGGGCCGCCTCGGCGTACCAGTCGGAGTAGTTGAGCGCGCCGGCGGCGAACGTCTCCTCTTGCACTCGCTCGTCGTGCCGGCGGGCGATGTCGCTCAGCGTGGGAGCCGACCCGTCGTACCGGAGGTGGTCCGCGTTCAGCAGCACACCACCGGCCGGCAGCAGCCGAGCGGCGGCGGTGTAGACGCGCAGCAGCTGTGCCGGTGAGAGCCAGTGCAGCGCGGTCGAGCTGAGTACGGCGTCGATCCTCCTCCCGGCCAGCGCCTTCTCCCAGTCCTCGGTCGCCAGGTCCACGTCGCGCACCTCGGCCCGGGAGCCGTACCGATCGAGCGCACCCTGGGCTACCGTCAGCAGCATCGGGTCGTAGTCGACCGCGACAGCGGCGGCCTGCGGGAAGCCGGCCAGTACCCGGTCGCTGATCGCGCCGGGACCGCAGGCCAGGTCCAGGATCGTCAGGTCGTCCGGGCAGTGCAGCCGCAGCACGTCGAACATCGCCTCGAACCGCAGGTCACGGTGGGCCACGTACGCGGACTGCTGGTTGTCCCAGAGCTGGAGCAGGCGCCGGGCGGCCGCCTGATCCAGCGCCCCGGCGGCCCGCACGCCGGCGTCGGCGGTATCCCGCGCGGTCATCGGACGAACCCGCGCAGGCCCGCGGCGACCAGTTCGGCCGCCTCGACGCTGCGGATCGACGGATCCATCGACGATCCGGACACCGTGATGATCCGTCCGCCGGCCACCGCGTCCAGCTTGGACGTTACCGGGTTGCGGCGCAGAAAGTCGATCTTCGACTGGGCGCTGTCGCCGTCGCCGCCCCGGGTCAGGTCGGCCACCACGATCACATCCGGGTTGCGTCTGGCGATCTCCTCCCAGTTGCCGGCGGGCCACTTCTGGCTGACATCGGTGAACGCGTTGCGAGCTCCGAGAAGCGAGCTGACCGCGTCCGGTACGCCTCCGTGCCCGGCCACGTACGGAGTGGTGGTGCCGGAGTAGTACCAGAGCAGGGAGGGGCCTGAGCCTGGCTGTCCGGTAGCGCTCGGCACAGCCGTGTGGACCCGCTGCCCGGCGGTGTCCAGCCGGCCCTGCTGTTCGCGGATCAGCTTCTCACCCCGCTCCGGTACGTCGAAGACGGTCGCGATGTCGCGGATCTCGCTGAAGATCCTGTCGAAGCTCACCGTCGGGACCGCGTCCGCCGCGTTCTCGCAGGCGAACGGGGAGAGGTACGCGGGCACGCCGAGCTTGACCAGGTCGGCGCGGGAGCCGGCGGCGTCCGGGGCGTATGCGGACGAGTAGGTCGAGTAGACGAAGTCCGGGTTCGCCGCTCGGACCGCTTCCCGCGACGGGTACAGCTTGGCCAGTACCGGCACCTGTTCGTACGCCGACCGCAACTGGGGCAGCACCGGGTCGGTCTGGTAGCTGGTGCCGACCATCCGGTCGGCGAGACCGAGGCTGAGCGTGATCTCGGTGGCGTTCTGTTCCAGCGTTATCGAACGCTTGGGCGGCGCGCCGATGCCGAGGGGAAGCCCGCAGTTGGTCAGCTGGACCGGGCTGGCCGGACCGGTCGGACCGCTCGGTGTGGCGGCCTCGCTACCGGAACAGCCGGTGGCGGCCAACACCACACACAGCCCAGCGGTAATAAAAACCGTTTTCATGACCGGGAAGAGTAGCAGTGGCTCGTCGAGGAATCCGCAGGTAGGGGCATCGACGTACACGGAAGCACCTTGCGAACGGCACGGCGCCGTGGCCAGTTCGTCCCGGTGCTGGCCGGTATCCGGGTGCCCAGGCCCGACGGTGGCAGCCGCGTACCCGTCCGGATCGGGTGCTGGCGGACAAGGCCTACAGTTCGCGGGCCAACCGTGAGTACCTGCGTCGTCGGGGTATCAAGGCGACCATTCCGATCAAGGTCGACCAGGCGGCCAGCCGGCGGAAGAGGGGTTCCAAGGGCGGCCGGCCGCCGGTGTTTGACCCGGTGACCTACCAGCAGCGTCACGCGGTGGAGTTGGCATCAACCGGCTTAAGAGGTCCTAACAAAGTCGTACGACGTGTCGGTACGTGATGATGCAGGTGGCAAGGCCGAGGAAGGCTTCGTGGATGTCGTCGCGGCGTTCCCACCGGATGCGTAGCCGTCGCATGCCGTGGTACCAGGCGATCGTCCGTTCGACCACCCACCGGAACACACCGAGACCGGAGCCGTGGGGTTGGCCACGGCGGGCGATGCGCGGGCGGATGCCCTTGCCGCGTACCGCCTTGCGGTACTTGTCGTGGTCGTACGCGCGGTCGCCGAAGACCTAATCCGGGCGCCGGCGGGGCCGGCCGCGCCGGCCGCGTACTGGTGGGATCTTGTCGATCAGCGGGAGCAGTTCGGTGACGTCATGGCGGTTGCCGCCGGTCAGCGACACGGCCAGGGGGATGCCGGCGCCCTCGGTCAGGACGTGGTGCTTCGAGCCCGGGCGGGCGCGGTCGACCGGGCTCGGGCCGCTTTTGGGCCACGTCGGGCGGCCCGCACGTGTGAGGAATCGATCACGGCGCGGGACCAGTCCAGCTTGCCGGCCGCCTGCAGTTCGGCCAGCAGCAGCTCGTGCAGCCGCTGCCACACCCCGGCCCGGTTCCACTCCTCCAAGCGCCGCCAGCAGGTCATCCCCGAGCCGAACCCAAGCTGTTGGGGCAGGAACTCCCACTGGATGCCGCTGGAGCGCCAGCCGTCCAATCGGGACAGTCACTGGTCGACGCGGTCGATGGCGAAGGAGACCGGGCTGTCGCAGACCGCGGTGTCGCGGATC
>NZ_JBVJHK010000026.1:0-90322 GCF_055586845.1 Micromonospora sp. NPDC049139 | reverse complement strand
TTTGGCACTGGCTTATCAAGCACCCTGTTGAGTTCTCAAAGAACAACCACACACCGCCCGGAAACCCCACACCGTGGAGCCCCCGACCCGGGGCAATTTCGTTCACATCCCCGCCGCTCTCGCGCCGGGCACTTTTACTACATTACCCGGCGGTTTCCGCCGTGTCAAACCGCTCTGTCGCGACCCGCACCACTTCAACCCAATTTCCGGGCACCATGACCAGACCGGCTTCCACCGTTTTCCGATCGCGGCTTCCGACAGACCGGCCGCCGCGGTCTCCCGCGAACTCGCCCGGTTTCCTGCCGGCGTCGAACCTTACCCGGTCGGCTCCGCCTCACCAAATCCGCCTCGCGGCGAATCCGGGGCACCGCCCGGTCCCGAACCCGAGGAGTGCAACCCCTCGAACCGGAAGCTCGTTGCCACGCTCCGGCCTCCAGGACTTTCGCCCCGTTTCGTCCGTTCCGCGCTGGCAGAGAGAAAGTTACGCCCCCGGCGGATTGATCGTCAAATCCACCGGGGGCGTCGCCCGTCACACAGGCACGGGCGTACGGCTAGCTGCGCAGCTCGACCCCGGCGAACGACCGCTTGCCGCGGCGCAACACCAGGTACCGGCCGTGCAGCAGGGCCTCCGGACTCACGGTGGCGTCGGTCTCGGTGACCCGGTTGTTGTTGACGTAGGCACCGCCCTCGGCGATCACCCGGCGGGCCTCCTTCAGGCTCGGGACCAGCCCGGAATCGCGCAGGAGCCCGGCGACGTCGGGCAGCTCGTCGAGGTGGACGAGGCCGGCCTCGGTCAGCGCGGCGCGCAGCGTCGCCGGCGTGAGCTCCTCCAGCGAGCCCCGACCGAAGAGCGCCTGACTGGCGGCGACCACCTGTGCCATCTCCCGCTCGCCGTGCACGAGCGTGGTCAGCTCCTCGGCGAGCGCACGCTGTGCCGCCCGGGCGGCCGGCCGCTCCGCCGTCTCCTTCTCCAGCGCCTCCAGTTCCTCCCGCGAACGGAAGCTGAAGTAGCGCAGGTAGCGGCTCACGTCCCGGTCCTCGACGTTGACCCAGAACTGGTAGAACGCGTACGGGCTGGTCATCTCGGGGTCGAGCCAGATGGCACCGCCCTCGGTCTTGCCGAACTTCGTCCCGTCCGACTTCGTGACCAGCGGGGTGGTGAACGCCTGCACCGGGCCGGCGCCGCGCCGGCGGATGTAGTCCACCCCGGCCGCGATGTTGCCCCACTGGTCGGAGCCGCCGAACTGGAGCTGGCAGCCGTGCCGGCGGTGCAGCTCGAAGAAGTCGTTCGCCTGGAGCAGCTGGTAGCTGAACTCGGTGAAGCTGATCCCGCTCTCCAGCCGCGCCTTGACCACCTCCCGGGCCAGCATCCTGTTGACCGGGAAGTGCTTGCCGACGTCGCGGAGGAACTCGACCACCGACATCTCGCCGGTCCAGTCGAGGTTGTTGACCAGTTGCGCGGCGTTCTCGCCCTCGTACGAGACGAAGGGGGCGAGCTGGTCACGGATCCGGGCCACCCAGCCGGCGACCACCTCGGGCGGGTTGAGGGTCCGCTCGGCGCTCTCCTTCGGGTCGCCGATCTGGCCGGTCGCGCCGCCGACGAGCAGCAGCGGCCGGTGCCCGGCGAGCTGGAGCCGACGGGCCGTGGTGACCTGCATGAGGTGGCCGACGTGCAGGCTCGGCGCGGTCGGGTCGAAACCCACGTAGTAGGTGGCGGCACTCCCGTCGAGCAGCGTACGCAGCTCGTCGAGGTTGGTGGAGTCCTGGATCAGGCCGCGCCACCGCAGGTCATCGGTCAGGGAGTCCCGCCCGGGCGGCGGGAGGCTGCTGTCGGTCACGGTCACCCATTCTCCCCCATGACCGGGGACCCGCCGTAGCGGGTTTACGCAGCGGGCGGCGGCGTAGGCTGGCGACGCCATGATCGGGAAGGGGAACGCCGTGGACATGCCGGATCTGACGGGCGGCTTCGTCGCCCTGCTCGGCCTCAAGTTCGACGAGGTCAGCGGGGACCGCGTGGTGATCCGCTGGCAGGTCCGCCCCGAGCTGCACCAGCCGTTCGGGATCCAGCACGGCGGCGTGTACTGCTCGGTGGTCGAGACCGCGGCCAGCGTCGGCGGGTCGGTGTGGCTGGGCGACCGGGGGCGGGTCGTCGGCGTGTCGAACCAGACCGACTTCCTGCGCGCGGTCCGCGACGGCGAGCTGACCGCCGTGGGCACCCCCGTACACCGGGGGCGCAGCCAGCAGCTCTGGCAGGTGGAGATCACCGACGCCGACGCCCAGCTCGTCGCCCGCGGCCAGGTGCGACTGCAGAACCTCTCCCCCGCCTGACCCGCACCCCGGCCAGGGGCGCGGTGGCGACGCTCAGCCGCGGACCTCGTCCAGCACCGGCTCCCCGGCGTCGTCGCGCGGCGGCGCGGCCGGCCGGCGCAGCCGGACGCCGGTGATCGCGCGGTGGTCGATGCGGGCCACCTCCAGCTCCCAGCCGTCCACGGCGACGCTCTTCCCCGCGACGGTGGGGATGTGGCCGAGGCAGGTGAGCACCAGGCCCGCGATGGTGGTGTAGTCGCCGCCGGGGCGGCCGGGCAGCTCGACCCCGACGTCGGTGAGGTCGTGCACCGGGAAGGTGCCGGGGAGCAGCATGGCACCGTCCGGCTCGGTGCGCACGGCACGCACGTCCCGGTCGGTCTCGTCGTAGATCTCCCCGACGATCTCCTCCAGGATGTCCTCGAGGGTGACGATCCCGTCGACCGCCCCCCGCTCGTCGACCACCAGGGCGATGTGCTGACGCTCGGCCTTGAACTGGCGCAGCGCGTCGACCACCGGCAGCGAGTCCGGCAGCAGCATCGGCGGGCGGAGGCACTCGTCGACCGGCCGGTCGTCGCGGACGCCGACGAGGTCGCGCAGGTGGATCACCCCGACCGCGTCGTCCAGGCCGCCGTGCCGGACCACCGGCGCCCGGGAGTGGCCCGTGGCGGCCAGCAGCAGCCGCGCGGCCTCCGCGGTGGTACCGCTGTCGAGCGTGAAGACCTGCAACCGTGGTACGAGCACCGCCTTCAGCTGGCGGTCCGCGATCTCCACCGCCCCGGCGATGATCGTCCGCTGCTCCTTGGTGAAGCCGTGGTTGCCGGAGACGATCTCCCGCAGCTCGTCGGGGCCGATCTCGTCGGGCTCGTGCTCGGGATTGAGCCCGACCAGGCGTACGACCAGGTCGCTGGTGGCGCCGAGGGCCCAGACGGCCGGGTGAGGGTGGCCAGCAGGTCCAGCGGGCGGGCCACCAGCAGCGCCCACCGCTCGGCGGCCTGCATGGCGATCCGCTTGGGGGCCAGCTCGCCGAAGACCAGGGTGACGAAGGTCAGCGCGAGGGTGACCACCACGATGGCGACGGTCTCCGCGGCGCCGCCCAGCGCGCCGAGCAGCGGCACCAGGGGCCTGGCCAGCGACACCGCCGCGGCGGCCGAGGCCAGGAAGCCGGCGAGGGTGATGCCGACCTGGATGGTGGCCAGGAACCGGTTCGGGTCCTTGGCGAGGCGGGCCAGCACCCGGCCGGCGCGGCTGGTGCGTTCCAGCCGCTGGACCTGGCTGTCCCGCAGCGAGACCAGCGCCATCTCGCTGCCCGCGAAGACCGCGTTGAGGACGACCAGGACACCGACCAGGGCCAGTTGGCTCCAGATGCTCTGCACGCCCGGCTCTCCTCACGCGCCACCGGTGCCCGTCGCACGACCGGCACCGCCGGCCGAAGGACCCGGCCGGCGTAGGCCAGTCTGTGCCCACCGGGCCGGCCGGTGAATCCTCGCCCGGCCGGGGAAGTGGTCAGGCTCGCTCGGCGACCGGCGGGGCCGTCAGGTCGAGCACGTACGAGCGGCCCTCGGGGCGGAAGCCGAGCCGGTGGTAGTAGGGGGCGACCATGCCGGGCGGGGTGACCACCCGGCGGAACCCCCGGTCGGTGAAGAGGCGGCTGCGCCGGTAGACGAACTCGCCCGGGGTGAAGTCCCGGAACCGCCGGGTGACGTAGTCGAGGTCGACCTGCGCCACGCCGTCGGGCTCGGCGTGCGACAGCACCACGCCGACCACCTCGTCGGCCCGCAGCACCAGGAAGGCGGAGCGCTCGGCGGGGGTGCCGGGCGGCCAGCGGAAGCCGGGGTTGAAGCGGGCGATGTCCGTGCCGTGGACGCGCAGCGTGTGGGCGAGGAACTGGTCGTCCACGCCGACCTCGACCACCTGGTAGGTCGCCTCGTCGTGGCGGGTGGCGAGCATGGCGCGCAGGTACCAGACGTTGATCACGGCCAGCACGACGTTCAGCCCGACCATCGGCCAGACCTGCACCGCGGCGTTGTAGCCGATCAGGATCAGACACCCGAGCAGGTTCAGGGCACGCAGCCGGAGGATGCGCGTCTGCAGCAACGACCAGACCAGCAGCGCCGAGCCGGTCCAGCCGATGAGTTCCAGCCAGTCCACCCCGCGAGAGTAGTGGTCACCCGGGTCGGCCCGCTCGGTGGGCGCGGGGCCGGGTCAGCGGTCGGCGAGCTCCAGCACCCACTCCTCCACCTCGGCGCCGCGGCCGTTGGCGTACCCCCTGTCCTCGCCCGTGACGACGAAGCCGCACTTGCGCAACACGGCGAGCGAGGCCCGGTTGTCCTTGGCGGCGCGGGCGTGCACGGGCCGCTGGGGCAGCTCGCGCAGCAGGGCGGCGAGCGCGGCGGTGGCGTAGCCCCGGCCCCAGCGGCGCGGGTCGATCCAGTAGCTGACCTCGGTCTTGTCGTCGACCGGGAAGGCGGTCACGTGGCCGACCACCTCGTCGTCGACGACGGCCGTGCGGGCGACGATCCGCTCGTCGGCGCGGACCCGGCGCCAGTGCGCGTCGAACCGCGCCCGGTCGGTCGGGTCCTCCGGGCCGAAGGCGGCCATCCAGTTGGCCTCGACGTCCTGCTCGTGGTCGAAGAAGTGGGGCAGGTCGTCGTCGCGTACGGGGCGCAGGCGCAGGTCGGCGGTCACGGGCCCGAGGATAGGGCCAGGCGGTGACATCGCGGACCTCGCGTCACGTCCGCTCCGCCGCGTTCGCCAGGCCCGGCCGCGCCCCCGATCACGCCCAGGGCGGACACGGACGCCCGTCGGTGCGTGATTCGGGCGCGCCGGGCCGGCGCCGCACGGACAATGAGCGGATGACACGAGCGGTACGGGGCAGGCGGGCGGGCGGGCCCCCCGTCGGCACGGCGGCGGGCGCGCGGGCGGGCGCGGTGTCGCTCGGGGCGCTTGCCGTGGGCGCGCTGGCCGTCGGGGCCGTCGCCGTCGGGGCGCTGGCCATCGGTCGGCTGGCGATCCGCCGGGCCGTCGTGCGGGAGTTGCGCATCGGCCGGCTGGAGATCGACGAACTGGTGGTGCGCGAGCGCCCCGCCGGCGACGGGTAGCGGCCCGACGGTTACGCGCGGCTGTCGACCGAGACGTGATGAACTCCGCGCTGGTCGTCGTCCATCCGCTCAGCGATCCCGTCAGCGCCCGCCAGCCGACGAGCCCGGTGGAGAGGTCGTCGGCGGACATCCCTGGTCCCGCCGTCTCCTCTCGCGGATCGTCACGGGACGGCTGTCGGGGCGGTTGCCAGGTCCCGGGCGGCGACCGCCCGCAGCCACTGCTGGGCCAGCAGGGCGTGACCCGGTTGCGTCAGGTGCACGCCGTCCGCCGTCCAGACCTGCTCGTCGGCTGTTCCGGCACCGAACAGGTGGTCCACCGTCACCAACGTCGCGTCGAAGTCGACGGCCAGTTTGCGCACCACGTCGGCCTTCGGCCCGAGGTCTTCGCGCCATGCCCGCTGTCCGTCGTCGAGCGGGATGAGGAAGGGCTCGATCAGGATGACAGCGGCGTCGAGCCGCCGTCGGGTCAGGTCGAGGATGTGCCGGTAGTCGCGTTCGAACTCCTCCACAGTGGTGGGGTCGTCGGCACTGTACCGGCGCCAGGTGTCGTTGATGCCGATCAGCACCGACACCACCTGCGGCGCGAGCCGCAGGCAGTCGTCGTCCCACCTGGCGCGCAGGTCGCGGACCCGATCGCCGCTGACGCCCCGGTTGAGGAAGGTGACGGCGTGCTGCGGGTGCCGGGCGGTGAACCAGGCCGAGGCCATCATGGCGTATCCGCCACCGAGGTCGTCGGACCGCTCGCGGTTGCGTCCCGCGTCGGTGATGCTGTCGCCGATGAACAGCACCCGTCCGCCGGGTGGGATCTCTTCTGTCATCACGAGCCTCCATTGCTTCGCGTGGGTCGGTGCCGGAGCCGGGCAGGGCGATCGTACGCGTGCCCGGCTGAGAGGTCGGCTGGGCAGAATCGTGGTAGGGGGCCGGTCCGTTCCGCCCACTCCGAACGGTCCCACGGTGGTCAGTCGGTGCGACGGCCGGCCAGGATCTGCATGGCGTGGCGCTCCCTGGCCGCGAGTTCGGTGAGGATTACCGAGGCTCGGGTCAGGTGGTCCGGGTCGCCGGTTTCTCCGGCGGCCGTGATGTGGTGGGAGACCTCGGTCCATGACGGGGCGATCTCGGCGTACAGCCGGTGACCGAGGCGGACGTCGTCGTCGTCGACGATCGTGGCGCATTCGGCGAGGAAGTCGCGGTACATGGCGCGAAACAGGGCGCCGCCGGTCCCGCCGCGTTCCATCAGCGTTGCGGCCAGCGGGAGGTCGCGGGACGGGTCGCGGGAGCGGTCGAGCCACCGTGTCACCTGCCGGGCCGCCTTGTCGATGCCTCGATGGCCGAGGTTGGCGATGGGTGGGTTGAGGAAGGCGTGTGCGTTGTTGCGGATGGCCGCCCGGATGGCGTGGCCCAGATCGGGCCGGCCGGTGGGGCTGGCGATGGTGTAGGAGAGGTTGCGGGCGGTCATCGGTCCGCGTTCGTTGCGGGCCCGTTCCAGGCTCGTCAGCGTGGTCGTCACGGCGCCGCCCTGCTGAGCGGTGTCGATCAGGTAGGCGCGGGTGTCGTCGTAGCCGTACATCGCGGCGAAGTGGGCCCCGAAGTGGACCTTCGTGCTGAAGTAGTCCAGGTGGTAGGAGTCCAGTTGCAGGCCGACCGGGCGTCCGGCGGTGAGGGCGGCGACCACGTTCTGCCAGGCCTTACGGGGCGAGGCGGTCTCCTGGATGTGCAGCGTCAGGCCCAGCCGGTCGGCCACGGTTCGGGTGATCGTGGTCGGCTTGGTGCGGCCGCCGAGGAACGGAAAGTCCATGCTCTTGGCATCCCAGTAGACGAAGCCCAGACCTTCGCCGAGGCCGAACAGCATGGGCTCGGACAGGTCGACGCCCTCGTGGCGCAGCAGGGCACCGAGCGTGGTGGTCTCGCAGTGCCGACCGGCGGGGAACGCCACGTTCTCAATGATCATTCGGTCTCCTGGTCTGCTGGTCGGGACGGGCCGGACGGGGGTCGGACCGGCCAGGCGATCTCCGTGCGGAGCGCGGCCGTGGGTGTGCCGGGTGCGGGCGACACGAGGTAGCGCTCCTCGGCTGGGCCCGCCAGCGCCCGGTCGTGCTCGGCGATCCAGCGTCCCAGCGACCGGTAGGCGGTCTCCATGTCGTCGTAGCCGCCCTCGTGGACGCTCGCGGCGAGCAGGCAGCCCGGCAGTTCCCCGGGCGCAATCGTCGCGGTCGGCCGGGGCGGGCGCGCCACCGGCGCGAACAGCTCCACCTCCAACTCCGCCGCGTCGAGGTCGTCGCTGAGGTATCGGGTCCCGACCGGCCCCGCCGGGGCGATCCCCTGCGCGGCGAGGCCGGCGAACAGCCGCGCGAACCCGGGCGCCAGCGCCTCGGCCAGTCCGCTCAGCGGGGTACGCACCAGCATGCGGGCGGTGGGCTGGGCATCGCGCCACCGTTCGTACACGTGTAGCCAGCCCGGCACGCGGCCCGGATCGGCCAGCACGGCCCCCAACCGCCCGGCGATCTCGTCGAGCCGGGCCGCCCGCGCGGCCACGCGTTCCCGGTGCCGCTCGATGACGGCGAGGGTCTGCTCCGGGGTTTCGGCCGCCAGAATCTCGGCGATCTCGGGCAACGGCACCTCCAGCTCTCGCAGCCGCCGGACCAGTCCCGCTCGGGGGAACTGGTCGACGCTGTACCGGCGGAAGCCGGTGTCCGGATCGACCGACGCCGGGACGAGCAGACCCAGCCGGTCATAGTTACGCAGCACTCGAATGGACAACCGGGTCGCTCGCGCGAACACCCCGATCGGCATCAACCCCGTCACCGACGCCTCCAACCAGCCTCGCCCCTCCCCCTGGGAGAGGGTCAACCCCGGCCCGGCCCCTGCCGCACCGACCACGGAACGAATCATCATGGAACGGGCCGGGCCGGCCACGTACCGGCGCGCCTCGCGGGCCGCGCCCGGCAGCTCGACGTCATGTGGGCTGAACCGGTCGGCACGGGTCCGCGCAACGCCCCGCGTCTGGAAGCCCGCTACGGGCGCCGCCGGGTCCTGCTCGTCTCGGGGGCGCTGCGCGCGCTGTGGCCGATCGGCCTGTTCTTCGTGATGCCCGGCGCGGCCGGCGTGGTCCTGGTGATCGCGGTGCTCACCGCGCTGTGGGGCGTTCTGGCCGGGGCCACCGACGTACGCGTCGCGATCGGTGTCGCCGGCGTACTGCTCCTGGCCACGCCGTTCCTGCTCCCGCGCCGCTCCGGCACGCAGTCGCCGGCCACCGGGTCTGCGCGACCGTTCGTCGGCGCTGCTCGATGACCTGCCATTTCCGATCCCGGCCGGACGGGCGCTGGCCCGTCCGGCCGGCTGTTCTCCGGTGGCCGGGCCACGAACCGCCGGCGAGGCGTCAGACGTGCGACGCTATGCGCACAGTCAGCGCAGCCGCCGGGCGGTGAACCTGGTCGGCGGCTCCGCGATCGCGTCCTGGGCCGCGATCAGCTGGATCTCCCGGGTGCCCGCCGCGAGGGTCGCCTCGAGTACGGCGAAGACGGAGGCGATGGTGCGTTCCAGTGCCGTCGCGGGCGAGCCCGTCGTCCGCAGGTGCGCGAGGTACAGCGCCGCGGTGACGTCACCGCCGCCGTTCGGGCTGATCGGCAGCAGCGGCGTCGTCACGGCCCAGGCGCCCTCGTCCGAGACGGCCACCACCTCCAGCGACCCCTCCGGCACGTCGCCGTGGAGCACGCTGGTGACCAGGACGTGCCGCGGCCCCGTCTCCCGCACCACGTCGACCGCCTCCAGCAACTCCGTCAACGAGTTCGTCGTACGGCCGGCGAGGAAGTCCAGCTCGAAGTGATTCGGGGTGATGATGTCCGCACGCGGGACGACGACGTCCCGCATGAACTCCGGGATGCCGGGCCGGACGAACATCCCGCGGCCGGCGTCGCCCATCACCGGGTCGCAGCAGTACACGGCATCCGGGTTGGCCGCCTTGACCTCGTCCACCGCGTCGAGGATCACCGCGCCCATCGCCGGGTCGCCCTGGTAGCCCGACAACACCGCGTCAGCGCTGCCGAGGACCCCTCGGTCCGCGATGCCCGCGATCACCTCGGCCACGTCGGCCGGCGCCAGCAGCGGCCCTCGCCACGCGCCGTACCCGGTGTGGTTGGAGAAATGGACCGTCAGGACCGGCCAGACCTCGTGCCCGAGCCGCTGAAGTGGAAAGGCCGCCGCCGAGTTGCCGACGTAGCCGTAGGCGACCGAAGACTGGATGGACAGGATCTTCACCGGCTCATCATGCCGGTTCCCGCCGGTGCCACCCGTACTGCCCACCGTTTCTGTCGGGTGACCCACTCCGGGCCTTCCGTCATAGCGGAATCGCGGGTACCGGTCGGCCGCCCCATCGGGGGCGGCTCCGGCCGGGCGGGTCGCCGGCGTGGCCGCGCCGACAGGTCACGGCTCGTCGATCAGCTCGGCCAGAGCGGCGTCGCCCTGGGCGATGACCGGGCCGCCGGGATAGGCGACGACCATGATCCGGCGGCAGCCGTCGAGTTCGACGTACGTCTGCGGGTCGCCACCGGCCACGGACCACAGCAGCGCGAAGCGGCTGGCGTGTGTGCGGCACGCCTCCGCCGGGCCGGCAGCCCGCAGAGCCTGCTCGATCGCCGTCCGACGGTCCGCCGGCAGCACCGTCCCGTGCGCGAACTCGCCGGCCGGCTTGCCGTTTCCCCGCTCACTCTTCGGCACGTCGTAGACGCAGAGGCGGACCTGCTGCCCGGCGGGGAACGGCCTCGGCAGCGCTCCGCGGCGGGCGTCCGGGTTCGCCGTCGTCTCCACCGAGACCATGTCGGCCCAGCGCTGGCTGCAACCGGCCGCGGCGGCCTCGGCCGACTCGATCTCGGCGACCGCCCGGGTCGCCACGGTGGTCAGCGGCAGCGCGTCGAGGGCTGCGCGTACCTCGGCCCGCAGCTTTCGGCACGGGTCGAGGGGTATCCCGGGCCGCATCCACCGGCCGTCGGCGTCGACGACCGCCAGCCAGGGCGCCAACGGCATCTCCGACGTGCATGGCCCGTCGGTGCGCGGCTCGTCCGGCAGGCGGAGTGCGGCGACGAGGGCGGCGACGTCGTCGCTACGACGTTCCGTCGCCACCATGTCCTCACCTCCGTCGACGCGTCGCTGCGGCTCGTGTCCGCAGATGACGACCGCGGCCGGGGTGAGGTCGCCACCGAGGCGGGGCAGGGCGGCCGCGTCCCTGGCGGTGATCGTGAATCCTGGCGTGGCCATCTCTGGTGCCGCCTCGGCGCACGAGGTCCACCGCCCCTGTCCGCCGGAATCGCCGGACGGGACTCCCTGGGTCGAGTCCGTCCGCGCCGCGGCACAGCCGGTCAGCGCCACTCCGACGAGCGCGACCAGTATTCCCCTGCCGACCGTCCGCATGCGTACCGCCTCTCCCGCGTCTGACCGTTGAGACGGGTAGCGGCATGCTTCGGTTCCCATGGTCGGTCACCGAACCGGCGTCCTCCCGCCGATCCGTCCAAGCCCCGCGCGCCGCTGACAGCCGGTGGCCTGACCAGCGCGGACACGCCAGGCGGCGCCGGGTCGTCGGCCCGTACGCCAGGCCACCGACTCATGAGCGGAGGAACGCCGGTGTCCGCCGGTTTCCAGGACCGCGCCTGCCCCTGGGCGCCTCGCCGATCATGATCGCCCTGGCCCTGGTGACCGTCCTCGTCGCGCCAGCGACGGCAGCACCCGTGGCGGCTCAGGCCGCTACATCGTCTCCAGTTCCCGTCCCCTGGTCTCGCGGACGAAGCGTCGGACGAAGACGAGGGCGAAGGCCGCGAAGACGGTGTATATGCCGTAGGTGAGTGGGAGGCTGACGTAGGCGAGGCTCGGAAAGGTGATGGTCACCAGCCAGTTGGCGATCCACTGCGCGGACCCCGCCACCGCGACCGCGGTGACGCGGATGCGGTTGTTGAACATCTCGCCGAGCAGCACCCACAGTGTCGGTCCCCAACTTGCCGCGAAGAACACCACGTAGAGGTTGGCCGCGAGAAGGGCGACGACATCCACGCCGGGAGGGAGAGTGAGGCTCTCCCCGGTGCCGGAGGCGCGGCTGAAGCACCAGGCGAGGGTCCCCAGGGTGACGACCATGCCGGCAGCACCGACGGTGAGCAACGGCTTGCGACCGACCCGGTCGATGAGGGCGATCGCGAGGAAGGTGCCGGCGATGTTGATGACGCTCGTGATCACGCTCGTCACCAAGGCCTCATTCTCGGTGAAGCCGACGGCGCGCCAGAGCGTGGTGGAGTAGTAGAAGATGACGTTGATGCCGACGAACTGCTGCAGCGCCGCCAGAATGATCCCGGTCCAGACGATCGGCAACAGCCCGAAGCGGCGGTCACGAGCCGTGGCGCCGCGCAGGTCGGACAGGTCTATCGTCTCCTTCGTGCCGGCTAGTGATCGCTCGATCTCGCGCAGCCGCACACCGTCACCGACATACCGTTCCAGCACCTCACGGGCCTGCTCGCCGCGGCGGCGCCGGACCAGATAGCGCGGTGACTCGGGGATCCGCAGCGCCAGGGCAAGGTAGACCGCTGCGGGGACGGCGGCCGAGGCGAACATCCACCGCCATGCCTCGCCACCCCATGGAACGTCCTTGCTGGCACCCCCGGCCGAGGCTGCCAGGGCGTAGTCGGCAAGCAGCGCGGCGAAGATCCCGGTCACGATGGCAAGTTGTTGCAGCGAGCCGAATCGGCCTCGTTTTTCCGCAGGAGCGATCTCGGCGATGTAGGCGGGCACGATCACGCTGGCCGCCCCGACCGCCATGCCGGCAACGGCCCGCCAGACGGTGAGGCTGATCGGGCCTACCGCCAACGCCGATCCGACTGCGCTGACCGCGAACACGATCGCGGTGATGAGCATGATCCGCACCCGGCCGATCCGATCCGACAGTGGTCCGGCGAACCACGCGCCGACCGCACTGCCGAGCAGCGCCGTGGAGACCGCCGCCCCCAGGACCAGGGAGGACAGGTGAAACCTGGCTTGCACGGCATCCACGGTGCCGTTGACCACCGCCGTGTCGTAACCGAAGAGGAAGCCTCCGACCGCTGCGGCCGCGGCGATCGACAGCGCGCCGCCTCGTTTCTCGGGTGGGGTCTTGGCGGCATCATCGCCGGACGCAGGGCCCCCTTGATCCACGCTGCCCATATTGCCCGATTTGAACCATTCTTGCCCGAGGTTATGCCTGAGTTGGCTGTGGTGCCGCTGCCGAGACGGCCTGATCGACTCGGGACTCGCCGTTGAACGCCGCCCGCCACTCGGCATAGCATCGCGACATCGGTGTCGCGACCCCGGCGGGCGGCCACGGCCGTACGGGCTGAAACGTCGACTCTTCACGGAAGGGACGACGGCGTGCACCCGACGCTACGACGGCTGGACGATCTCGCGGCCCACCTCGCCACCCTGCCGGACACGGTGGCCCTGCTCGGTCTCGGTTCCGCGGGGGACGAACACGATCGGTTCGACGCACACTCCGACCTGGACTTCTTCCTGGTCGTCGCCGACGGCGCCGTGCCACGCTACGTCGACTCGATCGACTGGCTCGCGGTGCCCTGCCCGGTGGCGTACAGCTTCGCCAACGACCGCCGCGGTCGCAAGGCGCTCTACGCCGACGGGATCTTCGTCGAGTACGCGGTCTTCACCGTCGACGAGTTGACCCGGCTGCCCTATGCCGGCGCCCGAGTCGTCTGGCAGCATCCCGACGCGCCCGCCGGGCTCGCCGAGAGCGGGCAGCCCCCGGTCCCCCCGCCGTACGACACGCCCGACTTCCACCTCAACGAGGCGCTGACCAACCTCTACGTCGGCCTGCACCGCGAGCTGCGTGGCGAACGGCTGTCCGCGTCGCGGTTCATCCAGTCGTACGCCGTGGACCGGGTGATCGCCCTGCTCCGGCTCACCTCCCCCGGCATCCCGCACCGGCGCGACCCGTTCGATCCTGCCCGGCGGGTGGAACAGGCGTATCCGGCGGAGGCGTTGCCGTTGGCCGCGATGGTGCCCGGCTACCGGGCGAACCGTGCGGCCGCCCGGGTCACCCTGGAATGGCTGGAGGCGCGGTTCCCGGTGGACCCGGTGATCGCCGCCGCCATCCGGAACCTGTTGACCACCTCGGCAAGCTGACCGAAGGTGGGATCCGGCGGGCCGGCGGCGAACGCGTTCGACGCAGCGATTAGTCTGCGCGGGTGCGGGAGGCGATGTCCGGGAGCAACCTCGATGGCTGACGCAGACGACGTCCGTCGCCTGGCACTGGCGCTGCCTCACGTGGCCGAGATCGACAGTGACGGCTTCGACTTCCGGGTGGCCGACAAGGGTTTCGTCTGGTCCTACCCCGAGCGCAGGCCCGGTGCGCCGCGCCTCATCCGCACCGACATCGCGGTGCTGTACGTCGGCGACGAAGCGGAGAAGCAGGCGTTGCTCCTCGGCGAGCCCGAGGTCTTCTTCACCACGCCCGCGTACGACGGGCTGCCCCTGGTCATGCTGCGCCTGGCGCAGGTGACCGTCGACCGCCTGACGGAACTCGTCACCGACGCGTGGCGCATGCGCGCCCCGGACTCGCTCGCCGGCGACCTCGACGACACGGATTCGTCGAGCCCAGACCTGAGAAAGGCCGCCCAGGAGGCCAGGTAGCACTGGCCCCAATGCCGCAGGCGGAGCCTGCGCAACGCTGCGCGACCGCTCGGCGATCCGCCAGGTTTAGGTTGATCAACTTCGGGTACGTCTGCCGGCAGGCGAGTTTGACCCGTGGCCGAGGGGCAGCACGGGTCCGCCAGCCCGGCGTACGACCGGAGAGCGGAGCGAAAGGCAGGTCACTCGGTGGTGAATTCGTCCCTGAGGCCGACCATGTTCAGGACGGCGGCGGTGATCCGGGACGGCCTGCGTACGACCAGCGAGCAGCCCCGTGCGGCGACTCGCCGGCGCACGGTCAGCAGCGTGGTGATCCCGGCCGCGCAGAAGAAGCTCACCCCGCTCAGGTCGAGCACCAGCACCGGAAGCGGTCGGCCGGACGTCACCCGGTCCACGAGGTCGACGAGCAGGTCCACGGTGCCCATGTCGATGGGCCCGCGGACCTCCACCACCGTCACCGGGCCCTCCGCGACGACCGCGAGGGACAGGATGGACTGGCGGGTGATTTCCGACGGTGCCGGGTGCGGCGCCTGATGGACGGACATGAGCTGCTCCTCGGTGAGGATGTCCGGACCGGGTCGGTGCTCGGCCCACCGTCGGTGGGCGGCACTGGTCCTGGGCTCATGTCCGAACCCACGTCGACCCTAGCGGCGTCCCGTCCGATGCGCACCCCCCTCGTCCGAGCGCGTGCGCTCGTTGATCAGACACACCCGACCGGCGCTCCTCAGGGAGCGGGCCAGGACGGTACGTCACTTCAGTGGGAACCCACGGACACGGTTTCAGGAGGTAGCGGTGGTGTCCGATGCTGCTGATTCGCACCTGGCCTCGGCGTACGGCCGGCTGCTCGCCCTGCTCGTCGACTCGCCTCACGTCGACGTGTTCCTCGACCAGGTCGTCCGGGTCGCGGCCGAGGTCGTCACCCCCGCCGTGGCCTGCGGGCTGACGGTGCGCCGGGACGGTGGCGTCTTCACCGTCGCCGCCAGCGACGACCTCGCCGCCCAGGCCGACGAGATCCAGTACGGCGCCGACGAGGGTCCCTGCCTCCAGGCCCTGCGCAGTGGACGGGCCGTCGAGGTCGTCGACCTGCGCGAGGACGGCCGCTGGTGCCGGTACCGGGAACACGCGCTCCGGCTCGGCATTGTCAGCTCGCTGTCACTGCCGATGACGGTCGACGGCGGGACCGTCGGCGCGTTGAACCTGTACGGCACCGATCCCGCCGCCTTCGATGAGCGGGCACGCCGGCAGGCCGTGACGTTCACCGACCAGGCAACAGCCGCGCTGACCGTCATGCTCCGCCAGGCCGACCAGGCACTACTGCATCGGCAACTCACCGACGCGATGGCCTCCCGCAGCGTCATCGACCAGGCCCTCGGTGTGCTGATGGGCCAGCAGCGATGCACCGCCGCGGAGGCTTTCGCCCTGCTCCGGCAGGCGTCCCAGCACCGTAACCGCAAACTGCGTGACGTCGCCGCGGAGATCATCAAGCAGGTGACCGGCACGTCCCCGCAGCCAGCTCCCGGATTCGTGGCGCCCCGCCCGCACACCTGACCGGGCAGGGCGGCAGGTTCGGCAGCACGGCCAGGGGGCGGCTGACCGATCAGCCCGGTGGCCGGCCCTGGTCGACAGCCGCATCGGTCGTCATCCGGCGGCCCTGGCGCACTCAGCAGATGGGCTGTTGCCGGCATGGACGGCCACGCCGCCGACGACCGTGGCGAGCAGCCGGGGTTCCGCCTGCCGTGGCGGGCCGTCGGGTCCGCGGACGAGCACGAGGTCGGCCCGAGCCCCCACGGCGACGACTCCCCGCTCGGCTGATCCGAGCAGCCGCGCCGGCACGGTCGACGCCATCGACCACACCTCGGCGAGACCGAAGCTGGTCTGCCGCAGCGCCCACCGGACGCAGTCGAACAGCGAACGGCCGCTGCCGGCCAGCAAGTCGGTGCCGGTCAGGCTGAGCCGGCCGTCGGCGTCCACGGTGACCGAGCCGCCGACCGGGGTGTGGTACTCGCCGGGCGGGCAGCCGGCGAGGGCCGCCGAATCGCTGACCATGACCGAGCGTTCGACGCCCTTCGCCCGCACCATGGCGGTGAACGTGTCAGCGGGGAGGTGGTGACCGTCGGCGATGAAGCTCGCGGTCAGGGCCTCCTCCGCCAGTTGCGCCCACAGATGGTTGGGATGCCGCGGCAGGACGGCGTGCGACCCGTTGCCGAGGTGGGTGGAGAGCCGTGCTCCCGCGTGGACCGCCGCCCGCACCTGCTCGGGTGTGGCGGCGGTGTGTCCCAGGCCGACGACGATCCCGGCCTCGGTGGCGGCGCGGACGTACCGCGTCGCGCCCGGCCGTTCGGGCGCCAGCGTGACGAGGCGGACCAGGCCCGGGGCGACGTCGAGCCACTGCGTGAGCTCCCGCGGGTCCGGGTCGCGGACGTGCCGCCGGTCGTGCGCGCCACGGGGGCCGTCCGCGTCGGCCAGGTAGGGGCCTTCGACGTGTACGCCGACGACGACGTCGGCGACGAGGGGGTCGCTCGCGCGGGCGGCGGCTATCACGTCGAGGGCGGAGAGGATCTTCTCCTGGCTGGCCGTGATGATCGTGGGGCAGTACGACGTGACGCCCCGGCGGCACAGCGACCGGGTCAACTCGACCACGGTGGCGACCGAAACGTCGTCGGCGTTGACGTCCGCGCCGGCAAATCCGTTGACCTGCAGGTCCACCAGCCCGGGAAGGATCGTGGGCTGGTCCGGCGTCGGCTCGGTCTCCTCGATGGACGAGATGCGGTCGCCGGAGATCCGCAGCCGTACGGGGCGACCGTCGGCGAGCCGGCCCTCGATGCGCGTCTGCTGCCCCGGTGGGATCACGTCAGCTCGTCCAGGCCGCTCGCGGCCGCCGCGTCGGCGTGCACCGACACCGATCGGTGCGTCCGGAGCGCGCTCGCGGGGCAGGCCGGGCCGATGGGTCCGGTCAGGGCGAGCCTCAGCGCGGCCGCCTTGTGCCGGCCGTGCACGGTGACGACGATCGAATCCGCGCTCAGCAGCGTCGGCACGGTCAAGGTGACCGCCTGGGCCGGCACGTCCTCCAGTCGGGCGAACAACCCCTCGTCGACCTGCTGTTGACGCGAGACCGGGTCGAGTTCGACCACTCGCACGGCGGCCGGGTCGTCGAAGCGGGCGGCGTCGGGCTCGTTGAAGGCGATGTGTCCGTTCACGCCGATGCCCATGCAGGTGAGGTCGATCGGGCCCTGCGCCAGCAGCGTGGCGTAGCGGACGGCCTCGGTGACCGGGTCCGCTTCGGGCCGCAGTCGCGCGAACGACCCGAGCCCGGCGACCGACAACCGCTCCTGCAACCACTGCCCGAACGCCTGGGGATGCGTCTGCGGAAGTCCCACGTACTCGTCCATGTGGAAGGCGTGCACCCGGGACCAGTCGATCGAGGCATCGCGTACCAGCGCCGCGAGCATCTCCTGCTGCGAGGGCGCCGCCGCCAGCACGATCCGGGCGCTGCCACGGGACGCGATCGCGCCACGGATGACGTCTGCGGCGACGCGTGCGGCGCCGGCGCCGGCGCCGGCTGGATCCGCTGTCACGTGCAGGGTCACGTCGTCCGCGCTCAGCCCCGCCGGCATGCCCATTCCGTCTCCTCAGGCTCTGCAATCGGTTGCACAGACCCTAACGACGAAGCGTCGGCGGGTCAACACGTTCAGGCGGCGGGACCGGTCGAGGCGCGGAGGGTGAGCTCGCCGTCGAGGCGGATCTCCGCGGTCGGCTCACCCGAGCCGCAGCGCTGCAGCAGTTCCACGGCCACGTGTCCCAGCCGCTGCACCGGGGCCGTCACGGTCGTCAGGCGGGGCGTGACGGTACGCGCCAGCAGCACGTCGTCACAGCCGATCACGCTGCGCTCCTCCGGCACCCGCACCCCGGCGTCGGCAAGTCCCGCCAGGACGCCACACGCCATCAGGTCGTCGAACGCGAAGGTGGCGGTGCAGTCGGTGTCCAGCAGCGCCCTCGCCGCCGCCAGCCCGCCCTCGAAGGACGCCGCGAAGGGCCCGAGGTCGACCAGCGTGACGTCGGACCGGACCGCCCACGCGTGGATCGCGTCGGCCCGCTGACGCGCCGCCCACGAGGCGGAGGGACCGCGCATCATGGCGACCCGGCGGTGACCGAGCTGCTCCAGGTGCCGGCCGGCGGCCCGCAGGGCGCGCGTGTTGTCGCAGGTCACGCCCGGCAACCCCCGGATCCGCCGGTTGATGACGACGCACGGCAGGTCGTTCACCCTGTCCTTGAGCCCGGACGAGGACCGGGGCGACGCCAGCAGCAGGCCGTCGACCTGGCCGGCGAGGTGACGGATGAGCTGGGGCTCCGCGGCGGCTCTCTCCTCCGTGTCGACGAGCAGCACGGAGGAGTCCAGCTTGTCGGCCGCCTGCTGGATGGCCCGGACCAGGGGCGGGAAGAAGGGGTTGGTGATGTCCGGGACGAGCAGCCCGATCAGGCCCGTCCGCCCGGTCACCAGGCCGCGCGCGGCCTTGTTGGGCTGGTAGCCCACCTCGCGGGCCGCGGCGTGGATGCGTTCCCGGAGCTCGGCGTTGACCACATGCGGCCGGCTGAAGGCACGCGAGACGGTCGACGCGGACACGCCACACGCCTCTGCGATCGAGTAGATCGTCGGCCGCTTCATTCGGTCCTCCTGTTTCGGGTGTCGCCGCGCTCGCTGAATGTGAAGCGTGCCGCTACTCTAGCCACCGACACGGCATGCAAGCGATTGCACCAGGAGGGGTCGCATGACGTCTGAGGCCCGGGTCCAACTCGAGAACGTGATCCTGCCCTTCTGGCTGCGCCACGGCGTCGACGAGCGGCGGGGCGGCTTCCACACCTGCTTCGACAACCGCGGCCGCCGGCTCGTCTCCACCGAGAAGTTCACCTGGTCGCAGGGGCGGTTCGTGTGGCTGCTCGCGCGAGCGGCCCGGCTGGCCACGGACGGGCTGCTGGACGTCGACGCCGACCGCCTGGTGGCACTGGCCGAACGCGGTGCCCGGTTCCTCGCCGACCATGTGATCCGACCCGACGGCACCTGCCACTTCGTGGTCACCACGGACGGCACCCCCACCCACGGTCCGGCCGGCGAGACGCACAGCGTCTACGCGGACTGCTTCGTCGTGATGGGACTGGCCGAACTGGCCCGCACGACCGGGTCGACGGCGTGGCTGGAGGTCGCCGAGCCGCTGCTGTCCCGGGCGACCGCGGACATCCGGGCGAACCGCGCGGCGACGCCGCCGTACGCCGTCCCCGACGGGCACGCCGCCTTCGGCCCCCGGATGATCCTGCTCAACACCCGCCTGGAACACGCGCGGGCCCTGCTCCACCTCGACCGGATGACCTCGGACACGCTGGCCGACCTCGCCGCCGACCGCGACGCCATGCTCCGCCACCGCACGCCCGACGGCACCTTCCGGGAGATGATTCCCGACCGGCCCGACGACACGTCCCTCGTCGCCCGGCACCGGGTTCCCGGGCACGCCCTCGAAGGCGTCTGGGTCGCCCTGGAGGCGGGTGACCTCCTCGGCGAGAGCGACGAGGTCACCGACGCCGAGCTGCTGACCAGCATCGAGGCCCTCTGCGCATCGGCCTGGGACAGCCGGCACGGGGGGCTCTTCCGCTACGTCGACGCCGAGGGCGCCACGGAGCCGCGCGGCACCGGGGGCGACACGCCCTACGAGAGGCTGGTCCGTTCGACCTGGAGCACGAAGCTGTGGTGGGTGCACACCGAGGCGGCGTACACCACCGCGCTGGCCGCACGCCGCTACGGCGACCGCGACGCCGGTCGGTGGGCGGAGCTGATCTGGGACTACACCCTCGCGACGTTCCCCGGCCGGGACGAGGGCGAGGAGTGGGTCCAGATCCGCGACCGCGGCGGACGCCCGCTGGACCAGGTCGTGGCGTTGCCGGTCAAGGACCCCTTCCACATCGCCCGGAACCTCATGCAACTGGTCGAACTCGGTGCCGAGGTGCGGAGTTGACAGCCACCGCTGACACCGACATCACCGTCCGCGACGCCCGGGTCCGCTTCCGGGAGATCGACCTGGACCAGCCGTTCATGATCAGCGGTCGCGCCATCACCTGGTTCACCCTCGCCCTGGTCGACGTGGTCGCCACGAACCGCCGCGGCGAGGCCGCGACCGGCCGGGGTGCTTCGGTGCTCTCTGTCCCGTGGGCTTGGCCGACATCGCGGCTGGACGTCAGAGGACGGGACGCCGCCCTGCGCCGCCTCACCGAGCGGTTCGCGCACGCCGCGCTGGGTGCCGAGCCGGCCGACCCCGTCGGCATGTGGCTCCGGCTGCACGGGACGGTGGCCGACACCAGTGCCGCCGTCGAGGACGCCCCGATACCCCGGCTGGCGGCGCTGCTGTGCCTCGGCGCGGTCGACAACGCCCTGCACGACGCGTGGGCACGCGCGGCGGGCCGCCCGGCGCACACCATGTACACCCGCGACCACCTCGCCCACGACCTCGGCGCGTGCGTGGATCCGACGTTGGCCGGCCGCTACCCGGGTGAGTTCCTGACCGCACCGCGCCGGCGGCTGCCGGTCCAGCACGTGGTCGGCACCTCCGACCCGCTGCGGCCCGGCGACGCCGGTCGCGAGTGGTCGCTCGAGGAGTGGCTGCGCCGGGACGGCGTACGCCATGTGAAGATCAAGGTGACGGGTCGCGATCCCGACGCCGACGCGCGGCGGATCGCAGACGTGCATCGGGTGGCATCGGCCCGGACGGCCGACGTGATGCTGTCGGTGGACCCCAACGAGGGCTACCCCGGGCCGGCGGCACTCGGAGCGATGCTGGACGCCCTGGCGGCGACGGCACCCGACGCCTTCCAGGCCGTGGCCTTCGTCGAGCAGCCCTGGCCCCGGGACAGCAACCCGGATCCGGCCGCCGTGCGGGAGCAGAGCCGGCGCAGGCCCGTACTGATGGACGAGAGCCTGCACGACCCGGCGCAACTTCGCCACGTGCGGAGCGACGGCTGGTCGGGAGTCGTGGTGAAGGCCGGCAAGGGCCAGACGCCCGCCCTGCTCACGTACGCCTTCGCCCGCGCTCGCGGGCTCTTCGTGACGATGCAGGACCTCACGGCGGTGGACGCGGCCCTCGCCCACTCGGCCCGCCTGGCGAGCGTGTTCGACCTCTCCGCCCCGCATCTGGAGTACAACAGCCGCCAGTACGCGCCGACCGGCAACCGCGACCTCGCCGGTCGGCAGCCGTCCCTGGTCACCGTCGACGACGGCGTGGTCGTCCTCGACCAACCAGCACCCGGCATCTACTGACGCCGCACCGACCGCGATCCCGAGGAGGACCACATGACCCGCGTCGCCCTGCTGCCGCCGGACGAGAGACCCAACACCCGTGGCTACGCGGTCGCCATCGGGGCGTGCGCCGGGTTGGACGTCGTCACCCCACCTCCCGCCGCCATGCCGTCGTTCCGGCGGCCGGCGGACACCGCAGCCCTGGCGCGGTGGCTCCGGGAGATCTCCACGGAGGTCGACCACGTCGTCGTCTCCCTGGAGTTGCTCGTCCACGGTGGGCTGATCCCGTCGCGCAACACCGACGACCGGATCGGGCAGGTGCTGCCCCGCCTCGACGTCCTACGCGAGATCGACGTGCCGGTCACCGCCTTCGGCGTGGTGACCCGACTGCCGTCGTACGACAACGCCGCCCGCTCCCGCCAGGAACCGGCCTACTGGGCCACGCACGGGGCGCGGCTCGGCGCGTTGTCGACCGTCTGGGACGCGCACGACCTGGGCGAGGCGACGGCCGAGGCGGTCGCCGCCGCTCGTGGGCAGGTGCCCGACGCCTACGTGACCGACCTGGTGCGCCGGCGCGCGCGCAACCACGCCGTGCTGCTGGCCGCGTTGGAGATGGCCTCCGACGGGGTCCTGGACACCCTCGTGATCTCGTCCGACGACACCGCGCCGCGGGGGCTGCCGGCGGCGGAGCGGCGACAGTTGCAGCGCTGGATCGAGCGGCTCGGCGTCGACGTCCTCACCTACCCCGGCGCCGACGAGGTGCCCAGCGTGCTCGTGGCGCGCGTGGCGGCTCAGGTCCGGGGAATCACCCCGAAGATCGCCGTCGACTGCCCGGACGCGGACGGCCTGGACCGGATCGCCCCGTACGAGGACCGGCCCGTGCGGCTCGGCCTCGCCAACCAGGTTCGTGCCCTCGGAGCCGTGGAGGTCGCGGACGCCGACGAGGCCGACCTGGTGGTCGTCGTGCACCCGCCGGCGCCGGAGCCCGGCGACTGGGTGCTCGACCCACCCGACGCGTCCGCCGACACCGGCTGGACGGCCGTGGCGGACGCGGTCGCGGCCCACGTCGCCGCGGGGCGCCGGGTGGCCGTGGCGGACATCCGCTTCGCCAACGGCAGCGACCCCCAGTTGCTCGCCGGGCTCGACGACCGGGGCCTGCTGGGCCGGCTCGTGTCCTACGGCGGCTGGAACACCGCGGGCAACACGATCGGCACCACCCTCGCCGCCGGTGTCACGCCGGCGCTGTCGGTCACCCCGCGCTCGCAGGACGCCCGCGACCGGTTCCTCGCCCGCAAGATCATCGAGGACGGGCACTACCTGCCGGTCGTGCGGCGACGCCTGCAACAGGAGGCGACGCGGCGGGGACTGACCGACCCACCGCTCGACGAGCTGCCCGACGTGCACGCGCGGATCACGCGGGATCTGCACCGGTGGGCGACCGGCACCCGGACGCTGTCCGGCTGGACCGTGACGAACGCGCGGCTGCCCTGGTCGTACACCTTCACCGTCGACTTCGACCTGACGCCGCCGGGCGGGGCGGCAACCTGACCGGTTGCCGCCCCGCCGGCGGTGCCGCCGCCGTCACATGCCGGCGCACTGCCCCAGGCTGTCGCCGGTGACGCTGTTGGGCTCGCCCCGGTCGGTCGGGTCGCTGTCGTTCCCGGTGCAGGTCAGTGATCCCGAGATCCGGTTGCCCGACAGCACCACCCAGCCGCCGGTGCCGGCCACGCTCACCGCGCCGCGGACCTGGGCCCGGCGGAGCCACACGGCGCGCGCGTGGTCGGCCTCCACCCCGCCCTGCAGCTGTGAATCCTCCACGAGTACGCCCGCGCCGGGGCCTACGACGACGTCGCCCCGGACGTCGGCGTTCCGGACACAGGTCGTCCCGGCCGCGACCGCGAGGTCGCCGTGGTGCGTTCCGGTGACCGTCCGGTCGCAGGCGGGCGCCACGGGCTCCGGCACCCACCGGTACAGGGTGCTGCCCCGGTTGTAGTAGTAGGAGCCGTTGCGGTCGATGGCCAGGTTCTGCGTCCCGCTCTGCAGGACCGTCATCTCCAGAGTCGCGGGGTCGATCTCGAAGAGCCGGCCGGTCGAGGTGCCGACGAGCTTCCCGTGGTGCCAGAAGAGCTCCCGGCCGGTCGCGTAGATCTTGCTGTCGTCCACGCCGAAGTAGGTCTTGCGGAGCACCACCGTGCGGGTGTCCGGGTCGAACTTGAACAGCGCGTTCGCGGTGAAGCCCCACAGGTTGCCGTCGTCGTCGAAGGTGAGGGCCGAGACGTTCTCCTCCCCCGGGACGGGCACGGTCTCGAACACCACCTTCCCGGTCGCCGGGTCGAAGACGAACAGCTTGCCCTCGCGGGTGGTCGGTTCGATGCCGATGCCGCCCCAGATGCCGGTGCCGCCGTAGACGAGGCCGTCCCGGTAGGCCAGGGCGAGCGGGGTCTGGTCCTTGACGACGTCGCGGAACACCCGCAGGTCACCGGTCGACGGGTTGAACAGGGACAGCGCTCCGCCGAGCTGCCCGTAGTCCGGCATCGAGCCGATGGCCACGACGTCACCGGCGCTGACCCAGCCGAGTGGTCGATCCTGGTGACTGCCCAGCGAGACGACCCGGTCGCGGTCCGTCACCGGGTTCGTCGCCGGATCCCACGGCCGGGTGGTGTCGTAGGCGTAGATCCGCGCACCGGGATAGGTGCCGAAGACGAGATGGTCGCCGTGGGCGACGAGCCCCTCGGTCTGTCCGACACCGTTGAGCGGCTCGGTCGCGCCGCTGTCCACGTCCACCCGGGCGATCCCCGGCGGGGATCCGTACCCGCCGACGTAGACGTCGCCGCGCGGGCCGGTCGCCATCGACCGGATCAGGAACGGCGTCAGCTCCGCGTCGCCGCGTACCGCGGCCGTCCGCCCGGTGGCGGGGTTCCAGGCGTGGAAGATCGACTTGCTGGTCGCGGTCACCACGGAGGTGCCGGGGAACCCGTCGGTGCCCAACTCCATCAGGGCCCAGCCACGGGCCGCGGATCCCTGGAGGTTCATGGAGATCCGGCGCTGCTGCCGGGTGTCGAGGTCGTAGGCGATCACCGCACCGTCGATCGGCGCGATCAGCGCCTCGCGCCGGCGCACGCCGCTGTCCTCGGTGCTCACCTCGGGAGACACGGCCAGACCCACGACCTGGGGTACGACGTCCACCCACGCCTGCTCGGCCAGCGAGTAGACGAGCAGGTCGGTCGAGGGCGTCGGCCGGGCGAAGAGCAGCCCGCCGGAGACGGTCACGTCGTAGAGGAAGGTGTCGGCGTCGTGCCCGGGTGGCAGCGGGATCTCCCGGATCTCGCCGGTGTGCGTGTCGAGGCGGGTGAGGCTGGCCCGCAGCGCGCCGCCACCGGCGTACACGTACCGACCGTCGGAGTCGATGCTGCGCACGTAGATGTTGCCGTCGACCTGCACCCCGTAGTCCTGCCACTGCCCCGTGGCGGGGTCGTAGGCGATCACCTTGCCGTCGGGATAGGTGCCCCACACCGGCCGGCCGCGGTCGTCGAGGGTCGCCGACCACAGGTGCGTCTGACCGAACGGCGCGGTGGCGACGAGTTCGAGGGTGAGGTCGTCCGGGTCGAACCGCCACACCTCCCCCTTGGTCTGGGTGCCGATGTAGATGTCGCGGTCCGGGGTCGTGACGAACGACCAGGACATGATCACGTTCGGCATCGTCCGGCTCATCAACCGCGCACCGGTCACGATGTCCACCGCGCTGAACGTCGAGGGACTGCCACCGCCGATGACCACCCCGATGTCCCGTCCGGCCGAGTCGGTGGTGTAGCCCGCCCCGGCGTTGGTGATGCCGGCGATCGGCTCGCCCAGATCCTGCTCGACACCGGCCGGCGGCAGTGGACCGGGGCCGGTGGCGGCGAACGCGACCGAGTCGACGAGGCCGTCGACGGTGCCGACCGAACTGGAGTAGATGACCGGCTCCGCGCTCACCGCGCCGGCCGGCGCCGCGAACGTCGCCGCCTGACGGTCCCACGCCCCGGGTGCCGGGCGCAGCACCTGGTACGGCTGGGCGACCCTGGCACCGGCGGAGTCGTAGAAGTAGACCGTCGGTTGCAGGACGCCGCTGGCGAGCTTGAGGTCCATCGAGAACGTGTAGCTCGTGCCCCCGGTCACCGGCACCCGCGCGGGTCGCAGCCCCGCGCCGGCAGTCGTGCTCGCGTCGCGCACCCGCAGGCTCCGGGCACCGTCGCTGGCGTCGGTGTCGTCGAGGGAGTAGTACTTCTCCGAGCCGGGCCACACCGGGGCCCAGCCCGTGGGCAGGGCGTCCGGACCCACCTCCTCGAAGCTCGCGTTCGCCAGCAGGTTCCCGCTCGTGCCCGCGGTCACGCCGGTCGCACCGGCGCTCGCGGGTGGCGCCACGAGCGCGACCGGCGCCAGCACCACCGCGCTCAGCATCCACCGGGCCCAGGCCCGGCTCCGTCGGTTGTCGCTCACGACGACTCTCCCTTCAGTCCGACGCACTGCCCTGACACCTGCCCGGTCACCGCGTTGCGGACGCCGTCGTCGGTCGGCGCCCAGCCGTTCTCCGCGCAGGCGAGCACGCCGTCGACGGTGTTGCCGGACAGCAGCACGCGTCCGCTGGTACGCGTGATCGACACCGCCCCGTCGACGCGGGACCGGGCGATGCTCACCACCCGGGCCTGGTCCGTGGTGACGCCACCGTGCACGCGGGAGTCCTCGATCCGGACACTCGCCCCGGCGCCGACCTGGACGGGACCGTCGACCACCGCGCCGGTGACGCAGGTCTTGCCTTCGGTGACCCGGAGCGGGCCGTCGTGCGTACCGGTGACCGTCGCGTCGCAGTCGCGCGGGTCGTCGGCGGGCTCCCAGCGGAACACGTTGGTGTTGTTCGCGACGTAGATCGTCTCGTCACGGTCCATGCCGGCGATGCGGACGTCCTGCGCCAGGACCAGCCCGTGTTCCAGGGTCTGCGGGTCGAACCAGAACAGCTTCCCGCCTGCGTTGCCGTAGAAGCGGGCGTCCGCGGCGCGGTAGAACAGCTCGGTGCGGAAGCCCCACAGGTTGCCGTCGGCGAACCCCGGGGCGAAGGATCGCGTGACGGTGCGGGTGCGTGGATCGAACTCGAAGACGGTGCCGTCCCCGACCAGGCCCCACACCATGCCGTTCGGGCCGACGGTGAGCGCCTGGACCACGGCGCCGCCGCCCACCACGGGCGCACTCCAGACCTTCTTACCGGCCTCGACGTCCCAGACGAAGAGTTCGGCCCGGTCCCGGGTGGGGGTGCTCGACAGCCCGCCGTGGATCGAGGTGCCGCCGACGACGAGCCCGCCGACGGTGGTCAGCGCGGTCACGCTCTGGTCCGGTACGACGTCGCGGTGGAACTGGTACGCCCCGCTGGCCGGGTCGAAGACCACGAGGCCGCCGCCCAGTTCCCCGTAGTCGGGGACGGTGCCGCCGACCACCAGGTCACCGGCCGACACGAGGGTCACCGGCCGGTCCTGCCCGAGCTCGGCGCGGCCGAGCGAGAACAGGTGCCGGGGGTTGCTGCCCCAGTCCCAGGCGGCGTCGCCGCCGACCTCGCCCGCGTAGTACTCCGCGCCGGGATAGCTGCCCACCACGATCCGGTTGCCGTGGGTGGTGATGCTGTCCGCCTGCTTCGGCCCCGACAACTGCTCGAGCTGGCCCGTCCCGCGGTTGACGCGGGCCATGACGCCGGCGCTGAGGTAGGCGCCGAAGTAGACGTTTCCGTCGGGGCCGGCGCCGACGGAGTGGACCGTCGCCGGGGTGCTCCGGATGACGTTCGGCAGGATGTCGCCGGTGCGGTTCTGCAGGTTGTACCGCCAGATCGTGCCGTCGCCGCGCATGCCCACCAGGGTCGTGCCCGGGAACTCCGGGGTGCCGAGCTGCATGGGCTCGAAGGCGCGGGTGGTGCCGAGCGCCGCGGCGAGGGGGCTGTCCTCCCACCCGATGGAGGTCGTCTGCCGGGTGGCGGTGTCGTAGCCCTGGACCTTGTCGCCTGAGGCGTAGAAGAAGCGGCCGTCCACGGCGCCGCGGGTCATGTGGCCGAAGGCGATCGGCTGCCCGATCGTGCCGGTGCAGCACCACTGCCCGGCGGACAGGTCGTAGACGAGGTGGTTCCGGCCGTCCAGGCTCGGTGAGTACTGCACGAACGCCAGGTCGCCGTGCCGGGTGACCCGGTTGACGAAGCTGGCCCTCGACGCCACCGGCTCCGGCAGCGGGATCTCGGTCTTCCCGCCGGTCGTCGGGTCGAGGCTGAACAGGTGCGGGACCGCGCCCGTGCCGACCCAGAGCCTGCCGTCGACCTCGTCGAAGCCCCAGGCGTAGTCCCCGTCGGTCGTCATACCGCCGTAGTCGCGGAACGCACCGGTGGCGGGGTCGTAGGAGTAGACCTTGGCGTCCGGGTAGGTGGTGCCGTAGAGGATGCCGTCCCTGATCAGCAGCGTCCGCAGCATCCCCTCACCGACCACCCCCGTGGCGATCTTGGTCACCTGGTCGGTCGCGGGGTCGTACCGCCACAGGGTGCCGTCGTTGGGCGCCCGGACGCTGAAGTAGACCAGCCCGGAGTCGTCCACCACGATGGAACTGGCGACGGTGTAGCCCGGGAAGGTCGTGGTGTGCAGCAGCTCGCCGGTGCGGGCGTCGATGGCGTTGAAGCTCACCGGGGTGCCGTCGCTGAAGCCGTAGACGACGGGTGTGCCGTCGGGGCGGACGTCCATCGCCGCGAGCCGCACGTTGGCCGTGTACATCGAGCCGAGATCCACGAACTCGGCCATCGGGTCGTGCTGCGCGGCGGCGCCGCTCGTATCGGAGGCGGGCGACGCGTGTGCGGGCCCGGCGGACGTGGCGAGTAACGCCACGCCCAGGAGCAGGGCGAGCAGGGCCCTGCGACGGATGCGTGGGCCGGGTCTGGATGAACCTGGCATGGTGGCACCTTTCGGTCGACGCGGGACGGGACGATGGGCGAAACGGGCCGGCCCGCTCGCCGAGGCGAGCGGGCCGGGTGGGCGCTACGGGTGTGTCGTCGCGGGATCGAATCGGTAGACGTGGGTGGCGTCGGCGAGGTAGATCCGGCCCTGCCCGTCCATCGCCGACTCCCGTACGCCGGACTCGACGAGCACCTCGATCGCCAGCGTCCCGGGGTCGAACCGGAAGAGCCGGCCACCGGCGTTGCCGTAGAAGAGCCCGTCGGCCGGGCGGTGGTACAGCGACGAGACCCGGCCCCAGGTGTTGGTGTTGCGCAGGCCGGACGCGACCGACCGGACCACCTTCCGTTGACCCGGGTCGTACGCGAAGACGGTGCCGTCGTCGGCCATCCCCCACAGCAGGCCGTCGGGGCCGAACTCGAGCTCGTGGATGACCGTCGCGCCCGGCACGACCACGTCGCTCCACGCCAGCCGGCCGGCCGCCACGTCCCAGGCGAACAGCCGCGCCTGGTCCTGCGTCGGCTCGCTGGACAGCCCGCCGTGGATCGACGTGCCGCCGTAGACGACCCCGTCCCGGTAGGCGAGCGAGACGACGCTCTGGTCGTCGACGACGTCGCGGTGGACCTCGGCGGCCCCGGTTGCGGGGTCGACGAGGGTCAGCGCGCCGCCGAGCTGCCCGTAGTCCGGGACACTGCCGACCGCGAGCCGCTCCCCCGCCGAGGTCATGGCGAAGATCCGGTCCTGGAAGTGCGGCTCGCCCCGGCCGAGCTCCAGCACCTCGCGGGGATTGGTGCCCCAGGCCCAGGGCTGCGCCGGATCGCCGGTGTGCACGACGGCGCCGGGGTAGGAACTCACCGCGATCGTCCCGTTGTGGCTGACGATCGCGTCCGCCTGCTTGGGCCCACGGATCTGCTCGACCTGCTGCGACTCCTGGTCGATCCGGCTCATCACGCCGCTGCTGAGGTAGGCGCCCAGGTACACGGTGCCGTCGGGGCCGACGCCCATGCTGTGCGCCCCGGCGGGTGAGCCCAGCACGTCGGCGGGGACGATCCGGGACCGTCTGGTGGCGAGGTTGTAGTGCCAGAGGCGGCCGTCGGTGTCGATGCCCACCACGGTCTCGCCGGGGAAGAGCGGTTCGCGCAGGTCGACGAGGCTCATCCCGTACGTGCCCACCGCGTCGGCCAGCTGGGCCGGCAGGGCGCTGTCCTCGAATCCGGTCGAGACGCTGCGGCGGGCGGGCACCTGGTAGCCGGTGAGGGTTCCGCCGGCCATCAGGTAGAAGGTGCCGTCGCGCCCCTGGGCGGTGGGTTCCGCGCCGAAGGTGTTGCCGATGACCTGGTCGAGCCACCGCTCGCGCTTCAGGTCGTACACCGCCATGTCGTACGTGCCTCGCGGCGAGAGCCGCACGAAGACCAGGTCGTCGCGGGGCTCGATGCCGATGAACCAGTCGGTGTTCTCGAGCAGGGGCGCGGGCACCGACATCTCGGTGGTCCGACCGGATCGCGGGTCGACCTGGTAGAGGTGGGGCACCGGTCCGGTGCCGGCCCAGACCTTGCCTGCCACGATCCCGACCGAGAAGACGTAGGCGGCGTCGGTGGTGAGGCTGCCGTAGTCGCGGAACCGGCCGGCCGCCGGGTCGAACGACACGAGCTTCGCGTGCGGGTAGGTGCCAAAGTACAGCACGCCGTTCGCGTCGAAGGTGGCCGAGTAGAGGGCGGTCTCCCCGGCGATCCCGCCGAGATGCTCCAGCCGCATGGTGTCCGGGTGGAAGCGGAACACGGCCGCCGGCGTGGGGGCGCGTACGGAGAAGTAGACGGTGCCGTCGGCCGCCAGCTCCACCCAGCCGCCGACGGTGTAGCCGTCGAGCGGGATGGCCGTGATCCGCCTGCCGTCGCGGGCGTCAACGACGGTGAAGCTGGCCGGGGTGCCGTTGGAGATCGCGTAGGCCACCGGCGTGCCGTCGGGCAGTGTGCCGAATTCGGCGTTGCGGACGTTCACGGTGTAGAGCGCCGGTCCCAGGTCGGTGACCTGGCCGGTGGTCGCCACGACAGCGGGGGGTGCCGCCGGGGCGGCGGTGGTCGTCAGCAACAGGAGGAGCGGGAGACAGGCGGCGAGGACGACCGAGCCTCGCCGGAGTCCGCTGGGCAGGAGCGATCGCATGAGGGCACCTCTTCTGTTCGTCCGGATTGCGCCTCGCGGTACTGCAATCGATGGCATAGACAGGGGGAAGGGCGTGCCGCTGAGCGCGTGACGCCGCTACTTGAGGCCGCTCATCATCACGCCGCGGACGAAGAACCGCTGCAGGAGGACGAAGACCACGACGGTGGGGACGAAGGTGATGACGGAGGCGGCCATCGTGGTGGCCAGCTCGGTGTCCTGCTCCTGGAGGCTGTTCAGACCCACCGTCAGCACGTAGTTGCCGGGACTGCGCTGGGACACCAGCGGCCAGAGGAAGTCGTTCCAGTGCCACAGGAAGACGAAGGTGCCGAGCGTCGCCATGATCGGCTTGGTCTGCGGCAGGATGATCGACCAGTAGACCCGGAACTCGCTCGCCCCGTCGATGCGGGCCGCCTCGAGCAGCTCGTCCGGGATCTCCTGGATGAACTGCCGCATCAGGAACATGGCCTGGGCGTTGGCGATGGTGGGCACGACCATCCCCCACATCGTGTCGAGGCCACCCATCTCCGACACCATGATGAACAGCGGGATGAGCGTCAGGTGCCCCGGCACCATGAGCATCGCGACGAACAACCAGAAGACGAACTCTCTGCCCAGGAACCGCTTCTTGGCGAACGCGTAGCCCGCCATCGAGGCGAAGAGCAGGACGAGGACCACCGACGCCAGCGAGTAGACCGCCGAGTTGAGGGCCCACTCGTACACCTGGTTGCTGCCGAGGGCGTCGGCGTACGCGTCGAACGAGATGCTGTCCGGCAGCAGCGAGCCCGGCAGCTCCACGCCCTGCTTGGGTTGCAGGGACAGCACGAGCATCGCCCAGAAGGGGAAGAACGTCACCACCGCGCAGAGCGCCAGCGGCACGTGCATCCACAGGGCCCGGCGCCGCCGCCGGTCGGGCCGCCGTACGGGAGGCTGCGGTGTGCTGGTCGCCGGTGGGGCGGGGGCGTGCGCGACCGTGGTGCTCATGCCGACTTCCCCTTGTTCATCAGGCGGTGCTGGATCAGCGAGGTGATGAGGGTGATGACCAGCAGGACGACGCCGGCGGCGCTCGCGTAACCGAAGTCGAAGTAGCCGAAGCCCTGGTCGTAGATCATGTACGTCAGCGAGTAGCTGGCGCGTACCGGGCCGCCGCCGGTCATCACGTAGATGGTGTCGAACACCTGGAAGGATCCGATGATCTCCAGGACCAGGACGAAGAAGAGGGCCGGCTTCAGCAGCGGCAGCGTGACGTGCCAGTAACGGCGCCGCCACCCGGCCCCGTCGACGTGGGCGGCCTCGTAGTACTCGTTGGGGATGGCGAGCATTCCGGCGAGCAGGATGAGCATGTTGTAGCCGAAGCCCTTCCACGCGCTCACGATCGCGAGCGCGGGAATGACCATGGCCTCGCTCTGCAACCAGCCCACGCTCGGGATGCCGACGAGGTTGAGCAGCCAGTTGAGCGGACCGTCGACCTCGAAGATCCACACCCAGATGATGCCGGACATGACCGTGCTGGTGACGACCGGGAGGAAGAAGACGGAGCGGTAGATGCTCATGCCGCGCAGGGTCCGGTCGCACAGCGTCGCCATCGCCAGGGACACGCCCATGCTGAGCGGGATGGTGAGCAGGGTGTAGTAGGCCGTGACCTTCAGCGAGTTCCAGAACAGCGAATCGCCGAACAGGCGGGTGAAGTTCTCCGTCCCCACGAAGGTGAAGGTGCCGGCGATCCCGTAGTCGCCCAGGCTGAGGAACATGCCCATGACCGCGGGGATGATCCGGAACACCAGGAAGAAGAGGACGTACGGCAGGATGAACAGGTAGCCGGCGAAGGCGGCTCGCGAGCGCCACCAGGGCCTTCTCGCGCGTCGTGCCCCCGACTGCGGCACTGGCTGGACTGTCCCTACGGCCTGCTCGCTCACCACACCTCCTTCGCCGGTGGTCGCAGGCGTGCCGGATACGGCCACGCCTGCGACCGTCGAATGTGAATCAGCGGCGCTCGAGGAGCGCGTTGACGTCCTTCTCGGCCGCGGCGAGCGCATCCCCGGGTGCGGTCTTGCCGAGCAGCACGGCCTGCAGGTGCGGCTTGATCAGGTTCATGATCTCCCGCGCCTTCGGGTGGATGACGCCCGACCGGATGACGTCCAGGTGCTTCTCGCCCTCGGCCATCCCCGGGTTGTCCGCGTACAGCCCCGTGACGGACTTCCTCGGCGCGTAGTAGCCGTTCTTCTGGTCGAAGGACCGCATGTGCTCCGGGCTGGTCAGGAAGTCGATCCACGCCTTCGACGCGGCCTTGGCGTCGCTGCCGGCCAGCACCGACAGGCCACCCACCGAGCCGGCCGCGACCTGCACCTTGTCGGTGAGCGGCTGGCTTACCACCAACTCCTCCGGCTTGAACAGCTTCGCCAGGCTGGCAGTCGTGTTGTTGGGCGAGTAGGCCTGCTTGCCCTGCCCCAGCGCGCTCTGCTCCAGCGTCTCGGCCGTGGTCAGGCTCCGCTGCGAGGTCCACCCGTTGTCGACCAGCTTCTTGACGAACTCCAGGGCCCGCAGCCCCTCGGGGCTGTTGAACGCCGCCTTCTTGCCGTCGGCGGTCAGGACCTCACCGCCGGCCTGCCAGAGGTAGGGGTAGAAGCTGTGGTTGAGGGTGAGGGTCTGGGCGGCCACGTAGTCGGTCGGGACGTATCCGGCCGCCTTCACCTTCGGCGCCATCTGCTCGATGTCCGCCCAGGTCTCCGGGCACTTCTCCACCCCGGAGGCGGCGAGCACCTGCTTGTTGCACACGCCGATCAGCGCCTGCATCAGCAGCGGCACACCGTAGAGCTTCCCGTCCCACGACATCGCGTCGAGCGCCGCCGGCGTGAAGTCGTCCCGGTCGTCGGCGATGACGTCCTCGACGGGCTCCAGCACGCCCTCGACGGCGAACTTGGGGATGAAGTCGGGGTTGAAGTAGACGACGTCGGGGCCCTGCTTGCCGGCGATCGCCGTGACGAGGGTTTCCTCGCGGTTGGTGAACGGTTGCACCACGACGTCGACGTCGACCTTCGGGTACTTCTGCTTGAACTGCTCGACCACCGGATCCCAGTAGCTGTCCTTGCCGCTGTCCCCGATGGGGTAGGTCCAGAAGGTCACCGAACCCTCGACGGCACCCGGATCCGTCGGCATCGCGCTGTCCCCGCCGTTGCAGCCGGCGACGGCCAGCGTCACCGTCAGCACCATGGCGCCCAATCGGAGTCTGGAATTACCGCTCATGCCGCCCCCTCTTTTCTGAAACAGCCTGCCCCCGCCTGCTCTTTATCGTGCAATCGGTTGCAGAGAACCTAGCGTCGGCACCGCCACCGGTCAAGGGCATCGATAGGCCGAACCATTCCCGGCGAGCGGGGGTCGTCGGTGCAGGGTGGCCGGTCGACGACCGACGAGCGGCCACCGTCCCGCCGGGGCCCGCACCCGGCCCTCACCGCGACGCGCCCGCCGGCCCGGTCACGCCAGCAGGTCGTAGGACTCCACGGTCACCTCGTGTCCGAGCGGTGCGCCGGCCACGAACCGGCACAGCTCGTCGACCACGATCCGACCCTGCGTCTGTCGCGCCTCGACCGTGCCGCCCGCGACGTGCGGCGTGACGACGACGTTCGGCAGCCCCAGGAACGCGCTCGTCGCCGGCAGCGGCTCGGTGTCGAACACGTCCAACCCGGCCGAGAGCCGGCCCGGCACCAGCTCCGCGAGCAGGGCCTCCTCGTCGACGACCCAGGAGCGGGCCGTGTTGACCACGATCGCGCCGTCCGGCAGCGCGGCGAGTTCGCCCCGGCCGACGAGGTGCCGGGTCTCCGGGGTGGACGGCGCGTGCACGGCGACGACGTCGCTGCACCGGAACAGCTCCGCCAACCCGACCAGCTCCACCCCGTGCCCCGCGGCCACCGCCGGGTCGGCGTACGGGTCGTACGCGCGCAGCGCCGACGCGCCCAACGCCCGCACCATCCGCGCGTACTCCCGTCCGGTGCGACCGAAACCGACGATCCCGACGTTGCGCGCCGCCAGCGCCCGGCCCAGTACGGGCTGCCGTGCCGCCGCCCAGTCACGTTCCGTCCACAGGGCGCGGTCGTGCCGGTGCAGGTTCCGCAGCAGGGCGAGGGTCAGGGTGAGCGCCATCTCGGCGACGGCGGGCGCCATGGCCGCCGCGCCGGCCTGGCAGACCCGCAGCCCGGACCGGAGGACCGCGGCCGGGAACAGCCGGCGGATCGAACCGGCCGAGTGCAGGGCGAGTCGCAGCCGCTCGCCACGCAGTCGAGCCGGGTCGAACGGCGTCGTGCTCCACGACGTGACGACGACGTCGAACCGGTCGGCGGCGGCCGGCGGCAGCACCGTCCCCCGGTCGCCGTCGCCGAACTCGACGACCGCGTGGTCGTGGAGTCGCTCCTGGGACTCCGGCGCGAACAGCAGGTCGTACTCGTCGGGGGCGACGACGACGCAGACGGTCGGCTTGGTCATGGCGGGCAGGTCTCCTCGGGGGTGTCGACAGCGGCCAGGCGCCCGCGCAACCACGCGTAGCAGGCGTCCAGGACGTGGTCGGGGTGGGCGTGTCCGGTGTTGTGGTAGAGGGTCTCCAGGCCGGGCGGTCCGGGCCACCGTCGGGCGGCCCGCTCGACCAGACGGTGGTTGTGCCATCCGTCCGAGGCGCCGCCGCCGGCGAGCAGGAACGGTCGGGGCGCGACCAGGGCGAGCAGGTCGTCGTGGTCGCGATCGGGCGGCACCGCGCCGCCGAGGTACCAGGGATCGGCCCAGTTCGAGTACGCCAGGCCCAGGCCCGGTTCGTGCGCGACTCCCGCGGCGATCCGCGTGTCCAACGCGGTCAGGTGCAGCGCCAGCTTCCCGCCGAGCGAGTGGCCGAAGGCACCGATCCGCCGGGGCTCGACCCACGGTACGCAGGCGAGGGCGTCCACCGCGAGGAACAGATCGGCCAGGCTGCGGCCCAGACCGGTGATCGCCAACGAGTCCGCGTGCGACGCGGCGCTCGGTCCGTACCGTTCGCTCAGCGAGGCCGTTCCCGTCGCCGGATCGAGCACGTACTCGAACCACCACGGCACCGCGAGGACCGCGAAGCCGCGCGCGACGAGGTGCCGGGCGTAGGCCTGGGATCCCCGTTGGGCGGCACCGCGGCCGGCGGTGCGGGCGCACGGCTCACCGAACAGGGTGGCCACCTCGTAGAACGGCACGACCACGGCCGGGCGGACGTCCTCACCCGCCGGCCGGACCAGCTCCGCCCGCATCGTCGTCCCGTACGAGGTCAGGTCGACGGGACAGCGCAGCGTCCCGTCGGCGGCCCGCCGCGCCGAGCCGATCTCCCACGACCCGTCCGGATCGCGGACCGCACCCAGCCACCGCCGCCACCAGTCCCGGCCCTGCTCCGGCTCGTGATGCTCGTCAGCGGCACCATCCGGGTTCACCGGGCCAGGGTAAGGCCACGCATAGCTCGACTGCAATCGGTTGCTCCGAGGAGATGACCGAGCGATCCCCGCGCACGGCAAGCCCATCGGACATGGCTAACGTGCAGCAGGTCCATTCCAGGCAGGACAGTCCGACAACCAGGGAGGCTCTTGACGTGCAACCGATTGCAGGCGAGGCTGGGGGCAGTTGGCCGTCGACTTCGAAGAGGGCAGTCGCGTGAGACGGATCGGAATCATCGGCACCGAGAACTCGCACGTCGACCACTTCATCCGCTTCCTGAACACCGAGCAGCGGCACCCCGGCAACCGGGTGGTGGCCCTGGCCGGTGGCCCGACCGACCGCAACGCGGCGTTGTCCGAGACCGGCGGCATCGAACTCGTCGTCGACGAGCCGAGCGACCTGATCGGACGGGTCGACGCGGCGATCGTCAGCAGCCGCGACGGACGCCACCACCGGAAACAGGCCGAGCCACTGCTGGACGCCGGGCTGCCGGTGCTGGTCGACAAGCCCCTGGCCGCATCGGTCGACGACGCCCAGGCGATCCTCGCGGCCGCCGCGCGCGGCCACGCGCCGCTGGTGTCCTGCTCGGCCCTGCGGTTCGTCCCCGAGGTCGCCCGGCTCACCGACCCACAGGAACGGATCGGTCGGCTGCGCCAGCTCGCCGTCATCGGCCCGGCCGATCCCGACAGCGAGTGGGCAGGCCTGTTCTTCTACGGCATCCATCAGGTCGAACTGGCCCTCCAACTGCTCGGCGACCCGCACGTCGAGCCCGAGTCGGCATCGGTCGACCTGGTCCGCGAAGGCGACACCACGGTGGCCCTCACCCGGATCGGCGACGTCGTGGTGACCTTCACCTTCGTCACGCCCACCGACGACCGCGTCCCGTTCCAGGTGGTGGCCACCGGGACGCGCGGCGTACTGACCGAGTCCCCGACGATCGGCCCCGACTACAACGCCCCCGCGCTCGCCCGGTTCGTCGACGCCTGCGACCAGGGGCGGTCACCGGTCGATCCGCGCGCCCTGCTCTCCCCGATCGTGGTCATGGCGGCGATCACCGACGCGCTGACCAGCCGGTCCTAGGAAAGGACGGAAACATGCCCCCACCCCACGGTCCGCTCCGCGTCGGCGTCATCGGGGTCGGCGTCATCGGCAGGGCCCACGTCCAGCGCCTGGTCAGCGGCGCCGCCGACGCGACGCTGGTCGCGGTCGCCGACGAGAACACCGGACACGCCGACGCCGTCGCAACCGAGTTCGGCGTCGACGCCACCCGGTCGGTGCCGGAGCTGCTCGCCCGCCCGGACGTCGACGCCGTGATCGTGGCGATCCCGAGCGGCCTGCACGCGGCCGTCACGGTCGCCGCGCTCGAAGCGGGCAAGCACGTGCTGCTGGAGAAGCCGATCGACGTGACGGTCGAGGCCGCGGATCAGATCCTCGACGCGGAGAAGCGGTCGGGCCGGACCCTGAGCGTCGTGAGCCAACGTCGGTTCGCCGAGGCGAACCAGTTCGTCTTCCGCGCCATCCGCGACGGTCACCTGGGGCGGATCACGTCCGCCACCTTCGAGGTCGCGCTCTGGCGCAGTCAGGAGTACTACGACGCCGGCGACTGGCGTGGCACCTGGGCCCTCGACGGCGGCGGCGCCCTGATGAACCAGGGCGTGCACCTGGTGGACCTGGCGCTGTGGCTGCTGGGCGAGGTCGACGAGGTGTTCGCGTACACCGACCTGCTCGCCCACGAACGCATCGAGGTCGAGGACACCGTCACCATCACCGCCCGGCTGCGCAGCGGCGCGCTGCTGACCTTCCTGGCGACCACCGCCGCCTACGACAGCGTCCCGATCCGCTACGCGGTCTTCGGTGACGGCGGGTCGGTGGTGGTGGAGGCGGAACAACTCACCCACTACACCTCGAGGCACGGCGGGCAACCACCCGGCCCGGACGGCGTACCGACCGACCAGCAGCTGGCCCAGCTCACCGATTTCGTCACCGCGGCCCGCACCGGTGGCCCGCCGCTGGTCACCGCCGCCCAGGCGCGGGCGGCCGTGGCCTTCATCGAGGCGGTCTACCAGTCGGGTCGGGCCGGGAAACCGGTACGCATCCACTGACCGAAGGAGCGAAACGTGGACCCGCACCCCGCACTGACCGCCGTCATCGCCCGGCAGACGCCGCTGACCTGGACGTTCATCGGCGACAGCGTGACCGCCGGGACCTGGCACACCTACGGCGCCCGGTCGTACCCCGAGCTGTTCACCGAACGCCTGCGCGAGCTGGGTCGGACCGCGGACGCGTTCGTCAACACCGCCGTGAGCGGCTACACCGTCACCGACCTCGACGAGCGTCTCGACCGGCTCGCCCTGCGCTTCCGGCCGGACGTCGTGGTGGTGGGCATCGGACTCAACGACACGAAGCACGGCGAGGCCGGCCTGGCCGCGTTCTCGTCCACCTACCGGTCGGTCGTCGAGCGGCTCCGCACCGGGGCGGACAGCCTGGTCGTGGCCCAGACCCCGAACGACACCCTGCCGACGGCTCCCGAGCACGTCGTCGAGCACCTCCCCCGCTACGTCGACGCGATCCGGGCCGTCGCCACCGACACCGCGGCGCCCCTGGTCGACCACTACGCCGTGTGGACCGACACCGACCGGCCGGCGCCCGAGCACTGGTACGCCATGGGGTGCCACCCCGGCCAGCACGGTCACCGGGCCATGGCCCGCACCCTGCTCGACGCCTTCGGGGCCTGGGATCCCACGAGCCGCTCCGGCCGCCTCACGATTCCCTGACCCACGGACGAAGGCAGCAGCAGCGTGCCGGGCAGGACCCACTCGATCCCAGACGCGGAATGGAAGGTGCCGATGACCACGACGGTGCAGGCCAGGACGACCGACCCGCTGACACTCTTCCGTACCGGCACGGTGATTCCCGCGCATCCCCTGGCGCTGGACGCCCACCTCAAACTCGACGAGCGCCGCCAACGCGCCCTCACCCGCTACTACCTGGAGGCCGGTGCCGGCGGCGTCGCCGTCGCCGTACACACCACCCAGTTCGCCATCCACGAGCCCCGCCACGGCCTGCTCCGGCCCGTCCTCGAACTGGCCGCCACCACCGCCGCCGAGTACGAGACCCCCGACACCATCCTCGTCGCCGGCGCCTGCGGGCCGACCCGACACGCCGTCGCCGAGGCGGAGCTGGCCGCCGAACTCGGCTACCACGCGATCCTGCTCGCCCCGTACGGCGCCGGCGACCTCACCGAGGACGAGCTGGTCCAGCGGGCGGCGGCGGTGGGCGAGGTGCTGCCGGTGATCGGGTTCTACCTGCAACCGGCCGTCGGCGGCCGGGTTCTGTCCCGGTCGTTCTGGACCAGCCTGGCGGACCTGCCGTCGGTCATCGGCATCAAGGTCGCCCCGTTCGACCGGTACGCGTCGCTCGACGTCATCCTCGGCGTGGCCGCGTCGGGGCGCAGCACCGACATCGCCCTCTACACCGGCAACGACGACCACATCGTCGGCGACCTGCTCTCGCGCTACCCCGTCGACGGCTCCCGGGAAATCGAGTTCGTCGGTGGGCTGCTCGGTCAGTGGTCGGTGTGGACGCAGCGCGCGGTGCACCTGCACCGGACCGCCCGGCGGGCGAAGGCCGGCGACCCGGACGCGCTGCGCGAGGCGTTCGCCACCGAACTCGCCCTCACCGACGCCAATGCCGCCATCTTCGACGTCGCCGGCAGGTTCCACGGCTGCCTCTCCGGCATCCACGAGGTGCTGCGCCGGCAGGGGCTGCTCGCCGGGCTGTGGTGCCTGGACGAGCGCGAATCGCTCAGCCCGGGTCAGCTCGCGGAGATCGACCGGGTGTGGCGGGCGTACCCGCAACTGCGCGACGACGACTTCGTCGCCGAGCACCTCGACCGCTGGCTGTCGTGAGCGCCACGGAAGGGTCGGGGCCACGGCTCTCGCTGGGCAGCCTCGCGGCCGCACCGCGGGGGTGCGGTGGCTGGATCGGGCCGGCGGTGGATCCGCGCGCGGTGCGGGTCGGCATGGTGCACCTCGGCATCGGTGCCTTCCACCGGGCACACCAGGCGGCCTTCACCGAACTGGCCGCGGCCGCCGCCGGCCGCGACGACTGGGGTATCACCGCGGTGACGCAACGCTCCACGGCCGTACGCGACCAGTTGACGGCGCAGGACGGCCTCTACTCCGTGCTGGAGCGCGGGCCGGCAGCCGCGCCCCTGCGGGTGGTCGGCAGTGTCCGGGAGGTCCTCGCCGGGCCGCACGATCCGGCGGCGGTCGTCGACCGCCTCGCCGATCCCGCCGTCCGGCTGATCACCCTCACGGTCACCGAGAAGGGCTACCGGCGAGGCGGCGACGGCCGGTTGGACCTGACGGATCCGGAGGTCGTCGCCGACCTGCGGGGCCGCCCGCCCCGCACCGTGGTCGGTCAACTCGTCCGCGGGCTGCGACGACGGCAGGCACTCGACGCCGGTCCGGTCACGATCCTGTCCTGCGACAACCTGGTCGGCAACGGCAGGGTCCTGCGCCACCTGGTGCACGACTTCCTGGCCGCGCTGCCGTCGGCCGAGGGCGACGTGCTCGCCGACTGGATCGCCGGGGCGGCACGTTTTCCGTCCTGCGTGGTCGACCGGATCGTCCCGGCCACCACCCCCCGGGACCGTGCCGAGGCCGCGGCGATCCTGGGTCTGCGCGACGAGGGCCTCGTGGTCGCCGAGCCCTTCCGGCAGTGGGTGATCGAGGACGACTTCGCGGCCGACCGACCGGCCTGGGAACTGGCCGGAGCGGTGCTCACCGATGACGTCGCCGCCTGGGAGGCCGTCAAGCTGCGCATGCTCAACGGCACCCACTCCCTGCTCGCCTATCTGGGCGCGCTGCGCCGACACGAGACGATCGCGCAGGCGCTCGCCGACGACGACCTCGCCGCGACCGCCGACGCGCTGATGGCCGAGGACGTCGCTCCCACGCTGCGCGTCCCGCGGGGACTGGATCTGGACCGCTACCGACGCGAGGTCCTCACCCGCTTCGCCAACCCGGCGCTGCGGCACCGCACCGCCCAGGTGGCGATGGACGGGTCCCAGAAGCTGCCGGTCCGGCTGGTGGGCACCGTTCGGGACCGCCTCGCCGCCGGTGTGGTGCCCCACCATGCCGCGCTGGCGATCGCCGCGTGGATGACGTACGTCGCCGACGTCCGCGACAGGGCGGTGCCGTTGGAGGACCCGTTGGCCGACCGGCTGTGCGCCGCGGTGGTGGCCGGCGGCAGCGATCCGCACCGCCTGGTCAGCTCCCTCCTGGACGTCCGGGAGGTCTTCGGGGCTGACCTCCGGGACCACGACGGTCTGCGGGCCGCCCTGGTCGACCACGTCGCCCGCCTGCGGTGCGACACCACCGCTCCGGCGTAGGGCTCGGCGACCGCCGCGCTGGAAGCATGGCCGCCCCGGGGCGGTGAGCCAGCCGCCCCGGGGCCGCACACCGTGCTGGTCGCCCTGCTTCAGGTCCGGTCCGCGCGCGGCACACATGGACTGCGCACCGCCGCACGCGGTGTCGCCGCCGGCGCGTCCTCCTGGCCCTGGCGTGCGCGCTGTACGCGGCCGCCGCCGTCGACGGCGTCGCACTCGCCGTGTTGCTGCACGACATCACGCGCGTGCCGAACAGCGCCCGTTCGTGACGGTCGCACGGGCGCCTTCGGCTACGTCATCGGGCGTCACGACCCTTCGAGAAACGGCACCTGGCACTCGCTCCAGTCGGGCGAGCCGTGCTGCCAACCAGTTGGCCGCCTTCCGACCTGGAGCGGGATGATCGGCCCCCCGTCGGCGAGAGGCGCATACCGGTCGGGCTGTCCGGTGAGCAGGTGGCACTCGTTGTCGACGGCGGCGAGCAGAGCGCTCGCGGCGTCGAAGCGCCCCAGCATGAGGTGCGCCATGGCGCACGCCCGCCAGTTGAGGGGGTCGACCGTCAGCACCGCGGCGGCCGGATGGTTGACGACCATGTCGAGGCGGTCCGCGTCGGCCAGCCGAAACGCCTCGGCAAGGCACGCCACCGGCAGCCCGAACATGCACCCCTCGTCGGCCACCTCGGCAATCACCTCGCCCACGTCGATCGACTCCTCGGCGAACGCGAGGATCGCCGAGGCGTCGAGGATCACCCGGATCGGGAGGCCGTTCAGGCGGCGCGGAGGAGAAACCCGGTCTGCCGGCACCTCAGCCTCCACGACGATGCGGTGCGCCACGCCGGCCTGAGCCTTGCGGGGCGTCGACGACCGACTCCCCGCCAGCGCCACGGCGGGGCGAATGACCGGCACCGCTTCGCTGCGGCCGTGTCGTAGCTGGTTTCGACACCGGAGTGATCCCTTCTGACGGTGTTCGCAAGCGGAAGGCAGACAGGCACGGCGGTGACGGGAAGAGGTCAGCCGCCGACAGATTCGCGTCGGGTGAGCTGCGCCGGCGTCCCGCCCGCTCCTGGGCTGCGCCACATCGGGTAGGCGGTGCTCCCGTCGGGGAGCGTGAAGGGCTCGTGGGCGACGTAGCCGTGCCGGGTGTAGAGGTCACGTTCGGTGAGGGTGGTTGCCTCGGTGTAGGCGGGCAGCAGGGCGTGGTCCATCCGGGCGTGGCTCGTGGTGAGCAGGGCGCCGGCGCGGTTGACGCCTCGCCGGTCCGGCGTGGCAGCGAAGAACGCCAGGTGGTTGTGGGGGCCGGTGGGCCGATGGGCGGCCAGGACGCCGTCGAGGCAGAGGAAACGATCGAGGTGGTCGCCGCAGGCGACGGCGAGCCGTTCACCGTATCCGGTCGGTGGCGGGATCCGGCCGTACCGGTGGAACCAGACCGCGGCGGCGGAGTGGTCGTCGAGGAGGTAGGCCTCGCCGAAGAGGAGCGCGTGCTCGGTCCAGATCCGGGTGACGGCGCGGAGCACGTCGTGTCGACGGCACTCGTCGGGTACGAGCCATGCCCCGATGGCGCTGGTGGCGAGGGCAGCGGCGACGAGGTGGACAACCTCGCCGATGTCGCACCACCGGGCACGTCCGAGCGGCAGGGTTTCCTTCATGACTTCTCCTCTTCACGGGTACGGCTGGTCGACAGACGGAGCAGCCGCAGGGCAGATGGACTTGTTCGATCAGGCCCGGCCCGCGCCGGCCGACAACGGTGCCGGGAGTCCAGGCGGCTTGATCAGTACGACGGAAGGCGCCGGGTCGATGCAGGGCATCGCTCCCCCGCCCGGACGCGGGCCCACGCCCCTCGTCGTGCGGACACGGCATCTGGTCGTTCGCCCGCCCCCGAGTCCGGTGGCCACAGCGACGACCCGTCAGCGGACCGTCCAGGCGATCGTGGTGATGCCGACGCCGCCAGCGGTACGGCTCGTCATCGCGACAGCGACCACCACTGCCCGAAGCGGGTTGCCGACATGGCGAACCGCTACCCGTACGCCGTCCGTTGGGTCTTTCCGCCTCCGATGACTTCCGGTGGTGACGGCGACGATGCGTCCGGGGCCGGGCGCAAGGGCTCAGGCGGGTCGGGTATCGGGCTGGCGCGGCCGGTCCGCGAGTTCCTCGCCGCGGCTGGCGCACCAGCCCTGGGACTCGGGTTCTGGGGCCCACGAACCCAGCGCGGTGCCGACGGCGGTGCCGGTCCACCCGCCGGCGGAGCTGTTGCCCGCCGAGCTGCCAGACGCGGCCGGCGTGACACCGGGAACGTGGGCCGGCGAGGACTGCCGGATCGGGTGGCTCGCCTCGGTTGCGCCGACGCCCGGCGCACCGGCGGGCGTCGACTCCCCCGTCGCGGGTGACGTGGTTGCCGCGCTGCTCGGGATGTGTGGCATGACGCTGGGAATCATCGGCCGCACGGGCATCGGGCCCTCATCAGTGGCGGGTGCCGTGACGGCCGGCACGTCTTCGGCCGGCGCAGGCACGACATCCGCCGGATCGCCGGCCGGGGGCCGGGGCGCGACGGGTGGGCCGACGATCGGCTGGGTCAGCTCGAGCACCGGCGCCAGGGCGGGCGCCAGGGCCTCGACGACCGGCTCGACCACCGGACGAACGACCGCGCCGACCGGCTCGACCACCGGACGAACGACCGCGCCGACCGGCTCGAGCGGGCCGGCCCCGGCGGCCTCCCGCACGGCGGGCGGGGCATCGCCCACGACCCGACGCGTCACCGGTTCGGCCACCTCGGTGACTGAGTCCACTCCGTCGGACGGGATCGCGCCCACCGGCGCCTTCCCCCGCGCCGCCGGGCCGACGCCCACAGCGACGATGGCCGGGGATCCACGGTCGGCGGCCGACGAGGCAGTGCAGGACAGCGAACCGTCCGCGATGGCTCCGGCGCTGTCAAGCAGGTCGCCCAACGCACACAGGCGAGGCGGTCCGGCAGCGTAGGCAGGCTCTTCCGCTGTCGCCTCGGCCATACCCCAGGCTCCGAGGACGCCACCGACCACCAGCGCCCCCCGCAGCATCGTCCGGGCAAATCGGCCGCGAACCCGCACCATACGCACCTCCGGGGACTGCTCTTCCCGACCACGCCGATTGTGCCAACAGTGAACGCATCGACGCGCTCCGACACGCGAACGGACGGCACCCGCCGCCACGGCGACGTCCCCGGGCCGGTCGAGGCGGGCCTGCTCGCGTCGGCGAATCCGCCCGGGGCGTTGAACCCCACCAGCGGTACGGCGAGCCCGAACAGGGCTCGACCCCTCCGGCTACGCCCAACCGGTGAAGAGAGGTGCGGGCTCCGGCCGTCCTACACCGGCTGGCGCCCGCACCTCTCAATCCCCTCGCCGCGTGACACATACGTGTCAAACAACCCGCTGGGAGTCTGCCATAAGGTTGACCATCGCCGCCACCGAACAGCCGACCCCCGGTAACCCGAACGGATGATGCCGAGCGGACCTGATGCCGCTGCGGGGCCGAGGCGTCAGCGCCTCAGATCACCCGCTCGTTCCCCCCGTCCACGGTGATCTGCGCGCCCGTGGTGGCCGCGAACGTCTCCCCGCAGAGCGTGGCGGCCAGGTCGCCGACCCGGGCGCTGGTGATCTCCGTACGGAGCAGGTTCCGGCGCGTGTACTCCGCCACGGTCAGCCCGTAGCGCCGGGCCCGAGCCTCCAGCAACTCCGCACTCCACAGCCCGGTGTCGAAGACCGCGTCGGGATGCAGCACGTTCACCCGGATGCCGTCGGTCGCCCACTCCAGCGCCGCCACCCGGGCCACCTGCGTCACCGCCGCCTTCGATGCGGAGTAGGCGACGGCGCCGGGCCCGGGGGCCAGGGCGTTGCGCGAGGCGACCACGACGACCCGCCCGCCCCGGGGCGCGAGCGCCAGCAGCGGGTGGGTCCGGGAGAACAGGTACGCGACCGACTCCGCGTTCACCGCCATCGTGCGCTGCCAGTCGGCCGGGTCCAGCCCGGCGATCTCCCGGCTGGCCGGGAAGATCCCGGCGGCCGCGACGACGATGTCGACTCCGCCGAACCGGTCCACCGCCGTGTCGAGGGCGGCGTCGACGGCTGCGGAGTCGGTGACGTCGACGGTCAGGCCGAGCCGGGCCGGGCCGTCCGACGCGGCGACCGACGGGTCCCGGTCCAGGGCCACCACGCAGGCCCCCCGGGCCAGGAGCGCCTCGGCGCAGGCCCGGCCGATGCCCGAGGCCGCCCCGGTCACCACGGCCACCTCGCCGGCGAACTCCGGCACCGGGCCGCCCCGCCGCAGCTTCGCCTGCTCCAGCTCCCAGTACTCGAGGTCGAAGATGTCCTGCGCCGACAGGGCCTGGTAGCCGCCGACGGCCTCGGCCGCCTCGATCACGTCGACGGTGTGCCGGTAGATGTCCCGGGCCATCATGGCCTCGGCCGCCCGGCGGCCGGCGGTGAGCATCCCCAACTCCGGATCGAGGATCACCCGGGGCGCGGGGTCGAGCGTGGTCAGCGCCGTCCGGGCCCGGGAGCGGTTCTGCTCGACGTACCGGCGGTAGTCGTCGGCGTACCCGGCCACGTCGGTGCCGACGAGCGGGATCCGCTTGGTGCGCAGCACGTGGTCCGGGGTGACCGGGCCGCGGGTGGCGACCGCCGCCAGGTCGGGCCGGTCGAGGAACGCCCGCACGGCCGGGTCCTCGTAGCGGCTGAGCAGCATCGGGGCGCCCGCCGCGGTGGAGACCTCGTGACGCAGCCGGGCCAGGCGCAGCCGGTCGACCGGACGGGGCTTGGCGGGCGCGACCCGGGGCCGCGGCAGGGCCATCCGTTCCTCCGCCAGGGTGACCAGCTCGATGTGCCGGCGGTACGCCTCCTCGGCGTCCGCGCCGAAGGTGAACAGCCCGTGGTTGAGCAGGACCACGCCGACCGTGCCGGCGTGGGCGCGCGCCGGGTACAGCTCCGCGCAGAGCCGGGCCAGGTCGAAACCGGGCATGACGTACGGGACCACGACGACGCGGTCGCCGTAGACCTCCTCAACCAGCCGGTCACCCTTCGGCTGGTTGGTCAGGGCGAGCAGCGCGTCGGCGTGGCTGTGCAGCACAGCCGGGTACGGCAGCAGCGCGTGCAGCAGCGTCTCGACGCTCGGGTCCGGCGCGGTCGCGTCGAGGCGGGCGCAGCGCAGCTCGTTCATCATGTCGCTGTCGGCGAGCCGCTCCAGCCGCAGCAGCGCCCGCAGCCGGTCCAGCCGCAGCGCGGTGAAGCCGGACGCGTCCATGGTCGCCAGGTCGGAGCCGCTGCCCTTGACGTGGAGCACCTCCACCGGCTCCCCGGTGAGGTCGGTGACCGTCGTCTTGACCGAGGTGTTCCCCCCGCCGTGCAGCACCAGGTCGGTGTCGGCACCGAGCAGCCGGGACGCGTACACGAGTCGCGCGATCGGATCGGAGGCGTCCGGGGCGTCGGCGGCGGACCAGCGGTCGAGCATGGGGGGCGGCTCCTCGCAGGAGAGGTCGGGGTTGGTCAGGCCCGGGCGGTGGGGTCGTCGGGGCGGCCGCCGGCAGCCGGCAGGATGACCCGACGCTCGGTGACGATGGCGGTGACCAGGTCCGCCGGGGTCACGTCGAAGGCGTAGTTGAGGGTACCGGTGCCCTTCGGGGCCAGGTCCGCCGCACCGAGAGCGGTGATCTCCTCGGGGGCGCGTACCTCGATGTGGACGTCCCGGCCGGTCGGGGTGGCCAGGTCGACGGTCGACTCCGGGGCGGCGACCACCATCGGCACCCCGGCGCGGGCCGCCGCCAGGGCCAGCGGGTAGGTGCCCACCTTGTTGATCACGTCGCCGTTGGCGGTGATCCGGTCCGCGCCGACCACGACCGCGTCGACCAGGCCCTGGGCCAGCACCGACGCGGCGGCCGAGTCCACCACCAGGGTGTGCGGCGCGCCGATCTGGGCCAACTCCCACACGGTCAGCCGCGCGCCCTGCAGCAACGGGCGGGTCTCCGAGGCGTACACGTGGGCCAGCGCCCCGTGCTCCTGGAGGGAACGGACCACGCCCAGCGCGGTGCCCCACTCGACGGTGGCCAGGGCCCCGGCGTTGCAGTGGGTTTGCACCGCCACCTGCGGCCCCACCGTCTCGACGAGCCAGCGGGCACCCCGCTCGCTGAGCGCACGGCAGCAGCGGACGTCCTCCTCCAGCACCGTCAGGGCCTCGGCGAGGGCGGCCTCCGCGCCCTCGGCCTCGAGCCGGACGTGTACCCGGTCGACGCCCCAGGCGAGGTTCACGGCGGTGGGGCGGGCGGCCCGGATCGCGTCGACGGCCCGCCGCAACTCCGCCGGGTCGTCCGGATACAGCCGGGCGGCGAGGGCCACGCCGAGCGCCCCGGCGACACCGATCGCGGGTGCGCCCCGGATCGCCAGCGACCGGATCGCCGCGATCAACTCCTCGACGGTCCCGATCTCCAGGAACTTGACCTCGTGCGGCAGCCGGGTCTGGTCGATCGCGATGATCAGACCGTCCCGCCAGTCGATGGTCCGCATCCACACCCCTCACTGTCCGGAGCCCATAACCTACGGTGGCCGCCCGCTCCCCCGCTACCTGCCTGCTGGTCGGTGACCACGCCGTGGGATCACATCCGTTCGAGGGTTCGGATGCCGAGCAGGTGCAGCCCCTGCCGCAGGGTCCGGGCGGTCAGGTCGGCCAACAGCAGCCGGCTCTGCCGCAGTTCGTCGGGGGCGCGCAACACCGGGCAGCGTTCGTAGAACGCGCTGAACGTGGTCGCGAGCCGGTGCAGGTGGCCGGCGAGGTGGTGGAACTCCAGGCTCCGCTCCACCTTGCCGACGACCCCGGCGAAGCCGAGCAGCTCGATCGCCAACGCCCGCTCCGACGGCTCGGCGAGCACGACGGGCGCGCCGGGCCGCGGGGCCGTCCCGGCCCGCCGGAACACCGACCGGATGCGGGAGTACGCGTACTGAAGGTAGGGCGCGGTGTTGCCGTCGAGCGACAGCATCCGCTCCCAGTCCAGGACGTAGTCCCGCGCGCGGTCGGTGGAGAGGTCGGCGTACTTGATCGCGCCGATGCCGACGGCCCGGCCGATCTCGGCGGCGGCCGCGGCGTCCAGGTCGGGGTTCTTGGCCCGGGCCAGGTCGGTGGCGCGGGCCACCGCCTCTTCGAGCAGGCCGACCAACTTCACCGACTCGCCCGTCCGGCTGCGCAGCATCCGCCCGTCGGCGCCGAGGATCGAGCCGAAGCCGAGATGCTCGGCCCGGGCGGGCGGGCGCAGCCAACCGGCCGCCCCGGCGACGGCGAAGACCATCGCGAAGTGCTGCTGCTGGGGCAGCCCGACCACGTACAGCAACCGGGTCGCGGCCAGCTCCCCGGTGCGCTGCCGCAGCGCGGCCAGGTCGGTGGCCGGGTAGCCGTAGCCGCCGTCGCTCTTGCACACGATCAGTGGCAGTGGCTCACCGCTTCGGCCGGTGAACCCGGGCGGGAAGGCGCAGTCCGCCCCGCCACTGGGCACCAGCAGCCCCAGCCGGTCCAGGTCGTCGACGACGTCGGCGAGCAGCTCGTTGTACGCGCTCTCGCCCCGGAAGTCGCTCCCCGTCAGCGTCACGTCGAGCAGGTCGTACACGGACAGGAAGTACCGCTCCGACTGCTCCACCAGCAGCCGCCACAGACGTCGGGTCGACTCGTCACCGCCCTGCAACGCGACCACCCGCCGCCGGGACCGTTCGCGGAACGCCTCGTCGGCGTCGAACTTCGCCCGGGCCGCCTTGTAGAACGAGTCCAGGTCACCCACCGACAACCCGTGCGCCGCCTCGACCTCGCCGAGGTCGGTCAGGTGCTCGATCAGCATCCCGAACGGCGTGCCCCAGTCGCCCAGGTGGTTGACCCGCACCACGCGGTGCCCGAGCCAGTCCAGCAGCCGTACCGCCGCGTCGCCGATGACGGTGGAGCGCAGGTGTCCGACGTGCATCTCCTTGGCCACGTTCGGCGCCGAGTAGTCGACCACCACGGTCTCCGGCACCGCCGCCGGCGGCACGCCGAGCCGGTCGTCGCCGGCCAGCCGGGAAACCAGGTCGGCCAGCGTCCGGTCGGCCACGGTCAGGTTGAGGAAGCCCGGCCCGGAGACCTCCGCCGACGCGCAGACGTCGTCGAGCGCCGCGTGCTCCAGCACCTCGGCGGCGAGGTCGCGCGGCGAGCGGCCGAGCCGCCGGGCCAGCGCCAGCGCCGCGTCGGACTGGAAGTCCGCGCGCGGCGAACGCCGCACCGTCGGGTCGACCGGGGTGCCGGCCACGGTCGCGAACGCCGGTGCCAGCCGGTCGGAGAGCAGCCTTTCAAGATCCATGGGTACGCCGATCTCGCTCGGACCCGCGCTGTCATGCGGGCCGTTGGACGGGGAGATGCGGGCAGACCGAGGACGATCGGCGATGGCCGGCGGCTCGATCCGCCGGTCGCCGGGAACAGGTCAGCGCGGGCGGGCGACGGATCGCCGGCGTCGCTGCGCACCGACCTGGACGTCATACGACGTTCCGGTGCACTGAGCGGTCGCGCTGGTCATGCACGGCAGCGTAGTGGACCGGCCGGGTCGGGGACACCCCGATTCCGCCGCGCTCGGCGGTCGTACGAATGCGATTGCCGCACGTGTCGGCCGCTGTCAGGATCGCGGTCATGTCTGTTGAGGTGTCCGCTGACGAAGCGCTGACCGCGCTGCACGCGTCGCTCGACGAGCGGCGCCGGCCGGAGGAGGTCGCGCTTCTGGTGTGGCAAGCTGTCGGCGGCCAGCTGGGACTACGCGAGCGGACGGTGTTGGGCCGGGTGGCCCGGGCCGCGTCCCGGTGGAACGGCTGGAGTTCGATGTCGACCGACTTCGCCCGTCCCGTTGGCGGCGGACGACAGGTCGACGCGGCGCTGCGGCTGTTCGAGCTGCCTGGTGTCGATGTCGACGCGGACGATCCGGCCTCGCTGCTGGACTTCAGCGTCCAGCTCAGCGAGTCCCTCGGCGCCGTCGACGCGCGGCGGTTGGACTTCCTGCGGGACCGGCTGAACCGGGAGGCGCGGGCCGCGGCGGGGATCGAGATCTCGAAGCGGCAGTACAACCGGCGTTTCCGGGTGACCCAGCGGGTGGCGGCGAAAGCGGGGCGACTGGAGACGGAGTGGAGTAAGCGGCAGCTGACGATGATCGCGCGGGCCGGGTTCGCGGCGGACATCGACCGGGGCGCGTTCGTCGCCGACCCCTGGGCGGGATGCTTCGTCGCCTACCTCACGGCAAAGCGCAAGCTACGGCGGGAGTTCACCCTGTCCGGCCGGGAGAACCCCTACGACGAGATCGCCGACCTGCTGTTCCGCCGCTGCGTCGACAGTCCGGGCACCGACTGGTGGATGGTCGCGCAGGTCTGGCCGAGCCCGGAGGTGCTCGCGCGACTGTCCGAGGCGCGGCGGGGTGAGCTGCTGGGCCGGTGGTGGGCGACGATGCGGCAGGTCGCGGGTCTACTCAAGCGGGTGTGGGCGGCCAGCGAGTTCGACCGCGCCACCATGATCGTCCGTCGGGGCAACGACTCGTCCACGTGGAATCTGCTGTGCGGCGCCTACAACACCGCCCGAGCGGCCTGGATCAACACGCTGGACGCGTCGGGCAGCACCGGCTTGCTGGACGTGTCCTGCCCTGGCAAGGCGATGATGCTGATCGCCGCTGACCTCGCCGCGTGGCACCGCTCCACCGGCGGCGGACTGCACCCCGACGTGGGCGTGTGGACGCGGCTGCCGCTGCCCTGGGACGTCCTCGACGGGGCGGCAGCCTGCACCCGCCGGGACGTGGAAGCGGCGTGCGCGGACGCCGGTGTCGACCCCGCCAGATCAGGCTGGGTGGGGCCGCGGTCGGTGGGCGACACCGGCGTGTTCCGGCCGACGCCGGAACTGGTGCACGGCGTGTCGATCGCCGACCCGGTCTGGGCATCCGTGCTGCGCTCCGACGGCGTGTTCTCCGGCAAGCCGGCCAAGGCCGGCCGGGCACAGCACCAGGTACCCGCCGGCGTCGTGACCAGCGCGTTGCCGGAACGCGGTGGACAGGGCCCGCAGTGATCGGAGAACATCGTCGGCGGCCCGTCGTAGCTCAGTGGTAGAGCGCCCGGCTCTTAACCGGGTGGACGCTGGTTCGAGCCCAGCCGATCGGGACGTGCGGAGATCCGCTGTAGCTCAGCGGTAGAGCAGCCGGCTAGGGTCCGGCAGGACGCCGGTTCGAGCCCGGTCAACGGATCTCCGCCCCGCCGACCGGCCGAGGGCAGCCAATCCGGCACCTCGTCGGTCCCGAAGGTGGTGCACGAGTTCCGGCCGGCTGAGCAGACGGGGTGACCTGCGGTGGACTCCGCTGAGCGACTGGTACGGCTCCGGCGGTTGCTGGCCGGGCTGCCGGGGCCGTACGGCAACGGACGCCTCTGGACCCTCGTCCGGTCCAGCGACGCCGAAGATCCGTTCCCGGCGGCGTTCGCGTTCCTGACCGAGGCTGCCGTCATCGGCTCCGGCAGCCCGTACGGCACGGCGTCGCAGGCGCCACAGGATGCCGCGGAGTTGTCGGCACGCATGGGCGAGGTGGACCAGGACGCCGCGTCGGCCGTGCTGGTGGGGATGACCGCACGCACGCTCGCCTACCGCACACGGGGCCGCTACCCGATCGGGCAGGCTCGAGACGTGTTCCAGAAGACGATCAGTCTGCTGGGTCACGGCACCCGCTGGTGGACCAACACCGATCTGGAAGCATGGAACCCGGTGAGCCGGCACGTCATGGACGCCCTCGTCATCGCCGCTGGCGGTGGCGTCCTGGTCGCGGTGCTGGCCGCGGACGAGGACTGAGACACGGGGTTCGTCGCTTCGCGTCCCGCTTGCCGCATGACGAGCAGGCGCGCACCGCCCACCGGCGCCGGCTCGGGCTGGGCCGGCCGATAGCGTCGCGGTGATGCGTACCCCGTCCGGACCAGCCGGCCTGACCACGGCCGAACGCGCGATCGATGCCCGCTTCCGCGCGGTCCTGGCACGGCTGCCTGAGCGTGGGCCGATCTGCTGGCTGGCCGAGTTCGCGGTCTTCGGGCTCAAACAGGCCTGGGCGTGCGTGTTCGGTGCGGCGATGCTGGCGGTCATCCTCGCGGCGCACCTCTGGTACCCGGCAGACGCGGCACTCGCCCGCAACGACTTCCTGACTCTCACCGCGGTCGCCGTCCAGATCGGGATGGTGGCCGGACGCCTGGAAACCCTGCGCGAACTGCGAGTGGTGGTCCTGTTCCACCTCGTCGGCACGGCCATGGAGCTGTTCAAGACCCACATCGGCTCGTGGTCCTACGCGCCCGACGGGGTCCTGCGACTCGCCGGGGTGCCCCTCTTCAGCGGCTTCATGTACGCCGCCGTCGGCTCCTACATGGTCCGGGTCAACCGGCTGTTCGACCTGCGTTTCGCGCGTTACCCGAAACGCTGGGTGACGGCTGTCGTGGCCGCCGCGATCTATGCCAACTTCTTCAGCAACCACTACGTCCTGGACGTGCGATGGGTGCTCATCGCCGTCGTCGCGCTGGTGTTCGGGCGCTGTGTCATGCAGTTCCGCGTGTTCCGGTTCCGCTTGCGCATGCCGCTCCTGCTGGCCTTCCTCCTCGTCGCCCTCTTCATCTGGCTCGCGGAGAACATCGCCACCTGGTCGCAGGCCTGGCTCTACCCGAGCCAGATGAGCGGTTGGCACCCGGTCTCGCCGGAGAAGCTCGCGTCGTGGTTCCTCCTCATGATCATCTCGGTGGTGATGGTCACCTGGATCTCGCCGCCGCAGCCGCCCGACGACCGGCGCCGGCGGCCCCTCCCGGCGGGGGTGCGTGCTCGCAGCAGTCGTCGCGGCCGCAACCATAGCGGGCCGCAGCCGTACGACTTCCGCGATCCGCCGACCTGGCCTCGGTCGACCTGACCGTCGATACAGTGAGCCCGAACACCTGACGGCACGAACGATCGAGCCGCCGAGCGGGCCCGGCTGCGGCGCCCGCGCGACAGGAGAAGGGCGGTCCGCCTCATGGCGACGAACCGGGACATCGTCTCCCGCGCCCTCGCGAACTGGTCCGCCGGCACCGGCGCCATCTCCGACATCCTCGCTCCCGACGTGCGGTGGGAGATCGTGGGCAACTCGGCGGTGTCGCGCACGTACCACGGCGTCGACGACTTCGTCACCCAGGCGCTGCGGCCGTTCGACGCGCGATTCAGGCCGGAGAGCCCGTACCGGCCGGTGCGCGTGCGGGCGCTCTACGAGGACCCGGACGCGAACACCGTCATCGCCGTGTTCGACGGCACCGGCGTCACCGTCGCCGGTACCACCCACGACAGCACCGTCGCCTGGTTCCTGACCTTCCGCGACGGCAAGGTGGCCGACGGGACGGCGTTCTTCGACAGCATCGCCTTCAACGAGGTCTGGAAGATCCCGCCGGCCGGCTGACCGCGCCGAGCCGTAACGGCTGGGCTGCACGTCGCTGGCGCCAGCCGTCCTCGTGTCGTGGTGGAAGCTGGGGCTTCCCGCTGGTCGGCGAGTGTCGGGGCGACGGTGTCATGGTGCGGAGGCTCTCGACGTGTCGGCTCCGCGAGGAGAGGCGTCGAGGATCTGAGCGAGTGCGGACGTCACGTCCTGGAGGCGGTCGTGTCCGACCACGGCGCCCCAGCGGGCCTCCAGGTCCGCGAAGAATCTCGTGGCGACCTCGGCGGCCCGGGTGCCGCGGTCGGCGTAGACGACGACGCGACCGCGGCCGTCGGTGGGGTCAGGGACACGCCGCACGTAGTCGCGTTGTTCCAGGTAACCCACGAGTTCGCTCATCGCCTGAGGGGTCATCCCGGCTCGCCTGGCCAGGATGGTGGGCCGGGTGCCGTCACAGTCGATGAACCGGAACACGTTGAGGTAGTGGGTGGGTCGCAGGTCGCCGTGTCCGGTCTCGACGAGGTGGTGGTGAAGTTGGTCGAGGATCAGGTTGAACGCCTGACCGATGAGCTGCGGGAGGAACGGCTTGTCACTTGTGGATCCTTCGGGCACCTTATAATCTCGCCTTCTAAGGTTGCTTGATTACTTGAGCCTAGCCGAACGGAGCAGCATGCCTCAGCCCCACCTCGTCGGCACCTCCGAGGCGGTGCCCACCCAGCGCTTCACCACTGCCATCCCCCATCCCGACCGGTGGCACCGGGCCGGCAACTCGCGCCGGTTGCCGGCCTTGCGACAGCGACACCGACTGCGGGACGCCCCTGGCGCATCCCATCCCTCACCCAACCGGAAGGGGCGTGGCTGTGAGATGGCGTAGGACCGCGAGGGTGGTCGCCGGAATGACCCTCGTCCTGCTTGGCCTGTTATGGATGCTGCAGGGGACCGACCTGATCCGGATAAGGCCGATCCTGTGCGTCGCCGACTGTCAACCCGTCACGGGTGGGTCACCCGGCTGGTTGGCCGCCGGCGTGGTCACCGTGATTGTCGGCCTCGCTGTGGTGGGTTTCCTGCCACGCCGACGCCAACGGTGTCGCGCATAGATCGTCCACCGGCCACCGTTGCACACGCGGAGACATCCAAGACCACCTCAGCCTTTCATCCCCGACGTCAGTCATCGCATCACACCCTGGAGGCTCCATGCCCGGGCAAGCCGGCCCAGCCGTATCCGAGTGGGACGATCAACAAACCGCACTGCGAACGGTGTCCGCCCACCTGCCCGACATTCATGTCACGTCGGTGGTCCCGCTCGGGGCAGGCCTGGACAACATTTCGTACGAGGTGAACGACAACCTCGTGGTCCGGATCTCCAAAGACCCCGACTCTGACGAGCGCACCGCCCGCGCGATCCGTGAATGTCAGCTACTACAGGTGGTCGCACCCGCATCACCTCTGCCGGTGCCCCAACCACTGCTCGCGGCGGCCGAAACCGGTGTTCTGGCGTACCCCAAACTGCGCGGCCGCCCACTCCTGTCGATTCGTGAGGCATCGCGCGCGGCGCTGATCCCGTCGGTCGCGACCGCCCTGGGTGAACTTCTCCGCGCCCTTCACGCCATCCCCGCCGACCGCGTGGCCGGGTTGGTCGACATCGACGACACGCCGCTGACCGAGTGGCACCGCGAGGCCGAGGAGTTCTACTCAGTTGTTGCCGGGCACATCCCACCTCGACATCGGCCAGCCGTCGACGCCTTCTTCCAGTCCACCCCGCCGCCAGAACCACACACTTCGGTGTTCACCCACAATGATCTCGGCATCGAACATGTCCTCGTCGACCCCGACAACGGTGAGGTCACCGGCATCATCGACTGGAGTGACGCCGCCATCGCCGACCCTGCCTACGACTTCGGCCTGATCTGTCGCGACCTTGGCCCACACGCACTCGACCTCGCCCTAGCCAGGTACGACGCACCTGGGCCCGACCGCACGGGCCTGCACGACCGGGCGGTCTTCTACGCCCGATGCACCCTGTTCGAGGACATGATGTACGGAGTCGACACCGGGCAGAACGCATACGTGAGCAAGAGCCTGGAGGCTATGACATGGCTGTTCCGTCAGTAGCGTGAGAGGGCCGCGAGGGAAGGGACCGCGACCGGGACACTGATGGCTGACGACCGACACGGGGCAGCGTCCGGATCCGCACGACCCCGGCAGTCGCCCGGGCCGCCACTGAGGCCGGCGTGCCACCAACACAGCGAACGGTGGTGGTCAGGGCGCCAGCGTCGCGAACACCACGATGTTGTCCTTGTACGACTTCGCTGCCTTGTCGTAGGCGCCACCGCAGGTAATCACGCGGAGCTGCGCCTTGCCGGTGTGACCGTAGACCAGGCTCAGCGGGAGCTTTTTCTTCGGGTAGCGGGCCACCCCGTCGACGACAAAGCGGGCCTTCTTGCCGTCCTGGCGGGGCACCTCGATGGTGTCTCCGGGTTTCAGCGCGCCCAGGCGGAAGAAGACCGCCCGACCCGTGGCGCGTGAGTCGACGTGGCCCACCACCACCGCGGTCCCGACCTCGCCGGGGCTTGGTCCCAGCTTGTACCATCCGGCCGTCTTGGGCTGATCCAGCGGTGGGACCGCGATCTGCTGGTTCCGGTCCAGCCCGAGCGGAACCGTCGGCGCGTCGACGCCGATCCGCGGGATCCTGATGCGGGTGGGCTGCGATCGCGGCATCCCGGCCATCTTCGGCGCGGGAGACGGGCGGGTCGCCGTGGACCCGGGATCGGCTTTGAGGCGGCCGCGAGCACTGTGCGCCTCGCCGTGGGTCGCCGGCGACGCGTTGGCTTCGCTCGGCGTCGGCTCTGGTGTGGTGGGTTCGTCCGCCAACGGTGAAAGCAGGGACTGCGGTGCGGCGGCGGGGTCGGGCTGCGGCGGCCCGACCGGATCAGGAGCCGTGGCCGCGAGCGTGATCAACCCTGCTCCGGCAAGCGTGATGAGGACGACCAGGACGAGGCCAGCGGCCCGCCACGGGAATCCGTGGCGGCCGCTGGCGCTCCTGGCCGCCCTAGGCGACAGTGCCATTGGCGGACCGCCGACGCAGCAGTGCGATGCCACCGAGCACGCCAACGCCCATCATGCTGGCACCGGCCGCCGTCAGAGCACCGGTGTTGGTGCCGGAGAGCGCGCCACCGTCACCGGCCGCGACGCCGGCCGTCTTCGGCAACACCCAGGCTCCGTCCGGACCCGCGTACGCGCCGCTGGCGCCGGCAGGCTGGCCCACCGACGAACCAGCCTTGCCGATACCGGCCTCGACCATCCCGAGGAGGTCGGCGAGCAGATCGGTCTCGACATCCACCTCCACGTCGAGGTCGCGGATGCAGACGACGATGTTGTTTGGCTGGGTTCTGTTGTCGTTCGACGCTGACTGCGCTGCGGACAGGTTGAAGGTGACGATGCTGTTCGTGATGGTGTTGTCCTTGATGATCTGGGTGATGTTCTGCTCGTTGATCTGCTTGTTGGTGGCGCAAGTGACCCCGTTACCCTTCTTGTCGTGCAGGCTGAAGGTCTTCGGCTTGTCGTCTGACTTCTTCTTCGCCTGCCCCTGGTTCGAGGCCGTGGGCTCCTTGGGACCTTCGTCGGTCGCGGCGAGCGCGGTGGCGGGCGCAGCGAGCAGCAGGGCGGCGCTGCCCAGCACCACCCCGCCGGCGAGCTTGGTCAAAAACCTCATCGACATGTTCCTCACTCCCTTCTGGTCGGCTCAGGAGGACGAGCCATGACGAACGTTAGGCCGATTCATGTGAAACAAGAGGTCTTTTCCGGGTTTCGCAACATGTAGCACTTGAGGTGCTATAAGTAGTTGATTCACATTCTCTGGGGCGTAAGGACCGGTCTGTCCGCCTGGGTCCGGTAGCGGCTAGATGCTGCCCGGTGGCGCTGCCACCTGCGCGGCTCGCGGTGGCACCTACGCACCGCTGGCGGGGGAGCCGCCGGCCTGCTGATCGCGACGACTGAGGAACCGCTTCCGCGCCCCGGCCGCTGCCCGGTGACGCGTTGGTGCTCGTCGAGGACCACCTGGCACATGCGGCCTGGCGGGCCTCCGAACACGCGGCGCAGCCCGAGTGGGCGGGCTGGATCAAGCGTCAGCCGGAGCGACGGCGACGTACCCCCAGCAGGCCCGAAGTGTCGGTGATGACGAACCGTTGATCTTCTTGCCCACGTCGTAGGGCGAGGGCGACGCAATGCGATCTTGCCTTGGGCGCGCGAACTCGCAGGTGCCAGCCGGCCGGTACGTCCATCCGCCCCGCCCCGGTCGTCAAGGTAGGGCTGTCCCCACCCCCACCAGGAGGCTCACGGGATCGACCCGCCCCGTCGCGCTCCATACCGTTCGAGCCATGAGATCCAGGGAAGACGTCACCGGCGTCGCGGCGCACGTCGCGGTGTGGAGTGCCCGTCACCGTACGCTCGCCATACTCGGCTGGCTGGTCTTCGTCATCGGCGTCACCGTCCTGAGTGGGCAGGTCGGCATCGTCAAGGCGACCGACAGCGACTTCGGCCTCGGCGAGTCCGGCCACGCCGACCGTATCGTCGAACAGGCCGGCTTCCCCACAGAGCAGGCCGGCGAGATGGTGATCGTCAGCTCGCGCACATCGACGGTGGACGGTCCGGAGGGGCGGGCCGCCATCGCCGAGGTCACCGCCGCCGTGCAGGCCACCGGCGCCACCGACGCGATGGAGCCGCCGGTGATCTCCGGGGACGGGAAGTCGGCGCTGCTCACCTTCGCCATGCACGGCGACCCGCGGACTGCCAAGGACCGGGTCGGGCCGGTCCTCGACGCCGTCGCCGCCGTCCAGCGGGCGCACCCGCAGCTGTACATCGCGCAGGCCGGCGACGCCAGCAGCGACAAACTCGTCGGCGACGACCTCGACGCCGGCCTGACCAGGCTGTCGATGCTCTCCATCCCGGTCACCCTCGGCATCCTGTTCGTCGCCTTCGGCGCGGTCGCCGCCGCGTTGCTGCCGGTCGGGCTCGCCATCACCGCCGTCGTCGCCGCGATCGGCCTGCTCGGCTTCACCAGCCACCTGGCGCCGACCGTCGACACCACCATGCACGTCATGCTGCTCGTCGGGCTGGCCGTCGGCGTCGACTACTGCCTGTTCTACATCCGCCGGGAGCGCGACGAACGCCGCAACGGCGCGGATCCGCAGCGCGCGCTGGTCATCGCCGCGCAGACCTCCGGCCGGTCGGTCTGGATCTCCGGGCTGACCGTCATCGTCGCCATGGCCGGCATGTTCCTCACCCGTGACACCACCTTCGTCAGCTTTGCCGTCGGCACCATCCTCGTCATCGCGACCGCGGTGCTCGGCTCGCTGACGGTCCTGCCGGCGCTGCTGTCCGCGCTCGGCGACCGCGTCGATTCGGGCCGGATCCCCGTCCTGTACCGCACCCGTTCCGACGGCCGGGTGTGGGGCACGGTTCTGCGGCTCGTCCTGCGCCGCCCGCTGGTCTCGGCGGTGCTCGCCGCCGTGGCTCTCGGCGCGCTCGCCGCACCCGCACTGGACCTGCGTACGAAGGGGGAGGGTGTCGAGGACCTGTCTCCGAGCGCGCCGATCGCGCAGGCGTTCGTGGCGATCCAGACGGCGTTCCCAGGCGGCGCCGCCCCGGCCGAGATCGTGGTCAAGGCCCCGCAGGTCACGGGGCCCGCCTGGAACGGTGCGATGGCGGCGTTCAAGGAGCAGGCGTTGGCGACCGGCCGGTTGCACGAGCCGATCACGGTCGAGGTCAACCCCGCCGGCACGGTCGCCGTCGTCAGCGTCGGGCTGTCCGGCTCCGGCGGGGACCGCACCTCCGAGGAGGCCCTGGCGACCCTGCGCGGAACCGTGCTGCCGGCGACGCTCGGCCGGCTGCCCGACGCCTGGGTCGGCGTCACCGGCGCCACCGCCACCTCCCAGGATTTCAACGACCAGCTCGCGAAGTCCCTGCCGCTGGTCTTCGGGTTCGTTCTCGGCCTGGCCTTCCTGCTCCTGCTGGTGTCGTTCCGGTCCGTCGTCGTGGCCGTCACCGGCGTGCTGCTCAACCTGCTGTCCGTCGCCGCGGCCTACGGCATGCTGGTCTACGTCTTCCAGTACGGTCACTTCGAGTCGCTGCTCGACTTCCGCGCCGCCGACGGCATCACCAACTGGATGCCGCTGTTCCTGTTCGTCATCCTGTTCGGGCTGTCGATGGACTACCACGTCTTCGTCGTCAGCCGGATCCGTGAGGGCCACGACCGAGGACTACCGACCCGGCTGGCGGTCACCGAGGGGATCACCCGCACGGCCGGGGTCATCACCAGCGCGGCGACGGTGATGGTGGCCGTGTTCGCGCTATTCGCCACGCTGCCGATGGCCGCTCCCAAGCAGCTCGGCGTCGGGCTCGCCGCAGCCGTGCTGCTCGACGCGACGATCGTCCGCGCGGTACTGCTGCCGGCGGTCATGGCCCTGCTCGGCGAGAAGAACTGGTGGCTGCCCCGGTGGCTGGAATGGCTCCCGCGCGTGTCGCACGACCTGCCCGCGGCCCCGCAGCAGGAGCGCACGCTGGCGACGACGGGGGCATGACCCCGCCCGCCGAACCCGGCCCTACCCGTCCTCGGGTCAAGGCCGGGTTCGCCGTCGGGTCAGGCGCGTGACCGAACCTCCGGTCCCGAGGGCCGGCACGCCGGGCGGCGGGCCCGAGGTCGGATCCGGGGTCGCCGGCGCGGCCGGTTGCCTGGGCGGCGTGACGCGGTCGGCCGCCGCGGGGTCAGGCCGCTTCCAGCTCCCGCTTCAACCGGCGCAGGGTCTCCCGCATGCCGTTCCGGTTCACGGTCGGGCGGTCGCCCGACGCCCTGCCGGTGAAGATCCGGCCGAGAACGCGGGCCGTCCCGTTGCGCCGGTCCTGCCAGTACTCGGTCACCTCGGTGCCGCCGTCGGTCTCGCTGAACCGGTAGCCCCAGCGGGCCACCGGCTGGCCGAAGGTGGTGACGTCGAAGGCGAACTCGCTGCCCGGCGTCGCGGTGACAACCCGGCAGGTGGTGAACCACAGCAACGGGCCGCGACGGTTCCAGCCGACGAACCGTCGCGGCTGCCCGCTGTCGCGCCGGGTGACCCAGACCGCGACGCACTCCGGGCTCCACCTGGCCATCCGCCGTACGTCGGCGACGGCCGCGTAGACCGTCCCCGCCGGTGCCGTGACGGTGATCTGTTCGGCGACTTCTGGACCGTGCCCGGCTGCCTGCGCGGTCATGCCGCAACCATAGACGTCATTCGTTCCTCCACGGGAGGTGGTCGGGCAGGTCGCTGCTGACCCGCCCCGGGAAGGCCGGAGCGCGTCGCTGCCGGAAGGAGTCGAAGCCCTCCCTCGCGTCCGCGCTCGTCAGAGCCTCTGCGGAGAGTCGGGAGTCCAGCCGGTGCGCCGGGTACGGCGAGTCCAGCGCGCTGGTCCGGTACAGCATCTGCCGGATGACCGCCACGGACACCGGCGCGGTGCTGGCGATGATGGTCCGCGCGAGCTGGTACGCCTTGTCGAGCAGGTGCTCCGGCTCGTGGACGCTGTGCACCAGGCCGGCCGAGAGCGCCTCGGCGGCGTCGAACGCCCGCCCGCTGATCATCCAGTCGAGCGCGCAGCCCATCCCGACCAGCCGCGGGAGGAACCAGGTGGACGCGCCTTCGGCGTAGATGCCCCGCCGGCTGAAGACGTACCCGAATCGCGCGTCGGTGGCGGCGAGCCGGTAGTCGGCCGGCAGGATGATGGTGGCTCCCGCGCCGACGGCCGCGCCCCGGATCGCGGCGATGACCGGCTTGTTCATCGCGAAGATCCGCATCGAGCACCGCCCCGCCGGTTCCGCCCACTCGGCCTCGGGGTCGTCGGGGGTGTCGAACTCCGTCACGGACATGTCCAACCCGGCGCAGAAGTGCTCACCCGTACCGGTGAGGACGACGACCCGGACGTCGTCGTCGCGGTCGGCGCGGTCGAACGCGTGCGCGAGTTCGTCGGCCATCCGCAGGGTGTAGCCGTTGCGCTCCTCGGGACGGTTGAGCGAGACCGTGGCGATCCGGTCCGAAACGGAGTAGATGATCTCGCTGTACGTGTCCACGCCGGCACCCTAGAGCAAGGTCAACGCTCGCGGCAATGCTCGACGGGTCGGCTGTTCGGCCACCGACGACAGTCCTGAGTAGACCATTGATCGGTTGCTGCCGTTCGGGCAGACTTCCGCCGTGTCCTCCAGTGTCTTCGATATCTACCGCCGCCATCTCGGCGAGGGGCTGGGGCGGGTCGCCGCCATGCTCCACACACCACTGGAGGTCGGCGCCACGGGCACCGTGGTGCACACCGCGGACGGTCGCCAACTGCTGAACTGCGCCGGCTACGGCGTGTTCTTCGTCGGTGCCGGCAATCCGGTCGTACTCGCGGCGGTGCGCGACCAGCTCGAACGGCAGGCGTTGTCCACCCGGGTGCTGCTGAACGAGCCCGCCGCCCGGGCCGCCGAGGCGTTGACCTCGGTGGCGCCGGAGGGCCTGGTCAAGGTGCACTTCTCCAACTCGGGCGCGGAGGCGGTGGAGACCGCGATCAAGATCGCCCGGGCGAACGGGCGGCACCGGCTGGTCTCCATGCACAGCGGATACCACGGCAAGACGGTCGGCGCGCTGTCGCTCACCGCGCGGTCGCTCTATCAGGACCCGTTCCGCCCGCTGCTGCCCGAGGTCACCCACGTCAGGTTCGGCGACCTGGACGAACTGGCCGCCGTCGTCGACCGTGACGTCTGCGTGGTCGTCGAACCGGTGCAGAGCGAGGGCGGGGTGATCATCCCCCAGCCCGGCTATCTCAAGGCCGTCGAGGCGCTGTGCCGCGATCGGGGGGCGATGCTCGTCCTGGACGAGGTGATGACCGGGCTGGGGCGGCTCGGGACCTGGTGGGCGGCGGACCGCGACGGCGTACGGCCGGACGTCCTGCTGGTCGGCAAGGCGCTCAGCGGCGGGCTGGTGCCGGTCGCGGCGACCCTGGCGACCGAGGAGGCGTTCGCCCCGTTCGACAAGGACCCCTACCTGCACACGTCCACGTTCTCCGCGAACCCCCTCGCCATGGCCGCCGTCCGCGCGACGGTCGAGGTGATCAGGGAGGAGAAGCTGGTGGAGCGGGCGGCCGACCTGGGCGAGCGGCTACTTGCGGCGATCACCGAGACGGTGCGGTCGATCGGGCACCTCGTGGCCGACGTACGCGGCGCCGGGCTGCTCATCGGAGTGGAGTTCCGCTCCGGAATGCACGCCGCGGAGTTCCTGATGGACCTGCTCGACAACGACGTGGTCGTCAACCACTCGATGAACGCGCACCCGGTGCTGCGGCTCACCCCACCCGCCACGATGACCCCCGACGAGGAGGAGCGGCTGGTCGCCTCATTCGAGCGGGCCTGCGCCGCCCTGGCCGCGCGTTTCCCCGCCACCGGAAGCGACTCCCCCGCATGACGCGACGTACCGTCCTGGTCACCGGGGCCAGCGGCGTCGTGGGCACCGCCGTACTGGCGGAACTCTCCGGGTACGACGTGATCGCCGCCGCCTACCGACGCCTGCCGGGCGGCTCGAACCGGGTGGTCCGGCTGGACCTGCACGCCCCCTCGCTCGGGCTCGACCGCCGCGCCTACCGCGAGCTGTGCGCCGAGGTCGACGCGGTGGTCCACTCCGCCGCCATCGTCAACTTCTCCGCCGACCAGGCGGAGGTGGACCGGCTCAACATCGAGGGCCTCGGCCGGGTCGTCGAGTTCGCCGCCGATGCGGACGCGACCCTGGTCCACGTCAGCACCGCCTACGTGTCCCGGTACGGCCGCGCCGGTGGCGGCGGCAGGCTGGGCACCGAGAAGGTGGCCGCCCGGACCGACGAGTACGTCACGTCGAAGTACCTCGGCGAGCAGATGGTCCGCGACAGCGGCATCGACGCGGTGATCGTCCGGCCGGCGATCGTCATCGGCGACTCCCGTACCGGCGTCATCCGCCAGCCCCAGGGAGTGCACCAGCTCGCCGAGTACCTGGTGACCGGCAAGCTGCCGTTCATCCCGGCGCATCCCGGCACGTTCTTCGACCTCGTCCCCCAGGACATGGTCGCGCAGGGAATCCGCGCGGTGCTCGACGCCGACCTGCGCAAGGGCGACTACTGGCTGACCGCCGGACCCGCCGGCATCCCGGTGGAGCGTTACCTCGAACTGGTGACGGAAACCGCCCGCGAGTGCGGCATGGACATACCCGACGGCCGGATCGCGGATCCGTCCATCGTGGATCGGCTGGTCCGGCCGGCGTTCGCGGACGTCCTTCCTCCCGAGGACCTGGCTCGGCTGGACGGCGTGGTGGCCGTCTGCGGGCTGGTCATCATCCCCGAACTGCTGCCGACATCGTTCGGCACGATTCCCGGCGGACCGGACGCGATGACCCCGGCGCAGGCCGAGGACGCGTGGCGGGTCAGCCTGCGTCACCTGATCCGGGGGTTGCAGCAGTGATCGTCAACCCGAGCTGAGGAGGCCACCCGCGATGGAGTGCTCCGTCATCGTGCACGCTCTGCTGCCCAGGGCAGACGCCAAGGAGTCGTTCGACCGGTTGGCCGACTTCGCCGCGTATCCGGAGTTCACCGACACCGTACGGACGGTCGGGGTGACCGAGGTCAGCCCGACCGAGGTGGAGTCGACGTGGGAGGTGAACTTCCGCCGGGGCATCCTCGTCTGGACCGAACGCGACCAGATCGACCCGGTCAACCGCCGCATCGACTTCGAACAGACCAAGGGCGACTTCGCGACGTTCACCGGCTCGTGGCTGGTCGTCGAGGCCGACGAGGGGGTGCGGGTCGAGTTCGACAGCCGATTCGACCTGGGCATCGCCTCCCTGGCGAGCCTGATCGACCCGGTGGCGTGCGCGGCGATGCGCGACTCGATCCGGGACATCCTGCGCGGGCTGTTCGGCTCCGACATCGAGGTCACCGTGGTGGAGGCCGCCCCGCTCGGCTGAGCGGCCGCGGGCCGTCCTCCAGCCGCCCGATCGGCTGGAGGACGGCCCGCTTTCCCGACGGGCCGGGGCGGGCTCCTAGTCGAGCAGGTCGAAGAAGTCGTCCTTCGCCGCGTCGACCTTGTCCGACTCGGTGTCGACCAGCGACAGCAACTGGTTCAGGGCGTCGGCGAGCCGCCTGCGCGCCACACCGTCCATCGTCAGGTTGGCCAGGCTGGACTCCAGCCGGGTCAACTCCTCCAGCACCCCGAGCGCGGTGGACGCCTGCTCGGGCAACAGCTCACCGCGTAGGTAGCCGACCAGTTCCCGCACGTTCGGGTGGTCCAACACCAGGGTCGCCGGCAGAGTCAGCCCGGTCGCGGTGGCGAGCCGGTTGCGCAGCTCGACCGCCGTCAGCGAGTCGAATCCGAGCTCGGGCAGGCTCCGGGTGCCGTCCAGGTCGGCGGCGGAGGTGTGGCCGAGAACCCTGGCGGCCTCGGCGAGCACCATCTCCCGCAGCACCCGGTCCTGGTCGGCGGGAGCGAGCCCGGGCAGGGTCCTGGCGAGGTCCGTGCCTCCCGCCCGGGTGCCGCCGGTCGGGCCGGGCGCGCCGCCGGTTACCGGGTCGACCGACGCGGTGGCCGGCGCCCCCAGGCCGGCGACGTCCGCGCCGGCCGGGCGGTCCGTGGCCATCAGGTCGTGCAGCACCGGCGGCACCGACCGCCGGTCGTGCCCGTCGAGCAGGGCGCTGTCCACGTCGACGAGGACCGGCGTCGCCGCGTCCGAGTCGAGCGCCCGTTCCAGCAGGGCCAGTCCGCGCCCCGGCGGCAACGGCGTCAGCCCGATCCCGCGCATGCGACGCAGGCCCGTGTCACTGACCTGCTCGGCCATCCCGTCCGGCAGCTCCCACAGGCCCCACGCCAGCGACTGCCCCGGCAGCCCCTGCGCGCGCCGCTGCTCGGCGAGGGCGTCGAGGTAGGCGTTGGCGGCGGCGTAACCCGACTGCCCGGGCGAGCCGAGCAGGCCGGCGGCGGAGGAGAAGAGCACGAACGCGGCCAGGTCGCACTCGCGGGTCTGCTCGTGCAGCTGCCGTGCGCCGTCCGCCTTCGGCCGCAGCACTCCGGCCACCCGCTGCGGGGTCTGCGACTCGACGACCCCGTCGTCCAGCACACCGGCCAGGTGCAGCACGGCGGTGAGCGGATGCTCGGCGGGGACGGACCTCAGCAGGGCGGTCAGGGCCGCCGGGTCGGCGACGTCGCAGGCAACGACGCGCACCGACTCCGCGCCGAGCGCGGTCAGCTCGCCGACCAGGTCGGCGGCGCCGGGGGCGTCGGCTCCACGCCGGGACGTGAGCACCAGGTGCCGCACCCCGCGCCGCTCCACCAGGTGCCGTGCCACGAGACGGCCGATGGCGCCGGTCGCGCCAGTGACGAGGACGGTGCCCTGCGGGGCCCACGGCCGTGGTCCGACGTGGGTGACGGCCCCGGGATCAGTGGGGGCCCCGGTCTGCGGGACGAGGCTGTCGGTGGCCGACGGGTGCAGCCGAGGCACCAGCAGTCCACCGGCGCGGACGGCGACCTGCGGTTCTCCGGCGGCGCCGGCCGCGGCGAGCGCCTGCCGCGACGCCGGGTCGTCGTCCAGGTCGATCAGCGCGAACCGGCCGGGGTGCTCGGACTGCGCCGACCGCAGCAGCCCCCACGCCGCCGCCTGCGCGAGGTCCCGGGACTGGTCGCCGACGGCCCGCCGGGTCACCACCGCCAACCGGGCGGCGCCGTACCGCGGGTCGGCCAGCCAGCGGTGCGCCAGGTCGAGCGCGGCGGCGACGGTGGGGTGCGGGTCGTCACCGCCCGGCGGCAGTTCGGTGAAGACGAGGTCGGGAACCTGGTCGCCGGCCGCCAACTCGTCGAGCCAGACCACCGGCTGGTCGGACCGGACCGGCGCGGCCGGCACCCAGCGCAGCTCGTACCCGCCGCCCGCCCCGGACGGCCCGAGGGTGAGCCGGTCGGGGGTGATCGGCCGTAGCGCGACGTGCCGGACCGAGGCGACCGGCGCACCGGACGGGTCGGCGAGGACGACGTCGACACCGTCGCCGACGCGGGTCAGCCGGACCCGCAGCGCCGTGGCGCCTCGGGCGTGCACCTGCAGGCCCGTCCAGGAGAACGGCAGCGCGATCCCGTCGTCCGCGCCGGCGTCGCCGAGCAGGCCGAGGGCGTGCAGCGAAGCGTCGAGCAGCGCCGGGTGCAGCAGGAAACCCTCGGTCGCGCCGGCGGCGTCGGCGGGCAGCGTCACGTCGGCGAAGATCTCGTCGCCCCGCTGCCACGCCCGGCCGACGCCCTGGAACACCGGGCCGTAGTCGTAGCCACGGGCGCGCAGGCGGTCGTAGAAGCGGTCCGTGTCCAACGGCGCCGCGCCCGGCGGCGGCCACAGCCTCAACCGGGTGGCGTCGCTGGTCCGCACCGGGGCGACGGTTCCCGTCGCGTGCGGCGTCCACGTTCCGCCGGGTGGGCGCGCGTGGATGGTCAGCGGGCGGGTCGGGTCGCCGTCCGTCCCGGCGACGACCACCCGGGTCTGGACGGCGCCGGCCTCGGGGAGCACCAGCGGCGTCTGCAGGAGGAGCTCCACCACCTCGGGGCAGCCGGCGTGCGCGCCCGCGCGCGCCGCCAGCTCCGCCAGCAGCGCGCCCGGTACGACGACCGTCCCGCCCACGCGGTGCTGGGCGAGCCACGGCTGGGCGGCGATCGACAGTTCGCCGGTCAGCAGCACTCCGGCGTCCAGCGTCTCGACCGGCTCCCCGAGCAGCGGCCGGGCCGGTGGGGTCAACCAGTACCGCCGGCGCTGGAACGGATAGGTGGGCAGCTCCGCGGGCGAGACGTCCCCGCCGACCAGCGCGGGCCAGTCGACGTCCACGCCGTGGGCGAACAGGCGGGCCACCGCGCCCCAGGCGGAGTCCCGTTCGTCGCGCCCGCCGCGCAGCAGCGGCACGGCGATCGTCGGGTCACCCGTGTCGGCGTCCAGGTCGCCGACGGAGTCGAGGACCATGGCCGACAGCACGCCGCCGGGCCCGACCTCCAGGAACCGGCTCACCCCCTGCTCGCGTAGCCGGCGTACGCTCTGCGCGAACCGCACCGGTTGCCGCGCGTGCCGACTCCAGTGCCCCGGTGTGATCATGTCCACCGGCAGGCCCGTCTCGTTGGAGACCAGCGGGATCTCCGGCGCCCGGTGGGTGAGGTCCGCCTCCAGCTTGGCGAGGTCCGCGAGCATCGGCTCCATCAACGGGGAGTGGAACGCGTGGCTGACGCGTAGCCGGGTGGTCCTGCGGCCTCGGGCGGCGAACGCGTCGGCGACGGTCTGCACCGCGTCCTGCGGGCCGGCGACGACGACCGACGTCGGGCCGTTGACGGCGGCGAGCCCGACCTGCGCCGCGGGGTCGGCGATCAGCGGCTCGACCTCCTGCGGGGTGGCCTGGATCGCGGCCATCGCGCCGCCGGCGGGCAACGCCTGCATCAGCCGTCCGCGGGCGACGACGAGGCGGGCGGCGTCGTCCAGCGACAGCGCGCCGGCCACGTGGGCGGCGGTGATCTCCCCGATCGAGTGGCCGAGGACGAAGTCCGGCCGGAGGCCCCAGTGTCGCAGCAGCCGGTACAGCGCCACCTCCACGGCGAACAGCGCCGGCTGGGTGTACTCGGTCTGGTCCAGCAGGTCCGGGTCGCCGTCGATGACCGCGCGGACGGGACGGTCCAGGTGCCGGTCCAGTGCGGCGCAGACCTCGTCCAGGGCGGCGGCGAACCGCGGTTCGGCCGCGGCGAGTTCCCGCCCCATCCCGGGGCGCTGCGATCCCTGTCCGGGGAAGACCAGGGCGAGCCCGCCCTCGCTCGCCGTGCCGGTGACCACGGCCGGGGCGTCCTGCCCGGCGGCGAGCGCCGCGAGGGCGTCGCGGTCGAGGACGACGGCGCGCTGTTCGAACGCCGTACGCCGGGCTGCCGCGACCGCCGCCGCGCGGACCGGCAGGTCGGGGTGGGCGTCGAGGAAGGCGTCGAGGCGGCGGGCATGTTCGCGCAGCGCGGGGACGGTCCGCGCGGAGAGCACCAGCGGCACCGGCACGGCCGCGCTGTCGGTCGGGGCGACGGGCTCGTCCTGCGGCGCCTCCTCGACGATGACGTGCGCGTTGGTGCCGCTGATCCCGAACGACGACACCGCCGCGCGACGCGGCCGGGTGCCGGCCGGCCAGGGCTGCTCGTCGGTCAGCAGCCGCAGCGGGCCGGCGGACCAGTCCACGTACGGCGTGGGTTCGTCGACGTGCAGCGTGCGGGGCAGCCGGCCGTGCCGCAGCGCCAGCACCATCTTGATGACCCCGGCCACGCCGGCCGCCGCCTGGGTGTGTCCGATGTTCGACTTGACCGACCCGAGCCACAGCGGACGCTGCCGGCCGGAGCCGTACGCGGCGGTCAGCGCCTGGGCCTCGATCGGGTCGCCCAGCCGGGTGCCGGTGCCGTGTGCCTCCACCACGTCCACGTCGGGTGCGTCGAGGCCCGCATCGGCGAGCGCGTCGGCGATCAGGCGTTGCTGGGACGGACCGTTGGGCGCGGTGAGGCCGTTGGACGCCCCGTCGGAGTTGACCGCGCTGCCGCGCAGGACCGCCAGGACGCGCCGGCCGTGCCGGCGTGCGTCGGCGAGCCGTTCGAGGACCAGCACACCGGCGCCCTCGGCCCAGCCGGTGCCGTCGGCGGCCGCGGCGAACGACCGGCACCGCCCGTCCGGGGAGAGCCCGCCCTGGCGGCTGAACTCGGTGAACACCAACGGCGTCCCGATCACGGTGACCCCGCCGGCCAGTGCGAGGTCACACTCGCCGGTACGCAGCGAGCGGGCCGCCAGGTGCAGCGCGACCAGCGACGACGAGCAGGCGGTGTCGACCGACAGCGAGGGTCCCTCCAGGCCCAACGTGTACGACACGCGGCCGGAGACGATGCTGGACGCGTTGCCGGCCATCAGGAAGCCGGCGACCTCCGGCGGGATGGCGCCGAGGCGCGGGGCGTAGTCGCCGGCGATGACGCCGGTGTACACGCCGGTGCGGCTTCCGCGCAGCGTGCGCGGGTCGATGCCGGCGCGTTCCAGCGCCTCCCAGGAGATCTCCAGCATCAGCCGCTGCTGCGGGTCGGTGGCCAACGCCTCGCGGGGCGACAGGCCGAAGAACCCGGCGTCGAAGTCGCCGGCGTCGTAGAGGAACCCCCCGTGGCGGGCGTAGGTGGAGCCGGGACGGTCGGGGTCGGGATGGAACACCTGCGGGTCCCAGCCCCGGTCGGTCGGGAACGGCCCGATGCCGTCGCGGCCGTCGGCCAGGAAGGTCCAGAAGTCCTCGGGGGTGGCCGCTCCACCGGGGAAACGGCAGGCCATCGCCACGATGGCGATCGGCTCGGGCGCACCCGACGGCGCGCCGTCCGGCTCGCCGGCCGCCGGCGTGGCGACGCGGTGCCCCGGCTGCGGGTCCGCGTCCGGGCCGCCGACCTGTTCGGCCAGGTACCCGGCCAGGGCCGACGGGTTGGGGTAGTCGAAGGCGAGGGTGCCGGAGAGTTGGAGCCCACTCGCCTCGGACAGCCGGTCGGCCAGTTCGAGCGCGGTCAGTGAGTCGAAGCCGAGGTCGGCGAAGGCACCGTCGGCAGTGACGTCACCACGCGGCCGACCGAGCACCTCGGCCGCCTCGGTACGTACGACATCCAACCACCACTGCGTCCTGGAGTCACCCATTCAGGCGGCCGCCTTCCGCGATCATCAACGTCGGTGCCGCGGTCACCCACCGGGCAGCGGTCATCCTCTATCGGTCACGGCGCCCAACACAATCGCCCGTACGGACTCCACAAAGGATCTATGGTCTTTGTCGATCGCTCTGTCTACGCTGTCCCGCATGATTCAGGCGAGATCGAGGTGAGCCGTTTCGTCGATGCCGTCGTCGGCACCGCCGGGCGGTCGTCGGGCGGCATGGTCACCGGCGCCCCCGCGAACCCGGTGCGGCGCGGCTGGGGGCAGTTGCACGAGGCGGCCCGGCGTACGGCGGCGGCACTGGTCGCGGGCGGGCTGGCCCCCCGCCAGGCCGTCGCGGTCCTGGCCGGTGACCCGGGGGAGGTCGCGCGGGTCGCCCAGGGCACGTGGCTGGCCGGCGGCAGCGTGACCATGCTGCACCAGCCGACCCCGCGGACCGACCTGGCCGTCTGGCGCGACGACACGCTGCGTGTCCTGCGCATGATCGACGCCCGTCTGGTGCTGGTGGGCGCCCCGTTCGAGGCGATGGCCGGCGTGCTGCGCGAGCAGGGCGTCCCCCACCGGATGATCGGCGACCTGGACAGCGACCGGGAGTTCACCGTCGTGCCCGCCGCCGAGGACGACACCGCGCTGCTCCAGTTGACCAGCGGCTCGACCGCCGAGCCGAAGGCGGTGCGGATCACCCACCGCAACATCCACGCCAACCTCGTCGACACCGCGGCCCACCTCGAGTGCGGCGACGACGACGTGCTGGTGAGCTGGCTGCCGCTCTTCCACGACATGGGCATGGTCGGCTGCCTGCTGCTGCCCATGTTCACCGGCATCGACCTGGTCATGGTCACGCCCGCGGAGTTCCTCGGTCGCCCGATGGTGTGGGCGGAGCTGATGAGCCGGTACGGCGGCACGATCACCGCCGCGCCGAACTTCGCGTACGCGATCCTGACCCGGCAGCTCGCCCGCGCCGACGCCGGTTCGCTCGACCTGTCCCGGTTGAAGGCCCTGTGCAACGGCGCGGAGCCGATCGACCCGTCGACGGTGGAGGCGTTCGTCGCGGCCGGCGCCCGGTTCGGCCTGCGGCCGGAGGCGGTGAACTGCTGCTACGGCGCGGCGGAGAGCGCCCTGGTCATCTCGCTGTCGGCGCTGTCGGATCCGATGCTCCTCGACACCGTCGACGCCTTGGAGCTGGAGAAGAACCGGCGGGCGGTACCGGCGGGCGACGACCACCCGACCGCCGTGCGCCGGCTGCCCATGCTCGGCGCCGCCCACCCTAGCGTGAGCGTGCGGGTCGTCGACGACTCCGGCGCCGAGCTGGGCGACCGTGAGGTCGGCCGGTTGCAGCTGCGCGGTGACTCGGTGACCCGGAGCTACCTCACCGAGGACGGTCCGGCCCCGGCCCTGGACGACGACGGCTGGTTGGACATCGGCGACGAGGGCTACCTGGTCGACGGTCAGATCGTGGTCTGCGGCCGCCGCAAGGACGTCGTCATCATGGGCGGCCGCAACATCTATCCCACCGACATCGAGCGCGCGGCCGCCGGCGTCGACGGCGTCCGCGACGGCAACGTCGCGGCGGTACGGCTGATGGCCGGCGACGGGGTGGCGCGGGAGTCGTTCGCGGTGCTGGTCGAGTCACGCCTGGTCGGTGACCCGGCCGCCGAGAAGGCGCTCTCCGACGCGATCGCCAACCGGGTCCTCGCCGACGTCGACGCCCGTCCGGCGGAGGTCGTGGTGCTGCCGCCGGGCAGCCTTCCGAAGACCCCGTCGGGCAAGCTGCGCCGCGCGGCGGCCCGCTCGCTCATCCCTCGTTGACCGTCCGCCTCCGGAGGAATTCTGTGCGATCCCTTGACCAGGCCCGTGCCCTCTGCGAGTCGTACCTGCCGGGGCTGCTCGACGGGATGTCGAAGATCCCGTTCGAGCAGCGGGAAGCCTCCGGCGGCGGCACGCTGCCGGTGTTCCGGGCCAGCGGCGGCCCGAGCCTGGTGATCCCGAAGGACTACGGCGGGCTCGGCGCGTCCCCGTTGGACGCGGTACGGGTCACCCGCGCGATCGGCGCCCACGCGCCGTCGCTGGCGGTCGCGACCACGATGCACCACTTCTCCGTGGCGACGCTGTTCACCTTCGCCGAGAGCATCAAGAACTCGGGCATGGAGTGGGCCCTGCTGGAGGCGATCACCAGCCGCAACCTGCTGGTCTCCTCGGGCTTCGCCGAGGGCCGCCCGGCCCAGGGGATCCTCTCCCCCACGATGACGGCGACGCCGGTGGACGGCGGCTACCGGATCAACGGGTCGAAGAAGCCGTGCAGCCTGAGCCACTCGATGGACCTGCTGACGGCCAGCGTGGCGGTGCCCGCACCGGGCGGCGGCCAGCAGACGGCCTTCCTGCTCATGCCGGCCACGCTGCGCGGCATCACCCGGCACCCGTTCTGGGGCAGCAGCGTGCTCGCCGGCGCGGAGAGCGACGAGGTCCGGCTGACCGACGTGTTCATCGAGGAGGAACTGGTCATCCCGACCGAGAACGGCCCGGACGGGATGCTCGACGACCTGCAGACCGTCGGGTTCATCTGGTTCGAGCTGCTCATCACCGCGTCGTACCTGGGCATGGCCAGCGCGCTCGTCGAACGCGCGTTGGCCGCCGGGCGCGGCGCGGTCACCGACCGCGCCGCGCTGGGCACCCGGCTGGAGACGGCGACGCAGCTGTTGGAGGGCGCGGCCCGCGCCATGCAGGCCGGCGAGACGGACAACGACGCGCTGGCCCGCGTCCTGATGGCCCGCTACGGCACGCAGGACGCCATCACCGACGCCGCCCGCCAGGCGGTCGAGATGCTCGGGGGCATGTCGTTCATCCGCTCCCCCGAGGTGGCCTACCTGGTCGCGGCCTGCCAGTGCGTCGCGTTCCACCCGCCGTCGCGGGCCAGCGTCGCGGCGCCGCTGGTCGACTACCTCGACGGCACCCGCCCGTTCATCATGAACGACAGCGCCCCGGCACCGGCCGCGCAGCCATCAGCGGCGCAGCCGTCCGTGCAGGCACCGGCGGTGCCGGCCGCGCAGCCACCGGGCCCGCAGGCGGTGCGGGCACCGGCGGCGCAGTCGTCCGTGGTCCCGCCGGCCGCCGCACCCGCGCCCGGCCCCACGATCGAGCCAGGCCCGGCCCGTGTTCGATCCGCCGACGCGGCACCGGTCACCGTGCCCGGCCCGCGCCCGCAGCCGGTGGTCACGTACAGCCCGCAGCCCGCAGCCCCCCGCACCGACGAGCGGTCGGGGATGACGGCGGACGACGCCGCCGACTGGGACCAGGCGTCCTCCCTGTTCGACGGCGCGGAGGGCATCCGGCTGACCGCACGCGACTGCGACCTGCGGTACTGGTTCGCCAACGTCCCGCAGCGCACACTGCGCGGAAACATCGTGGGCTACTCGCCGGAGCTGGTGACCCCGGAATTCCTGCACGAGCCAGGCCCGCTGCGGGACGCACTGATCCAGGAGGTCGCGTTCCGCGCGCTGGCCGAGGAGCGGGCGGCCCGCGCGATCGGTCACATCGTGGCGTGCGCGCCCGACTCCACGACCGCCGAGTTCTACGCCACCCAGCTGGTGGACGAGACCCGGCACGCGATGATCTTCCGGAACCACCTGCGGAACCTCGGCATCGACGAGCGCGACGTCGCCGCCGTCATCGCCGAGCAGACCGCGCACGACAAGGCGACCATCCTCGACCCGTTGGAGGAGTACGGCATGCCGATCGTGCGCGAGCAGCAGGACTTCGTCGGCGGCGTGGTGCTGCTGACGATCCTGGTCGAAGGGTTCCTCGCCCCGTCGTTCGAACTCAGCGAGCGCAAGTGGCGACCGATCGACCCGCGGATGGCGGACATGGAGAAGGGCGCCGCCATCGACGAGGTGCGCCACCTGGCCGTCGGCACGTCGATCATCCGCGAGCACGTGCAGCGGCACCCCGACGAGAAGGAACGCCTCGTCGAGCTCATCCGCGACGGCATGCGGCTGTGGGAGCAGTTGCCGGTGTCCGACCAGCTCACCCGCTGGGAGAACTGGTTCCAGGAGGGCATCGCCCCGCACCTGGCCACCATCGGTGACTACGAGGTGTGGGACGGGCGACGGCTGGTCGACACCACGCCGGAGGAACGCATCCAGAAGGCTGTCGAGGTCACGAGCATCGTGCACTCCACCCGCCTCACCGACATGGGCCTCGGCCGGGCGCTGATTTACTGATCCTCCGTCCCGTGGCCTGGGGGCGGCTCCCAGGCCACGGGCGCGCCTCACGGCGGGGACTTCCCTGGGCGCAGGCACCGCGGCGCGCGCTCTACGCGGCTGTACGCTCCGCGTCCAGGTGGCTGCTCTCCCCGCGGATCCCCCACCGGCTGTAGAGGGGTCGCAGCGGCCCGGGCACCCACCAGTTGAGCCGGCCGAGCAGCCGCATCGTGGCCGGCATCAACAGCGCCCGGACGATGGTGGCGTCAACGACGACGGCGAGGGCGAGCCCGATACCGATGATCTTCACGACCAGCACGCTCGCGGTCGCGAACGACACGATCACCACCACCAGCAGCAGGGCCGCGCTGGTGATGATCCGGCCGGACCGCTGCAACCCGACCGCGACCGCCTCGGTGTTGTCACCGCTGAGGTCGTAGTGCTCGCGGATGCGCGAGAGCAGGAACACCTCGTAGTCCATCGACAGCCCGAACGCGACGGCGAAGATCAGGATGGGTTGCACCACGTCGATGTTGCCGGTGGAGGTGAACCGCAGCAGCCCGGCGAGGTGGCCGTCCTGGAAGACCCACACCACCGCGCCGAACGCCGCGGTCAGGCTCAGCACGTTCATCAGGATCGCCTTGACCGGCAGCACCAGCGAGCCGAAGGACAGGAACAACAGCACGAACGTGGTGGCCACGACGAGCAGCGCCATCCACGGCAGCCGCTGCGCGAGCATGTCCATCAGGTCGGCGAACCCGGCGGCGTCGCCGCCGACCAGTACCGTGCCGGAGGGCGGCGGTTCGACGCCGCGCACCGCGTCGACCAGCTCCCGTCCCTGCTCGGAGATCGGTTCCGCGTCGAACCGGACGGTGACCCGCGCGGTGTCGCCGGCCAGCCCGCTGACGTCCGCCTGCCGTACGCCCGGCAGTGCGGCCACCCGCTCCACGTACGCGGCGATCTCCTCCCGGGCGGGAGGACCGGTGACCGGGCCGTCCAGGGTGACGATGGCCTCGACCGGCCGGGTGACGCTGTCCGGGAACGACCGCTCGATGGCGTCCTGGACCTGCCGGCTCTCCGCCGAGGCGGGCAGCACCCGGGTGTCCAGCCAGCCGTAGGAGATGCGCAGGAACGGCAGACCGAGGACCACCAGCACGGCGATGACCGCGCCACCGACCAGTACGGGTCGGCGCATCACCGTCCGCGCGATCCGCGCCCACGCGCCGGAGTTCGGGTCGGTGTCGACCGGCCTGCGGCGACGCTCCCGCAGCCGCGGCCCGAACAGGGCCAGCATCGCCGCCATCACGGTCATCGCGAAGAACCCCGCGAGCAGCACTGCGGCGACCCCACCGACGGCGATGGACCGGAGGAACACCTGCGGGAAGACGGCCAGGCTGGCGAGCGCGAGCGCGACGGTCACCGCGGAGACGACGATAGTCCGGCCCGCGGTGACCATGGTCCGCCGCAACGCCGCCGGGACGGGGTGGCCCGCGCCGAGTTCCTCCCGGAACCGGCTGACCATGAACAGGCTGTAGTCCACGGCCAGCCCGAGGCCGAGCAGCGTGACCACGTTGACCGCGAAGATCGAGATGTCGGTGAACTGCGCCAGCAGCCGCAGGCCGGCCAACGAGCCAACGATCGCCAGCACCCCGACGGCGACCGGCAGCAGCGCCGCCAGCAGGTTACGGAAGATGAGCACCAGCAGCAGGAACAGGATCGGCAACGCCAGCGCCTCGGCGCGGGTCAGGTCCGCCTTGCTCTGGCTGTTGACGTCGTCGATCAGCGCCAGCGGCCCCCCGACGGTGACGTCGAGATCCGGGCTGGTCAGGCCGTCCTTGATGGCGAGGTAGTTGGTGAGGCGGTCGTTCTCGGTGGCGCCGGCGATCTGCACCGCCGCGAACGTCTCGTGCCGGTCGGTGCTGACCAGCGCGGGAACCTTGGCCCGCCAGTAGTCGGTCACGCCCTCGACCCGGTCGGCCGGCAGCCTGTCCAGCACGCGCCGGGCGGCGTCGGCGTACGCGGGGTCCTCCACCGTCCAGCGGTCGCTGCCGAACAGCACGACGACGTCCGCGTCGTTGCGTCCGAGCGCCTTGCGTTCGACCTCGTCGGCGCGGGAGCTCTCGCTCGCCGCGTAGGTGAATCCGCCGACGGCCAGGTCGCCGAACGCGCCGGCGCCCCAGGTGCCCGCGGCGACCAGGAACACCGCGGCGCCGGCGATCACCCACCAGCGCGCCCGGTGCGCGAGCCGGCCGAGGAGATCCAACATGGCAGCAACCCTTCGCTCGACCGCGGTGCTCAGGAGAACGACGACGCGGCGCCGGCACAGTCAGGACCGGCGCCGCGTCGATGTGATCACAGGATGGTGATGATCAGGTCCAGCGCCCGATGCCGATCGCCTGGGCATCGGAGAGCAGCTTCTCCCGGAGCGCGACCCGGCGGATCTTCCACGTGCCGGTTCGCGGGAACTCGTCCCACTTTATCTGGATCGGCGGGGCCATCGGGCTCAGGTCCGCGACCGCCCGCTCCCAGTCGCCCTTGTCCAGCGGAACGTCGTCCGCGGTGCTGACCACGGGCACCGGCAGGTCACCGGCGACCGGGAGGACGATGACCTCGGTGGTGTAGTCGATCCGGTCGAGGATGAGGTCCTCGAACTCGATCGCGCTGCCGCCGGGGATCCGGTCGATCTCCCGGTCCACGATCCGCACGGCGCCCCACTTGTTGATGACCGCGAGGTCGCCGGTGTTCCACCACCTGCCGTTGCACTTCAGGTCGTGCCGGTCCTGCTCGCCGACGTAGGCGAGGCACCGTCCCGGCTGGTCGATCTCGATCAGGCCGACCTGGCCGCGCGGGACCTCCTTGCCGGTCTCCGGGTCCACCGCCCGCATCTTGGCGTGGAACGGGATGGGCCAGCCGATCAGCTGCGTCGGCGGCGGGCGGTGCCCCTTGCGGCGTACGACGAAGCGGAAGAACGGCCGGATGCACAGCGCGCCGTTCTCGCTCTGGCTCCACGACTGGACCCAGATCGGGAACCGGCGCTTGGTGGCGGCCATGAAGGTGCGGATCGTACGGGTGTGGATGGCGTCGAACGAGTTGACGTACTCGCGCACGTTGCTGAACAGGCCGGCGGGGTCGCGGGCCAGCGGCTCCCAGGCGAGGTAGATGTTCGGCAGCGCCTCCACCAGCGTCGGCTTGTGCTCGGCCAGCAACTCCCGGATCCTCGGCGAGAGCGGGTCGGACAGGTAGAGCACCCGCGGGCCGACCGCGGCCATCGCCAGCTGCATGGTGGTGAGCCGCTCGTGCGTGTAGGGATCGCAGAACGCCACCGTGTCGCTGCGCCGGAGCCCGAACCTGGGCCACCGCTCGGTCTCCACGATGGCCATCGCGTAGATGGACTCGGCGGAGTGCATGACCAGCTTGGGTATGCCGGTGGTGCCGGAGGTGTGGGTGATGACCACCGGCTCCTTGAACTCGCGCATGTTCGGCTGGACCGGCGGCGCGTCCTTGAAGTCGTCCAGGTGCAGCACGTCCGGCCGGTCCGCGACCGCGTCGACGCTGATCGTCCGTACGGTGAGCTCCGCCACCACCTCCGGGGTGATGCCGCACTTGTCGAGGTGCTTCTGGTCGGTCAACAGGAACGGCCGTTCCAGCCGCTCCAGCATCGGGATCATCGCCTCGGGCCCGTAGGAGCCGGAGAACATGCAGGGAATGGCGCCGATCCGGGCGATGGCGCAGCCGAGGATGACGATGTCCAGGTGGTTCTGCTTGAGGATCGCCACCCGGTCCCACGGGCGCACGCCCGCCTTGTGTAGCCAGGCCGCGGCGCGATCGACGAGTTCCGCCCACTGGGTGTAGGTGCGGGTCTCGGCTCCGTCGGGGTCGATGTCCGGCGGGCGGTCGACGATGACCAGCTCGTCCGGGGCGGTCTTCGCCGCCACGTGCCAGGTCTCGCCCATCTTGGAGTGCTTCGGTACGCGCGAAAAGGGGCTCAGCCGACGGCGCCACCGGGTGGGCGTGAACTCGGTGAGGAACCGCGGAATGGGCCGCTGCGGCTCGATGTCGTCGCCGGCGACCGTTGAATCGGCGGGTGAGGCCACGAGCGCGTCCTCCTGTTCTCGGGGCTTGGGGAGGTCAGCTGACGACGAATGATCATCGGCCGTCCAATTGGCCGGTAACGATATCGACATTGTCCGCCGTAGACCAGATCTGGGTGGACGGAAATCCGACCCCGAACGCATCCGGCCCCCGAGCCGTCCGACCAGTGTGGACAGACCGACGACCGGCCATAATGCCCCGTCGGCGACCTGGCGGGACGCGAGCACCGGCACCCGCGCTGGACCTGGATCTGAAATGGGGTGTCGTTACATACGGACGAGGTCGTGGGCCCGCGCCAGGTCGTCCCCCCAGGACGTGGCGTGGTCACGCTCGAACGCCCGAAACAGCCGGTCGCGGACCGACTCGCGGCGCAGCCAGGCGGCAAGCGCCGCCGACCTCCGGTCCGCGAAGTCGAGTCCGTTCACCGTGGCGGCCAGGTGGCGATCCGCCGCCGAACTGAGCGTGACGTCCCAGACATCGAGGAACCGCTCGGCGCTCTCCCCGCCGGCCACGACCGCGTCCAGGAAGGTGGCCGGGTCGAGAAACGAACCGACCTGCGACGGGTACGCCGCAAGCAACGACCGCCACACCGCATCCAGGTAGCCGTCGATGGCGCCCTGCTCGGCTTCGGGCCAGGTGCGCCACTGCTCGCGAGGCAGCTTGCCCAACACGATCCCCGGGTCGAGTTCGGTGGAACTGACCATGCGCTCCAGCAGCAGGGGCAGCAGACTCTTCAGGTCGTCACCGCTGCCGACCGTGTTGCCGAGGCTGATGGTCAAGGAGAACAGGTCGTGATCGTCGACCGGCACCGGTCCTCGGCAATGCGGGCAGCCCTCGAGCATCGCCCTGCGCGGGTACCGGGCGAACGCCTCCTGAAGGCCCGCCACCGCCACAGACAGATCGCCGTCCACCGGTCCATCCTCCCAGGGGCGGCTCGGGCTGGGCTGCCGGCACACGGCTGTTCGCAGTTCGGCCCGACTGCCGCGGCCGTACCGCGGCAGCCGGGCCGGTCACCGTCGGTTCTCAGCAGGCTGGTGCGCCGACGGGTCCCCGGCCGCTCCACGCGTACCAGTCACTGCCCGACACCCACGTCTTCTGGATCAGGTCGGCACCACCTGTTACCGCCCCTGGGTGCTCGCCGACGGATGACCATTGATGCTGCCACCACGATCCGCCCAGTTGTACCAACCATTGTCCCTCGTCCACATCAACGACAGCCGCACTTGACTGATCTGTAGTCTCGGCGGGTCGGCGGTGCCGTCGGTCGGCGTGGAGCAGGCTTGGGCGGCGTGCGAGAGTGTGGGCCGGGCGGCGGTCGACGGCTGACCGAGCGCCCTAGAGCAGGGGAAGGCAGCCCGCCGATGTTCAACACCGCACGCCTGCAGGTCGTCCTCGAGATCGCCCGCCACGGCACCATCGTCGCCGCCGCGGAGCAGCTTCGGCTGAGCCCGTCCGCGGTCTCCCACCAGCTCGCCACCCTCGAGCAGGAGGCCGGGGTGGCGCTGGTGGAGCGGGGGCCGCGCAGCCTGCGGCTGACCGCCGCGGGCCAGCGCCTGGCGGACTACGCGCAGCAGATCGCCGATCTGATGTCGGCCGCCCGGGACGAACTGGCCACCCACGGCAAGGGCCGCCAGGGACTGCTGCGGATCGGATTCTTCGCCACCGCCGGCACCGAGCTGCTGCCGCGCGCCCTGTCGAGCTACACCCGCGACCATCCGCAGGTGGAGCTGGCGCTGATCCTGGGGCAGCCGCACGAACTGCTGCCCCGGCTGCACCAGGGTGAGCTGGACCTGGTGGTGGTCTTCGACCATCCGCTGAGCCCGGCGCAGAAGTCGCCGCACACGAAGGTCCAGCCGCTGATGGTGGACCCGCAACTGGTGGTGCTCCCCGCCGACCACCCGCTCGCCGGACGGCGGCGGCTGCGGCTCGCAGACCTTGCCGCCGAACCGTGGATCACCACCCTCGGCGTGCAGGGTGAGGTCTCGGTGCTGGAGCTGGCGGCGCGGGCCGAGGGCTTCCCGCCGCGGGTCCGCTGCCGCAGCGACCACTACGAGGTGGTGCTGGGCCTGGTGCGGGCCGGTGTCGGGGTGGCGCTCGTGCCGTCGCTCGGCCTGGGCGATCCCGGCGGGGTGGCGGTGCGGCAGCTCGCCCACGCGAATCTGCATCGGGAGATCGGCGTGGCGCTGCGCCCCGGCAACCCCAATCCGGTGGTCGGCAGCTTCGTCGAGCGACTGGCCGGCGCGGCGGCGACGCTCAGTCAGGAGCTGTCCGAGCGGTGGGCCCCGGCGAGCCGGTCGACCGCCGCGCCCCAGCGCCGCAGCTCGGCCAGGGCCTCTCGCTCGGCCCCGGGCTCGAACGCGGCGATCACGGCGTAGACGACGGTGTGCCGGCCGGACACGATCCCGGTGTCGGCGCGTACCCCGGTGTCGGTGCCGGTCTTGTTCTCCACCCGGGCGCCGTCACTCGACCACGGGTCGTGGTCGACGGAGTCGGCGACCATCGTGCGGTCGGTGTTGCCGGCGAGCCAGCCGCGCAGCAGCCGACACGCCTGCGGGCTCTGCCAGGTCCCCGTCGCCACGTCCGCGAGAAAGGCGCAGAGCTCGTGGGCGGTGCCGGTGGCGAAGGTCCGCGGCACGTCGGGGCCGCGCTCGGCCCGGATCCGGTCGTGCACGGTGGTGTCCCGCAGCCCGGCACGGCGGGCCAGCTCCTGCACGGTATCGAGGGTCACCAGCCGCAGCAGGGCGTTGGTGGCGGCGTTGTCGCTGACCGCGGCGACCGCCGTGGCCAGGTCGGCGACCGTCCATCGCCGAGGGGACAGCCGGCCGAGCAGTCCGGTGCCGCCGACCTCCCGGTCGGCGTCGAGCAGCTCCACCGGCTGGTCCGGCGCGAGCGTGGCGTCGGCGAGCCGCCGGGCCACCTCGGCGAGGAGCAGCACCTTGCCGACGCTGGCCAGCGGCAGGGCAAGGTCGGGGTCGGCCGAGACCGTGCGGCCGTCGTCCAGCCGGCGCACCATCGCCCCGACCCGCACCGCCGGCCTCATCGCGGCCCCGGCCGGGCGGGCCGCCGGCCCGGCACGGCCAGCACCCGGCCCGGCCGCGCGTCGGTGACCTCGCCGCCGTCCACCACGATCCGGCCACCGACCACCACGCACCGCACGCCGTGCGGAGGCGCCAGCGGATCGTCGTACGTGGCGCCGTCGGCGACCCGCTGCGGGTCGAGGACCACCAGGTCCGCGGCGTACCCGTCGGCGAGCAGCCCGCGGTCTGGTAGGCCGAAGCGGCGGGCGGGCATCGCCGTCATCTTGTGCACCGCCTCCGCCAGCTCCAGCAGTCCCACGTCACGAACGTAGTGGCCGAGGACCCGGGCGAAGCTGCCCGCCCACCGGGGGTGCGGGCGGCCCCCCTTCGGTACGCCGTCCGAGCAGAGCATCGTCAGCCGGCTGGCCAGCACCCGGCGTACGTCGTCCTCGTGCATCGAGTGGCTGAGGATGGTGACGTCGCCGCGTTCGGCGGCCAGCAGGTCGCAGGCGTAGTCGACCGGGTCGACGCCACGCGCGGCGGCCAGCTCGGCGATCGTGTGCCCCTGGGCGTCGGTGTTGCGCGCGGCGGACGCGACCCGGATCAGGTCCCAGCCGCCGTTTCCCACGGTGTTCTCCCAGCCCGGCACCCCGGCGACCAGGTCGGTCCGGATCCGGTCGCGGACCGTCGGATCGGCGACGGCGGTGAGCATCGCGGGCACCCCGTCGGCGATCAGCCACGGCGGCAGCATCGCGTGCAGGGCTGTGCTGCCCGCGGTGTACGGGTAGACGTCGCAGGTGACGTCGAGTCCCTCGGCGCGCGCCCGTTCGAGTCGGGCGAGGGTGCGGACGGTGGCGCCCCAGGCGCGCCGCCCGGCCGTCTTGTGGTGCGAGACCTGCAGCGCTGCCCCGGCCGCGGTGGCGATCTCGACGGCCTCCTCGAGGGCCGACTCGACCTGGGACATCTCGTCACGGAGATGCGTCACGTACGGCTTGCCGTGCGCGGCCGCGACCCGGGCCAGCGCGATGACCTCGTCGGTGCCGGCGTTGACGCCCGGGGAGTAGATCAGGCCGGTCGACAACCCGGCCGCGCCCGCGGCGAGCGCCTCGTCGAGCAGCCGGCACATCCGCCGGGTCTCCTCGGGCGTGGCCCGCCGTTGGGCGAAGCCGACCACCGCGGCGCGTAACGTTCCGTGTCCGACGAGGGCAGCGAGGTGGTTGCGCCGGGCCACGCCCTGCGCGTCGGCGAACTCGGCGAACGACGCGTACGCCGACGCGGGCGGACCGAAGGTCGCGGCGAGCAGCTCCCGCACCGGGCCAGCGCGTTCGGGTGGGACCGGGAAGGGGCTGATCCCGCAGTTGCCGCAGATCTCCGTGGTGACGCCCTGGAGCAGTGGCGCCCGGCGCAGCACCTCCCGCTGCGCGTCGTCGCCGGCGAGCAGGTCGGAGTGGGTGTGCACGTCGATGAAGCCCGGGGTGACGGCCAGCCCGGTCGCGTCGATGACCTCGCTGGCGGGCGCGCGACCGCCCGGCGGCAGCAGCACGATTCGTCCGTCCCGGACGCCCACGTCGGCGGGGCGGGCCGGCGAGCCGCTGCCGTCGATCACGTCCCCACCGGTGACCAGCAGGTCCAACCGCGTCATCACAGCACCTTGGACAGGAAGGCGCGGGTACGGTCGTGCCGCGCCGCGGCGAGCACCTCGCGGGGTGGCCCCTGCTCGACGATCAGGCCCTCGTCCATGAAGACGAGGTGGTCGCCGACCTCCCGGGCGAAGCCCATCTCGTGGGTCACCACGATCATGGTCATCCCGCTCGCCGCGAGGTCCTTCATCACCTCCAGCACCTCGCCGACCAGTTCCGGGTCGAGCGCCGAGGTGGGCTCGTCGAAGAGCATCAGCTTCGGCGACATGGCCAGGGACCGCGCGATGGCCACCCGCTGCTGCTGGCCGCCGGAGAGCTGTGCCGGGTAGTGGTGGGCGCGGTCGGCCAGGCCGACCCGGTCGAGCAGGTCGGCGGCGCGCCGTCGCGCGTCGGCCGCCCGGACGCCCTTCACCGCGACCAGGCCCTCCATCACGTTCTCGAGGGCCGTGCGGTGCGGGAACAGGTGGAAGCGCTGGAAGACCATGCCGATCGACTCGCGCTGCCGGCGCAGTCGCGCGTCCGGCAGCGGTCGCAGCCGGCCACCGTGCTCCTCGTACCCGATCAGCTCGCCGTCGACGTAGACCCGACCCGCCTGCGGCTCCTCGAGGTGGTTGAGGCAGCGCAGCAGGGTGGATTTGCCGGATCCGGAGGGGCCGACCACGCAGACCACCCGGCCGCGTTCGATGGTCAGGTCGATGCCGCGCAGCACCTCCAGGCGGCCGAAGCTCTTGCGCAGGGATCGGCACTGCACCATCGGCGGGGTCATCGCGCGCTCCCCGTGAAGCGCAGGTTGCGGGTGATCCGCCCGCGCAAGGTGCCCGCAGCGGTCGCGCCGAAGCCGCGGCTGAACCGGCGCTCCAGGTAGTACTGGCCGATGCTGGCGACGGTGGTCAGGACCAGGTACCAGATGGACGCGACGATCAGCAGGGCGATCACCTCGAAGTTGGTCAGGTAGAGCCGCTGGGCGACGGTGAGCAGGTCGGCGCCGGCGATCACCGAGACGAGCGAGGTGGTCTTCAGCATGGAGATGAACTGGTTGCCGGTCGGCGGGACGATGATCCGCATCGCCTGGGGCAGCACCACCCGCTTCATGATCTTCATGCGCGACATGCCCAACGCCGCCGCGGCCTCCTGCTGGCCGGGGTCGACCGAGCGCAGGCCGGCCCGGACGATCTCGCTCATGTAGGCGCCCTCGTTGATGCTCAGCCCGAGCAGCGCCGCGACGAATCCGGTGACCAGGGTGTTCGTCTCCCAGGTCACCAACTTCGGGCCGCCGAACGGCACGCCCAGCCCGATCTCGGGGAAGATCAGCGCGATGTTGAACCAGAAGATCAGCTGCACCAGCAGCGGCGTGCCGCGGAAGAACCAGACGTATGCCATGGCGCCGGCGCGCAGGGTACGGCTGTCGGAGACCTGCATCAGCGCCACGATGACGCCGAGCACCACGCCGATCGCCATGGAGGCGGCCGTGAGCTGGACGGTGACCCAGAGCCCTTCCAGGATGACCGAGTCGAACTGGTACTCGACGACGATGTCCCAGTGCAGGTTCGGGTTGATCGCGATGGTCCAGGCCAGCCAGGCCAGGATCAGGACGGTCGCCCCGGCGGCCAGCCAGCGCCCCGGTCGCAGCGGGTGGCTGATCCGGTTCACCTCCGGGCCGGCGGGCCCGGCCGGAGCCGGGCCCTTGACGGTCGCATCCACCGGTGTGCTCATTTCTGGTCGTTGACCGTCGCGGTCTGCACACCGCTGCCCTGCACGCCCCACTTCTCGAGGATCTTGGCGTAGTCGCCCGTCTCGATCAGCTCCTGGAGGGCCCGCTGGACGGCGTCCCGCAGCTGGCTGTCCTTCTTGTCGATCGCGATGCCCCACGGGCCGGCCTCGTACTGGGCCTCCAGGACCTCGTACTTGCCGCTCTGTCCGGCGAGCATCTTGGCCACCGGGTAGTCGACGATGGTGGCCACCGCGCGCCCGGCGTCGATCTGCAGCAGGCCGGTCGGGGCGTCCTCGCTCTGCGAGATGGTCATCTTCTTGGCGCACGAGGCGTTCTGCTTCTCCCCGATGGCGAGGTTGGAGCTGCCCTTGGCGAGCACCACGGCCCGGCCGCACAGGTCCGCCAGATCCTTCACCCCGGCCGGGTTGCCCTTCGCCACCATGATCGCGCCGCCGGCCTGGAAGTAGTCGACGAAGTCGACGGCCTTACGGCGCTCCTCGGTGTCGCTCATCGAGGACATTGCCAGGTCCCAGCGGTCGGCCTGCAGGCCCGGGATCAGGCCGGGAAAGCTGGCGTTGGTCATCTCCAGCTTCAGGCCGAGCCGCCCGGCGATCGCCGCCGCCAGGTCCGGGTCGACGCCGGTCAGCTCCTGGGTCCCCTCCTTGTACATCTCCATCGGCGGGTAGCCCTCGGCGGTGGCGACCCGGAGCACACCCTTCTCCTTGAGGGTGGCCGGGACCAGGTCGGCAGCCTTGGCGTCGGCGGCGACCGAGGCGGAACCACCGGCCTGCGGCGTCTGGCCGCTGGTCGACCGTCCGCAGCCGGCGACGGCGAGTGAGAGTGCGGCGAGACCGACGACAACGCGAAGCGCACGCTTCCTGACCACCGGAAACCTCCTGCCTGAGACGATGGCGGGGACCCTATCGGGGATCAGCCAGCATGAACAGCCCGAATGCTTTGCGGGGTGAGCATCGAATTACTCGATGCTCACCCCGCGTTCGCCGTGCAGGCCGTGGCAGGCACCCGTTCAGGTGCCGCGGAGTTGGATCTCGCGGCCGTGCCACCTGGAGCGCAACCACCGGTCGTGGCTGGCGACCACGACGGCGCCGGGGCTGCCGCCGAGGGCGTCCTCCAGCTCGTCACAGAGTCGGGGCGAGAGGTGGTTGGTGGGCTCGTCGAGCAGCAGCAGGTCGGGTGGGTCGGCCACCAACAGGGCCAGGGCGAGCCGGCGTCGCTGGCCGACCGACAGCTCGCCGACCGGCCGGCGCGCGTCGTGGGCGGTGAGTAGACCGAGGTCGTCCAGCGGTACGTCGTCGGCGCGTACCTGGCCCAGGACGTCGGCGTAGATCTCCTCGGCGGTGCGCTCGGGCCGGTCGAACACCGTGTCCTGGGTCAGTACGCCGATGCGCAGGTCGGGGCGGCGCCGGACGTCACCGGCCGAGTCCAGTCGGCCGGCGAGGACGGCGAGGAGCGTGGACTTGCCCGCACCGTTGGCGCCGGTGACCAGCAGCCGGTCGGTGGCGGCGAGGTCGAGACGGTCGAGGGTGAGTCGGCCGGGTATCCGCACGTGACGCAGGCTGACGATGGTCCCGTCGGCGGTGGCGGTGGCGAGCGCGGTGGCGCGGAACCGCAGCGGTTCGGGTGGTGACGCGACGGCGGTACGTTCGAGGTCGTCGAGCCGACGGCCGGCGGCCCGTACCCGTCGGGCAATCTGGTTCTGCACCCTGCCGGCGGTGTGGCCGTATCCCATCTTCTCGTTGTCGCGCCGGTCCCGGCCCGGCGCGACCTCGTGCGCGGTCACCGCGACCTGCCGGCGTAGCTCGGCCAGTTCCTCCTGCTGCTCGGCGTAACGTCGCTGCCAGCGCTCCCGCTCGTTGCGCTGGTGAGCCAGATAGTCGCGGTAGGTGCCGCCGAAGCGGACCGGGCCGGCGACAGCGGGGTCGAGGTCGATCAGGTCGGTGCAGACCGCGTCGAGGAAGGCCCGGTCGTGGCTGGCTACGACGACGGCTCCGGGCAGGTCGCGCAACTGCTGCTCGAGAAAGGCCGCCGCGGCGTCGTCGAGGTGGTTGGTGGGTTCGTCGAGCAGCAACGCCGAGGGCCGGCGGATGAGCAGGGCGGCGAGCGCCAGCCGGCCACGCTGGCCGCCGGAGAGCGCGGCGAGCGCCCGCTCCGGTGCCACATCGCCGAGACCGAGTGCCGCGAGGACCATGCCGGCACGTCGCTCGGCGCCCCAGGCGTCGATGTCCTGGGCGCGGTCGAGCAGATCGCCGTAATCGGCGAGCAGCCGTTCGTGGTCGGGTGTGTCGTCGGCGGTGCCGGCGAGCCGGTCGGCGAGCCGATCGAGGTCGGTGAGGACGGCACGGGCCTCGCGCAGGGCGTCGTCGCGCACGTCCGCCACGGTCGCGGTCGGGTCGTAGGGGGCTTCCTGCGGCAGGTAGCCGAGGTCCGGTGGGCGAACGACGGTGCCGGCGTCCGGTTCGTCCGCACCGGCGAGCACGCGGAGCAGGGTGGACTTGCCGGTGCCGTTCTCGCCGATCAGGCCGATCCGGCGGCCGGGGGCCGCGGTGAGGGAGACCCCGTCCAGCACGCGACGGCTGCCGCGGGTATGGACGAGGTCGTGAGCGAGCAGTGCTTCGGGCATGGAGGGTCACCTTCGGGGTGCCCCCGGGCCACGGGCCGGCACGGCCCGTGGCCCGGAGCAGGGCGGAGTCGGCGGTCAGGCGCGGTCGGGTGCGGGAATCTCGCGCAGGTGACCGTCATCGAGGCGGAGCCACCGCTGCACACCGATGTCGGTGAGGAACCGTTCGTCGTGGCTGACCACCACGAACGCACCCCGGTAGGCGGTGAGGGCGCTGCCCAGTTGGCCCACGCTGACCAGGTCGAGGTTGTTGGTGGGTTCGTCGAGCAGCAGCAGGTGGGGTGCCGGCTGGGCGTAGAGGACGCAGGCGAGGGTGGCGCGCAGCCGTTCGCCGCCGGAGAGCACGGCGGCGGGGAGGTGGGCTCGGGCGCCGCGGAACAGGAACCGGGCGAGCAGGTTCATCCGTTCGGCCTGCGGCCGGTCGGGGGCGTACGCGGCGAAGTTCTCCGCGACCGTCCGGTCGAGATCCAGCAGGTCCAGGCGTTGCGACAGGTACGCGACGCGGCCGGCGGCGCGGTGCACCTGCCCGGCGTCCGGGTGGAGGTCACCCTGCAACAGACGCAGCAGGGTGGACTTCCCCGCGCCGTTGGGGCCGGTCAGCGCGATCCGCTCCGGTCCCCGGATGGTCAGGTCGGCGCCGTCGCCGGCGAAGACGGCCCGGTCGCCGTGGTGGACCTGCATACGCTCGCCGGCGAACACGGTGCGGCCGGCGGGAACGGTGGTGTCGGGCAGGTCCAGGGTCAGGGCCTGGTCGTCGCGCAGCGTCCGGCTGGCCTCGTCGAGCCGGGTCTGGGCCTCGCTGACCCGGTTGGCGTGCGCCTGCTGTGCCCGGCCGGCCGACTCCTGGGCGCTGCGCTTGAGCCCACCGGCGACGATGCGGGCCAGGCCGGCGTTGCCGAGGTTGCGGGCGGCGTTGCTGGCCCGGCGGTCGGCCCGCTCCCGGGCCTGCTGCATCTCCCGCTTCTCCCGCTTCACGTCCTGCTCGGCGCTGCGCACGGTCCGCTCCGCCGCCTCGCGGGCCACGCGCGACGCCTCCTCGTACGCGGTGAAGTTCCCGCCGAACAGGCGCACCTCACCACGGTCGAGCTCGGCGATGCGGTCCATCCGGTCCAACAGGACCCGGTCGTGGCTGACCACCAGCAGACACCCGGACCAGCCCTCCAGCACCTCGTACAGCCGGTGCCGCGCGTCGATGTCGAGGTTGTTGGTCGGCTCGTCCAGCAGCAGCACGTCCGGGCGCCTGAGCAGTTGCGCCGCCAGGCCGAGCGACACCACCTGCCCGCCGCTGAGCGTGCGCAGACGTCGGTCCAACCCCACGTCACCGAGGCCCAGCCGGTCGAGTTCGGTGCGGCTGCGCTCCTCCACGTCCCAGTCGTCCCCGACGGCCGTGAAGTGCTCCTCCGCCGCGTCACCCGCCTCGATGGCGCGCAGTGCCGCGAGGGTCGCGTCGACCCCGAGCACCTCCGCGACGGTCAGGTCACCGGCCAGGGGCAGGTCCTGCGGCAGGTAGCCGAGCACACCCTCGACCGTCACGCCGCCACCGGTCGGGGTGAGGTCGCCCGCGATCAGCCGGAGCAGGGTCGTCTTGCCGGCGCCGTTCGGAGCGACCAGGCCCGTACGGCCGGGCGGCACGGTGAAGGACAGGTCCTGGAAGACCGGAGTGTCGTCCGGCCAGGAAAAGGACAGGTTCGTACAAACAATGCAGACGTCAGACATCGGGAGACACCCTCGGAAGAGAGCCGGGGACGCGACAGACACCCCGGTCGGGCAGACAGGTCTACGACGAGACACGCCGCACCGGCGCAGGCCGGCAGGCGGCCGGGGCCGCTCACCCCGAGATGTCGTCGTCCCCCGTCACCACAGTCCGCTCCCTCGCACTCTCATCGCGGTCTCCGCCGCGCAGCACCAGCTTAACAACTTCCAGAGTGGCACCGGCACGGCAACCGCCTCGCCGGAGAAACGCCTGGGTTTGGGCCGATGATCCGCGAAGCCACCCGCTTGAGCGCGTCTAGGAGACGACGGAGTGGTAGCGGTGCCTCAGATGCGGTGGTGCTCGTACCCGACGTGCTTGCTGGAGCGAAGGGCGGGATGGGCAACCATCCCGCCCTTCTAGGCCTGTTTCAGAAGTGACCGGGCTGCTCGGCTGGGTCGTGAGCCCGATACTCAGGCTGCCTGGCCATCCTGACCATCATCGCCGCCCAGCAGGCCAGAGCGCGCTGGTCTGCTGGAGGAGGAGCCGGCTCTTACTGGGGGCGAGCATTGGAATGAGTTCCTCGCGGCGTTGGCGGAGCACCTGGCGGCCAAGGATGGGCGTGGTGCACTGAGACGCGGTCGCTGCGGCGGTTCTGGTTCCCCTTCACCACGCTTGCTGCTCGGGTAGACGCCGTGATGCATGCTCCGGCGGCGTTCCGGCGGCGTGGCGTATACGTGTCGGCGCAGGAGTTGAACGTCGCATGAGCTTTGACCATCCTCTGTTGGAGCGCGCCGCGATCGAAGACGCCTTCGGGCGGCTGGGTGACCGGTTGGCCAGTCGAGGGTCTCGGGGGCGATGCTGGCCCTGGAAGCGTGCGGCCAACGTGCCGTACCTGGTGGAAGGGGTGGTGGCGGCTGAGGTGACGGCGGGGAATTGTGAGCGGCAACTTGTGG
>NZ_JBVJHK010000025.1:0-90656 GCF_055586845.1 Micromonospora sp. NPDC049139 | reverse complement strand
GACGTCCTGTTCGCCATGCTCCGCGACAAGATCCCCTACCAGCCCCGCCCCACACCGCCGATCACCGCTTGACGAAACCCATAGGGACACCCCCCAGCGTGGCACTGTGGGGCCGGGCATCACCAGGGCATCCCTCGGACTCGGGACATCCGGACATGCCGCCGATCGGGCGTCATGGAACGCGACGAGGAGCGGCTGCGGCCGGCGTAGTCGTGCTGGGAAGCGCGCACCCGAACACCTCGGTACAACGCTCCGACTTGAATATCTGACACCGAGGCCCGAACAGGACAAGCCCATTCGCGAGGGCAGGCGTCCGGCGCGTCTCGGGCCGCGATTCGGATGCCTCCGCCCACCTCACCGCTGAGCAAAGATGAACCCGCCCTCGACGTTCGGGGCTGGGCGGTGCACCATCTCGGCCTCGACGGTGAAGCCCGCGGCGTCCAGCCAGGCCGCGACCCGATCCGGTGGGCGGCGGTGCACGTAGACGTTCATCGGGTGGCCACCGTAGCCCTCCGTCTTGAGTCGACTGCCGTCGCCGGCATGGAATCCGAGCAGCATGACCCCGCCGGGCCGCAGCACGCGGTGGAACTCGGCGAGGACTATGGATACCTCGTCGTCGGGGACGTGGATCAGGGAGAACCAGGCGAGCAGACCGGTCAGGTGATCGTCGGCCAGTTCGAGGCGCGTCATGGAGCCGACCTCGAAGCGCAGGCCGGGATGGTCCCGTCGGGCCACGTCGATCATCGCGGGGGACAGGTCGATGCCGAACGCGTCCAGGCCGATGCTGTGCAGGTGGGCGGTGATCCGGCCGGGGCCGCAGCCGATATCGGCGACCGGCCCGTTTCCCTGGGCGCGGACCAGTTCGGCGAAGAGGGCGAGGATGCCCCGCTGGAACGGTTCGCGGGCGAGAGCGTCGCGCAGCAGGTCGGCGTAGCTGACCGCCACCGTGTCGTAAGAGGTCCGGGTGTCGTCCAACCATCCAGGAACGCGCATGCGCCGCACGATAGCGCCGACCCGGGGAGCGGCGTCGGTCTGGCCGACACCATGATCCATCTGCGTGACTCAGACCGTAGTCATGTCGTCCCCAGCTCATGATCAGGTACAGGGATCTGCCGCGAAGCGCTCGTCACCCACGTGCCGTCGGCGCCGGGCGCCCGGCGTCCGATGTGTCGATGAGCGCGCGCCCGGCGGGGTCGGGGGTGACATGATCGCTGCGTGATCCAACGCCGGACGGAGTCGACGCACCGAGTGTTGGCGGGCGCCGAGGTGCTACTCGTGGGCCTGTTCTCGGCGAAGGACACCGAGATGGACACCAAGCTGGACCTCTTGGCCACGGCGGTGGAGGTGTACGGTGCGCGGGTCGTGGGCCGGCACGCTCAGCGCCGGGGGGTATCGCACGGCGGCGCGGACAAGATGACCACTCCGTTCTCGCGGCGGACATTGCTGAGCGCGGGCAAGGCCCGGGAAGTCGCCGATGCGTGTCGGGCGAGTCAGGTTGGGGCGGTGGTGTTCGCGAATCCGCTGACTGAGCACCAGCGAACCGTCCTTGGCGAGATGTGCGGCTGCACCGTGCTCAGCGCTGAGGACCTCTTCACACCCGGCGGATAGCATCCGCATCTGCCGCGATCCGCGCGTGGCGTGGGTTTCGTGGACGTTGAAACCGTTGTCGACGGTGTTGATTCGGGCGGCCCGTAATGGGCGACCGATCAACGCGTCAGCGCGAGCTCCAGCCGCACTCGGCGCCGCGGCCGGTCCACCTCGGCGATCGTGACGGTGACCATCTCTCCCATCACTGGCCTCCGAGTCAAAACTGACTCGTGGAGCAGTCCCGCGATGCCCGGCGCGACGCGGACGAAGACACCGAACGGCACCACCTTGACGACCGGACCGGACAACACCTCACCGACCCGGTCCGCGAACTGGACCAGTGGATCCTCCTGCAACGCCTTCAGCGAAAGCTGCACCTGTCCACGGGTGACGTCGAAGTCGAGCACCTCGACGGAGACCTGCTGGCCAGCGTGCACCACGTCGGCAGGGTCGCAGAAGTACTCCCAGGTCCCTGTAGAGCCGAGGTAGCAACTTGCGGCTCCTGACCAGGTGCACGCTTCTGCCGCCGATCGGTCGCTACGGAACGTGTCAAGGGATTGAGGCCAACGGGAGTTAAGCGGCTTGCCGTTGCGGCTCGGGCTTGTTGATCCAGACCTGTTCGGGCAGGTCGAGGATCTTGGGTAGGGGCCGGGTGGTGCCGAACCGTTCCGGGTGCGCCGTCCGGGCTGCGGCGAGGGTGTCCTCGCGGTTGGCGCGGACGGTGTGGTGACGGCTGTGGTGGACGTCGGCGGGGTGTGCAGGCCGATCCCGGAGTGCCGATGAGCGTGGTTGTACCAGGTCACGAAGTCGTTCATGAACGCCCGCGCCCGGGCGAGGGACGCGATCCGGTCCGGGAAGACCAGCGCGTACTTCAACGTCTTGAACCTTCTCTGCGCTGATCTTGAAGCGGGCCGGGTCTCCGTTTCCAGCGCGTCACCCGCTGGCGGCAGGTGGCAGAACGCCGATGACTTCGGCGATGCCGATCGGTTCCGCAATCTCGTGCATAGTGATCACGTCTCCCGGTGTCAGGTGCCTCCATCGCGGTGGAGTTAGTGGAGCCAACCGGACCGTTCCCTGTTGACCAGGTTCCAGGGCAGGCGCGAACTCTACCCAGATGCGCGCGATGGCCAGGTCCGGTGTGCCAGCACTGGTGCGGTGTCCGATGTCCCACATCGGTCGCAGCACTCCAGCCCCAGGGATGGCGGTCCGACGACCTCCGGCCTCCGGCGAGCTGAGCGCCAGGTCGGCCCTGATCACGCCGTGGGTCGATTCGTAGCTTCTCCAGTGGCACCAGGCGACGCTCCGATCGAGCTGAAGGAGGCCGGCCGCGTCCGCCAAAAGCTGCCAGAAGCGAGCCGGTTGCGGGTGTTCGTCGCTGACGTCTTCCAGCATGCCCAGGGCGAGTTCCCATTCACCCAGGTCGAGGTCACGTCGGATGTCGTCCAGTGTGAGCCCAGCATCGGTTCGGAGGTCAGCGGTGGCCAGCTCGGCCGCGGCGCCCAGGATCTCGGGAACGTTCATGGCCCGATTGTGGACCGCGGACAGCTCATCGAGGTGATCGGAGCCGTGGCATGAGGTCCGCGACGGGTCCCGCCACGAGTGTTGGGTCACTGGTGTGGTGGTGGCTTGGGCGTGCCGAGATCGATCTGTCCGGGGTGTCCCAGCGCGAGCGATTCTCTTGGTCTGTGCTCGTTTTCCCCGAAGGAAGGTGAGGGTCAGCGTGAGTCCTTCGATCTCGCCTCTCCAGCCTTCCTCCTCCGTACGGCGGAGACGAGCGGTGAGATCTTCCTCCAGCTCGTCGAGTCGGGGGCAGCACTTTGGGGTTGATGCTCAGCATCGGACAGCGGATGCAGGGCGGATGCAGGCGTGTTCGTGCCGGCAGGGGGTGCCGTAAGGCCGGCCGCCAGGAGCCGAGTTCGACGCGGCGCTTGTCGAAGTGCTCGTTGAAGTCGCTCCACTCCTCGGTGGTCGGCTCCCGATACTCGTCTGGGGGCCGCTGAGCTCGTCGTTTGGCGAGGAACTGCTGGTACTGCTTGATGGCCTCGGTGACCGCCGGGTATTTCGGCGAGGTGTTCGACCGCCCCTTTCCCGAACCCGTCGCGGGCCTGGACGAAGGCACCGAGCCGAACGCGGACATGTGGGCCGCAGCCGACGAGTCCCGGGACGACGTCATCGGCCTGTGGCACCGAGTCTGGGCACACGCGGACGCCACGATCGAGGCACTCCCGATCGACGCGCGCCCGGCTCGGTGCGGTGGTGGCGCCACACGCCGGTGACGCTGCACCTCGTCCTCGTCCTCGTCCTCGTGCACGTGCTCGCCGAGCTGAACCGGCACGCTGGGCACGCCGACATCGTGCGCGAACTGGTCGAGGGGCCAGGTCGGCTGGCGGCGGCCCGGCGACAACGTGGTCGAGGGCGACGAGGCGTGGTGGGCCGCCTACCGCGAGAGGCTGGAATCCATCGCACGCGAGTTCGCCTGAGGACGCGATCCTCGCCCCCGCGGATGCCGTCCAATTCGTCCGAGCAACCGTTTGCATTCTGCCAGCGGCCGTCGCAGCCCGAAGCTAAGGTCACATGCACGGATTTGCCGCTGAGAACGGACGGCTCCCGGCGATCCGGCCAGCTGAGTGCGAGTCAGGCGCTGCCCGAGGGCAGATGGGGGCACTATCGTTTTGGCGTGCACATCCGTTTTGACGTCCCAGCCGATTCCGCCTACCCAGGCCGCGTGGCCGCTGCGCTCAGCAGTGTTCGGCTGCGCAAGTACGGCTACATCGGTGCCGTGTTGGCGGCGGCCGGGGCGATCGCTTTCGCCGTCTCGCGGGGGTTCGCGTGGGGCGACCAGATCTCGACGCTGTGCATGGCGATGGTCGTGGGTGGCGTGCTGTCGATGCTGTACTCGCCGTGGGTGCGGTTGCGCGCCCGGTCCCGCTCCAGTCGCTACGCTGTCGAGGGCGCGTACGACATCACCGACGACAACATCATGATGCGCAGTGGCTCGGAGTCCGGCGGCATCGCCTGGGACGGGGTCACCCAGGTAGGGGACACCCCCGAGTTCTGGATCGTGTACGTCGGTCGGGAGCCGGCGACCGTAATCCCACGCCGCCTGATGTCCACGGAGGACGCAGAGACGTTGCGAGCCTTCATGGCCAAACGTGGGCTGCTCCAGCTTCGGTGAACTCATTTGCCGCTGGTCGGGGGTTCAGTCTGAGGAGCTGTTTCTGGGATGATGTTGCCGTGGTCGACCAGCGCGCCAGTTTCGGACTGCTTGGCCACGAGGCCTTGGAGCAGTCGGCGGTGGTGGCCAACTGCACCATGAACCGCGAGCGGCAGCTGTCCGGGGTCAACAGCTACACCCGGGAGCTGGGGTTCAACCCTCTTGACGTTCTCGCCGCCGGCCTTGTCGGCGCCGGTCGGGCCGAACCTTCGGCAGCCGCTGGCTGGTTGGATCTGTGCTGCGGCACTGGTCGGGCGTTGATCCAGGCTGCCGGGGAGCTGCGCCTGACAGGGTTGACCGAGCGGACCGTTCTCGTCGGGGTCGACCTGGTTGACGCCTTCGATCCCGTACCGGCACCATCCCTGAACCTGGAGCTGAGCTGCGCCTCCGTCGCCAAGTGGACACCAACGCGGACGTTCGACTTGATCACCTGTCTGCACGGACTGCACTACGTCGGAGACAAGCTCGCCGTCCTGAGCCGGGCGGCCGGCTGGCTAACTCCCACCGGCCGGCTCGTGGCCGACCTGGACCTGTCCAGCATCCGGCTTCCTGACGGGCGACCCGCTGGGCAGCGCCTCACCGCCCGACTCCGTGCCGCCGGGTTCTCCTACGATCCCCGTCGCCGCCGGATCAGCTGTACCGGCCGCCGTGAGGTCCGCCTCCCGTACAGCTACCTCGGCGCCGACGATCGCGCTGGCGCCAACTACACCGGACAACCCGCCGTGCATTCCCACTACGCCGAAGACCACTAACCGCACCGGCAACGTCCGCACATGCAGCCGACCGAGCGTCACGAAGCGGAGCCGCTGTCCATGGATGGCGGTGCGCGGTCGTGGCTCCCCTCTGTGTCAAGACGCCGTCGGGAGGAGAGTTCTATCCTGGGTCTCGGCGGGTCCGGGAAGTGACTTCTCCGAAGAGCCGGCTGGGGGATGAGAGTCGGTCACGCTGGAGCCAGTTGTCGTTCCCCGTTGTCCTCCCGGGCCCGCCGCCGTGGCAGCTGTGGCGTCGTCGGTCATGCACCGGTAGACGATGTCGGACAGGCGTCGTTTCAGGGCGCGCATCGCTTCCATCGATGTCTTGCCGGAGGCTTTCTTGCGGTCGAAGTAGGCGCGTCCTTCGGTGGGGTTGCGTAGCTGGACCGTGGCCATGATGTGCAGCACCCGGTTGATCTGCCGGTTCCCGGCGCGGAAGAGGCGGTGTCGTACCTGTTCGCCGGAGGATGCGTCGATGGGGGCGGTGCCGTTCCAGGAGGCGAAGTGGGCCCGGTTGGGGAACCGGGTGATGTCACTGACCTCGACCAGCAGCCGGGCGGCGCCGGATGGTCCGATGCCGTGCAGGTTCATCAGAGTGGTGCCGGTGGAGGCGACCAGTTCGGTCAGTTCCTTGTCGGCTTCCTTGGAGCGCCGGTAGACCCGTTCGAGGTCGCTGATCAGCTCCGCGGCGACCCGCCGTCGGGCCTTGCCGACCGCGTCTCGGGGTCGGACGGTGGCCAGCAGTGCCTTGGCCTGGGCGGCGGACAGGCTCTTCTTCGCCCCGCCTGGAATGAGTTCGAGGAGCAGTTGGTGCAGCTGGGACACCATCCGGGTGTGGTCCTCACCCAAAGACCGGCGCCGGTCGACCAGGATCCGCAGCAGGGTCAGTTGTTCGTCGTTGACGACCGGGCGCAGCCCGGCCATGCGGGTGCCGACCAGCGCGATGGAGTGGGCGTCGGTGGCATCAGTCTTGCGGCCCTGCCCGGTGGCGAAGACCCGCGCCCTGGCGGACAGCTTCGGCGGGACGTCGACGACCTGCTCGCCGTCGGCCAGTAGCCGGTTGGCGATGTGCCGGCCGATGCCCTGGCAGCCCTCGATCGCCCAGACCCGGTGCGGCCATCGGCTGGCGTACTTCCTCATCGCTGTGTAGCCGTCGCGGTCGGTGTCGAAGCGGCCGCCGCCGATGACGGTCTCATCGCGGGCCATGACCTCGATCGTTGCAGAGCGCTTGTGCGGGTCCATCCCGATGACCACACGATCTGATGTGCCACTCAACGCGTCCTCCGATGCTCGATCCACCTGGTTGTCGAGCCGGGAGGGCAACGCTACTTCGAGCTGAGCAAACCCCTGACTTGTCTACTGGAGTCAGATGCGCGGGTCTGCAGCCCGTAGCGTCAGGGCGCCGGTCGGCACTGGCTCGCAAACCCCTTGCCGCCCTCGGGTTGGCTCTTCAAGAGCGTGCCGCCGCTGGCCGGCGCCCGGCCGTGGCGTGGCTCAACAGAGGCGTGCTCACCGAATTTCCCCAAGTCAGGCTGCCCGCCACGGTGATCCTCGTTCGCTATGGCGAAAGGAACCCGGCTCTCCGTGACCACGATCGGCATCGACCCGCACAAGTCCTCCTTGACCGCTGTCGCCCTCGACGAGACCGGTCACCTGCTGGCGACAAGGCGGATCACCGTCAACGCCGCCGCATACAAGACGCTGACCGACTGGGCCGCCCGCTGGCCGCAACGCCGCTTCGCTGTCGAAGGCGCCGCTGGGCTGGGGCGGGGTATCGCGTAACTGCTGGCCGCCGCCGGCGAGCACGTCGTCGACGTCCCGGCCGCCCTGGCCGCTCGAGCTCGACTGCTGGACACCGGCGGCACCCGCAAGACCGACGCCGCGGACGCCGCCAGCGTCGCTCACGCCGCCATGCGGCACCAGCGGTTGCGCCAAGTCGTCGCCGAGGACCATCACACCCGGCTGCGGTTGCTCTCCGAACGCCGCGACGACCTGGCTCGCGAACGCGTCCGGCTGCTCAACCGGCTTCACGTGCTGCTGCGTGATCTGATCCCCGGTGGCGCGGCGCTGGACCTCACCGCGGACAAGGCCGCCGTGCTGCTGCGCACCACCCGGCCGCTCACCGCCACCGACAGCTGCCGCCGCGACCTGGCTCGTGAACTGATCGCGGACCTACGCCACCTGGACCGGCCCGCACACCAACCAGGCCCAGATCCGGCAGGTCCTGAGCGAGACGCACTCCACCATCACCGAAATCCGCGGCGTCGGGCACATCATCGCCGGGAAGATCCTCGGCCAGTGTCCGACCCGTACCAAGGAGAGTTCTTCCGAGACGTTGTGGTCGGGGAACTCGTCAAGATCGTGCTTCCGATCGTCGTCCTGGTCTGGCTGGCCACGGCGCACCGTCTCTGGTGCGCATGGCCGACGCTGCTTACCGCAGCCACCTCATACGGTGCCCTGAGTGCGGCGCTGTGGTACGTGCTCTACGCCGCAGCACACAGAATTTGAAGCGCCAGCCAGACCGCAGGCACGGGTGGTCAGGCGCGTCAGGCATCCTGATCAGCCACGATCAGCGCGTCGATCATCGCTTGCCGGGAGCTGCATCTGACTGTCCTGCAGTCCAGGCCTCGTTGTTAGCCTGACCGGATGCGCAGCGAGCTGAAGGCGGCGTTAGACGACCTGTACCGGGTATTCGGCCGCTACCGGCTGGTCGAGGGTGTCGAATACTGCGACCACTGCGTTGACCCGGAGCAGGTCGAAACGCTGCACCGAACGCTACTGCGCCATGTTACTGCCGAGCAGCTCGGTCCGCTGCTGTTCAACTCGACGACGACGTGGGGTGATCAGAGGTACCTCAACCATTTCATGCCCCGGCTCCTAGAGCTGGTGGCGGCCGGCGAAATGAACGACTGGAGCTACCACATCTTCTTGCCATCTCGGCTCGCGGGCCTGTGGCGGTCGGGTTCGGACGATGAACAGCGCGTGATCAGCGACTTCGCATGGGCCTGGTGGCGGGACACCACCTCGACGTGGCCCAGCTTCTGCGAGCCGCGGGAGGTGCTGGACACAATCGCCGAATGCGGACAGAACGTTTCGCCCTATCTCGCCGCATGGCCGGTGCACGTCGGGAAACCCGCGGCCCGGCAACTCGCCGAACTCGTCAGCGACCTTCTCGTCTCATCGAGGCAGGACAACGGCTTCTGGCGCGAGGTCAACGACTGGCTGTCCGGCCCGATACCCGCGGACGTGCTCGCCGCCGAAGTCTCCGCGACCGCTGATCCCGACATCGCCCGGCAACTAAGCGATGCATTCGAACACCTGGCCCTATGGCGACAGTCGCAGCCTGCTACCACCACCAGACGGTGACCAGGGGCATACCCACATACCCTGCTCCGGGTCGTCCACGACCTGGCCGGGCACCGCTGCAGGCCGACGCCGTTCGGGCGCGACCGCGCTCATTTGCCGCGAAGCGCTCGTCACTCACGTGCCGTCGGCGCCGGGCGCCCGGCGTCCGGATGTGCCGAGGACCGCGCGTCGTAGTTACGACCAATCGAGGCCAGCGAAGATGTCCTCGCCGGGCCGCCAAACCCCGAGCAGCGGGCATACGGGGTCATACACCTCAAACTGCGCGATCTCCGGTCCATCTAGGTCGGATGGCTTGGGATTGGTGACAATTTCACCCGAGGCGAAGCGGATCACCAGACCACATTCTGGTGACTCCGATACGGCGGTGACTTCCTGCGAGATGAACGCACAGAGCGCATCCCGATAGCCTGGCTCACCGAACTCGAGGACGGTGTTGCCGACGGTCACAGCTGGCCAGACGTAGGCGGTAAAACGTGCGTCACCAAAGTCGAGCTGCAGGTAGTCCCTGACGAAGACGACCGATTCAAGCTGCTCCTCGACCAGCACGTCGAGCCGGAACTCTGTCACGTCTAGATCGTCTCACGGCGCCCACGCCACCATCCGCACATGCCGCCGTCCGTGCGTGCTGACCGATCAAGAGCGGTCACGGCCGGTAGATGGCCTCTGAGTCGAGCGGACATCCGCACCTGCCGATGAGCGCGACTCGCCGCAGTGTGGCGCGTCCTGGGAAGGCTGGTCGGGAACGCGAAAACTGTCACCGACTGTAAGATCATCGATGGCTAGAATGTGCCGTCCTGTACAGGCGGGCGGCGGGGGTGCTGTGGTCGAGATTCCTGATGCGGTATTGGCGGATTTGTCGGGTCCGGTCGCCGCTGCGTTGCCGTTCATCGTTGCCCGTGTTCCGACAGCACCGGCGGCCGAGCTCGGCCGGCTGCGGGCACTCGCTGACGGCGAAACCTGGCCGATCCGGGGATCGGCCGTCCGGCACCCGGCGGTGGCCCAGTTCCGCTCCGGCGTGGCCGGATCGGGCAGTTCGCCGGTGCGAGAAGCGCTCGGCTCGCTGCCTCCCTTGCTGATCGAACGCCTGCTCGGCGCACTGGAACTGACCGTGCGGGAACTGGACCTGGCCGGTGCCCCGGACCTGACCGGTCTCCTGGGCGAGCCGTTCACCGGCACGTTCGGCATCGCGAGCATGAGCGGGCAGAGCGAGGCGGTTACCGGCGTAGCCGTGCTGGAGCAAATCCGGCCCGGCGCGGTGCCACTGGTCGCCGCGCTGGCCCGCCGGCTGGCCTCTCACGCGCGAGTGGCCCCCCTGCTGGCGGTGGCGCCTGCAATCACCGACGAGCGGGGGATCGCCGCAGCGCACGGCGCGGCACAGCTCGCGCTGGCCGTGACTACCACCGTCGCCGTCCTGCACCGGGTGGGCATCCACCCCTGGGCCATCGAACCACCGGCGGTGCTCGGCGTCGCGATCGGCACCGCAGTCTTGCTGCTACGCGAAGCCCCGATGCCCGCCGGTTACGCCGCTGCGGTCCTCGACCGGGCCCGGGCGGAGTACCTGCTGCCCCGCCAGACCAGCGGGTCGGCACCAGTGTTCGGGCACCGGTTCGCGCTGCTGGAGGACGCTGGTGTCCCAGAGGCCGACTTCGGCGGCAACGGGCTGGTCGCGGTCGTGCCGGGCGGTGCGGTGATCCGCACCGGCGTCGAGACCGGGCACGTCCGCATCGGGTTGCGGATCCTGGACGGGCCACCGCCGGACGTCGCGACCGGATGGGAGGAAATCGTCGAGGTCAGCTGGCGGGCGGCCGTCGGCGGCGCCTCGGTGGTCGGACCTCACACGAGCGACTCGCACCTGCGCCGGGTCACCCCACCCTGGCCGGGCGACTACCGGCTGCGCGTGCACGCCCGCGGTAGGGACGACACCGACGAACGCGACGCCGAGTACTACGAGCTGGTGGTGTGGCAGGCGCCCGCCGCGCCCGAGATCGTGTATTCCCGTAGAGACCGGCTCGGCCATCGGCTGCGCGGCGAGCCGGAGCCGGCGCGGCCCGACCAGCCCGAAACCGCCTACCGATGGCTGCGCCACAGCACCCTCGGGGAGGCCGCGACGGTCACGGTGGTGACCGGGACGAACGTCGCGGACGTACTGCGCGCCTTCGGCGCGGACCCGGCCCGACCGGAGTCGATGCGGGCCATCAACGATGACCTGATGCGCCGGCAGTCGATCGATCCGTGGGTAGCGATGCTGGACGTCGGCGACGCCGTGCTCGCCGTCGAGTACAACGGTTGGCAGGGTTCGACCGCGCCCGTGCTGACCCGCGTGTCCGCCGGCGGGCGGGCCGCCAGCATGTTCTGGAACATCAACGCCGTGACCCGGCTGTCGTTCGCCGAACGCGGCGAGGTGCTGCTGCGGGTGGAACCGTTCGGCGAGGTCGACGCGCCACCACCGGTCACCGCGACGCTCGCCGATCTCGACTTCGCCGACCACTACCGCAACAAGCGGCTGATGGGCCTGGTCGCGGTGCAGCGATTCACCGGCCACGGCATCACTGCCGAAGACCTGGCGCGGATCGAGGCCGCCGACATCGGTTTCCGGATCGTGCCGGACCTGCCCACGCTGTACCCGCGCCGGCCGCAGCACGGCGGTAAACGCCTCGGCCCCGCCTTGCCCGAGGTCACCGCGCCGGGGATTCCCGCCGAAGCGCTGACCGCCCTACCCGAACCCGAACTGCGGGACCTCACCTGGTGGTTCGCCGCGGAGGCAGCCCGCTACGCAGGCCTCGGCGATGACCCGGACATCGCCGCAAGCATCGCCGCCCGCACCCTGACCCCGGACGCGCACCTACGCGCCCGCCGATCCCAACTCGACGACGGCGAACACCGGTGGGTCTGGCTCGCCCTCCACCGCGCGACCAACCCGGACCCTGTCGCGGCGGCCACGGACACCATGCACGCGGCCCGCTACGCCGCCGGCCCGCATGCGGCGAACCTGGTCGCCAACGCCCAGGCCTGGACCATCAGATCCACTGCACAATGACGGCCCAGGCGCCGCCCGGATCTGCGGATCGCCGCTGCCGGCTGCGGTCCGCCAGGACCCCCTGGGCAGGCGCGGCCGGATCACCGACGGCAGACCCCACACGACGCGACCGAACGACAAAAGGTCCCGTCTCCTGCTCTCAGAGGCTGGTCAGGGGCGCCATCCGGACCACATTCCTTGCGCGAGGAAGGGACCGAGGCGCGGCGGTGGGCTGGACAGGGGCCCTGCCCAGCCCACCGTGGGCTGCAAAGGTGCACCCGTCAGGTGTGGCGCTGCGGTAGTGCGAGCCGTGCCTTGCGGCTGCCGACGCCGGGGCCACGCCCCTGGACGTCCGACAGTCAGCGGACACGCCCCATGCTTGACGTCGCCCCCGACCGTCAGGGACAGCCGAGGACCGGCTGCACCGACGACGGGTAGGCGTAGCCGTCGTCCCAGGGAAAGCGGCCTGCCAGGTTGGGCCAGGCGATCTGTTGCACGCGGACATGCTGGTCGCCGCATCGGGCGATCGCGGCGCCCGTGTGCAGCTGGTCGGTGGGGGCGCCGTCGATGATGGTCGCGTCGTAGCCGGCAATCAGGTCGCCGAGCCGCTGGCCGTGGGTGAAGCGCTCGGCCTGGTCGTAGACGCGGGCGGCGAAGTCGTTGAGTAGTTGCTGGGAGATGGCGGGGTCGAGGCCGGCGATCAGCAGTTCGGGATGACCGTGGGCGGTGAACCCGACGGTGTAGGCGAACGGGAGGCCTTCGTCGGTATCGTCCGCGCTGAGGTGGACGAACGTCACCGACCAGCCGACCCGGTCGATCATCTCGCTCTGGCGACGCATGAAGTCCTCGATGCCGCTCACCGGTCACCTCCTTCCACACCGTCGTGACGATCGGGCGCTTGGGGTGGGTCGACCTCGACGAAGCCCCAGAGCCGCTCGATGAGTTCCAGGGCTTGGGTCCGGTAGCGGTCGGCGAAGCCGCGGCAGATCGCGGGTTTGGCATGCGGGTACAGGTAGTGCGGCAAGGTGTCGTGACAGATGACGTAGGCCTCTTGCTCGCGGGCCTGCCTGACGAGAGCACGCAGCTGCCCGGCCTCGAGGTGCATGCGGTTGCCGGGGGCGAAGATGCAGGTGCCGCATTGCCGCGACAGCAGCCGCGACTTTCCCAGAACCGGATCGCCGACGCTGAGGGGCTCGTCGAGATTCGCTTCGCCGGGGTTGGGGACGTGTTCCATGTTGTTTGCCTCCGTTCATCGGCAGGGGGCGTCGCCCGATGGCGACGCCCCCTGGTGTCGGATCGTGGTGTGCTGCGATCGGGTGCGGCTGCTGCCGCCGGTGCCTGTGCTGCCGGGCCCGCCAGCGGACCCGGCGGGCCGGGTGTTCGAGGCGCGATTACTGCCCCGTCGCGGGCGCGTGGACGGCGAGGAGGAGCCGGTCGACCGGTGGCCACCCGTCGGCGGTGGGCCGCCAGGCTTCGGCGGCGTCGATGCTGGGGAAGGGGCCGACGACGGTGAGCTGAGCGCGGTCGCGATCCAGCAGGGCCAGCGCCACGCGGTCGGCGTCGAGGGTGGTGGTGCGGGCGGCATGCGCGATGTCCGGTGGAACGGCTGTCCACTCGTCGTCGCCGATGTGTGGGTCGTCGGGGTTGTGTAGGGCCACAGGCGTGGTGGCGGCGATGTCGGCGTTGTGCATGGCCAGGTGGGGCGCGTAGTCGGCGGTGGCGGCGCGGCCGGGGATAGGTCCGTGCAGGGACAGGGCGGCGGTGGTGGTGACGGCCAGCAGGGCGTGGGGCTGATGGTCCTCGACGCTGTCGAGCAGGGCGAGACTGAACGCGTCGCGGCTGCCGATGTCGATCAGGGTGATCAGGGTGGGCCGGCCAGTGTTTGCGTTGTCCCAGCCGACCACCTCGAAGTGGTCTTTGGCGATGCTGAGGAAGCGCTGGTAGGCGCGGTTGATGGTGTCGAAGGGGTATTCGATGTCGTGCACTGGTTCTCCCGGTATAGGTCGCGGCGATGCTGTCGGCCCGCGAGGCATGCGCAGGATGGAGGGGGTTCGCATCCCGGTGCGGTCGCAGCGGTTGATCGCACGGCCAGTCGCCGTGTCAGCGCCTGCTTTTGCCCGTCGTGAGCCGCAGCGGGCATTAGTCGGCGAGTTCCGCTATGACGAGGCGACCGTGTCGAGTTGCCCGCTGATCTGCGGTGCGAGGGGCAGGACGTGGGGTGGAGGGGTTATCGGGCGAGGACGGAGACGGTCTCGCCGAGCAGCATGGTGCCCCATCAGGACCTTTGATGAAGGAGTGGATCCAGATGCGGTAGGGCTGCCCGTCGGCGTTGGTCAGGCGCCGCCAGTGGCCGCACGAGGAACCGCACCCGGTAGTGCCACTTCGCCTCGTTCGTGGGCTCGGTGACGGGTGTGGTGCGGCGGAGCACGACCACGCGGGTGTCGTGACGCAGGCTGGCCCGGTGGGCGCGGCGGCAGGCGGGCCGGTCCAGGGGCGGCTGGGCGACGGTGGCGAGGGGTTGTTCCTGGATGCGCCAGAACGCGTAGAGCACGGCCGCGACGGCGCGCATCCGCAGCGACGACTCGTCGATGCACAAGCGTCCGTCTGGGGCGGTCTCCCAGTCGCGGTCGACGGCATCGGGTAGTTCGCCGGGGGCGGTGATCGGGATGCCGATGGGGATCTCGGCAAAGGAGTGCAGCACGTAGGGGCCTAACTGGGCGGTCAGTTCAGGGTCTTCGGCGAGTTGGCGGCGGCGACGGGCGGCGGCGCGGGGTCGAGGGGGTCGTCACGGTCTGCCCAGCCGGTGATCCACCAGCCGGTGCGCCGGTTGCTGGTGTGGTGGAACTTCGCCCAGGCGATGGCGCCGATCGAGGGGACCTGGCCGTGGACGCCGCGTTCGTAGATGGGCTCGGGGAGGAAAAGCACGCCGGCGTCGCTGGGGGCGACGTCGTTGCCGACGATGTCGCCGGTGAGGTCGAGGGCCTAGGCGGCGGCGATGATCGCCGTCATGGCGGGGGCGAGGACGTAGGGTTCGCCGTCCTGCCACGGTTGGTGCGCGACGCGGCTGAACGCGTCGATGGCGGACGCCTCGGGGCCGTCGATGGTCGCCTCTGTAGCGGGTTCGAGGAACGCCTTGAGGTACTGCTGGGCGAAGCGGCTACGGGTGTAGTCGGCCATGCGGGCGCGCAGGTCAACCCTTGCGTTGGCGTACCAGGCAAGGGTCGACTCGCTACGGAAACTCACGGTGCCTCCTTTGACATGATTTGCTCGGCGTATGTGGGTGTCGCGTCGCTCAGGCGGCGCGGGGCTGGATACGGGCTGGCCGGAACCAGCCGTTGAGTCGGTCAGCGGTGGTGAACACCCGGGCGCGGCCTCGCGCTCGCGGCTGGGGACGGGTGGCCGCCTGCTGGGCGCGGTGGGCGTCGCGTGCGGGTGGGCAGGGGTATACCTGGCCAGCGCAGCGCAGGTTGGCGCAGCGGCCGGGCCGGTGTAGCCGAGGCTGGTGGGCGGCGGCGACGTCGCTGGCGAGCAGCCACAACAAGACGTCGGTGACCGTGTGCGGTATCGCGCGGCGGTGCTGGGAGGCCATGAGTTGATGCCCCCTTTCGTGTGGGGTTCGGCGGGTAGGGGCCGCCACCCCCCTTGTGGCTGGCGGCATGGGGCCTGCCGTCGGGTGCGCCGCAGGGGGTGGCGGGCCGAGGTGCAGTGACGCTCGACTTTGCGTATTGATCAAGTCGTCGGCCGGTCTGCGGGGCGGTGCTTGTCGACTTACTCGTCGGCGATCCGGCCGGAGCACGGCGCGGCTTGCCGCCCGTGTCAGGGGTGTGGGGTTCAGTCGTCGCGGTGAATGAGGAAGCAGCCGGGCGTGGCGGGGTCGTCGTGGCGGGCGTCGTAGTGGGCGGGTTGGCCGCAATGCCGGCAGCGCATCGGCTGCGCCTGGCCGAGGTCGTGACCGTCGGGGTCGTACGCGGTGGTGTGGTCGTGCGCGGGGAACGCGCACGCGCCGTGGGTGCAGTACGGGCGATCGCCGTGGCGCAGTCGGGCCACGACGAGGCCCTGCACAGTGACCATCAGGTTGATGCTGGCCTGGGTGCCGTCGTAGGGGACGCCGGCGGCGATGAGATGGTCGTTGGCATCGAGGTAGCGGTGCAGGTCGGCGTAGGAGCCGATACCGGTGGGCACGATGCCTTCGCGGATGTCGTCGGCGATCGCGGCGAGGACGGCTTCGGCGTAGCGGCGCACCCGCTCGGTCTGACTGGCGGTAGGCGTCGTTGGAGTGTGGTGGGCGAGCCAGACGGGGACCATCGCGCGTAGGTGTGATCTGGATGGCGCGTTGAGCGGTCAGGGTGTTTAGGCGCGGATTGAGGGCCTGCGGCATGTTGGTCGGGTTGAGGGTGGCCGTCGGCTCGCCGGGGCCGGCGGCCAGAGCGCGACGGATCTCGTCGAGGTGCCCGGCGACGGTATCGGCGCACTGGGCGAGGCTGGCTTTGGTGCCGGCCAGGGCGTGGCAGGCGTCGGCGACGGCCGCGGCGATCGCCGCCGCGGCTGTGCCCTGCTGCCGCGCGTGGGCGATCTCGTCGTCGCCGATGGTGCGGCCGGTGTACGTGCGGACGAGGTGCGGCAGCATGGGCGGCTTCCTTCGTGCAGGGGTGGCCCGGTCGGCGGATGAAGGTGTCATCGCAGGCCAACCGGAGTGTCGGTGGTGGTGTCGATGTCGCCGGGGGTGGCGTCGTCTCGAGTGGTGTTGTCCCAGTCGAGGTGGGTGTCGTGGCTCGTGCCGGTGAGGGCGGCGTCGATGGCGTCCTCGGCGGCCTCGATGGCGTCGTCCTGGCTGGTGGCGGTGACCTCGATCGTCATCGGCAGGGTGAGGCGGACCTGCCAGCGGCGCGGCAGCCCGGGCAGCTCCAGGGCGTGCAGGATTCGGTCGGCGGCGTCCGGGTCGATGTGGTTCTCGGCGGCGGCGTCGCGCAGCGTCTGCCACACGTGCCGGCGCAGGGCCGCGGGCTGGTCGTCGATGACCGCAGGCGGGGCGGTCACGGTCGGGGCAGGCTGCTGGGCGCGGAGGTGGTCGTGGACGCGTGCGGCGGCGTGGGTGAGCCATCCCAGGGGAGCTGGTTGGTCGGGGTAGAAGGCGTCCCACGCGTCGCGCAGGACCGCCTCGAGGCTTGCTGGTTGTTGCTCGTGGTTGTCAGGAGTGGACATGGCTGTCTCCGAGTCGGTGAAGAAGCCGACGGCCCCGCCCCTTAGGTGGGGCGGGGCCGTCGGGCGGGGTGGTCAGTCGGGGCGGCGAGTGCGGGCGACGCGCACCTCGTAGGTGTCGGCGCTCACGGTCAGATGCAGCCACTGGTAGCCGGTGGCGTGGGCGGCGCGGAGCATGTCGATCAGCGGTGTGGGCGCCTCGGTGAGGTGCAGGTGTTCGACGAAGTCGTCGCCGCCGAGCTCCGGGTCGTGGCGGTGGCCGTCGGTGTCGGGGTTCCAGCCGTGGGCGTAGACGATGAGGTTCGCCTCGGGCAGGTTCGGGTCCTTGAGGCGGGGCAGGCCGCTGGACATGAGGTAGACGCCGTGGTCGTGGACCCACTCCAGCGCGCCCCGGCAGAGGGTGTGCTCTTCCCGTTCGGTGAAGGTCGCGGCGTGCTCGGAGGCGGCGACGGCGTGTTCGGCCAGCCTCAGCGTGTCGGTGAGGTCGAAGTACAGGTGCAGTGCCATCAGGCTCTCCTTGCAATGTGGCGAAAGGCCCGGGCGGCTGGACGGTGAAGGCTGGGAGCCGGGCCTGAGGTGCCTCGGGCTGTTACCGGAGGTGGTTCAGTCGTTGAAGGCGGTAGGCGGAATTGCGTGGCGCAGGGCGTGGTCGATGAGGTGGGCGAGGCGGTAGTCGGGGTCGGCCGCGAGCGCCCGGTCGAGGGCGACGGTGGCGAGGGCGCCTTGGCCGTGCCGCCAGGCGGTGAGGGCGAGCAGGGTGGCGGGGGCGGCGACGTAGGCAGGGTCGGCACGGCGGGTCATGTCGGTCCACAGGGCCAGGTGCCACGGCTGGTCACCGGTCGCCTTCTTCCCCGCGTGGTCGCGAACGGCGACGTCGGCCAGGAGGACGGACAGCCAGGCCACCTCGTCGTCGGTGAGGACGGCGTCGGCGGCGTAGCGGGCGACGGCCTCGTCCACGGCTTCTCGGCCGGCGCGGATGAGAGTTGCCCGCCCGCCGGAGGTCATGACGACGAGTGCGCGTTGCTGTGCCCGTCGGCTTGCGTCGGCGGTGACGGCGCCGGTGGGGGCGATGCTGGCCACGAGAGCGGCCCGGTCGGGCAGGGCGGTCTGCCCGGCGACGATCGCGTGCACCGCGGTCAGGCTGTAGTGCGGGTCGAACGGCAGTCCGTCAGGCGGGCAGCAGCCGGGGTCGGAGCATTGGTAGGAGTGGTAGCGGCCGTCGGTGACGCGCAGCGTGTCGAGGAGGGCGATGCCGCCGGTGCGGACGCGTGGGGTGAGGGCGTCGAAGACCGGGGTGACGGTGGTGGCCGGTCCGTAGCCGATGAGGACCGCGCTGGTGGCGTCGACGTTGCGCAGCAGGGCAAGGTACTGCCGTGCGGTGACGGGCGCCCAGTCGATGACGGCGGCGGGATCGGGCAGGTCCGCGCGGCCGGCCACGGTGATGCGTTGGCCGGTGAGGCCGACGATGACGAGGCTGTCGGCGGGGTGGAAGCCGAGCAGGTACGGCACGGCGGCGAGCAGGTCGCTGATCGAGGTCACCGGCAGCCGGGTCGGCTGGTCGTGCGTCATGGTGGGATCACTCCTTCAAGGAAAGAGCTCCGCAGCCGTTGGGGCGTGCGGAGCTTGAGGTGGTGTGCCGGCGGCAGATCACGGCTTCGCGCCGCCGCCGGGCGGGCCAGGTCAGGAAGTGGTCATCTGCGGTGATCGCGAGAAGAACCGCTGCGCCCGGGACGGGCGCCGATGGACGGACCTTGGCGAACAGCGGCGACGGCGGGGCGGCCAGTTCGGTGCCGGGGCAGCAGCCCTGCGGGACGTAGGTGTCGGCGTTGCCAGCCGTGCAGGCCCTCGCCCCGATGTCGACGCCCGGACGGTGGTGTCGGGTGAGGGCGGCTGCGAGGCCAGCGGCCAATTCGATGCCGTTGATCGCGCTGCGAGCGGTGTGCGGGCGTCCGGGGGTGAGGGCGTCGCCGAGCAGCCTCCTAGCCTGAGTGCGAGCCGGCGCTCTCGTTTGGTTCGTGTCTGCGGGGGCTCGTGATCAGGCGTGTTCGAGTGCGGCGACGGCGGCGTCGGCAATCGCATCGGCCGCTTGGATGGGATTGGCGACCATCAGTGTGCTGGTGTGGGTGAAGGTGTGCCCGGTCAGGTCGGCAGGGCGCAGCCACAGCACCACGCACCCGGATTGGTGCAGGGTGGTGATGAGCCGTTGCGCGGGTGCGGTGTTGGGTAGCTCGCCGTCGGAGACGACAGCGAGCATCCGCAACCTGCCGGGTTGACGCAGGTGCAGTAGCTGGTCGGCGAGCTTCACCGCGTCGAGAAACGCGGTGGTGCCGCCAACCGCCCGCATTTCGAGAACGTGGGCGGGGTGCTGTCGAGGCGGCACGAGCAGAGTGGCTTGGCTGCCGAATCCGATCATGGCGGTGGTGGCCTGGTTGGTGTGGCCGGCGTGGGCGAGGATCCACCCGGCTGAGGACATCGGCGCCGCGTAGGGGTGCATCGAAAAGGAGGTGTCGACGAGCACGGCCAGGTGCAGGTGTGGCTTCGGTGGTGGGACGTGAGCGCGGCGCTGCCAGGGTGCGGCGGTGGGCAGGCTGCCGGCGGCGATCTGCGCTTTGGCGGTGATGGCGTGCCGGGTGCGTAGCCGCCCGGGTGGTAGCGGACTGGGTCGCGTGTCGGGTTCGGGTTGGTGGGTGCGGGCGCGGCGCAGCCGTGCGGCGAGGCGACGAGCGGCGGCACGTTCGGCGTCGGTGGGGTCACGGCGCGTCCACGACGCGGGTGCGCAGTGCCGGGCTTGGATCTGCCCGGTGGCGTACTCGGCGGGGGTCAGGCCGGCGGCGTGCGCGAGGTAATCGGTCAGTGCCTGGGCAAGCTGGCCGGCGAACTCGCCGGGGTCCGGCTGTGGTGGTTCCGGTTGCTGGTGGGGGTCGATGTTGAGGATGCGGCACCACCGCCACGCGAGGCCGATCATGACGGTGGCGTCGGTGTCGTCGACGGTGTGGGCTTGGCGCCACACGTCGCGCAGCTGGCGCAGCGTGGTGCGGCCGAGGACGGTGGTGACGGCGGCCCGGACGCCCTTGATGTCCTTGGCGGTGATGATGCGGGCGTCGACGCGGGCGAGGAGCAGGCCGGCGAGGTGGGCGGCGTGCCAGGCGTCGTCTACGGGTGCGTCGGTGGGGTCGAGCAGGGTGGTGATGGTGTGGCGCAGCCACCGGCGGTCGCCGCGCCGCCGGCTGCGCTGGCGGTTCTCGGCGCGGGACTCCTCGAGCAGGTCGGCGACGGCGGCGACGACCGGCGGGGTGCCGGCGGGTGCTTTCCACAGGCTGTGGGTGGCGTGGGCGGCTTCGTGCACGAGCAGTCCGTAGGCGGTGGGCACCAGGCGTTTGTGGCCGGCCTTGCGGGGATCGGTGATGTCGGGGGCGCCGATGTGGGTGGCGTCGACCTCGATGCGGCGGGCGTCGGGGTAGAAGCAGGCTGGAGCACCGCCGCCCGCACCTGGGGCGACGGTGACGCTCAAGTCGGTGCGGCCGGTCAGGACCGGGATGTGCCGGGTCCAGGCGTCGCTCCACGGACGCCAGTCCGCAACGTTGGCGGTTGAGGTGCCCGAGCCGGCACGCCGGTGGGTGGAGGGATGAGGCATGAATGGTTTCCCTTCTCGGGGAGGGGTCAGCGTTGCTTGCCGAGGGTCAGCGGGTTGATGTCCGTGCCGAACTGCTGCCTGAGGGCGGCGAGGACCTGCTCCCGGTCCTCGAGCGGGGCGCGGCCGACAAGGTTCGCCACGGCCGCCGCGGACCCGAGGGTCTTGCTGACGCGGGTGAAGCCGAGCAACTCGCGTAGCTGCGGCGCCCAGCCGACGCGTCCGGCGGCGAGATCGGTGTTCAGCGCGATCGCGGCCTCGACGGCGGGTCGGGGGACGCCGAGGTGGCGGGCGAGGTCCCAGTCGGTGGTGACCTCGATGTGCACGTCGAACCGCGACGCGAGGGCCTCGGTGAGGATCGCGCCGTGCACGCCGGGGTTGTGCCCGGCGATGACGTAGAACCCTTCCGCGGCTTCGACGCGTTCGTTGCGGTACCCAGGAATGGTGATCACTCGGCGCCCGTCCATCGCCGGGTACAGCACGGCGAGGACCTTCGGCGGGATGAGCGTGGCGTCGTCAACCAGCAGCGCCCGCCCCTCGCGCATCGCGATGACCAGGGGGCCGTAGACGAACTCGAACCCGCCATCGGGCAGCGGGATGAAGTTGCCGAGGAAGTCCTCCACCACCGTGTCCCCGGTGCCCGCCACGGTGAGCAGGTCGGGAAAGGCGGCCTCCACGAGGGCGGTCTTGCCGGTGCCCGGCGGGCCGTAGAGCAGCACCGGGATACGCTTCTCGCGTAGCCGGCACAGCACATCCACGTCGGTGGCCCCCGCCAGGTTGCGCGGGAAGTACAGGTCACCGTTCGGGCGGGTGACCGGCTGGCGTCGACCCGCTCCGCGATGTCCTTGGCGGGGTGTCCGCGGGGCGGGCGGCGGCATCACCCCGGCAGCGTCGATACCGGCCTGGGTGATCTGAAAGCGGTGCGGGCCGGTCAGGTGGGTGGCGTAACCGGCTGCAGCCATCTTCTTCAGCGCCTCGAAGACAGCACCAGTCGAGGGCACAGACAGGGCTTTCGTGACCTCCCCGACCGTGAACACCCGGTCCGGGTGAGCGGCGAGGTGCGAGGCGACCTTGTGATACAGGTAGCCAGGACGCCTGCCGCCACCGGCCGTCCTGGGCGGGGCGGCAGGTGCGGTTGTGGGATCCATACGGGTCCTCCCGTCAAGGGGTAGGGCCCGCGCACCCGTCTCCGGGTGCGCGGGCAGAAGCGAAATCCGCGCAGCGGAGACAGGAATCAGGTGGAGCGAGAGCCCCGGCTCCCAGCAAGACGGTTCGACACCGCCGGTGTGAGGGTTAGCCGGCTTACGGGCTGCTCGGCCCGGTAGGTGACGTGGTGATCACAGGTCTCGGGCCAGGTGCACCAGCCGGGTAATCCCGGTCGCGATGCGGTGCGATAGGCACACGCGTGTTGAGCGCGTGGTCGTGGCGAATTGATCTCGTCGCAACCCGTGTGAGTGCGGGTGCGCGGAGCCGGGCATCCCTGTTGGCGACCGCGAGATCGTCGAGCAGTCCGACCCGCTGCCGGTGCGGCGGTGCCTAGGCTTCGCCGGCGATGCGGTCGCAGCGGCGAGGGTCGACCGGCAGCCAGGGCAGGCCCCAGCCGATCCGGTAGCGGCCACCGGTGGGTTCTACCCGGTGCACTCCGCCGCCGAGGGACAGCGGGCGGGCGACGGTGAGGATCCGACCGTCGAAGTCGATGGTGCGCCAGTCACCGCCCACGTAGTCGGCCATCGCGGTGAACATGCGGGCGAGCGCAGTCACCGCTTTGGCGTCGATGCTGAGTTCGCAGGTTCCGTTCCACCAGCCGATCAGCGTGGCGGTGTAGCCCTCGTAGTAGCGGTGAGAGCCGGGGATCGGCTCGTAGCGCAGCCACGGTCCGGAGAACACGGCGGTGCTGCCGCGTGGCGGTGTGTAGTCAGGAGTGGGCATCGACCACCGCCACCGACCAGTCGGCGGGCTCGGACCGGACCCGAGGTCGCCGGGGGCGGCCTGCGGTACGCCACGGCGCGGACCAGTCGGCTCGCGTGGACCTGCGCCGTACTGGCGGGGCCGTAGGGTCGGGGTCACGACGCCCGGCAACCAGGTCGTTGAAGACCGCGAGCAGGCGGGGCGGGACCGCGCTGGTGTCGGTGCCGGTGCCGAGCCAGACGGCGCCGGCCAGGTCGACCCAGGCGACCGGGGTGCGGCCCGGCGGGAACCGCCAGCCGGGATGCAGCAGCCTCGGCAGCGACACGATGTCCCCGGGATACCGCGCCCAGTCGGTGTAGCTCCAGGGCACCACGGTGCCCGGCCTACGACCGGCAGCGACGGCATCGGCGCACTCGCTACACATGGCGCCTTGGACCACGGTGGTGCCGGCACACGCCTGGCAGGGGTGCCAGTTGTTCGGGTCGGCGACGGGATCATAGTCGCGGTCCCACGCTCCCGTGACCTGCCCGCCGAGCCGGTAACTGTCGATGTGGTGGGCGCTCGTCGCGAGGCGCATCGGCTTGGCCAGGTGCGCGTCGATGGTCGTGACCGTGGCGGTGGCACGCACGAGGACCGCATACAGGTGATGAGCCATCAGTGCGCCTCCTGACCGGCCGTCCGCGCCGAGGAGCGGTGGGCGGCTGGCCGGGAGTTCGCGGGGACGGGGCCGATGGCCGCCGACGTGTCGGGGATGGTGCCGGCGATACGGTCGCAGTCGTAGGGATGCACCTGCAGCCAGGTCCAGGACCAGCCCATCACCACGTAGTGGCCGTCGGCGTTCGGGCCCATGCGCTCGATCGCCTCCGGATCGTCCTGCACCCGGGTGTCGTCAGCGACGATGACGTCCCCGTCGAACCACATCCGCCCCATGGACTGGTCCACCAGGCCGTCCAGGTCCGCCTCCGCGGCACCCTTTGCGGCCAGATAGCGGCGGTAGCGGTCGCGGGCGGCCTGCTGGTCGGCGACGATCGCCTCGGCGACCTCGCGGGTGCAGGTGAACACCGCCCACCCGTTCCAGGTGTCGACCAGGGTGCCGACGAACCCGACCGGGATCCGCATCTGCCCAGCCTCGTTCGGCGCCCACGCCCAGTCACCGGCGAACACGCCCGGGCCGCCCAGCCGCACCCGCTGCGGGTACACATGTTGCAGGTCCCGGTCGTCGCCGTCGGGATGCAGAACCATCCGGCACTGCCGGGTCGCCTCGGCCTCGACCGCCTCGTCGAAGCCGTCGCACCACGCCCACCGCGCCTGGTCTATCTGCCATGCCCGCAGGTTTTCCCATCGAGGTGCGTCGGGCGAGGCGTGCTCGGCGTAACGAGTGAGGCCGGCGGCAAGGTCGTACCGCTCGGCGAACGGCAGCCCGGGAATGTCCCGCCCCTCGGCGACCTCGATGGCGGTGAGGACCTGCCGCGCGGTCGCCGCCACGTCACCGCTGGCCCATGCGCCGATCGTGTCCTGCGCCCACCACTCGGCGGCGTCTCGACCGGCTGCGGCCCCGGCGTCGTGAAGGGCGTCGAGCACGCGCTGCCAGCCGGCGTTCGTTACGCGGCGGACGCGGTCGCCCGCGCCGAGGAGCATCGACAGCCGGGATCCGCTGTCCCAGTCGACGTCCAGGGCCCGCTGCTCAGGGTCGTAGCGGCGAACGGTGCCCTCGTCGCCGGGGCGCAGCCGGGTGTGCGGGTCGCTGGTGTGCTCGAGTGCGACCCGGTCTCCCTTGCGGAAGGTGTCCTGGGCCGAGCGGTGATCCGCAGCGGAGTCCTCTGGTTGCGGCGGGCTTGTGTTGTTGTCTGAGCTGCTCATGTCATGTCCTTTTGTTGAGTGCCTCGCGGGGTCATGCAGGGGTGTCGGGCAGCCGGACCTGTCAGCAGGTCGCGCCTTGCGACGGCTGCTACTTCGACCGGCCTCGACGAGCGCTCCGCCGTGCTGACGGAACGGCGCACGCCTCCTGGAACCGGCTGTGCGTCGTGTCGCGCTCTTCGCGTATCTCGGTGAGCGCGGTCTCGATGGCGCGCATCCGTTGTCCGGCGGTGACGAGGGTGGCCAGGTTGGCGTGGCCGTCGTGCACGGTGAACAGGGTCCGTGCGGCCTCGGTCAGCAGCGCTGGCAGGCCCACGCGGACAGACGGCTGACCTTGACGAACATCGCGCTGCTGCGTGGGGCTTGCACGATCAGCCCTTGGCGGAGGTGCATGCCGCGGTGGCCGGGGGCGGGCGGCGCTGTCGTGGCTGTCGGGGTTAACAGCAGTCCCCGGCCACAGGTCCCGGCATCCCACCCCCGCGCCCCCGCCCGGGCAGCGACGACACACCGTCGCGCGCGAAAGCAGGACAAAATTTCGATCGAGGGACGGGGTCATCCTGTGCGTCCGTACCGGTATGGGGTCATCGGGTAGTCACCGAAGTACGGGTAGGGAATGAGTCGGTGATGCGTTCCCCCGTCGCCGGATTGTTCGTAGCCGTAATAGCGGGTCATCGACGGGTCGGACCAGCGCTCGAACAGCACCACGTGCCCGCGCAGGTCGGGAGCGGTGTTGATCAGCAGATCCCCCGGTCGCAGATCGGTCATTGCGATGACCGTGGACCGGGCGGCCAGCCCGTCGGTGTTCAACCCGGGCCCGTCCAGGCCCAAGGCCATGGACACGTAGCCCGAGCAGTCGCGCCGGTATCCCTGGAACCAGTCGCCAGGATCTCCGCTGGACAGGTACGGCACCGGGCCACCTGACCAGACGGTCAACCATGACTGGGCCCGTGCGAAGACGGTGGAAACGTCAGCGCAACCATCGGCACCGCCGCTGCCGACCGACGGGCACGTGCTCAGACATCGATCAAGATCGACCGGAAATGGTGAGGGATTGGCGGAACCCACAGCGCGGACCAGGGCGGCCGCGTCGTCTTCCCACTTGGCGTAGGCGTCGGGGTAGGCGGAGCGTTGCACGGCTTGGGCGGCGTCGGTCAGCGCCATGGCCTGCCAGCCGTCAACGGCCAGCAGCGCGGTGTAGAACTTTGCGGCCGCGTAGCGGGGGTCGCGCAGTTGGGCGGGCGCGCCCCAGCCTTGGGAGGGGCGTTGCTGGAACAGCCCGACGGAGTCGCGGTCCCCGCCGGGCAGGTTGCGCAGGGTGGATTCCTGCATGGCGGTGGCCAAGGCGATGACCCAGCCTCGGGGCGGAACCTTCAGCTCCGCGCCGACGGTGACGATCACAGCGGCGTTGGCCGACTGTTCGCTGCTCCACCCACCGCGGACGTCGACTGCGGATCGCGGCACGGGGGCGGTGGGCAGCAGCGGCTGCCCGTCCGAACCGACCACGCCGTAGCAGGCGGCCGAGGCCGCGCCGCCGCCGGTGAACAAGGCGCCGAACCCACCCACGCACAGCACCAGCGCGGCGATCACCCCGGCAGCGACCGCGCCAAGAACACGGGCGCTCATCGCGGTACCCTCGCCGCTGATCGAGGTCCGCACGGCCGCCCTTCCCGGTTGGCGCCGGTCGGAGGCAGGCAGCCGCCCAGTGGGTAGGTGGCGACGCGGCTGCCGTCGCTGGTGTGCACGCCGATCGTGGCGGTGTCCGCGTCGATGAGGTAGATCCATTCGGCGTCGAGGTGCCCCGCGTGGCACAGCGGGAACACCGTGACCGGCTCCGGCTGGTCCACGGTCATGCCGTCGGTCGTGGAAGCCAACGTGATGCCGACACCGGGCACCGGCTTCTGGCCGGCGAACGGGGAGTTGATGGCGGCGGTGACGTCCGAGTCGAGCTGCTCCCAGTCGTTGGTGAGGATCGCGGTGATCAGCGCCTGCACGTCGCGGTGGGCGTGGCCGGCCCAGATGGCGGCCACGGTCGGCAGCACGACGGCCGGGTGGCCGTCGTAGAGCACGAACCGGGCGTGCACGAGGTGCGGGGTGCCGGGTGGGATGGTCCCGATGTAGCAGTGGGTGCTCACGGAACAGACTCCTTCGCAAAGAGGGTGAGGATCGGGCAGCGCCCGAAGGGTCAGCTCTGGTCGTGCTCGGGGCCGCGAGGCCAGATGGCAGGCTTGGCGCGCCAGCCGAAGACCGGGTCGGTGGTCTCGACAGAGCCGCAGCGGGTGCAGCGGACGTACGTGTCCTCGCCGTAGCCGGCCATGGATGGCATCTCGTCGGAGTCGATCTCGTCGACGGCGGCACAGATCCGGCAGCGGATGGACGCGCCGTCGGGTCCGTCCACGCTGAAGACCGGCTCGTCGGGGTCGCTGCGGGGCGGGATCGGTGGGGTCACAGCCTGCCCCCGGCAGTGCTGGTCTGGGTGTAGCGGGCGGTGGCGGTCAGCAGCGCGACCAGGCCGGAATAGGTGGCGGCGATGTCGGCCGGGTCGGGGGTGTCGTCAACGCGCACCAGCGGGTGGTCCTCGCCGCGCGGGCGGGTGAGCTGATAGACGCGCCCGTCGGCGTCGACGGCATCGATCCGGCGGACCTGGCTCGGCTGGCCGTCGAGGATGTGGATGTCGTCGTAGCAGGCGGCCCAGGCCACGAGACGCGCGTCGGGCGCGGTCGCGCGGATCCGGGTGATGATCGTGTCGAGGGTGGTCTGGTAGGGCGTGGGCGTCGTGGGGGTGTCGAGGCCTGCGGCGAGGCGGTGCAACAGTGCGGGCAGCCCGGCCGGCTCGGCGAGCACGTCTTCGGGGTGCAGCGGGAACTCCAGGCTGCGCATCATGCGCCGTCGCCGCGGGGTAACCGGGGTCAGGAGCCAGTCGTGGACGAGCAGCAGCGTCGGCGGCTGGCCCCAGCCCAGCTGGTCTGCGTCGGCGTCCGCCGCCATGAGGCAGGTGGTGAGGGTGTGGACAGCGTTGAAGGACGACACCGAGGTCTCCCTTGTCAGGGGTGCAAAGGCGAAAGACCCCGCAGCTAGGGCGGCTGCGGGGTCTATGACGTGCGTGGTTCGCGCGGGGAGCTGCGCTCAGCGGTGGTGACGGTCGCGGCTGCGTACGGTTGTTGTGCGGTGGGGCAGGTACTCGTGTACGCCGCTGCCGGTGTGTTTCGCCTCGTACATGGCGCAGTCGGCCTGGGTGAGGAGTTGCCGGGTGCTGGTGTGGGGGTGGTGGGCGTGGGTGTAGCCGACGGAGGCGGTCACCTGCAGGTCGCCGTTGACGACGCGGATGGGGTTGGCGGCGATCACCTGCCAGGCGGCATGCGCCGCAGCGGCGGTGTCTTCGCGGTCGCCGGTCACCAGTAGCGCGAACTCGTCGCCGGAGAGCCGGGCCGCGACACGCACCGGGGCGGAAAGGCTGGCCAGTCGCCGGCCGACCTGGTGGAGCAGGTCGTTGCCGACCTCGTGGCCGAGGGTGTCGTTGACGGTCTTGAACCGGTTGAGGTCCAGCAGCACCACCCCGACGGGCGCGTTGTCGGCGAGGGCGGCGCGCAAGCTGGTGAGGAACAGCCGCCGGTTCGGCAGGCCGGTGATCTCGTCGTGGGTTGCCTCGTGGCGGGCCGCCTCGAGGGCTTGCCGCTGCCGCCAGAGCTGGGCTCCGGCGAGGGCCAGGCCGGCGAGGATCCCGCCGACGGCGATGGCGATCGTGTGCAGGATGGAAGACACTTGGAACGCTCCTTGTGTAGAAGGAGCACCGGGGGCGGGCGTGAGGCGCCAACTTCGACGCCCGCCCTCGGGCTGCCTGACGGGTGGAAAAGTCACTCGCCGCCGGTGGCGGGGGCGAACTGGAAGGTGGCCGGCTTTTCCACGGTCTGTAGGGCCTTGCCGGCGGCGACGAGCTTGAACAACGCGTTGTTGACCGCGCCCGCGCTGGCCTTCTTCGCGTCGGCGCCGGTGTTCGCGGCGTCGATCAGCTTGCACAGCTCACTGGTCTTGTAGGCCCGGTCAGGGTGCGCTTCGAGAATGTCCAGCACCGCCCCTCTCAGCGAGCCCTTCGTCCGGCGGCTACCCGCGGTCGAGGTGCCCGCCTCGGCGGTCGGGGCGGCCGGGTCCGTCTGGGGGTCCTCGGATGCTGCGGCGGGGTGCTCGCTGTCCATGTCGAATGCGACTGCGGGTTCTGCCGTTGCGCCATCGGCCTGTGAGGGTGCGTCGGCCGTGGCGCTGGAGGCGGCGGCTGGTGGGGTGTGTGGGGTAGGTGATTCCTCGTCGGCGGTGTCGGCGTCCTCGGTGGTGTCGCGTTCCTCGGCGGGGTCGTCGTTGGCAGTGGCCTGGGCCGGGGCTTCGAACGGCGTGTCGGTGCCGGTGTCGTGGGCCGGCAGGGGGCTGTGGTCGGTGCCGACGGTGGTGCGGCCGGCGTCGGTCAGCCGCCACACCGCGCGCTTGTCTTCGGTGCGGATGGGTTCGGCCTGCCCGGTGTGTTCCAGTGCGCGGAGCTTGGCCGTGGCGGTGGAGTAGCCGAGGCCGGCCTTGTCGGCGACGGCGGCGGCGGTGGCTTCGCCGAGTTCGGCCAGCGCGGCGAGGACCTTGAACATGGCGTGTGCCGGTACGGGTTCTGGTGCGTCGGTCATGGGCATCTCCCTGGGTGTGAGGTCAGCACTGATCCACGCTTCGTTCGCGGCGACGATCAAGTGCGATGACCGGATCTCGAGGCATCCGAGATCCGGTTCGGCGGCAGCTGGGGATGTCGCGGGGTCAGAACGATGGATCGTCGTGAGCGACGGGCGTCTGCCGAGACGGGCGACCGGTGGCGGTGACAGCGCGGAGGCGGCCGGACAGTGCTGCCAGGTGCAGCCGGAGCCGGTCCCGGGCGGGCATGGCGTCAGTGGGTGAGGTGTGCCAGAGCCACCGGTAGGCGCCGATGCTGTAGTAGCCGTCCCGGTCGGGGTAGCAGCGGTCGTCGACGTCGAGACGGATTCCGTCGCCGACGTCGGTCTCTTCGAGCAGCACGGCGGTGGTGCCGTCGAAGCGCAGCAGCGGGTACTCCCCCGGCATCGTGCCCGCGCGCCACGGCCCGGCGAGGTCCGCGGCCATCTGCCGGACGGTGTGCGGGTGGAAGCGGCAGATCAGGTAGCCGTCATCGCCGGCGTCGTAGCCATCGGCGACCAGCGCGGGGTAAACCTCGTCGCCGGTCTTCGGTGAGGTGACCATGATCGGGTGCCAACGCACGTGTGGTGGGGCGATGTCCGCGCGGTGGTCGGACAGCTGTATGTGTCTGGCGTCGAGCGTGCAACCGGGCCCGGTGTCGGTGTCGGTGTCGATCGTGAGCCAGTTGCGGTCGAGGGCGCGGCCGGCGCGCAGGACGTCGATGAGGCGACGCCCGTCGGGGTCGGCGTGCCGCAGCGGCAGATACCAGTGCTGATCGGGCTCCGTCCTCGCGCCTACGAGCCGCCACGATCCGCCGTAGGCGACCTGTTCGACGCCGTGCGTGGTGTGCCAGACCGGCACGCCATTGGAACGCAGCTGTCCTTCAGAGCCGGCGCGCCACAGGGTCAGCGCCGGGGTGTTGTGCTCGCCTGCGGCGACCTGGGCTCTGGTGAGGCGGTGGGTGGGGCAGGCGAGGGCGTGCTCTGCCAGGGGCAGCACGTCCTCGACGCGGAACCACAGTCGGTGAGACATGGCGAGGGGACCTCCGTGGAGGGGCGATGGCGGGAAGAGAAACAAATCGGCCTCTCTGAGGCCAGGTGGGATGCGGGCGCCCCGCGCCTGGGGCGCACGGCGTTCGCGGGGAAGTTCCGACCGCGCGGCGGTGGACGGGGTTGGTGTGCTCGCAGCGAGCGAGACGGGCCGTGGTTGGGCTAGGGCCGTGGAGGTGGTGGCACTGGGGGCAGATCCGGGTGCAAGGTGCATGCCTCGATGGGCGTGCAGGTCACCGGTGTTTTGTGGCGAGCCAGGCTGGGAGGAAACCGCTTACGGGACGCGCCGTGAGTTCGGTGACGGCACGAGCGGCGGGTGCGGGGGCACAGCCGCAGATGGGCCGGCTGTCCGCGGTGCGACAGACCGGCCCATCGGCGGATGTGGTTGTGGGTCAGCGGGGAGTGCGGCGATGGCGCAGGCGGCGGCGGCCGACTCCGACGGTGTGGGTGTTCGGGTCGACCATCACCCATTGGGCGCCGTCGGTCAGGCCGTGCGTGAGCAGGTCCATCAGCTGGGGTCCCGCGCTGTCGAGCAGCGGCAGGCGCTGCGGGTGGTCGACGTGCGGCAGCAGGACGGCGGGGCTGGTCAGTTGGTTGTCGGCGGTGACGGACGGCGGGAGCATGTCGTGCAGGTTCCTGCATCCGTTGCTGGCGAGCCGGGGCTGCCCGAGGTGGCGGTAGAACCACAACGCCGGCTCGGCGGTCCGGCCGCTGTCGGACTCGGATCGGGTGCGGATGCTCCGATCGGCGAGGACGGCGTGCTGTGCCTGGGCGGCGACGGCCTGGAGGTCGAAGTACAGGAAGCGGGACATGGTGCTCCTTCCATGAGGGTTGTGGTATCGGGACACGACGCGCAGCGCCCACGGCTGACCGCGAGCGAGCGGCGGGGATATCCGCTGTGCGTGGTGGGTGGTGGGGCTAGAGGGCGACGGCGAGCAGCCGTTGGTCCGGGCCGACGGTGTCGAGGTGGGCCAGGGCTTGTTCGAGGTAGGTGATGCGGTGGGCGAGGGCGTCACTGGCCGGGGCGAGCTTGCGGCCGTCGGCGGTGAGCAGGGCGTCGCCGGCGATGGCGCTGCCGGCGGTGTAGTGCTGGTAGGCGCGCGGGCCTGCCTGGTACATCTCCAGTTCCCCGACGCCGGGCTGTCCGCGACCGCCGGTGGCAGCAGCGTGCAGGCGCATGGCGTGCACGCGGGGCTGGTTGTGGAAGTCCGCGATCGCGGTGTCGTAGGGGTAGCGGTCGGGGTTGGTGAGGTGGCGGGTTTCGAACACCGGCCAGGGGTCGGCGGCGGTGGTGCCTTGTACGACCTGCTGCCAGATCTGGTAGCGGATGCCGGCGCCGACGGCGGCGGCGTGGCGCATGCCGGTCAGGTCGAGCAGCCGTACTGGTCCGCCCGCGCACGGCGTGGGTCGGCCCTTGCGCAGGCCGATCAGTTGGTGGCGCTGCCACAGCCGCAGCTGCGGTACCGCCCAGAACAGCGGTGTGAGGGTGCCGGTAACACCGAAGTGCGTGTCGAGACTGTGATCGGTCAGTGCCTGAGCCGGCAGGTCGTCGGGCAGGCAGATGACCATGATCTTGATGGTGGGGGCCGGCGTGACCGGCAGCCGGGAAGCGGTGGCCTGGACGCGGGCTGGCGGCGCAGCAGGCGTCGAGGTGGCTTTCGGCCGGGTAGGTCGCGCCGCGATGGCGGGCACGCGGCTGCCGTGACGGGTCAGCGGGGTGCCGTTGACAGCGGACATAGGCGTAGTCCTCCTTCGGACCGGTGGTGCGTTCGGCCACGCGGGACTGACCGGCTCACCGATTTCGTGAGTCGGGTCAGCGCGGCAGGAACGGGGGTCGCGCAGGGCGCGCGAGGCGACCATGCCCACCGGGTACGTGGGTCAGGTCGATGGCTGCGCCGCGCGTGGTGCGCTGGCGCGGGTGGTTGGTGCGACCTTCAGGGGCGCCGCGCGGTGCGTCTGCCGACCGGCGTAGGCGGGTGGGCGTGGCGCACCGGGTTGGTGCGGCGAGGATCCCTTGGGGTGGGACCGAACCGGGGTGGTGCCATATGTGAGGTGCGGTAGTGCCGTGAACAGTAGCCCTGGGCACTCACAGCGGCTGTGAGCCGCAGCGGCGACCTGGCAGGCGGGTTGGCCTGCGGTGTGAGAGATCAACCACCACTGCGGGGCGGTGCTGGTGTGAGTGGCTGTGAGTGGCGGGCCCGCTCACAGACGCTCGCCGTGGGCCGGGCCGTCCCGAGCCGCCGATGCGGCTGCCGGACGGGTGGTGACCTGCGGTGTGAGCGGCTGTGAGCGAGCCGGCGGGCTGTCAGGCGTCGTCGGGGTCGTTGTAGCGGTGGGAGTTGGTGGCGGTGTTGTCGGGGCCGTGATCGCTGGGCAGTTCGTGCAGCCACCGGCGCAGACCGGGATCAGCGGCGAGGGTCCAGGCGGGGCCGGCGGGGTGTTCGTCGTGCAGGCCGGTGGCCACGGGCATGGCTGTCGGGATGCCAGCGAGGGCGTCGAGCAGGTGCGCTTCGCGGCGGTGGTTGGGCACGCGCAGCAGGACAGGGTAGCGGGGGCCGAACTCGGCGAGGCGTTCGTAGGCGCGCAGCTTGCGCAGCACTGTGCGCAGGGGTTCGGTGCCGTTGTCGTGTTCGAGGAAGAACCCGACGGTGCGGTCGGCCGCTTGCCAGATGCCGTGGCCGTCGGGTCGGATGTCGGCGAGGGCGTAGGCGGCGGTGGCGTGCTGCTCGGACCACCAGCGCACCAGGCGGGCGCTGGGGTCGGTGTGGGTGTAGGCGTGCAGGTCCACGAAAAGTTGGTTGGCGCCGAGCAGGTGCCGCAGGCGGGGGCTGCCGATGATGCGTTCGGTGCGTTCGATGCTGGAGCGCGGCGGTCGGGCGTCCGGTCGCTCGGGGTCGGTGTAGGTGGTGGGGCGCACGAGCATGCCGAGCGGGCCGAGGGTGTAGAGGTGTTGGCCGGTGCCGGTGGTGACGTCGACAAAGCGGTGCACGGCGTCGATGTGGTGCAGCGTGGCCAGGCGCAGCCGCGCGGAGCGCTCCGACGGGAACAGCGCGGTGGTGATCTGAGCGGTGGACAGCACGTAGTGCTCGGCGAGCCAGGCCAGCAGTTGCCGGTCGCGCAGGGTCAGCCGGCGCAGGTAGGACAGCCGGTGCGCCTTGCTGGAACGCCGATGAGGAGCAGTGGAACGAGGTTCGGACGGGCGAGGTTCGGAAGCCGGTGAGTCGGGTGGCATGAGGGATCTCCTCAGCGAGTAGAACGGAGAGAGTCCCTCCTGTGAGGAGGGAGTCTGGAACTGTCACCACCGGTCAGCGGAGCTGGTCACCGGCGGTGTGCTGCGCTGACAGCCGCATCCGCGCTCCGTGCGGGATGTGACGGTGAGTTGAGGTGGTGAAGGAGCGGTGAAGCCGCGACGGAAGACGCCACGGAACCCTCACCAGTTCGTCCTGTGAGCCACCGCATCGTGCGGGCGACGTAGGCCTGTGTGGCTATGACGAACGAGATGGGCTCCACCGGGACGGCCATAAACTGGCCCCACCACGAGCCGGTCTTGCCGAGCACGAAGTAACGGTGCGTAAGGGCCAAACTGCTGGTGTGCCGCACGACAGTGCACGGATAGAAGAGTGCTTTCAGCGGCTCGGCTCTCAGTTGACGGGCCGGTCGCGGCGGTGCGTCCGCATCGGCAGACCGCCATGTCAAGATGACGCTTGCGATGAGAACTGACGTGGAGCGTGATCGGGCCAACCTCCTGCGGCGATTGGAGGTTCTGAAGTTGCCGGTCGCGCCGTTGCAACGCCACGGATTCGTGACGCCAGCGCACCCAGCGGACACGATGCCGGAGCCTGAAGCGGTGGGCGTAGGTCCCGACGGCACCGCGTTCGCCGTGTGGCGGTTCCGCGAGGGCGTCAATCGCAAGCAGGTGACGTGGCATGTCCCCGGCAGGCGACGTGTCCTCGGTGCTGTCGATGTCGAAACCGACCTGCGGGTGAGCTTCGTGCAGCCGCTGCCTGAGGGGCGCGTGCTCCTGGCGGCTGCTCGGGCCCGGACTGGGGAAGCCAACGCTGAGGTATGGACCAGCAGCGGCGATCTACAGCACCGGGGCCACCTCGGTGACGCCATCGAGGATCTGCTGACCACCCCCTCCGGCAAGGTGTGGGCCAGCTATTTCGACGAGGCAATGGGCGGATGCGGCCCCGAAGGCCACGGCCTCGCGCGCTTCAACAGCGACCTGACCGTCGATTGGCTCTACCCGCTGAACTCCGGGCTGCCCTACATCTCGGACTGCTACTCGCTTAACGTCGCTAGAGAAACCGCATACTTCTGTCCCTACACCCATTTCCACATCCTCTCCGCGACCGGCAGCCAGGTGACTGACTGGGGGCCGTCCCCGTACAGGTCTGCTCACCACCTCTTGCGACGCGGCCCGGATCTCGCTCTGATCAGGGGCTGGGGTCCGGAGTACGACGTCGCGACGATGCTGCGGATCAGCCGAGACGACCAACCTCAGTTGGGTGCGCAATGCCGAGTCGTGCTCCCTGACGGCATGGAAACCCGCGGATTGCAGTACATCGTCCGAGGCGGAAAGTTGCACACCTTCATCCGATCCACCTGGTATCACACCGATCTCGACAGTCTGAGCACCGCAGCGGCCAGCACCGGTGTGTAAAGGGTCGAGCCCATCCGATCCAGCGCCCTCTCATGCCGCAGACCGGGCGGCTGGATCGCCGGGCGTCGCCGGCTCGTACGGCGTCTGGCGGCCACCGTGGATGGCGCTGGCGATTGTCAGAGGCCCGTGGTCGTGGACGACGCTCGCCGCAACCCGCACATGCACGGGGAGTCCGACATGCCGGCCCGACGTCGCAACCGTCCTGAGCATCGAGGTCCTGCCCCCGAGGTCCGCCGAGCGACCGGCGCGCCGGCAGCCCGACGAGTCGGGCAGTCCAACAGGCAGAGGCTGCGGCCACGGCGCAGCGATAGCCTGCCGTCATGGCGAGTGCCGAACTGGATGAGTTGATCGTCGCGGACGCCGACGAACTGCGCGCGTGGTTGTCGGCTCACCACGCCACGTCGCCGGGCGTCTGGCTCGCCCTGACCAAGAAGGGCGGCACAGTCACGACGCTGACCTGGCAGCAGGCGGTCGACGAGGCCCTGTGTTTCGGCTGGATCGACGGGCAGGCACGTAAACGGGATCAGGAAACCTCCTGGATCCGGTTCACCCCTCGCAGGCCGCGCAGTTCCTGGTCACAACGCAACGTCGCCCACGTGGCCCGGCTGGAAGCGCAGGGGCGAATGCTGCCCCCGGGCCGCGCTGCGGTAGAAGCCGCGAAAGCGGACGGGCGGTGGGCGGCCGCCTACGCCCCGCCGTCGGAGGCCGAGGTGCCGGCCGACCTCCTTGCCGCCATCGCTGCCGACCCCGCTGCCCAGGCCATGTTCGACGTGCTCACCAAGACCAACCGGTTTGCTCTCATCTACCGCGTCAATGCCGTCAAACGGGCGCAGACCCGCGAGCGGAAGATCAGCGAGTTCGTTGCCATGCTGGCCCGTCACGAGACGATTTACCCGCAGAAGGCCAAGCCTTCGAACTCGCCGTAAGTGGAGACTTGCCGAAGCGAAGCGCCGAGGCGCCGGGCGACGCCGCTGTCGCCCGTCGGGATCGGGGAGCACGCCGGGAGTGGGCGGGTGCGCTGAACGGCGTGGAACTGCATTCAACAGCACGCAACGGCGCTCAACTGCACCCGCGCCCACCTGCGGGTTCTCGTTTCTGCAGGTCAGAGCTGGTGCGGCGTCCTGCTTCACACAACTGCACTCAACGGCGCTGAACGGCAGCCAACGGCGCTCTATATCGCCTGATAGGCGAGTATCCGCAGGTCAGAGCGGTAAGGTTTGCTGTCTGAGCGGGCCTTACAGGTGGGTGCAGAATGGGTGCAGCTTGGCGAAGTGGTCACCGCGTCCGAAGCGCTCATCGGCGCTGCACATAGGGAAGCGCTGTGACCTGCGACGATGCCGGCGAGCAACCCGGCGTGACCACCCTGAGAAGACCGAAGTGGTCAGGGTCCGCTGCTCCCGGCCTGGCCGGTGCCGGCTGTCGTCGAGGGCCCGATGGTGCCGGTCGCCAGGTCCTTCCGCATCGATGCTCGGCTCTGCCTGCGGTGGTGGGGGCATCAGCATGGATCTCAAGCGCTGAGAATCGAATCCCACCAGCAACCCTCTGACCCGCGGTACGCGCTCCGAGACCTCTTCGGTGTGGCTGAAGAGGTCAAGCGTGCTGGTTACGCCTGGTTGAGGTGGGACAGGGTCGGGCGGGGTGGTTCCTTCGTTGCGGAGTGTGACGCTTCGGCCGGTGCCGGACATAAGCACGTAGGAGGTGGGATGGACGCTGCGAAGGAGCAGTTCACCGAGCTGTACGAGCGTCATCACGGTGACGTGTGGCGGTACGTCGCTCGGCGGATCGTCGCGTCTGACGTGGGCGATGTTGTCGCTGAAGTCTTCCTTGTTGCGTGGCGACGTCTGGGGGATGTGCCGGACGGGTCGGCGCTGCCGTGGCTGTACGGGGTGGCGCGTTTGGTGCTGGCCAACGAGGCCAGGGGCCGTCGGCGGTGGCAGGAGTTGACGCTGCGGGTGGCGGCGGAGCCGGGTCAGGTGGTCGTGGTGGATCACGCGGACGGGGTGGTGAGCCAGCGGGACGTCGCGGTGGCGTTCAACCGGTTGTCTCTTGGCGATCAGGAGATTCTGCGGCTGGTGGCGTGGGAGCGGTTGACCCCTGTGGAGGCGGCGGCCGTACTGGGCCAGTCGCGGACGACGTTCGCGATGCGGCTGATGCGAGCCCGTCGTCGGTTACGGACACAGCTCGGCGTGGCGAGTGACGGGGCGGGGCGGACGCCGAGCGCGGCGCCGTCGATGTCGAGTTGGGGTGGATGACATGCAGGCCATGGATGAGGTGCGCCAGCTGTTGGGTGGCTTGGACCCGGCCCGGAACACCCGGCCGGCCGAGGACAGTCGCCGTGAGCAGGATCTGGCTCATATTCTTTCCTGCGACGGCACGGCAGGCACCCCGCGACGGGTGGTTCCGCGTCGTCGGTTCGTGCTGGCCGCGGCCGGTGCGGTGGTCGTGGCGGCGGCCGGCGGTGGGGTGGCGATCGAGATGTACCGCGAGCCGCAGCCTGCGTACGCGGCTACTCCGGCGATCCTGAACTACGGTCCGCCGGCAACGTTGGAACCAGCCAGCATCCGGCTTCGGCGCTTGGCCGCCGTGGCGGCGGCGCAGGCCATGCCAGCGCGGCCGGCCGGCACGGTGGAGCACCTGGAGTCGGCGAACTGGTTCCTGAACTCCTCGATCTCCGGCGGGCGGACGGTATCTGCTGTGGTGCCTCAACAGTGGCAGTCCTGGCGGACCGACGACGACGCCGGACGCATGGTCAAGAAGGATCTGCCGCCGATCTTCCGTTCGGACGCTGACCGCAGGCAGTGGCAGAAGTGGGGTGGCCGCATCGAGTCCTCGGAGGAGGTGCGCGACTACCCGGCTGGCGAGTTCTACAGCGGCTTCCGAGGTGCGGTGCCGGCGGACGCCTCCGCGTTGCGCCGCTGGCTGAGAGCAGGCACGTCCGCGGTTCAGGCGCCGGTGCAGTACCTGGAGGACGTCGCCCAGCTCGCTGGGGTGCGGCTGCTGAACCCCGCGCAGCGCGCCGCGGTGCTTACACTTCTTGCCGACCTCCCGGGAATCACGGTCACCGGCACCGTCACTGACCGCGCTGGACGTACCGGGGAGGCCTTCTCGATCACGACCAACGCCCACGGCCTGCCCGCCCAGTACACCGTGATCGTCGATCCGCGCTCCGGCGCTCTGTTGGGATATGAGGAGATGCTGACCACCACGGCGGGGAAGCTGAACGTGACGATCCCCGCGGTGATCACCTACCGCTCCTACCTCACGGCCGAGTACACCGCCATGCCACGCTGACGAAAGTCGGACGTGTGCGTCGTGAAGACACGACCCACCCGACGATCGGCGCAGTACTGCTCAGCCGAGCCGAGCGGGAGTTGGCGGCTGTAGTCCGCGCGGTGACGCCTGGCGCCGTGCGCTGTCATGCCGATGAGCGGATGTCCGGCAAGACTTGGTCACTTCACCATCTGGAAGAGCGGGTGCTGCAGCCAGGAGGCGAGGAGATCGGCATCGACGACATGGCGGACCGCAACCTCATCCCACGCCGTCCGGTAGGGAATCTCGTGCCACCTTCCGGAAAGCGTGGCGATAGTTGCCCGGGAACGATCCTCCCATCGTCGGCGACCAGGGCCGGACTGCAGAGTCGATAGAGCGGAGACGCCCGGCGGTGGAGGTACCGGAAGCGGGCCATCGAGATCGATGAGGCCGCCGTATTGGCGGGCTATCGCCACAGCGAGCTGGGCGAGAAACCGGTGGTCATCCTTGCCGTTGACTGCTGCGGCCAGGACGATCTCGGTGATCGGGAGGAAGCCGGCCGCGCGCGTCAAGCAGACCGCCTCATCAGCGTCGTCGCATTCGTAAGGATCGGGTTCGATGAGCATCGGCCCGGTCTTCGACGACGGCTTCGCCATGCCGAGGTTGCGCGGTTCCCGAAGTGCCCACCAGTTATCTCTGTCCGGGCTGAGCGACTCCGACAGCCACATCCGGAATGCCCTGACGTCGTCAGCGGTCCACTCGACGGGCAGCAGAACTGCGGCGGAAGGCCCGGACACGATGACAATCATGCACCACGGCCGAGGGCACCTGGTATCCGCTCATGCCGCTGTCAAGGCGCGCGGTCGTTGGCGGGCTCGTCACCGTCCGTGTCGGCGAAAGGGTGCTGGTCTCCGAGCCGCGGCGCACCAACATGCCGAGAACAGTGCACCTGATCAAGGCGATGAGGTGCTGCGGTCCACCGTGCGCCCAGACCTTCTATGGGATGGGGTGGAAGGCCGGTGCCCGGCTCGCAGGCTGCGCTTCGGTCGTGCTGTGGACTACGCGGGCGTCGAGGGTGCGCCGCAGGTAGGGCAATGGCGCCGGCCCGTGCCGCGCGAACGGCGGCTCGGCGACCAACGCCCCCGTGCCACAAGGGCGAGCGACACCAGCATAGGTCCAATCGTGACCGCCAGCACCGACGCGACGACCATGGATGACCACTCCGGAATCACGGCCCGGCCGGAGCCGGAGTCGAGCACCGCGCCAAGCGGGTTCACCGCGAGCATCCCGATCGGGGCGAGCAGAATCAGCATCGCCCAAGCACCGCGAAAGTCGCGCCGGGCGGCCAAGCCGAGCGCGATCAGCAGCGTGCCGATCAGCAGCGCGACCGCAGCGGCGGGCAAGGCCGTCATGGTGAGATCGAAGTAGCCGGTCATAAAATCTAGGCTGGGCGCGGTACCGATGGTGATCGGCAGGACCGCCGCCGCAGCGGCGATCGGCATGAGCCGGACCCACCATTGGCGCTGGCCCGCCGCACCGAGCGCGACGACACCGAGCACGATCTGGGGCAGCAGCACCGCCAGCGGCGGGCGGGGCAATCCGGTCAGCGCCGCGGCCGGCACGATGCCGACAGTCACCAGTACGGCCAGGCCAACCGCCCAGCGCAACCATCGGCTGCTCGCCGCGACATGTACCACGGCGGCGAGCAACCAGGCCCCCCACGCCGCAACAGCGAGTGAGAGAAACGGCCCGACCCGCGAAGACCAGGGCGGTATGGAGGCAAGCACTTCAAAACCGGCCCACCAGGTCGCGAACGCGGTCGCCGTCATCAACGCGAGCAAGCCAGCGAGGCGGAAACCGGGACCGAGTCCCTGCGCGATCCTCAGATGCTGCCGCAGTCCACCGACCGCAAGGTCCGCGACGTCGCTGACGGAGGGTCTCCTGCGTCCGGGCGCCGCCAGGGACAGGTAAGTGTCCACCAGCTCCGAACCGCGCTCCCGCCGATAGTCGACCGGATAGAACAGCACCGTCCACCGCGCATAGCGGCGTTCCAGCCCGGTCACGGCAGAGCTGCCTCCATCCTGTTCTCCAGTGCGGTTATGCCAGCTCTCCACCGGGATCATGCGAGTCCACCACTTAGGCGAGGCGACGGCATAGTGGCGCGCAGCCGGGCGGTCGCCGCCTCGACGTTGCGGCGCATGCGTTCGGTCTCGACGGCCAGTACCTCACCACCCGGCTCGGCGAGTCGGTAGTAGCGGCGCAACCGGCCGTCGACGATCTCCTCCCGTTCGACGGCCACCAGGCCAGCGTCAACCAGCCGGTCGAGGGCGCCGTACAGCGTGCCGGGGCGCAGCGAGATACGGCCGTCGGAAAGCCGGGCCACCTCAGCGATCAAGCCATACCCATGCATCGGCTCACTGGCCAGGGCGGTGAGAATCAGGAACGTGGGTTCGCGCAACGGAGTCTCCACACACGGCAATATAACGGCTGCGAAGGTATGCCGAAAGATCGCCATCACAGCCGGCCGCAGGAGCACTCCACGCGGCTGCCACGACTGGGCTCAGTGACGCGCGGTACCGGCGCCGCGCATTGGGCAGGCCGGCCTCGAAGCGTAGTTCACCCGGGCCGCCCAGCCAGTGATGTCCGCACATGCCGCGAACAGCGCGTTCGTCGGGCAGCACGGCGGCGCCGTCCGTGCGGCCACGCGAACCGCTTCGAGCAGGCAGCGGCCGCCGGCCCCTAGTCCCTTCCACGGCCGGCGTCCTGCCCGGCACCGCGCTAATCTGCCGCGCATGGTCTACCGCGTCGGGGACGTGCTGCGTATCTCCTGCCCGTTCACGCCAACGGTCGTCACCGGCGTCGACGAGGCGCACGTCAGCGTCTGCTGGCCCTGGTGGGAGATCGACCCGGACGCGGAGGGCTCGCGCTGGAACGGCGAGGCGGCCCTGGGCCGCGCCGATCCGGACGAGCTGTATGCGACCGACCCGCCTGCCCTCTGCCTTGCAGCCGGTGATACCTGTCGGGTCGGTATCCCGGCGCGGATCATTCACGTTATCGATGTTCACGAGTACGATCCGCCGCAGGAGACGGGCTGGCTGCCCCGCCCGAGCCTGAGTCTGCTCGTCCTGTGCGCCGGCGAGGCTCCGGACGCGGCATCGGAGTTCCAGGGCACGAGCATCGAGCCCGGCGGCGGTGTTCCGTTCACGCTCGAACTGCTCTTCCGGCCGTACGCCTTCCTGGAGGCCAGCGACGACGTTGCCGACGCCGACGGTCGTGCCTGGCGCTTCGACGGTCCATGGACCTGGGCCGCTTACGACAGCGCGGGCGGCGTGCCCGCCTGGCCCCTGACCCTACTGACCGGCGGAGCGGATCCGGCGGCCGTCGCGACGGCGACCGCTACCGGATCCCACGAAACCGAAGCCGACCGCTGGCGCCGAGCGGCCGGCATACAACACGAAACCCCGCCCCGCTGAACAGGCCACAGCGCCGGAGCTACCCGCAGCCGGCTCAAGCATCCGGATCTGGCACCCCTCTGTGTCATCCATGAAGGAGCGGGGCCGGTCAAGGGTGGGGTTTTGACCCGGTGGCATTTGTTTTGCCCGTCTTCCGGCAGGTTTTCGGGCAGGCGTGTGCGGTGTCGGGGTCAAGGCTGGGCCGGAGGCCCACCCGTAGGGCTTGGCCTTGACGCCGGCGCCGTGGGCGCCATCGTGATGATGCCGGAAGACGGTGTTGTGGGGTGTGGTCGCGTCGCCAGGTTCCGACTGCTGCCGGAAGGGCAGGCCGAGGTGCGGCTGCCGGTCATCCATTCGCCCCGCCTGGGTTGGGGGGCATGGTGGGGTGCGACCGTGACCGGACGGGGTCAATCAAGCGGGCGGCCTCGCCGTCGGCCGACGGGGCCAGACACAGAACGGCCTCACGTCCGGTCACGTCCGAACCTGCTCACGCCACCGTCCTGGCCGGGTGCAGGGCACGGATGTGCCCGTCGGTGGCGATGTTGCGTCCGCGTCGCTCAGCATGGCCTGGTAGCCGTCGCGGTCGGTGCCGAACCGGCCCTGCCCGACCGTCTTCTCCCGAGCGTTAATGATTTCGATGGTGGCGGAACGCTTGTGTGGGTCCACGCCGATGATGACCCGGGCCATCGTGTCCTCCCTCGATCCGACAGTGTTCGTCGACGGGAGGGCAGCGCTACCTTGAGCCGGGCAGTCCCCTCTTGAGCCTCTCTCCGCCGCGGTGACCGGCGGGGCGCACGCCAGATGAGAGCCACACCAACCTGCGGTGGGCAGCCGCGATGAGAGCGACCCCACCGGTCACCTCGACCAAGCCTGGCCTGGCTGCGGTCGTACCACCAGTCAATAGGTAGCCGCGATGGGCGCTCCGAATGCTGGTGTACCGAACTACTCAGTGGCGGCTCGCTCTGGTGCCAGCCAAAGGGTCGCGCCTGCTGCGGTAAGCCGGTTGGCGAGCAGTGCCATCTCAGCAGGCGTGCCGAGAAGCCCGCTGCCGACCAGCGCTGCGAATGCACTGGTCGCCTCGTCGATCGTGGCACCCTGCTTGCGGAACACACGGAGGAGTCGCACTCTGATCAGGCGGCTGGCATCGGGGTCTGCCCGCATCCGGGCCAGGCCGACGCGGGCGATAAGCGCAGACCTCTCGATGGCGGGCATCTCGCCCCAACCATCCAGCTCCGTGGCGCGTCCACAACCCCTGCACCGGGTCGACACCGCCCAGGCGAGCCTGTCCCCATCGACCGTCTCGGTGACCACGCTAGCCGTCGCGGCCCCGCACTCCACACACGGCTCGATTAGCTCGTGCCCGGTCAACTCCGCTTCGCCCACCACCACACGTTAGCCGCGACAACTGCGAGACCCATGCGATAAAAGGATGGGGAGATCTCGGTATCCGCTCATGGCACCCCTTTATGTCAAGGCGCCGCTGACACAGGGTTTAGGGTGGTTGGTGGCGGGTCCGGGAAGTGGCTTGTCCGAAGGGCCGATGTCCGGGGTCAGGTCGGTCACGCTGGATTGCAGAGTCGTCCCCGAGTGCCCTCCCGGGTCCGCCGCATCTCTTCTCCTCTGGTCGGCGACCATGCGTGCGTAGACCACGTTGGACAGCCGGCGTTTGAGGGCGCGCATGGCTTCCATGGAGGTCTTCCCGGCGGCCTTTCTCGCGTCGAAGTAGGCGCGGCCTTGCGTGCGGTTGCGCAACTGGACCACGGCCATGATGTGCAGCGTGCGGTTGATCCGCCGGTTGCCGGCGCGGGAGAGCCGGTGACGCTTCTGGTCGCCGGAGGAGGCGTCCAGGGGTGCGGTGCCGTTGCAGGAGGCGAACCGGTCGCGGTCGGCGAACCGGCTGATGTCTCCGACGTCTGCCAGTAGGCGGGCCGCGCCTGAGGGGCCGATGCCGTGCAGCTCCATCAGGGTGGAGCCGCGGGCGGCCACCAGCTCCTTGAGGTCCTTCTCCGCGGCCTTGATCTTCTTGTCGATCCCCTCGAGTTCACTGATCAGCTCGACGGCGAGGCGGCGTCTGGTCTTGCCCACGATGTCGCGGGGTTTGACCGTGGCGATCAAGGCGCGGGCCTGTGGCGCGGACAGGAACTTCTTCGCCCCGCCGGGTAACAGTTCCAGCAGCAACCGGTGCAGCCGGTTGATGGTCTGGGTGCGGGCGCGGCCGAGCTCGTCACGCCGGTCGGCGAGCATGCCCATCACCTGCAGGTCCGGGTCGACCTGAATCTGCACCAGATTCGGGCTGTGTAGCGCCACCATCGCGACCGAGTGCGCATCCACCGGGTCGGTCTTGCGGCCGTTGCCGGTGGCGAACACCCGCACCTGCGCCGACAGTTTCGCGGGCACGTCGAGCACCGTCTCACCGTCGTGGACCAGGCGGTGGGCGATGTGTTTGCCGATGCCGTTGCAGCCCTCCACCGCCCAGACCCGATCCGCATACCTGCGACCGGCAGCGAGCATGTCGGCGTAGCCGGCCTTGTCGGTGCCGTACCTGCCCGTAGCCAGCACCCGACCGCGTTCGTCGACGACCTCGATGGTGGCTGAACGCTTGTGCGGGTCCATCCCGATGATCACGCTCATCGGCGCCTCCCTTGGCTGAACTCGACGGAGTTGTCAGCAAGGAGGGCACCGCTACTTCGAGCAGAACAACCCCTTTCCAGCCACTCCTCGCGCGGTGCCCGGCGAGACCGCAGGCCATGAGAGAGCCACACCAATGACACCGGTGGGCAGCCGCAATGTGGGAGCGTCTCGCCGGGCACCTGGACCGAGTCTGGCCGGACACCGGTCCTGGACCAAGTCTCTAAGTAGCCGCGGACAGCGCGTTCGCGATGGTTGTGCTCAGGGCTATCGCCGCTGTCGGCGGCCCTGGATATTGGCGTTCTGGGTGAGGTCGGCGCGTAGCTGGGTGCGGGTGCGCATCAAGATCCGTCCGAGCACGTTCTTGCCGGTGCCACTCCGGCCGCGTCCCCAGTAGTGGTCAGTGCTGGTGTCCTCGACGATCTCCTCGTCGCCGGTGTCCAACAGGATGGCGCGGATGTCGGCATGGGCGGTGAACTTGGCCGTCACGGCGCGGCGCATCACGTCGTCTTTGACCCGTTCCCAGTCGCGGCGCAGCGGCCGGGACCGGTCGCGGCCCAGCTCGGCGGCCCGCAACGGGGTCGCCGTCCGCCGGATGAGTTCGGCGTGGCGGGTGCCGGGGAACTTCTGGGCCTGGAAATAGTGCTCGGAGGTCGTCCACCAGTGGCCGTCGAGGTCGAAGCCGTGGCCGGAGAAGTTGGAGAAGCAACCGTACGGAACCTCGTCGGCACCGTAGAAGTAGATCGTCATCTGGGCCTCGGAGCGGGGGTCGGGGACCTGCACCGTGTCACAGGCATCGACAGAGCGGCAACCGAGTTCGCTGGCCACCATCCGGATCTGCCGCAGACAACGCGCGGGGTCGGCGCCGATCGCCGCTAGATAAGCACCAGCGCAGACTACGTTCGGTAGCCGAGAGCAGCGACAGTCAGCCCATGGTGGGGCCAGTCATGGCCCGTCCCGGTGGAGCCCATCTCGTCCGTCATAGCCACCTGTGGCTGTCAGGCGGAGCGGGACGTGCGAGGTTTGCGTTTGGTGTCGCGGGTGTCGGCCGTGCGGCGCTCGCTGTCGTCCTTTGTTTGTTGGGATAGCCGCTCGACGAGGGCGTCGATGGCGCTGGCGTCCTGGGGCTCGACCTTCTTCGCGGCGGCCTGTCTGATCACGGTGGCTTCCCCGACCACCGGCTTGGGCGGGCGAGTCTTCATCGTGAACGCCGGTGTCTGGCGGCCGTCGGCGACCAGGCGGGTCGCGGCGGTGTAGGCGTCGAGGTGGGTCAGGTCGTGCTCGTCGAGTTCCGGCAGGGTGTGGCGGGCCAGGACGCGGGCGTCCTCGGGGGCGCAGGAGAAGTAGACCTTGTTGCGGGCGTTCGCCGAGGCGGCGGCGAGGAGGTCTTTCGGGAACTGGGCGAGGTCCTGGTGCGACAGCACGAGGGACAGCCGGTACTTGCGGGCTTCGGCGAGCATCGTGTCGAGGCTGTTGGCGAGGGTGAGGAAGTTCTGCGCCTCGTCGATGATCAGCGTGGCGTCGCGGCGCTTGTCGGGGGCGATCTTCGCGCGGGCGGTCGCGGCCTGCCACACCTGCGCCAGGATCAGGGAGCCGAGCAGTTTGCTGGTGTCCTCCCCCAACTGCCCCTTCGGGATACGCACGAGCAGCGCCCCGCTGTCGAGGACCTTGCCCATGTCGAAGCTCGACTTGGGGTAGCGCATGGTGCGTTTGACGAAGTCCCGCAGCAGGAACGCGCGCAGCCGGGCGAGGACCGGGCCGATGACCTGGGAGCGCAGGGCCGGGTTGAGTTCGTCGTACCACTGCCAGAAGCCACGCAGTCCGGCCGGGTCGTCGAGGTCGACGGTCATCGCGGAGCGGAACTGCGCCGAGTTGAGCAGCGGTGGGATGTGCTGCAGGGTGACGTTGGCGTGGCGTAGCAGGGTGAGGCAGGCGACGCGCATGACGTCGTCCATGCGGGGTCCCCACGCCTTGGCGAAGATGTTTCCGAAGATCGACACGAGGTTGTCGACCACGAGGTCGGGGTCGTCGCCGGCGAGGGGGTTGATTGTCGGCGGGTTGGGCTGGTCGGGGTCGAACAGCACCACCCGGTCCGCGACGGAGGCGGGGAGCCGGTCGAGGATGTCGAGGACGAGGTCGCCGTGGGGGTCGATGACGACGGTGCCGCGGCCGGCTTTGATGTCGTCGACGGCCATGTTGACCAGCAGTGTCGTCTTGCCGCTGCCGGTCGACCCGATCACGTGCAGGTGATATCTCGAATCCGGCACGGACAGGGCGACGCCGTGCCCGCCGACCTGCGCGTCGCCGAGGACCTTCACGCCCCGTCCGCCGGTGGGCACGGCGACCGGCGCCGGCATGGATTTGGCTCGGGCCCGGTCCAGGCCCGGCACCGCCAGGTCGCGGGGCAGGGCGGCGAGCGCGGCCAGCTCGGGTGTGGCGGTGAGGAACCCGCCGCCGAGGCGCCGTTGGGCCAGCACGGCGGCGGGATGGGGCATGCGGGTGCGGTGGGTGAGGCGGTTACGTCCGGAGTACACCGCGAACGCCGAGGCGATGGTGTCGGCGATGCCCCGCACCCGGGGGCGCTGGTCGGTGGTGGCGCGTCGGGTGTCCTTGGCGACGGCGTAGCGCACGGCGGTCTCCCACAGCGGGTGGGAGGTCTTGTCGAGGATGGCCCGCACGTCGCGTTCGATTCCCGGGTCGCGGTGGCCTGTCGCTGCGGGCCGGGTGGTGGTGTGGGTGGGGCGGCCGGGCAGGAACACCTCGACGAGCCACAGCAGCGGCGCGGCGGGGTTGATGGCGGGCAGGGCGGTCTTGCCGTCGCGTAGCCGCGTCGCGGCGCGGCGGGCGCGCAGGGCGCGGCGGGCGGCTGCGGGCCGTGCGAGGACCTGCACGCAGGCGTGCTCGTCGGCCCGCAGTCCCGATCCGGCGGACATCAGGGCGCGTAGCGGGTCGTTGTCGTGGTCGGTGTGCAACGGCAGCCATTCGGCGGTGGTGGGTAGCAGGTGCCCACCTACCACCGTCGGCGCATCGAGCGGTATCGGCGGCGGCGCGGAGTCGTCGGTGGTGCAGGTGGCGCCGGGCCATGCGGCGCGTACGGCGGCCTCGACGGCGCCGGGTGGGACGGTGCCGGGTACCCACATGCTGATGAGCAGCCGCCGGCCGGTCCAGGTGTACTGCCACACCACGTGTGGGCTGCCGTAGAGCAGCCGGCGGCGGCGCGACGGGGTGAGGGTGCCGGCGAGGTTGGCCCACAGCGCTGCGGCGCTGTGGGGGTCAACCTCGGGTGGCGGGGCGATGGTGACATGGCGGGCCCCGTCGGCGTGGCGGCGATGCCGCCAGGCCGCGAGGAGGTTACGGCCGGCAACGTAGGTGACCAGCGCGGCCGCGGCGACGGCGAGCAGCCAGGGCTTCTGTGCCGCCCAGGCGGCGGCGTCGTGAACCCACCGGGTCGCCCCGGTCGGGGGTGCGACGCCCACGCCGGGCCCGTTCGGGGCAGGCACAGGCGTGGGCGTGGGGACGGTTGCGAGGTGGGCGGCGGGCGTGGTCACAGGTCCTCCTCGTCGTCGAGGTCGGCCAGCTCGCTCGGCCTCGTGGTGCACAGCTGGTGCTCGGCGTCGGAGGCGATGGCTTCGAAGCTGGTCCGGTTGGTGCCGGAGATCAGCAGGCCGGTGCCGACGCGGGCGGTGAGCAGGAGCCGGCGTTCGCCGGCGGTGAGGCCGAACGTGTCGCCGATGGCGTCGATGGCCTGTGGTGCCTGTTTGAGCAGGACCTGGGTGGCGGCGTTCGCGACGACGGCTTGGCCGAGGTCGCTGCCGAGGACGTCGGCGACGTCCTGGGTGATCACGGCCAGGCCGGCGTGGCGTTTCCGGGCGGCCTTGGACATGCGGAACAGGAACCGGGCGCCTTCCCCGTCGCGCATCAGCAGCCACGCCTCGTCCACCACCACGAGCCGCCGCGTGGTGGAGCGTCCGGGCGCGTCGACTTGCCGCCAGATCGCGTCGAGGGCGAGGAGGGTGCCGACGGTGCGCAGCTCGTCGGGCAGGTGCCGCAGCGACCACACGACCAGGTGCCCGTCGGGGCGGGTGGTGGTCGGAGCGTCGAACAGGTGCGAGAACGAGCCGTGCACCCACGGGGCGAGGCGGGCGGTGAGCTGCCGCGCGGCGGGGTCGTCGTCGGCGTGCAGGCAGTCGGCGAGGTCGCGCAGCAGTGGGGCGGGCCGGTGGTGTGTGGCCGGGTCGGCGGTGATGCCGGCGTTGCGGTAGGCGGCGAGGATCGCCCGGTCCAGTGCGGCCCGTTCCGCTGGGGGCGGTTGCTGGCCGAGCAGCACCGCGATGAGGGTGTGCAGGAACAGTCCTCGGCGGGTGAGGACGTCGGGGCGGGGGTCGCCGGTGGGCAGGTCGAGGGGGTTGACCTTCACCTCTGCCATGCCGAGGCGCACCACGGTGCCGCCGACCGCGTCGGCCAGGCGCAGGTATTCGTCTTCGGGGTCGATGACGGCGACGTGCACCTGCTGGTAGAGGTTGCGCAGGATCTCCAGCTTCAGGAAGTAGGACTTGCCGGCGCCGGAACGCGCGAGGACGACGGAGTTGTGGTTCTCCTGCGCCCAGCGGTCCCACCACACGATGCCCTGCGAGTCCGGGTTCACGCCGTAGAGCACCCCGCCGTCGGCGGGCGGGTCGCCGGGCAGCGGTGCGGGCAGGTCCGCCGAGGCGAGGGGGAACGCTGCGGCGAGGGCCGCGGTGTCCATGGTGCGGCGCATCTGCAGGCTGTCGGTCGCCAAGGGCAGGGTGGTGGTCCAGCCGGCGAGGTGCCGCCACGTGGCGGGCTGCACCTCGATCAGGGTTGACGCGGCGGCGGCTTTCACCTGCGCGCAGGCTTCGAGGAGTTCGTCTTCGGTGCGGGCGTGCACGGTCAGGTAGAGGCCGACGCGGAACAGCTTCGCCGCGCCTCGGGCGAGCCGGTTGGCCAGGTCCGCGGCGTCCTCGGCCGCGGCGTCCACCGTCGGGTCGGGTAGTTTGCCCCGCTCGGCGTCGGCCCGTCGGGAGGATTCGAAGCGGGCGCGCTGGTTGCGTAGCCGGGTCGCGGCGACCGGTGGGGGCAGTGGGTCGATGTGTAGGGCGAGGTCGAGACGGCCCGGCCAGGACAGCAGGGGTTCGAGCCAGGCGGGGCCGACCTCGGCCGGGTAGCCGGTGACCACGAGGGTGGCGGCGTAGCCGTCGCCGACGCGCAGCATCCGCGGGGTCACCTCCACCGAGGCGGGGGCGACGGCCGCCGCCAGGCGTTGGGGCTTCCGGTCGCTCTCGGCGGGCGGGGTACGGGGGCGCAGCTTCATGTCTGTCGGCTCCTTCCGTTTCCGCGTTGGCGGGGCGTCGGTGAGGTGATGACGGCATCCGGCGCGGCGAGGCCGCCGGGTCGGGGCGGCCGGTAGGGGTCGGCGGCGGCGGCGATCGCGGCGGTCACCGCCGCCCCGTCGAGGGCTCGGGTGGTGACGCCGAGGCCGGACAGGGCGCGGACGGTGTCGTCGGCGCGCCGCCGGGCCGCGTGTTCGCCCCGCTCCCCTGGGCTGGTGCGGGTGACGATGAGGACCTGCCGGCGCAGCGGGTCCCGCCGGGCCGCGAGGTCGTCGAGGAAGCGCGCGTGGTCGGCCGCCGCGTCCGTCAGGGCCGGATGCGGAAGGCCTTGCATGGCTTGGGAGAGGCTGCGGGCGGCGCGGTGCAGGTCGACCGGCTGCGCGGACACGACGATCTGGGTTGGGGTGGACAGGCTGTTGAGCCACCGGCCGAACGTGTCGATCAGGGCGGCCTGCTCGTCGGTGGTGCGCAGCGCGAGGTTGACGCTCGACGCGGCGACCATCGCCGCCCGCCCGCCGCCGAGGCGGATCTCCCCGCTGTCGTCGATCGCGTCGGCGGGCAGCGTCAGCGGCGCCGGCAGCATCACCCTGCTCTTCGGGGCCTGCACCCAGTCCGGCGTCGCCGACGTCGTGTCCGTCGTCGACAACGCGCGAGGCGCCCGGGTGTGCCGGACGGCGGCGAGCAGCCACACATCCAGGGGCAGCCCGTCACGGCGGCCCACGGCGATGCCGAAGGCTAGACCACCGAGCACCACGGCGAGGCCGATCAGCACCGGCACCGGCACCAGTTGGTGCAGCAGCCGCCAGGCGCCGTAGAAGGCCAGGGCGGCGACGGCGAGGATCGCCAACTGTCGGAACGTCAGCCCGTAGGCGACTTTGTCCGGGGCGTCGACGTCGGCGGGCATCCGCGTGCGGCCCGCGTCGGACCGGTCGGGGTGGGTGTTCATCGGCCCACCGCCTTCAGCGCACGGCCGAGGCCGGGGATCGAGCGGGTGACCTGCTGCACGACGATGACCCGCACGGCCGCGCCGATCATGTTCGTGCCGCGGCCGCTGCCGCCGGCGCTGACGTATCGGCTCATCAGGGTCGGCACCCGCAGCGTGGTCCAGAGCATGACCATGACGACGAACAGGTTGAGCACCCCGCCGGGCTCTCCCGGTAGGCCGAGCACGGGCAGCATGTGCTGCGGGTCGGTGAGCATCCAATGCCCGGCGTAGAGGGTGAAGCCCTGCACCACCGGCACCGCCAACACGCCGGCGTAGGCCTTCCACCACAGGCGGGCGACAGGGTCGGTCTGCGGCAGCGCGTGACACGCCAGAGCCAAAGGCGCGAAGGCGGTGAGGACGAGCACGACGGCGAAGCGGACGATCACGCTGAACGCCGTACCGGCGAGCAGGACGGCGATGATCGCCGCGCAGATCACGAACAGCAGGATCGCGGTCTTGTCCTGCCCGGCGGTGATGTGCGTCTTGATCGCCCGCAGCGCGCCGTCGCTGTCCCCTTGCGGGGTCGTGAGGGCTGTGGTGAGGGCGTTGGCGAGGTCGATGAGCATGCCGCACCACAGCTGGGAGAAGTGCGCGGCGACGAACCCGACGATCAGTCGTGGCATGAGGTCCTTGATCGTGTATCGGGTGGTTTCGCTGCCGCCGGCGGTCATGGTGAGCACGCCGGCGGCGGTGAAGGCGAGAACGAAGACGGTGTCCACGACGAGCACCGAACGGCCGGTCAGGGCCTGCACCTGCGGCAGGGCGGTGACGTTCGGGGTGATCAGCAGCGCGCTGCTGATCACCCCGAACAGCGCGTCCAGGGTCGCCAGGATCTTCTCCGCCAGCCAGGTGAGGATCTGGTCCAGCAGGAAGCCCATGACGCGTCAGCCTCCGACGATGCTCTGGACGACCTGCAGCAGGATCGGCGCCAGCACGGCCAGGCCGTAGCCGACCAGGGCGTTGCGCAGCGCCCCCTTGGCCCGCTCGACCTGTGCCGGGTCGCCCCCGGCGGTCGCCCAGTACACCCCGGCCAGAATGAGGAACAGGGTGGCCACCGAGGCGAGGATGCCCATCAGCCAGGTCTGCAGGTTGGAGATCACGGTGAACAAGTCATTCGCCGCTAGGACCACCGGCCGACCGGGGTCGGCGTTCGCGGCGGCGGGCGCGGACAGCAACACGACTGCGGCGGCGGTCACCGTGGCCGTGCGGCGCATGGCGCGGGATCGGGTGAGGGCACGAAGACGTGCCGGGATGCGGGACATGAGCGGGTGCACCTCCGGCCCCAGCCGACACTGCGACGGCGGGGCGATCGTGGGCGGTCAGGATGGTGACCGCCGCCGAGGGGCGCGGGCAGGGACAGCACCACGAACCACGGCGTCCCCAGGAGGAGCACGTCCTCCCTTGTCGGGTAGCGGTGTGTTCGATGAGGTGTCAGCGCACCAAACTGCGCGGCACCCGGAGACGTCCGGCACGCGGGGCGCCCGGTGTGAGCCCGGCCCCCTGACGGCGGGCGGAACCATGGGGCCCGCCGCGTGGCGGGCGAAATGGTCTCGCACTCTTAAACCGCCGTTTGTGTGCTCTGGCGAACGCCTGCCCTTCTCACAGCGACTCACAGCCACTGACAGAACGCGGCGCCGCTGCTGCTGCCCGCAGCCGGCCGAGTTCGCCGGCCGCAGGCGGGCAGGTGAGGCGGCGGGCGTGGGGGCGGGTGAGTGAGCCGGCAGATGTGGGACATGCCGCGGCGCCCGCACCGGGAAGCCGGTGGGGCGCCGCGACAACCAGATAGCAGCGGTGAGCTCAGGCGGCGGCTGCCGCCTGAACCGTATCGTGCCGGGCGCGGTGACGGCTGGCGGCGCGTAGGTTGGTCCGCCGTTCGGCCTGCGCGGCGAGAGCGTCGGCGGCCTGCGGGGACGCCACCCCGGTCAGCAGACCGGTGGCGAGGGCTTCGGCGATGCGGGTGTCGATGCGGCCCAATCGCATCCGTAGGGCGTCTGTGGTGATGCCCATCCGGGCGGCGATCGGTTCGATCGCCCGGCGGCCCAGCCGCACGTCGATGTAGGGCTGCTCGTCGCAGGGGTCGAGAATTCCCAACCGGGCGGCGCGGCTGACCAGCACGTCCGGATGCCCGTAAGGCACCTGCGGGGCACGCGGCCCGGTGACATGCTCCACGTCCTCCACCGGCGTGGCCTCGCCGGCCTGCTGGCGCAGCTTGTAGCCGGCGCGCCAGCCGGCGCGACACAGCGCCGCGTACGGGGCGGGCTGGGCGAGGTCCACGTGGTCGCGTAGCGCCGCCAGGAACCCGGTCAGGACCTCCGCCTCGATGTCGTCGGGATCGCCTCGGTATCCGTCGCACAACTGGCGGGTGTAGCGGCGCAGCGCGGGCATGGCCATACCGACCGCGCCGATGACCCACTGCGGCCCATCCAGCCGAGCGCGGCGGATCACCTCGGCCCACACCGCGTCGCGCGCCTGAAAGTCGCGCGGGTGCGCCAGCAGCCAGTCCCGCACCGCCGGCAGCGGCATCACACCCGCAGGCAGGCCCACGTCCGGGTCGAACACGTCCAGGTCGACCGACAGAGGGTCGGGACCGCTGGTCAGTGCCGCGAATGCCACGTCAGCGGCGTCCAGCGGAGAGTCCGGCCACTGCGTAAGAGACACGCTCATGATTGCCACTCCTTACGAAAGGGATGCGGTGTCGCCGTCAACTCGGGCGACGACTGGGCAGCCGATTACGCCACAGCCAACTCACACGAGCTGACACCGCAGGTCACGGCGGTGATGCCACCACCGGACCCGCCGTCACCGCGACGCCCGCGCCTGCCACCCAGACGCCCGCTCCATCCGATGACGCGACGCTGACTGTTTGCCGCTGGGCAGGGCTGTGAGTGACGACCGGTCTCGCGCCGCCGGTCCGCCCACACCCCGACCGCACACGTTCAGCGCTCCTCACACCGACCCGTCGCGACACTCACAGCCACTCACATGCGCTCACAGCGGCTCACCGGCGCTCACACAGCGCTCTCTCCACTCCCCGCCGTTGAGTGACAAGCGACGACGGATCTCGGTGCACCGTTTGAGCGCATGGTTGGCGGCGCCGAGTGCCGGCCGCCCGACCCTCGTCGCCGCCGCCGACACCTCCGCGCCGAAACGCCACAGTCGCCGCGGTGACATGGACAACTGCACGCACCGCGTGTCACCGAGGCCAGCGCCGACGTGACCGAAGCCGGGTGTCACGGCGACAATGCCAGAGAGGCATGTCGATGGAGTCGGCCATGGTGACAACGCCTGCCGGTCACGGCGGCCACGCCATCGCGGCGCGCGTGGCGGGACAGCCGGCGATGGCGGCGCACTGTGACACGGCCACAGTTAGACATTTACGACTGTCGTTGACATCCGTGCCCGCCGGCGTCGCTGAGCAGGACTTTGACACCGGTCACGAGTGCGCAGCGCAACTGGCCAAGCAGCGCCGGACACGGTCGCGGACACGCCATCAGTCCCGCGCGACCGTCACGCCGATGACATCGGAGTCACGCGTCCCGCGGCCAGCGTCCGTCCAGTCACCGACAGCCGCCGGGCGGCAGGGCACACGCTCACCCCACCGTGCGGCGGACATGATGACACCACGTCATGTCATCGACGCACGGCGATGACATGACGTGACCCGCCAGCGACGACACCGTGGGATGCATCGCTGACAGGAGCCGGCAATCGGTGTGTCCAGCCCGCCGTCCGCGCGGTGAACCGTCACGCATGCGCGCCGTCGTGGCGGGGTTGTCCGCCGCCGTGCTGTGAGCGGCTGTGAGTAGGGCAGGCGTTCGCCAGAGCACACAAACGCGGGTTTAAGGGTGTCAGCGCACTGCACGCGCGGCGCGGAGCCGACACCACATGAGCGAGCACACGCCGCAGCATCACCCCGACCCTGTCCACCCCGTCGGCCCGCCCGCGGTCGACCCGACCCTGATCGACCTGGTCGCCGGCGACCCGCCGGTTCCGGTCACCGTGTGGCGCACCGCCCGCGGGCCGGCCGACGCCGGCCGCAGCATCGGCGCCCGACTGGCCTACCGACTCGTCGCCGCCTACACCCGACCCGGCGAGGTCGTCGTCGACCTCACCGCCGACCACGCCCTGACCGCCGTCAGCACGGCTGGCGGCCGGCGGCACCACCCGGGCTGGTTCACCGACGCGTCCAGCCTGATCATCGGCCCGGCCACCCCACCGGCACGCCCCGACCCCGCCGCCTTGAGCGAGGACGGCGACGACGTGCCGGACATGAGCGCGTGGTTCGGTGACGACCTCACCGAACCCGACCTGCCCACCGAAGCGACCTCCACCGTCCCCGGCAGCGCATCCCTGGCGGAGGCGACGAGCCTGGTCGTGGCCTGCTGGCCGCTGGACCCCGACAACACCACCAACCGGGTCCGGCTGGCGTGGCTGCTGACCGCGTGCGCGCGGCTCCTGCGCCCCGGCGGCTGCCTCGTCCTGGTCGTCACCGTCCCCGCCGCCGCCGGTCGGCCGGAGGACTTCACCCCGGTAGCCACCGCCGCCGCGCAGGTGGGCCTGGGCTACCTGCAGCACATCGTCGCCGTCGCCGCCGACACGGACGGCGACGCGTTCGTCTACCACGTCACCGACGAGGAACTGCTCACCCTCACCCACCAGAGCGACCCGCAGCGGTGGGCAGTCGCGCACCTGCGGGTCCACGCGGACCTCCTCGTTTTCTCGCCCGTCTCGTCCGCCGCAGGTTCAGCGCCGGGACGGGGGTGAGCACCGTGGCTGAGCACACCCCGTTCCCCACCGACCCACACCAGCCGACCCAGGACACCGCCCGGGACCACGGCGGCCAGCGCCACGCCATGCGGCCGGAGGGTCTGTCAGTGTGGGCGACCGCCCAGCAGACCGGGCCGGTGCAGCGACGCGGCCGGTACGTCCCGGAATCGGTCAAACACCCGGCCCGAATGCTCCCAGCGATCGCCGCCCACGCCGTGGGCGCCTACACCCAGCCCGGGGACCTCGTCCTCGACCCGATGTGCGGCATCGGCACCACTCTTGTCGAGGCCATCCACGCCGGCCGTGACGCCATCGGCGTGGAGTACGAGCCGCGCTGGTCGAACATCGCTGATGCCAACATCACCCACGCTCACGCCCAGGGCGCCACCGGGCGGGCGTCGGTGGTCCGCGGCGACGCCACCCGCCTGGCCGCGCTGCTGCCAGCTGCTCTGGCGGGACAGGTCGCTTTGGTGGTCACCTCTCCCCCATACGGGCCGACCGTCCACGGCCTGGTTCGACCCGGAGCCGACGGAGTGGCGAAGTTCGACAACGCCTACAACGACGGCACCGACCGCGGCAACCTCGCCTACCGCGATCTCACAGGCCTCGCCGACGGATTCGAGCAGATCCTGCGCGGCTGCGCCCTGCTGCTACGCCCCGGAGGCACCGTGGTGGTCACCGCCCGGCCATGGCGCAAGCACGGCCAGCTGGTCGACCTGCCCAGCGCCGTGATCGCCGCTGGTGTCCGCGCTGGTCTGGTGCCGACCGAGCGGTGCGTCGCGCTGCTCGCGGCTGTGCGCGATGGGCAGCTCGTCGCTCGGCCGTCGTTCTTTCAACTCCAGGCCGTGCGCAAGGCGCGCACCGCCGACACCCCGCTGCACCTGATCACGCATGAGGACGTGCTGATCTTCCGCCGACCACAGCCCGACGACCCGAGTTCAGGAATCCCGAAGGACGCCGCCGAGGGCGGGGTGGTCGCGTGAGCGTACCCACCCGCCGATACCTGAGCCTCGGCGCGGGCGTCCAAAGCTCCACCGTCCTGCTCCTCGCCGTGCGCGGGGAGATCCCCATCTTCGACGCGGCGATCTTCGCCGACACCGGCTGGGAACCCGCCCCGGTCTACACCCACCTGCGCCGCCTGCTGCGGCTCGCCGCCCCGGCCGGGATCCCGGTCGTGCGAGTGTCGGCGGGCAACATCCGCCACGACGCCCTCGACCCGGCCCACCGGTTCGCCAGCATGCCACTCTTCACGCTCGGGCCCGGCGGCGAGCGCGGGATGGCACGGCGGCAATGCACGTCCGAGTACAAGATCAAACCCATCAAGGCGGAAGTGCGGCGCCGGCTCGGCTACCCGCACCCGGCCCGCATCCCGGTGGGTGTGGTCGCCGAGATGGCAATCGGGATCAGCCTCGACGAGATCGGCCGGGCCCGCGACGCCGACGTCGCCTACATGCGCAACATCTTCCCATTGCTCGACCTCGGTTGGCGGCGCGAGGACTGCCTGACCTACGACGACACCGCCGCCAGCACCCGGTTACAGGTTTGGCCGCCAACAAGCGGCCGTTCCCGGCGGTCAACGCGAGGTCCAGCCTCTGGGCCTTGCGGCTCGACGAACGGGTTCGCAACCACTCGATGAAACTCACCGCCAGCGCAGGCCGGAACTCCTCGACCGTCAAGCCATGCTCGTGCAGAAACTGGTACAGCTTCTGCAAGTCGTACGCATAGGCACGGACCGTGTTCGGCGAATAGTCGCGCACCGTCAACAGGCGGAGGAACCCGGTCACATCGGCCACGGGCACGCCGGTGTCGTCAACCAGCTCCACCGCCGGCCGCCCGGGCCGGGCATCAACAACCTTCGTCACACGCACGCTGGACAACGTAGGGGCTCAACGAGTCGTCCGCAGAATCGCCAGTACCTCAACTGTCCAGATAAGAAGGTGGGCACACCCACAACACACCGGCAACGAGGTGCGGACTTTGCCGACACCGTGCGCCCGTGACGGCAAAGGCCCCGGCCACCAGTACGGACTGCCCGACCTCGTCGAACCCGGCGGCACCCGCCACAACCTGCTACCCACACGGACGAGGACCGACAGCAGCACCCGCACCAACACCACCGCCCGCACGAACCCGACCGATCACCACGGGCGAACGGTGACCGACGCCGCCCGGCTGCTGCCCACCCCACGGGCCAGCGACACCGGCACGCCAGGGCGACGCGCCGGCACGGGCTTCCGGCCGCCGCTGTCGCAAGTGCTACTGCCGACACCACGCGCCACCGACGGGGCGAAAGGCTGCCCCGGGCAACGGGGCTCCCACGGCGACCTCACCCTGCCATCAGCGGCGGTGCGGGTCCTGCCCACACCCCGCGCGTCCGACGCGCGAGGACCCGGCATACACGGCGACGGGGGAGCGGACCTGCGCACCACCATCGCCAGCCTCGGGCCACTCGATGAGCAGCGGTGGGGCGCCTACGCCGCCGCCGTCGCCCGCTGGGAGCTGCTGCTGGGCCGGCCCGCACCCCACCCGACTCAAACCGGTCGGCACGGCAAGCCGGTGTTGGCCCCGCCGTTCGTCGAATGGCATCTCAATCACGAAGTCAAGGGCGGCGCCGTCGGCTCGGCTTTGGTTCCGGTCGTTCCGACGATCCGCCGGGCTTCGGCGAAGATCTCGTCGTTGATGTCCTGCTCCGTCATGTCGGTGTACTCCAGGGTGTCGTACACGTCGTCGAGTTCGACGAGGCGTTCGGCGAGTGGCAACCTGTCATGGCCGATGGTGGAGTGCGCCCACACAGCCAGGTCCAGGGGAGGCAGAAGCCCAGCTAAGACTCGCGACGCCATGATCGTGACCGCCGCTTCCTGCCCAGCGTGGCTGCCGCGCGGGTAGTAGCTGAGCCCCACGTCCTTCAGTGCGGCTTCGAGCAGTTCGGGGACTTCCTCGTCGGCATGCCGGGCGTGAACGCCGGCGAGCGTGGCCAGGTTGAGTCCGTCGAAGCCGGCGACCAGCAGTTCGCAGGCGAGGTCGACCAGCTCGGCTGCGGTGACCTGGCCGACGCTCCACAGCGCGGCGGCTTCGTTCATCCGGGCAAGGGCTTTGTCGCGCTCCACGCGCCCATCCTGGATCGCCAGGTGGTGAAACGCCCGTGATTTACCCGAGAGACGTTAGGCAGCACGCGCAGGCGCGACCGGCTGGAAGCACCGGCTGTCGCGTAGCAACGCCCACAACACGTCGACGCGCCTGCGGGCCAGGGCTATCAACGCCTGTCGTGGCCTGCGGCCTTCAGCTCTCTTGCGGTCGAAGTACTCGCGGTTCGGACCGTCGAACTTGAGGCTGGTCAGGGCCGACATGTAGAAGACCCGGCGCAGGGTGCGGCTGTAGTGCTTGGGACGACGCATAATTCCGACTCTGCGGCCGGACTCGCGCGGCACCGGCGCTAGGCCGGCGAAGGCCGCGAGGTGATCGGCGTCGCGGAAGTTGCGAGTGTCGCCGATGACGGCCAGAAACTCCGCACCGAGCACGGGCCCCATCCCGGGCATGCTCAGGATGATCTGCGCCTGCGGGTGTTGACTGAACAGCTCTGCGATCTCCGCGTCGAGTTCCTGGATCCGGCGGTGCAGGCCCAGCAGGTAGTCGGCCATCTGCTGAATCAGCCGGGCAGTAGCCCTCTGCCCAGGCAACTGAACCGTCTGGGCCTGGGCGGCCGCCCACGCCTTGTCCGCCAGGGTGCTGGCCCGCCGGGCCTGGCGCTCCTTGAGCTGACCGGCGATCTCATCCCGTCCTGCCTGCCGGATCGCTTCGGCAGTCTGGAACAGCGTCAGCAGGATCAGCGGACCGCGCTTAGCGAAGTTGAACGTCTTCTCCAACGCCGGAAAGGTACCGGTCAGGTAGTCGCGCAGCCGAGTAATGGTGCGCGTCCAGTCGGTTGTCAGATCGGCCCGGTGCGCGGTGAGGATCGCCAGCTCGGCGACCAGCTCCGGCTTGACCGTCAACGCGGACAGGTCCCGGCGCATGCGCGCTGTCTCAGCGATGATCCAGGCGTCCTTCGCGTCGGTCTTGCCCTCGCCGCGGAACGCGCCCGACATGCGGTGCACGGTCCGGCCGGGCACGTACACCAGGCGCTGTCCGGCCGACAGCAGCAACGCGATGGCCAACGCCGCCGGGCTGCCCGCCAGATCGATCGCCCAGGTCACCTCCTGGGCGGTGTCTCGTCCCTTGGTGATCAAATTCTCGATCGCCGCCTGGTCGTTGACGACCCGCTGCGACCAGATCACCCGTCCGCGATCGTCGACGGCTGTCGCGTGGTGCGCAGCCTTGCCGGCGTCGATCCCGATCCAGGCCCGTTCCAACCTTTCCTCCCCACAACGACATCGAAGGTTCCCAACGGAGCACCCCGCCAGCACAGCCTTAGACAGCGACGATTCGCGGCTCTCAATAAGCGGCCAGAGCGTCCAGAAGGAGCCGGCGGCCATACCACTCAGGCCACCGGACGGCGTCATGGGCCAAGCCACACCCGGCCCCTCTGGGTAGTCCAGATGATCTCACCTGGACGATCGAAAACCCTAAGGCTCATGGGGCTACCCGCTCACTGGGTCACAGACCCCACCCTCGCACTGCCCCGCACCGCCGCGCTGCGCGTGCTCGGCAACGGCGTCGTCCCCGCCCAAGCGGCGACCGCGCTCCGTCTTCTGCTCTGCCGGCATCGCTGACCTCGGCCACTGGCGGTTCTTCACGGGCAGCCATCACCGCTGCCCGCGAAGAACCCCTCAAGCCTTCGTCACCCCAATCATCTGGAGCCCTCATGCCCTCCAACCCGCCCCGATCCCGACGCCGGCCACCGCCATCCGCAACCCCATCCACCCACCGAACCATCCCCACCGACGACCAGCAGCCTCGCCTCTACACCCCCGCCGAAGCCGCAGCCCTGCTGCGCGTCCCGGAATCCTGGCTGCGCCGCCGTGCCAGCCGCCGTCAAATCCCCCGCACCTTCCTCGGCAAACACCTGCGCTTCTCCGCCGCCGACCTCACCGCCATCATCGCCGCCGCCGCCGAACCCGCCACCGGACGACGGCGAACCCGCCGTCCCCCACGCCCCGCCACCACCGACTTGCCACACGCCAAGAGTCACGCGTCAATCAGCGACGCACCACAGCCACACCGAACGGAGTAACCATGGCCTGGGTGGAAAAGCGCGGCACCCGCTTCCGCGTCCGCCTCCGCACGACCGACGGCACCGTCACCACCGACTCGGTGCACGACCTGCGCGCCGACGCCGTCATCCGCGCCAAAGAAATCGACGTGGAACTCGCCCGAGACACCTTCATCGACCCCCGCGGCGGCCGAATCCCCCTCGGCGAATGGGTACCGATCTGGGAGTCAACACATCAAGCAGCCCCAGCCACCTGGTCGGCCTACCGCAGCCACCTACGCCTACACATCCTGCCCACCCTCGGCCACCTACCCCTGGTCGACATCCGCCGCCAGCACATCAAGACCCTCGCCGTCGCCTCGGCAAGCGCCTGGCACCCCGATCCGTCGCAGACGTGATCATGGTGCTGTCGATGATCCTGCAAGAAGCAGTCGAAGACCGCCGACTCCCCTTCAACCCCTGCCGAGGAATCCGCATCCCCAAAGGCATCCGCGCCGAACGACCCCACGCCACCGCCGAACAAGTCGCCGCCATCGCCGCCCGCCAAGCCCGCCCCTCCGACGAGCTCATGATCCTCACCGCCGCCTACACCGGCATGCGATGGGGAGAACTCGCCGGCCTCGCCCGCAGCAACCTCGACCTCACCACCGGCAGCATCTACATCCACCCCGACACCGGCGCACTACACGAAGTCGACGGCAAACTGTTCCTCGGCCCACCCAAGACCAACGACTCCGTCCGCCACATCCGCCTACCCCGCTTCCTGACCAACCTCCTCGCCACACACCTCACCGACAGCCCGCACGACATCGTCTTCCCCGGCGCACGCGGCTACCACCAGCGCCGCTCCAACTTCAACCGCCGCGCCTGGACCCCCGCCGTCGCCGGCAACCCCCAACGAGGCATCCCACCGATCCTGCCCGGCATGCACTTCCACGACCTGCGCCACACCCACAAGACCTGGCTCATCGAAGACGGCATCCCCGAAATCGCCCAAGCCCGCCGCCTCGGACACCGCCTCGCCGGCGTAAGGGGCATCTACAGCCACGTCACCGAACCGATGATCACTAACCTTGTCGACGCACTGCACCGCCGCTGGGAAAGCACCAAACCCGACCGCCCCGACGGCACCATCCGGCAACTGCGCCCGGTCGCCTGATACCCCTCAGGGAGATGATGAGGACATGCTGCAGGCGTTCGTCACGAACCCGGAGCCACGCGTTGGCCACCACGATCCAGTGCACTCAATATAAGTCGGTCATTTCACGGGCACGGTGTAATTCGACGCACCGCTCCAACCAGCCGTGTTGAAGGCGGCGGTGGTCTCGCCAATTGAGATCTGGACCCCACTGGCACGCCCTAACCAGGCCCCTCGATTTGGGGACACATTCGGGCTAACTGAAGCTGTCAGCGTGCCGGGTGTTCGAATTCTGCGCGGGTCTGCAAGAAAGAGGCCTGCGGGTCGCCGGACTGGGCGAAGCCGATGAAGGTGACCATGCCGATGGTGTGGTTGTCGGCCCATGCACAGATGTTGACCAGGCCGTCTCTGCTTTGGCCGCTGCCGCAGCCCGCTACGCCGCCGAGCGGACCCGGGGAGACCGGTGCCCAGTCGGTGATGGCCGGCCGGGCGGCGAATACCTGACTCAGCGTTGTATCTGTGTCAGTGACGATGCCGGAGACCCCATTGACCACGATGACCCGGTTATCGCCTGGACGATATACTCCGAGCCTGCGCGAGTACTTCTCCTCCACCGGTATGTAGGCGGTGCCCACGGCGCTGGTCGGCTCACCGTCGAGCAGCCTCTTGAAGGCGTCAGTATCCACCATGGCTGGCTCGCGCAGCCGTCGGTCTACCGACTCGTTCCAACTTCCGAACAGCTTCTTCGGCTTGTCGAGTCGCATCGCGGCTGGTGAGTGCGGTGGCCTTTTGTTGGCTGCGGATTCGACGGTGTCGGCGAGGCGTGTGCCCGCGGTCGTTGCCACCAGCCCGGCCAGAGACAGCACCGCTACGCACGCTCTGCGTCGCGAGCCGATGAGCTTCGTCCTCGCCATGCGCCACATCCTTCCCCTCGATGTTTGGCGCACGTTATCCCACGCCGGTACCGATACCGCGCGTCCATGTCGCCCAGGACCATCTGGCTCGCCGGCCGTCGCTTCCTTAACCGACAAACTTGGCCTAAGTTGCGCCCCTGAAGCAGGCCTTGGAGCCAGCGAGTGACGCCTTCGTAGGAGCTGACGGTGCCGCCAGCGTTTGTCGGATCGGCAAACGGTTCATCGGAGTTGCCATCGTGGACGTACCGGTCTGTAAAGGTGTCGGTCGACCGAGATCCCGGAACGCGAATGAGCAGCGGTTTCGCCTTGTTCAGGCGCAGCACGTGGGGGTGCCGTCGGTCTCAATTGACCCTCATCGGTTTGACCCACCACCTGAAGGCACTCGAACGGCACCGCCTGATTCGTCGGGCTCCAGACGGACCGAGGGCGGTCGACGCCCGCCTGGTGACCGGCCGCGATCCGTCGAGCGAGTTTGAGGCACGACGCGAGACGAGGATCCCGGAGTGCTGGACCTCCACCCATCATCGCGGCTCGACACGCCGCAGTCGTCTGCCGGGCGGCAACACCTTGAGCGGTTCCTGCTTACGCAGGGGCAACCACGAGCCGAAATTCGTGTCGCCAAAGTCACACGACCGTAGCCGCTGGCGTCTCTGTAGTTGCTGTCCGCGACCGATGCTGGTCCCTCCATAGCTCGCCGCCACAGTTACTGTCAGCGATCGAGGCAGATCAGACCGATCGCAGTGGACGGCACAGGTGCAAGGTGCCTCGACGACCTTCTTTACTCTCTGCTTCGTAGCTGTCCGTGAGGGGATGGCCGCGCATTGCGGTTTCCGCTACAGTCCCGCTGCAATTGATCATCATGGCGGTCGGGAGGCCGTGTGCTTAACGGTGTAGGCAATCCGACGCCTATCGGGCTCGTTGACGGTCGTACGCGATTCGCAGTGGGTTGGGGTCCGCTCTCGCTGGGGCGGGTGGCGGGGGCGGTGGCCGCCTGGCTGCTCCTACCGGCTGTGGCCGTCGTGGCCTCGGCAGTGCCCGCCACGTCAGCGCCTGCGGCGCCGTCATGTGATACGGCGGCGGTCTCCGAGGCGCAGGCGCTTGCGGCTGCGGCTGCATGCAACATTCCTGTCGCGGTCGACTCCTCGCGATCTGAGTACACGCAGGTGGTGGCGCAGCCGGACGGGCGGCTGTCGTTGGAGTCGGCGGTGGTGCCGCAGCGCGCGCGACAGGCGGATGGTTCGTGGGCGGATGTCGACCTGACGCTGCAGCCGGGTGGGGATGGCCTGGTCAGGCCGGCGTCGTCGGTGGCGGACGTGGCGTTCTCTAGTGGAGGTATCGCCCCGCTGGTGACGTTGCGCCGCTCGGGCAAGGTATTGCAGTTGTCCTGGTCTAGCGGACTTCCGGCCCCAGTGCTGTCCGGCGATGGTGCCACCTATCCAGAGGTTTTTTCGGGTGTGGACCTGGTGGTGCACGCGACCCACACGGGCTTCACGCACGTGCTGGTGGTGAAGTCCGCTGAGGCGGCCGCCAACCCCGCTATCCGCAAGGTGACTCTCGGGGTGAGTGGTGACGTCGGCCTCGCGGCGCAGCCAGACGGCTCGCTCCAGGCCAACGCCGGTACGGCAGTGGTGGCGCGCACAGAGCCGGCACGAATGTGGGACTCCGCCACGCCAGCTAACTCCGGCCCGGCGGCGCGATCGTCAACGACCGTGGCCGGTGATGCGGCCTTGACCGGCGAGGTGATCACTAAGGTCACGGAGGCTGGCGATCTGGAAATCATCCCCGACCCGGGGCTCCTCACCTCGGACGAGGTGACGTTCCCGCTCTTCGTGGACCCGTCATGGTCTGTCGCGGAATCGAAGTGGGCGTACGCCACCAGCAACGGCTGCACCAACACCGATTACACGATGGCCCGGGTGGGTTACAGCCCGGAAGGACCGTGTGTCGGGGCGAAGTTCCGGTCCTACTTCACATTTCCGATGACCAACGGCACGGTGTCGTTGAGTGGTAAGCACATCGAGTCGGCGTACGTGCAGATGAAGCTGTATCACTCGTACTCGTGCGGTGACTCGCCAGCCCACATGTACCTGACGCCGGCGATCAACGCGACGATGAAGGCGTCCTGGACGGGAATGACCCTCAACAAGTGGCTCGACGCCGCGGACGGGCACGCTAACAAGGCCGGCGGGTGCTCGGACTCGCCGCAGGACGACATGTACATGAACTTCACCGGCTCGGTGGTCACCAGTCAAATCCAAGCTGCGGCGACGGGAAACTGGAACACGATCACGGTCGGGTTCTGCGCCTGCAATGACGACGGCCAGTACGAGTCGGATCAACAGCGATGGAAGAAGTTCCGGCCCGCCAACGCGAAGCTGGTCGTGGACTACGACTCGAAACCGGGCAAGCCGAACAAGCTGCAGGTCGGCGGGGTGGATTGCCCCACCGGCGGAGTCAGCATCGGCACCACGACCCCCACGTTCTCCGCCGTCTACCCCGACGCGGACTCTGGTCAGACGCTGACGGGCACGTACGAGTGGATTGAGATCCCAGCCGCGGGGATGGACGTGGTGACCGATACGTACCCGCCACGGAAGACGCCGCCCGCGACGGCGCCCGCGCCAGCGAACGGCCGCGCCACTTCCGCAGCCGTAACCGCGGCCACGGGCAGGAGCTACGCATTTCGTGTAACCGCCGTGGACCCGGCTCCCTACCGAATCTGGAGCGGCTGGTCGGCTTGGTGCCAGTTCGCCATTGATACGTCGGTGCCGCCGCCGCCGGTGATCACGCCACCCACCTTCAACCCGCCTGACGCGGGTCCCGGCCCCGGTGAGCCGATCACCTTCACCCTCTCCACGACCGCATCCGACGTTGCCAAGTTCCGGTACAGCTTCACCGGCCCACCCGCGACTTTGTACGGCCTGCGTGCCTATCCTGGCGATGGCGCCGGCGGATTCTCCGCGACATTCAGCGACCCGGCGTCGGCCTGGTACACCGACGGCACGGTTCTCAGCCCCGGGGACCTCTCTGGCGACGGTAAGCCTGATGTCGTCTTCCGCCGACAAGAAACCGCCAGCCTCTACATCGCCAAAGGCAACGGAACGGGCGGCTTCCTCGGTGCTCCCGAGTTCCTGGAGGGATCAAACTGGTCGACGGCCCAATTCCTGTTCTCCCCAGGCGACTTCACCGGCGACGGCGCGCCCGACCTGCTCTACCGTGACGCCGCCACCCAAAACCTATGGATGCGGACCGGCACGGTAGGCGGCGGACTGCAGGCCACCTCGATACAGATCGGCACGGGCTTCTCGACCGCCAACTGGATCTTCTCGCCCGGTGACTTCAACGGAGACAGCAAGCCCGACGTGCTGTGGCGCAAGACCGACGGCACTCTCTTCATGATCCGCGGCAACGGCACCGGCGGCTGGATCACGGGCACCTCGGAGGTCATCGGTTCCGCCTGGGGCGGCGCAGCACTGTTCGGACGCGGCGACTTCTCCGGTGATGGCAAGACCGATGTCCTCGTACGCCTGAACTCCACCGGCGAAGTACGGCTGCACCGCGGCAACGGCACCGGCGGGTGGCTGGACACCGCCGGCATCACCAAGGGCACCATCCCCCCGGGTGCGGGCGTGTTCACCGTCAGCGACTTCACCGGCGACGCCAAACCGGACATCCTCGCCGCAGTCGCTGCCCCGCCGAGTTTCGGCGAAGTACCCGCTGCCGCCAACCCCACCAACCCCACCGAAAAGACCGCCACGGTCACCGTTCTGGCCTACAAGTACGGCAAGAACATCTTCTGGGCGCGCAGCATCGACGCCGTCGGGAATCTCGGGAACAGTGACTCCGAGGAGATCACAGTCGCCAAGCCGTCCCTACCGGTCGCACAGTGGAGCCTGGAAACCTATCCCGAGCGCGACCAGTCCGCCGCGCTGGCGGACGGCCAAGAACTGCTGGGCGACACAGACGGCACCGGGCCGCTCACGGCGAACACACCGTTGACCCCCACCAACGTCACATGGGACAGCGACGCCCGCCTGATCGGTGGACAGACCGCCGCCTTCGTAGGGTCGGGCCGGCAAGCGCAGACGGCCGGGCCGGTCGTGGATACCACCAAGTCGTTTAGCGTTGCCGCCTGGGTGCGCGTCACCGACACCGGCACCACCTGCTGCAAGACCATCGTCTCCCAGGACGGCGCAGTCACCAACGGCTTCAATCTGTACTACGTCCCCAGCACAAAACAGTGGGGCTTCTCGATGTACAACGCGGACAGCACCAGCACCCAGGGCGCATTCGTGTTCGCCCCGGCGACGGTCAACACGTGGACCCACGTGTCCGCCGTCTACGACGCCAGCCAGAAGCAGATGCGCCTCTACGTCAACGGCGACGCGAAGGGAAGCGCCCACCACGACTCGACGTGGAACGCCACCGGGGCCTTGCATGTCGGGTACGCCAAGTGGGGTGCCGGACAGAGCAACAGCGGCGCGGGCCAGATCGCCGACGTGCAGGTCTACAACCGTGTCCTGGTCGACCATGACTTCACCGGCCAACTCGCCTCCGACCCCGACTCTGGGGGCGTCAATGAACCGGGCATCCTCGCACCCACCGAAGTCGGACGCTGGGATTTCGAGAGCGCGCACCCCTGCTTCGTCACCGACCGCGCCGCCACGTGCGATGCCAACGACAGCACGCCTTTCGCCCGGTACTTGGCGCTGAGCCGAGGCAGTGGCGTCGCCAGCGGTAACCGGGGCAACGGCCTGCACCTCGACGACCGGTACTTTCCGGACGAGGGGGAGAACAGCGAGGTCACGCAGGAGTCGGGCCGCTCGGCCACCATCACGGGTCTGACAACTGACGAGGACGGCAACGAGTACAACATCTGGTCGAACACGCCGGTGCTGCGTACCGACCAGTCCTTCACCGTCTCCGCATGGGTGCGGGTGGACCGGACTGACACCACACAAACCATCGTCGCCCAGGACGGTTCCACGAACAGCGGGTTCCTGCTCCAGTACGCCCCAGGAGCCACCAGCGGCGCCACCGGCATGTGGAAGTTCAGCTTGCCGGCGATCTCCGGGGCCACGAACTCCGCCGACACCACGACCGTCACCGCTGCGGCACCCGACCCCGGGACGTCCTGGCATCACCTCGTCGGAGTCCTCGACGTTCAGAACCGGCAGCTGCGCCTGTATGTCGACGGCGCCCTCACCACAACCACGGCAATGAAGGCGGCGTGGAGCCCGTGGCAGGCTTCCGGTCCGCTGACCGTCGGCCGCTCCATTGCCAACGGTGCCGCCACCGGCTGGCTTCACGGCGGCGTTGACGACCTCTCCGTCTTCCAGGGAGCTCTCACACCCGCCAAGGTCAACAGCCTGTACCAGGCGCAGGTCGTTGCACCCCTGAACCCCTAGCCCACACCGGAACCCGGCTGGGTGGGCACACAAGCCCAGCCCACCCAGCTCAGCGCACTCTCGTTCCACAGAACGTTGGAGACCACGATGCTAGACCTCACGTCATCGCTGATGCGTTCGGGACCAGCCACGCGGCGCCGAACCCGCATCACGCGACTCCGCGTCCTGCTATGCGGTGTGGTCGCCACCTCACTGCTCAGCAATGGCATGGCTGTCGGTGCGCCGGCCCAGGCCAAGCCCCACCCTCACCTTGCTGCGCAAGCCACCAACACGAACACCCATGGCGGTCACGCCAAGGGCAAGGCGTGGCCCCACACCAGCCAAAAGCGTGAGGCGCTACCGGCCCCATCCTGGCCGACACCTGCCTCGGCCACCGTCAGCTTGCCAGCCCCCAACGCCCGTAGCGCTGGACGGGTGCGCGTGGGGTCGTTGCCCGTGAGGGTGGCCCGCGCCGGTGTGGCGAGTCAACCGCTGTCGTCCGTGACGGTGCAAGTCCTCGACCGCGCCGCCACACCCGCATCTATGCGCGACGGGCTGCTACTGCGCGTCGCCGCAGCCTCGGCAGACAAGCCCGACAAGGTGAGGTTTTCCGTCGAGTACTCGGGCTTCCGTAACGCCTACGGAGGCGACTGGGCGTCGCGACTCAAGCTGTGGCAGGTCCCGGCCTGTGCGCTAACCGACGACGCTCGGCCCGGCTGCACCGTCACCGCCCTGCCTTCGTCGAATGACACCGCTGCCGGCATGGTGACGGCCGACGTGCCCGTCACCCCCGACAGCCCCGGACAGGCCGCTACCGCAGGCGCGACTGGAGGTACCCTGGTCGCCCTGTCGGCCGGCCCTTCGGGACCGTCCGGAAATTTCGGCGCCACACCACTGGAATCATCGTCGAACTGGACGTCGGGCGGGTCGTCGGGCAACTTCTCCTGGTCCCAGCCCATCCGGGTGCCACCGGCCATCAGCGGCCTCGCTCCGTCAATCAACATCTCCTACTCGTCGGCCAGCGTCGACGGACGCTCATCGGTGACCAACAACCAGCCCTCCTGGATCGGCGAAGGCTTCAACTACTGGCCCGGCTACATCGAACGCCGCTACGTCCCGTGCCTCGATGACATGAAGGACGGGGCCAACAACACCGTCAAGACGGGCGACCTGTGCTGGCGCTCCGACAACGCGGTGATGTTGCTCAACGGCCAGGGCGTCGAACTCATCTACGAAGCCGGGAAGGGATGGCACCCGCGCGAAGAGGACGGCTCCCGCGTGCAGAAGCTCACCGGAGCCAGCAACGGCGACAACAACGGCGAGTACTGGAAGATCACCACCCCGAATGGCATTCAGTACTTCTTCGGCCAACACAACCTTCCCGGCCACAGCACCACCACCGGATCCACCTGGACCGTGCCCGTCGCCGGCAACCACTCCGGTGAGCCCTGCCACCAGACCTCGTTCGGCGAATCCTTCTGCGACCAGGCATGGCGATGGAACCTCGACTACGTCATCGATCCTCGCGGCAACACCCTGTCGTATTGGTACAACAAGGAAACCAACAAGTACGCCCGCAACATCGACGACAGCGACGACGCCTCCTACACCCGCGGCGGCACCCTCGTGCGCGCCGACTACGGCACGTGGGACCGCGGTACCGCCGACAGGTCGGTCACCCCGACCGCCCAGGTCTTGTTCGACACGGACGACCGCTGCCTCACCTCCTGCACTGTCGACGCCAACTGGCCCGACACCCCGAAAGACCAGGAGTGCGATAACACGTCCTGCCCGGGCCTGTACTCACCGACCTTCTGGTCCACCCAACGCCTGACGAATATCACCACTCGGGTGTGGGACACCACCAAGACCACCGCCGACTGGCAGAACGTCGACTCCTGGACCTTCACCCACACGTTCCCTGAAGCCGGCGACGGCAGCGACCACGCCGGCCTGTGGCTCGACAAGATCGTCCACCAAGGGCTTGTGGGCACCACCGTGACGATGCCCCCGGTCACCTTCACCCCCGTGTCGATGGCCAACCGCGTCCTCACCCAGAACAACACCAGCAACAACTGGCAACGCATCGACTACATCGTCACCGAGGCCGGAGCCAAGATCGACGTCGAGTACTCGCTACCCGAGTGCACGGCCTCCAACCTGCCTACCTCAGCGCAGAACAACACGATGCGCTGCTACCCGGCCCGCATTGAGGACCCCGACGACCCAGCAGGCGAGGCACTCACCACGGAGTGGTGGCACAAGTACCTGGTCAAGAACGTCTCCGAATCCGACGTCCAACTGTCCAACGGCGCGGCGCCGCCGAAGTACACCTACTACGAGTACGTCGGCGCGCCCGCATGGCACTACGCCGACGACGACGGCCTCATCGAGCCCAAGCGCAAGACATGGAACCAGTTCCGCGGCTATGCCACCGTTCGTACCCGCGTCGGTGACGTCCCTGGCGCCCAGACCCTGACCGAAACCCGCTACATGCGCGGCATGCACGGCGACCGGTTGACCTCCACGACCACTCGCAGCGTCACCGTCCCCGCCTCCCTCGGCACGGAGACCGTGTACGACGAGGACCAGTTCGCCGGCATGGTGCGCGAACAGATCACCTACAACGGCACCGACACCGAACCCATCGCCAAGACGGTCAACGTGCCCTGGCGATCCTCCGCCACCGCCTCCCGGACCATCAACGGCGACACCGTCACCGCCCGCTTCGTCCGCGAACAAAAAACATACAAGGCAACAGCCCTGGGCGTCGAAGGCGCCCGAGGATGGCGCACTACCAGCAGCCAGACCTGGTTCTCCGATACCTATGGCACGGTCGACAAGGTCCAGGACAACGGGGACGACGCCGCGACCGGCGACGAGAAGTGCGAGACCCGCACCTACAACCGCAACCTGACCGTGCACCTTCTCACCACTGTCAAGCAGTCCACCGTCACCGCGTTGCCCTGCGCCACCGCACCCACCACCACCGCGCACGTCATCTCCGACACGCGCAGCTCCTACGACGGCGCCACCAGCCCCGACACCGCACCCACCACAGGGTCGGTCACCAAGGTCGAACAACTCGCCGACTGGACTGCCGTCGGCGGCACGACCTGGCAGACGACGAGCCAGAGCACCTTCGACGTGTTCGGACGACTCACCTCCAGCACCGACGTCAAGGGCAACATCGTCAACACCTCCTACACACCGGCCACCGGCGGGCCGGTAACCGGGATCACCACCACCCGCCCGGCCCCCTACAACTGGACCAGCTCCACCACCCTCAACCCGTACTGGGGCTCTACGACGAAGGCCACCGACCTCAACGGGCTCGTTACCGACGTCGCCTACGACGGGCTCGGCCGAGTCTGGCGCGTCTGGTTCAACGGATGGGCCAAGACCGGCCACGAGGAGAGCCCGTCCGCCCAGTACACCTACCACTTCGCGCCCAACCGCGACGCCTACCCCTACACCACCTCGAAGGCGCTCAACCCAGCCGGCGGCTACAAGACGACCTACCAAATCTTCGACGGCCTGCTGCGGCCCCGACAGACCCAAACCGCCGGCGCGTTGCCAAACGTCACCCTCGTCAACGACACCATCTACGACAAGCTCGGCCGAGCCCACACCCAGTACAACACCCACCCCGAGGCAGGCAATCCGTCTGGAACTCTCTGGTGGAAACCTGACTGGGCCGTTCCCTCACTCATCCGTACCACCTACGACAACACCAACCGGCCCACCGCGGAGATCTTCCTGAACGGCGACGGCGTCGCGAGCCTCGTCGAGAAGTGGCGCATCACCACCACCTACGAAGGTGACCTAAGCACCCTCACCCCACCCAAGGGCGGCACACCCACCACCACCGTGATCGACGCCCAGGGCCACACCGTCGAACTGCGCGAACACACCACCAGCCAGGGCGTGACCGGCCCCTACCAGTCGACCTGGTACACCTACAACAACAAGGACCAGCTCGCTAAGATCACCGATCACGTCGGCAACAAGTGGACGTACACCTTCGACGTCAAGGGTCGGCAGACCGTTACGACCGACCCGGACAGCGGAACCACGACCAACCAGTACAACGACTTCGACGAGCTCGAGAAGACGACCGACGCACGAGGCGAAGTCCTCTGGTACACCTATGACGCCCTCGGCCGCAAGAGCGAACTCCGTGACGACTCCGCGACCGGGACCCTGCGCGCAAAGTGGAAGTACGACCAGCTCTACACCGGGTCGACAGCCCGGGCCAAGGGGCAGCTGACCGAGGCCTTCCGATACGACGCGCCGGGCTCGACGAACATCTACAAGTGGCAGGTCGGAACCTTCAACCCGCGAGGCCAACCGAGCAGCGTCAACTACGTCATCCCCGCCGCGGAGGGCGCCGGCCTGTCCGGCACGTGGACCTACGGCTACGGGTACTCGCCGTACGACGGCACGCCCACCAGCATCCTCTACCCGAACAAGGCCAACGGCAGCACCGCCAGCGGCGGTCTGCCCAACGAGCAGGTCGAAACGGTCTACAACGCCACCACCGGCCTGCCCACCTCGTTGACGTCAACCAGCGCCGGCACGTACGTCGCTCTGCAGACCTACACGGAGTTCGGCGAACCCAACATCACCACCCGCCAGATCGCGGGCGGCCTCTACGTCGAAGACGCCACCTACTACGACGAAATCACCCGACGCGCCAACCGCACCACCATCCAGCCGCAAACCGCCGCCGGCACCGTCTCCGACCGCCGCTACTTCCCCGACGACTCCGGCAACATCACCACCATCACCGACACCCCCAACATCGGCACCAGCGAAACCCAGTGCTTCCGCTACGACACCCTGCGCCGCCTCACCTCCGCCTGGACCCCCAAGACCGACATTCCCTGCGCCACCGACCCCACCACCGCGAACCTCGGCGGCCCCGCACCCTACTGGCTCGACTGGACCTTTGACGCCGTCGGCAACCGCACCAAAGAAACCTCCCACAGCGCCACCGGTAACACCGAACGCGTCTACACCCACCCCACCGGCGGACCTGACGTAGCACGCCCCCACGCCGTCACCAAAGTCACCACCACGATCGGCACCAACCCCGCCGTCGTCAACAACTACAGCTACGACAACGCCGGCAACACCACCTGCCGACCCGCCGGCACCGCCGCCAACACCTGCCCACCCGACGCCCAAGCCCAACACCTCGCCTGGGACCCCGAAGGCCACCTCACCACCATCTCCGGCAACGCCACCACCGCCGGCAGCAACATCTACGACGCCGACGGCAACCGCCTCCTACGCCGCGACGCCACCGGCACCACCCTCTACCTCCCCGGCCAGGAAATCCACCGCGACAACACCACCGCCATCAGCGGCACCCGCTACTACACCTTCGGCGACAAACTCATCGCCAGCCGCAACACCGCCACCGGCCTCACCTGGACCTACACCGACCACCAAGGCACCCAACACACCACCATCAACGCCACCACCCACGCCGTCACCACCCGACGCCAAGACCCCTACGGCCAACCCCGCGGCACCACACCCACCTGGCCCAACACCCTCGGCTTCGTCGGCGGCGACAAAGACCCCAGCGGCCTCACCCACCTCGGAGCCCGCGAATACGACCCCACCCTCGGCAGATTCATCAGCGTCGACCCACTCCAAGACCTCGCCACACCCCAGCAATGGCACGGCTACTCCTACGCCGACAACAGCCCCATCACACGGTCAGACCCCAGCGGACTCAAGTCCTGCGCCGACGACAACTGCCGGCCCGGCTCCGACTACGAACACCTCGACGGAAGCTACACCGAGGTCTCCGGCGACAACGACGGCTGCGGGGGGAACTGCGGCGACGACGACTGGCAGGAAGCGGGAAACAACACTCCTGACTGGCATGCGCCGAAAATGTGGTGCAATTGGGGTTGCAATACGCACCCCTACTCGCCGTTGCTGCCGACCGCGCCGAAGGTGCAACGTCCTTCCCCGCCGAGCGGCCATATGATGTGCCTAGCCCGTAAATGCGTTAAAGGGTCTCCGATGATGCGGTGCAACAGTTTCACTGACTGCACCAACGTTGAGAAGTACCTAGAGGACGCCCAATGCGCAAACTCATTCTTTTGCATCCTCAAAGGTTTCGTGAACGTCGTCGGTTTGGCTCTAATTATTTCAGCTCCAGCGCTGGCCGCATCTGCCGGGCCCGTGGTCGGCTTGAATCCGCTCCGGAATCCTCTCCGAACGACCCCAAAACGCCCGGGGACGGTGTGGGATGGCGTGAAGGCAACTCAACCGAACTACACGGGATCCTTATTGCCCCGCTCGTTTGAACTAAAGGCAGGTGATACGTCGGTGTGGGTCCATGGAAATGCTACGGAACACATGGCTGAATATCTGTCTGGGATGGCTTCACGTGGAGCGTCGAAAGCTTCGATTGACATGGCAACGCAAGCCCAACTCTCAAGCCTCCAGGCGGCGGTTGGAGAAGCAGGTCGTGGGGGAATCTCCTTTGGTAAGATGATGAATGTGGGCGGTTGGGAACTCAAATTCGGTGCCCCGCGCAGCGAGGGTCAACTTCCGGTGCTATTTCATGCGTTGTACATAGGGTAGGCGGAGTAGTTGTGATTCGAATTGCTGGCACAGTCGAATGCGTCGAAGCAATCGTCGAGAGCGATCCCTGGATTGACTTGAAGATCTCGTGGTACCCACGTTTCGCAGGTCAGCCGCTGTATGTCCGACTGTCTGGGAACAATGGCGGTGAGGTCGAGTTGAAGCTGGAGCCTGCTACCGGAAGACTCATGCAAGCTATCGTCATTGACGTTCCCCCATTGGGGGAGATGGATAGAGAGATAGGTGCGACGGTAGGTGCCGGGCGTGTGCCACTGGTTGATCTAGCCGAGTTGGGTGTCCGGGAAAACGCCCAAATCGCAATTCCTGCGCGGTCTGTCGTGCGCTTGTCGGCGAGTCTGACCTACTCGCGAGCCGAGAATCTCGCTGTCCTGGGCATTTCTGAATCGGCGGCTGCAGAATACATTGACTGCGGGGATGCATGGGTCGGCGTGTCGGCTGAGGGTGAGCTTGTTGCAATTGCCGGTGGAATTCGCTCAACGGTGAGTTGAGGTGATCCTTGATCATGTTGTCTGGCCTACGAGCCGCATACCCTAAGAATCACGCATGGTAGCCGAGGGCTGTCGGCGGAGGCGTGTGTCCGCTCGGGTTGCCGTCAGAGATGGAGAGTGCACGGCAACACACCGATGCAGTGTCCCTACCTGTGATCGCAGTGGGGAGGTGGCCGCGCGGTGGCGCGCCGCCTAACTTGATCTTTAACCTGTGCGGCGTGGGCGGGGACCGGTGGAGGTCTTGGTTTCGCTTTCGCGCGTGGGCTAATGTGCACGTCGTGTCGTTTGGGCGGGTTGCTTGTTCGGCTGGCCTGCGGGTCGTCCTGGTCCAGGGCGGGAGGTTTCGGTGCACTGGCCAGGTAGGCGGGGAGGCTGTCGCACAGCTTCCAATCTTCGACTGTCAAGAGGTCCTCTGCCTGGCATCGTGGCGAAGATCTTGTTTAGGTTGTGCACCGCCGAGGAGTTTGATCTCGGTGTCGACGGCGGCGGTGCCGCGTTGGTGCACGCGGCGTCCGAACCGCTGGAATCGGGGGAGCGGGTTGGGAGTAACAGGTGCGCTGAACGGCCTTCAACTGCACCGAACGGCAAGCAACGGCGTGCACCGGCACCCACCGTGACCTGCCGGTTCTCGTTTTCACAGGTCAGAGTCGGTGCTGCGTCCTGCTTCACACGGAGTGCTCAGCCATATTGAGCAGCATTTGACGACACTCTATGTCGCCTGGTAGGGACGTGTGCCCAGGTCAGAGCGGTAAGGAGCTGCCGGGTGGCCGGGTCTTGCAGGTGGGTGCAGATTGGGAGCAGCTTGGCGAAGTGGTCACTCCGTCCGAAGTGCTCACCGCAGATGGACGCGGAACAGCGCGCTGAACTGCGGTGATGCGGGCGAGTGGGCCGGCGTGACCTCCCAGAGAAGACCGAAGTGGTCAGGGTTAGCTGCTCCCCGCCTGGATCATGCCGGCTGTCGTCCTCGGGCCCGCTGATGCGGTTCCCCGGGGGTCATGTCGCATCGACATGCGGCTCTGAGTGCCGTCCTGGTGGCGCTGGTAGGCTCCCGGGAGCTGAGGCTCGAATCCCACCGGCAACCGTCTGAGCAGCGCTTCTTGCTCGGTGACCTCTTCGACGTACCCGAAGGTGTCAGTGCCGTGGCTCAGGCTCGCGGGCCCGATGACGTCTGCTCATAGCCGATGAGCGAACGACCGATGCGGTTCCCGCGTGTGGATAGAAGCTCGCCTTTAGGCGGTCGGCTCCTGGTGTCGCACTTGTAGTGCGTGTGGGGCAGGCGACAATGGCCGAGTGCCCCCAGAACAGCCTAGTGTCGCCAGCGATGCCGGCGCGCGTCCAGCAGAAGGTGAACGCGCCGCCGTTGTCGGGTTCAGCGGTCAGTACGGCCTGGCTGCGCGGACCGTGCGTGCAAAGATCACTACTCTGGAGTGGATTCGGGTCGCGGATCCCGACGCGGGAGTCGCGGATGACTTCCAGTTCCAGGCCGGGGGAACCCGCTACGCCCTGCAGGTCAAGTGGGCGCAGTACCCCGGCGCCTTCGGCTGGGCCGAACTGGTCAACGCATCGCAGGATGCGACACCGCTTATCGGGCGGCTTGCGCAGGCGTGGCAGCGCATCCGTGAGAATTGGTCCGGACCGCTCGAGATCCGCCTGTGGAGTAACGAGAACCCCTCGGTGACCTCACCACGGCAGGGGTCTGTCCTGGCGTCCTGCTCAGCGCAGCCGCCACGGCACTTTGCCGCGTTCTTGGCCAGGTCGTGGATGCCGGCTCGGGAGCGCCTGCGCGCTGGCAGCGGCAAATGGTCGCAGGTTGCGACGCTGCCCGAGGTGACCGCCTGGCAGCCAGCGTGGGAGGCGCTGCGCATCGCGGCCGGTCTGGACGTCGACGCGTTCGCGGCATTCGTCGGCGACTTGGATATGCACTTCGGCCCTGCTGTGGAAGATCAACTGCTACGTCCGGATGAGGCACCCCGAGACAGCGACCTGGAGCACCTTGCCGCGACTCTGCAGGCGCTAGTCGCTGACCCGGCCCGGCCGATGCAGCTGAGCCGCGAGCTGCTGTTCGAACGGCTCGGCTGGACCGACAGGCTGCGCTTCCGGAACCCGCACGCCTTCCCGATGCCCGCCGTCTACACCGCGAACGAGGCCGCTCGACGGCAACTCCAGGTACGGCTCGACGAGTTGAGGGGTGGCTACGTCGCGCTGGTCGGTCCCGCCGGTGCTGGCAAGTCGACGTTGCTGGCCAGCTTGACCTGGCCACAGCGGCGGGTTGTCCGGTACTACGCATTCGTTCCCGACGCGTCCGACCCGCTGAGTGGGCGCGGTGAGGCCGACAGCTTCCTGCACGACGTTAGTCTCGCGCTGGAAGGTGTCGGCTTCCGCCGTCGAGGATACGGCAACGACCTGCGAACCCAGCGCGCCATGCTGCAGGAGCAGCTTGCCGACGCCGGCGAGCGGTGGCGCGACTGCCAGGAAGCGACTGTGATCGTAGTCGATGGGCTCGACCACATCCCGCGCGAGCAGAACCCGTCGCGCTCTCTCTTGGAGGAGTTGCCCGCGCCGACAGGCATACCGGAGGGGGTGTTCGTCGTGCTTGGCACACAGACGACCGGCATCCTGCCGCAGCCGATCCGTGACGCGCTGACCACCGACGACCGGACGGTTGAGCTGCCGCCGCTTGCTCCGGGCGAGGTGCTTCGGCTGGCCGATGCCACTGGACCAGGGGAGTGGCTGCTTCCCGGCCAGAGCGAACGCCTAGTCGCGGCCAGCGAGGGTCACCCGCTTGCGTTGACCTACCTTTTACAGGATCTTGCGGCGCTGGAGTCCGCAGAGTCCGATCCGCAGCTGCGGAACTTGGCCGTGGATACGCTGCTGAACGACGCCTCAGCGTACGGACGCGAGGTTGAGGTCCGATACCGTGGCTATCTGCTGGCCGTCGGTGACGATCGCGAACTGCTAGACGTCGTGGCCGCAGTTGCCCGGCTGCGCACACCAGTGGATCTCGAGTGGCTCAAGACATGGGTAGCGACGCCGGTACTCGAGGCGTTCGTACAGAGGACAGCGACGTTCTTTCGCCGCGAGGGGACGGTGTGGCGGTTCATCCACAACAGCTTTCGCCGCTTCCTCATGGAGGAGACGTCGCGAGTCGCCGGGACGTTCGACGCTGAGCGGGACCGGGCCTTGCACGCCGTGCTGGCCGACGTCTGTGGACGCTCAGATCAGCGCTGGACACTATACCGGGATGAGGAGCTGGCGCACCGTTACCTGGCAGGGGACTACGCACGAGTCATCCAGCTGGCGACGCCGAACTTGCTGCGGGACAAGATCTTGGAGCTGCGCCCGTTAGCCGTCGTGCGAGACCAGGCGCGGCTTGCGCTGCGGGCAGCTGCCGACACGGGTGATCACGCCAATCTCGTCCGAATGCTGCTGTTCCACAACGAGGTCTGGCAGCGAGAGCTAGTCATCAGCTCTGAAGAGCTCGCGAGCGTGATGGTCTACCTCGGGCCGCCCGAGCGGGCGCTCGAGCACGTCGTCGCGGCTGGTCTATTGCGGGTGCCGGTTAAGCCTGCGTTGAAGACTGCTGCTCGCTTCGCTCGCACCGGATCCTTTGAAGCCGCTGCACAGATTCTGCGCGCTGCCGGAAGCCTGGCCGAGATCGTCCACGACGAACCCTCGAGCGCTGCCGACTGGGCCGAGGTCACATTTCATATCTCCGGCCTCGACGAGGTTCTCTCGCAACTCGACGACCATCTGACGGTGCCAACCACCGGCCCTGTGCCCAATGACCCGCCGGCAGTACTCGACGACGAGGCGAACTGGGCTGTCGAGCGTCGCCAACGCGATCACGAGGAACGCATGGCCAACATTACGCTGGCGCGCAACGTGATGTTGGCCCGGTGCTTCGACCTGCTCATCGAGGTCCGTGACGAGACGGGTTTGACAACCCTGCGGGACAGGATCGACCGGGAGTCGTCCTCAGGCTGGCGCGCTCGCGCCCGGGTGGTCCACGCGATCGCCGCCTGCGAGGACGGCGACGCGAGCTCTGTCCTGCATTGGAGCCGCGAGGTGATCAAGCTCCACACGGTTGAGCGAGACGACGAACACGATGAAGAGGACGCCTCACCAACGCGTCGGACCGGGGGGGCCCCGCTCAACCTTCGCTTAAGGGCCGCTGACATGCTGATCGCCAGCGGCCTGATCGATGCGCCCGAACTCGATTTGCTCGTGCCGCCGGACACTGTCGCCGCGTGGCCGTCCGTCCCGTCAGGACAGCACGGGTTGACGCCGTTCCAGACGTTCATCGACCTGGCCAAGCTGCGCGTCCTGCATACTGCGACCAGCGCCACGCCCACGGGCCTCCCGTCAACAGCCCCGTCTAACCGACGCGACGCCGGAACCGAACGGTTTCGGCGCGCCCTTGGCATCCTCGCGCAACTGGAGGGACGCCAGGTCGCAGCGGACATCGGCCGCGGCAGCGCACCATACGTCGCTGCTGAGGCTGATCCGATCATCCGCCTGCTAGAGGTGCCGAATCGCCAGACACGGGATTGGACGGGTTGGTACTACGTCCAGGCTGCGGCGCCCGGGCTGTTCCGGCGGCTCGCCCGTCTTGCCGCCGCTGGTGGGCCGGATACAGTCCATGCGCTCCTCGATCGGTTCACTGCAGCTTGGGACGACCCGCATCGTGCCAAGTACTGGTCGCCGCAGCGGCAGATGCACGTCCTGCGCGCTGTTCTGCCCTTCGCGAAGGCCGACGTCGTCGATCGAGTACGCAACCATCTCGAACGACTCGACACCGCCATCGCGGATTGGGCCGCCGGACCGCACGAGCTGGCTGAGGTCTGGCTCGAACAGGCGAAAGGGTGGAGCAAAGCCGGAAACCTGCAGCGGGCTGAGGAGGCAGTCCGGTCAGCACTGCGCGCCTCCTGGGGCCCCGGCTTTCACCACGACGACCGGCAGCTAACCGCCTGGCTCGATTGGCTCAGCGCTGCTGCAGCCGACAACGTGCTGAAGCTCGAGGAGTTCCTCGAGGCCGCTCGCTGCTACGCGGGCAGGCTCGTAGCGGCGAACGACGCCGGCGAGGACGCCGCCGAAGCGGCCGCACAGCTCATCAAAATGGTGTGGTCGGCTGACCCCGCTCTGAGCACGACCCTGGCAGAGTCACTGTGCGAGACCGGCATCATCGAAGAGAACGACGCGATCGAGGCCGTGCTGCTGGGAAGTGCGCGCGACTCGCGAGTGCCGGTCGAACTCGCCGCAGTCGCGGCCGCGGAGCTGCTCATCCCGCTGCGCAGGCAGCCCTCCAACGAAGTACGCCGGGCGATCGAGCAGCGCCTAGATCCGCAAACGCCGCGGGCGGTCGCCACCATCGACGATGCCATCGCAGTGTGGTCGGTGCCGGAGGACCCCGACAGCCCCAATTCCGACGGCTCACACAGCCCGAGTCCAACCGTCGCATCGACGGAACGGGGCAAGGTCCCGGCGCTGGCTGCGTCCCCAACGAGCGTTACAGCGTTGTTGGCTGAGATGCGCCGCATCTCGCAAGCGGAAGCCGAACCCCGCGACTGGGGTCCCGCGGTCGAGGCAGTGGCTGGCGGTCGTGTGACACGTGCCGTTGCCGAGGCGCTGCTGAACGAAGCGAGCCGGCTGCGTCTGGACGGCGAGGCCCTTGGTGGGATCGCCGCGATGGCCGCACAAGCCGGACTAGCCGAGACCGCCGCAGGCGTACTCGCCGACGCTCTCGCCCGCACCCCGGCCTACGGCTGGATCCGCCACTACGACGGTGGCAGCCGCCTCAACCTGCTGCGTGCTGCACTGAGGCACCGCGATCCGACCATCGCACGACTGGCAGCCTCCGATCTCGCCGGGGCGTTGTCGACCGGTGCGTTGTCGGGGCAGATCCAGCCCATCGACCTGCGCCGGATCCTCGAGACGATCGTCGGCGAACACGCGGTCGCATCCGCCTGGCAACAGGTGGCGGAACACCTTGACATGTATGCGCCCGCTGCCCACCAGGTGCCCGGCCCGGACGAACCGGTCGCTGCTGCCAGCACGCCAGTAGAGGCGCTGTTGCGATGGGTCGCAGGCTACTTCGGCCACCCTGTCCGGCCACGCGACTTCGGCGCCAGGCACGTCCTGCACGCAGGACTCGCGATGGCGCTCCCAGAGGCAGAGACCGTGCTCGCCGAGTCCAACAGCTTCGGCGGGTGGCAGGCGGAGGCGGCGCTGCACACCCTGGCCGTGCATAGGCCGCCACGGGCCGCGCTATCCTCCGCGCTCGCGGAGTCAATCGCAACGGCAGCGGCATCCGATGACGCGATCTGCCGCGACCTAGCCCGTCAGCTATGCGCACGGCACGGGCTCGCCGCCCCCATTCCCTCGATGCGTCCGCTGGCCCGCACCTACGAGCTGGCGCTGCCCCCACTACCAGTGCGAGCCGCGCCTGAAACGGACAGCCGCGGGGTTCCTATGATCGACATGCACGATCCGCAGCAGATCCTCGCGCCGTTCGACGAGCCCCTCCGCCTTGCGGCCAGGATTGCCGGACTGCCGGAGGAAGCCACCCTGCACCGCGCAGCCGCTATCGCGATAGCGCTCGACGTGCCATGGCTGCGCGGCGGGCACCAAGCGCACGCAACCCGCCTGACGACCCGAGGGCAGCGCCACGCTTACCGCCCCTGGGCATTCATGGCTGGGCGCCGAGCGCTCGGGATCGTTCTCGCCGAACTGGCAGACGCCGGGGCCCTCGAGCGCGGTATCGCCGCACCCTCCTACGCGATGGGCCTCATCGACGAAGTGCTAATGCACGTCGTTCCGGAGCCGCTGGACGGCACGACACCTGCGCCGTGGCGGGCGCCCACGGACGCGAGCTACGACGTGCGGGGCTGGTGCAAGCAGGCAGCGCACGCCGCACGGACGTACGCGACCGCGGCGGAGGTGGCATCAACGTACGTCCTGGCGGAGTCCACCGAGTGGGTCCGTTTGGAGTGGGGGAAGCCCGAGGAATGCCGAACCATTCAGACCGCTCACGGCCTGGCCGACGCGGGTGGCGTCATGTTGCCTCCGCGGGAACTGTGGGAGAAGAGCTTCACACCCGCAAATGGCTACCTCCGAGCCCGGGACCTGACCTGGACAGACGAGCAACTGGTTGTCGAGGGATGGGAGATGTACACCGACCCGCCGTTGTACCGCTGGCTCGCGCTCCATCCTGCGGTCGGCCACCACCTCGGCTGGACACCTGACCTGAGCGAGCTCTTCTGCTGGAACGGCGACGACGGAACCTGGCGGGCGCGCTCGATCCGGCGCGCGCGGGGACAGCTCAGCCACCAGCCTCCCGGCCATGCCTACTGCGCCGAGGGCTGGCAAGTCGTACTGAGCAACACCGGCCTTGCGGAGCTACGCCAAGCGTTCGGGCCGCTGCGACGTAACCTCCTCGTCCAAAGGACCTTACCCGCCCGCCCCCGCGAAGACCGGCCAGCCGCAGAGGCCGGCGACTACCGCATCTCGCTTACGGAGCCACGCTGACCCCGCCGGAGCGGAAGGAACTCGTCTGCCACTCTTGCCGGTGCCGGTGCCGGTGCCGGTGCCGGTGCCGGTGCCGGTGCCGGGGATCGGCGTTCGTCGGAACACCTTCGGTCGGTCGGCGAAGGAGCCGCGGCCCGGCGCGGATGGTGCCGTGCCCTTCGTGCCGTGCAGCTTCTCAATCGCAACGGTGACTTCCTCGTCTGAACCCTTCGGTTGGCACCAGGCTGAAGATCGAAGTGCCGCTGGCGACGAAGATCCGACCGTCCTGGCCTGCGGCGAGGTCGTTCACCACGTCAACCACGTCGATAGCGAAGACGTCGTCCTTCTGAACCGTGGTCGCCTGCACCGTGGCATCGTGGCCACCGCTGACTACGACGAGTTCGTTGCCGATGTAAGTGGTCGCCAGATGGAACACCTCGCCTTCGTGCTGCATCAGTTTCTCCACCGCAACCCCGGTCAGCGGGTCGACGAGCAGTACCTGCCCGTCGTCGCGGGCGGTGACCACGACATCTCGGCCTTGCAGCGACCCGGTGGTGACCGCCCACACCGGTCCGGCGGCTTCCGACAGGTCGCTCAGCTGTTTCCCGGTCGTGGCGTCGAAGACGCGACAGGTGAAGTCGTTGCCCACGACGGCCACGAAATTGTGCTTCTCCGCCCGCCCTATGGCCACTTTCCGCGCGGAGGAGGATATCTGGCAGATTTGATCGCCCGTCAAAGCGTTCAGCAGCCGTACGCTGCCATCGTTGGCTCCGACTGCGAGAACGTCTCGGCCGTCGACCGTCCCGAGAGCGAGAGCTGTCACGCAGTACCAGTTCTCATCGCTCCAGTCGCCGATCTCCTCGCGCGTCACCGCGTCGAAGATCTGCAAGGCGCCGCCGAAGCCGCCGCAAACGATGACGTCGCGGCCGGAGACGCGACCGGCGGCCATTGACATGTGCGACCGCACGCCTGACAGCGGAGGGCCGACCGGCCGGCCGGTGTCCGCATCGAACATACGCACGCCGTCGCCGGCGGATAGCACCATCGATCGCCCGTCAACGAGCGCCACCGCAACTGCATCCACCTTGGTTTGGTGTCCAATCCGCGGGGTACCGGGGGCGGCCGTTATTCCGAGGTCATGGATGCGCACCATCGCATCGAGGCTGCCGGACACGACCACGTCACGTCCGCCAACCGAACCTACGGCGAGGCTTATCACCGTGTCAGTGTGTCCGCGAATCGTGCCTGCCAACTTTCCGGTGCTGCAGTCGATCAAGTCGATGGCGCCCCCCGTGTCGGCGGCCACCACGAAGACCTGGTCGTCGCCAACGGTGGCGATGCATGTGGTCATCGGGTACTGACCGAGTTCACGGATCCGCTCGCCAGTGACCGGGTCATGCACCTGAATCGGCCCCATGCCGCTGGTGATCACGAGATCGCGGCCGTCCACACGGGTGAACGAAATCGCTGATACGCCGTCTTCGACATCGCAGGCAAGCTCGTTGATAGTCGTGCCGTCGTGGCCGTCAAGTAGCACGACGCCGCTGCGTGCGGAGTACGCGATCACATCGCGCGTTCCGATGCGACCGATGGCTGCCGCCGCAAAGGTAGGCAGTTCATCTGGCACTCGGTACACGATCCGACCGGACACGGGATCGTGCACCAGCAGGCCGTTGTCATCCCCAATGACTACCACGTCAAGCTCGCCTATCCGGCCTAGCGCCAGAGGGCCATGACCGCTGACCAGTAGCGAGCTTGATGTCGGGGCGTCGGCGAGGCGGACCTGGCCGCTTCCCGCCGTCACCACGACGTCGCGGCCTCCTACGTTGCCGACCGCGACGGCGTCTACTCCGCCCGGGTGGCCGGGAAGCTCGGCCAGCAGGCAGCCATTGGCCGCGTCGGTAACCTGCACCGCTCCCTTGGCGTCGCCGCTGACAACTACTGTCCGCCCAGCGAACCGTCCGATCGACACGACCACGCCTTCACCCGTATGCCCGCCGATCACCTGGTGAGGATTGCCGAGGGAGTGTGCCCACCCGACTCGCAAGCGGTCGGTGGCCAGCGACCCCATGGAAGCCTGGAGCTGGGGCAGACCAAGGTGCGCCGCGCTGAGCGCGAAGAGGCGTCCCCGACGTCGCGGAGAGCGCCAGCGTGCATCGGTCGCCTGCCGTAGGACTGCGGCAATGGGTGCGATTTCCGGCGGCGGATTTGCCGGCAGCAGTGACAGCAGGCGGTCGAGGTCGGCCACTGTAAGGAACTTTGGGTCGTTGAGCAGCGCTGGCAGCAGTCCGGCCGCCGCCGCGTGATCGGCGGCATGGCTTCGCCGATAGGCGTCGGCATCTGCCCACCCCCGCTCGCCGTCCGGGGCTGGGAGCAGCGTTGACAGCAGAGCCCGCTCGTCACGTCGTGGATCGTCTTGCTGGCGGAGCAGTTCGTCGTTTAATGCCTGGTGGAAGAGCCGAACGGTGCGGTCACCGTCGTCGGTCTCATGGTGTTCCAGGTACGCGGACGCCGGCGACTGCCGCAGGTTCTGAACGTGCATCCGGGTGACCGGATAGCCCAGCGCCTCGGCGAACTCAACCCAACGCCGCTCGTCGATGCCGTCCCCACGGGCGTAGGCCAGCGCCGTCAGGAGGGCTCGCGTCATGGCTCGCTGCGATGTCGGCACGGCATCGAGGTACTTGGTAATCGCCTCGCCTACCGTCGAGGGGATCGCCGTGGTGTCGAATTCCGGGTCGGTTGGGTCAACCGTCCGGTCACGCCAGCCAAGTTCAGTTGCCGCTAATGCTGCTACCAAGTGATTCTTTCCGGCGCGTTCGCCCACGGCCGCTGCGAGACGTCCGGCTAGCCCCGAGTCTGTCCGATAGGAGGTCCACGAGCCGCCTGGCAGGTCCTGGGTGAGCACCGCGGCGGCGAAGGCGCGCAGGCCGGCAGGGTCGAAGTAGGTGTCTGTGTCGAGATCTATCAGATTGCGGCCTGCGGTAGAGCTGGCTCCCAGACTGTAGAGCAGAGTGCCGGGGGCATGACGGTCTCGCCCCCCCAGCGGGCGGGTGGCCACGACGACGCGAAGTCGCGGCAACTGGGCCAGGCCGACCAACAGATCAGCAATCGCCTGACGGTCGGTATCCGTGGCGGCCTCATCTAAGGCGTCGACCGCGACCATGAGGGGTGGGCCGTCCTCGCCGCTCAGGGCATGCAGCAGCTCAGCGGTGCTGTGAACCTCCCGTAGGCGGGCGAGCGGGGCTATCGCCCTGCGAACCTCGACTTCAGTGAGGCCTCGAGCATGGACCGCCACACCGCGGTTGACGTGGTCGGCTTCTAGTCGCAGTACCGCACGACCCAGCAGGGCCGACTTGCCGCCGCCTGGCTGTCCCGTGACTACCAAAGGTCGTCCCGGTGATTGTGCCGCAGTCCACCATGCGCCTACCTGTGCCAGCGCGGCGTCACGACCGCGGAACAGGTCAGTCTCGGCCAGCCCGCTGCGGTGCCCGCGGGCGCGGTGGGTGAAATGTCCCCGTGCCTCCGCCGACATAATCCATCTGGACGATGCCGCCGTCCGCGGCACGTCCACTTGGCTCGGATAGATTCTCTGGCGCGTGACTAGCCACGGGCCATGCTCCTGCTCGGGCAGCCCACAGCCGAGCAGGAAGCCTCGCAGCGACCTCTCGGTAGCCGTCTTGCCGATGATCAGGTTCGAGGCGGTGCTACGAGAGATTCCCTTTCCCGCCCGGCGACTGAGTCGTGCCACGCTGTCAACGGAATGACCACGCTCCGCCATCAGCAGCCGCAGACAACCTCCGAACTGCCTCCGATCCTGCGCCTGGTCCAGCGCGGCAGATAGATCTTGCTGGTCCCCTGGACCCACCGCATCCTCCAGCCCCGTCACCACCGCTCCCGGACCCCGTCCAGGATAGAACCCGTATGAGATCAGATTATCGGCGCGCACCGATTAGGAGGTCCGTCGTCCAACTGTGTCCAAGCTTCTTTCCGCTGGACTAATGGACCCCGAGCGTGGTCGTCACCGATGGGCTTCAGCTGTCGGACACCGCGACACGACACGAAGACGGGCTATCACATGACAAGGTTGGAAATTCGGGGCCTCTGGCTGGCTTGGGGTCTGCTATTGAGCCTGATCATCGGTATCAGCGGCGGTGTACTTGTGCATCTGGGCGGCGCCCACCCCGCTTCCGCAGTCATGACGGGTGCGGCCACGTTTTCGGCAACCCTGACGCTGATTCTGCTGACGATCTGCTTCCTGACCTCTGCAACATCCACTGCGCCGAGGCGGCGCCGATGAACCTGTGACCCGAGCAGATTGCCGTCATAACGGATCCGTCAAGTCGCCCCGCCAAGATCGAGCCCTCCGGGAATCCGGGGGAACCTCAGAGCCGGCAACGTCATTGCGGCCGGTCACCACCGTCCGTTCGAGCTGGCACGGTGAGCTGGCACAGGGTGCCCTGAGGGAGCGGTTTGAGAGCTGCGGATGAGGTCCGGCCGACGCGGTGCCCGCGTCTTAGGCAAGGGAATGACACCACGTGGCCAGGCCCACACGGGCACCCGTCTGCGCGAAGGGAAACCATGCTGGCCGATCAATCGCTAGCGGTCTCGTGCCAGGATTAGGGGAGCGGGTTGGGAGCAGACGGATGCACTGAACGGCGTTGAACAGCGTCCAGCGGCACTCAACGGCGTTCAACTGCACCCATCACGACCTGCGCGTTCTCGTTTCCGCAGGTCAGAGTCGGTGCGGCGTCCTGCTTCACACCGAAGAGGTCACTGGTTCGATCCCAGTATCGCCCACCATGAATAAGGCAAGTTCAAGGCCCCTCGATCGAGGGGCCTTGACTCTTATCTGAGGGTTAGTCGTTGCTCGGAGGCAGCAAAGGACTTCAAACCCGGCGGTCGCGCTCAGCCGTCGAGTGCGTGTAGCGGTTCAACGTCGTCGACGTCTGCTCGTGCCCGATCCCCTTCGCCACGTCGTTGGGGCGTGGCCGACGCTGATGAATCGCCGCTGGCCGCGTGTCGCCGGGAGATCCGCGAAGAGATCGGCCTCGACCTCCCGGCCAGCCGGCTGCCGGCGATAGTTGACGGAGCGGTGTCGCAGGATGCTTGGCGCTAGGGCTGTGATCGGGTTCAGGACTGTGAGCCACGCACCGAATGCCACCAGGCAGTGTCGATGACAATCTGTTCCGTTTCGAGGACGTCACGCTCGAACGCTTCCACGTTGACGGGCCCCGGCGGCTGATCCATCAGCTCGGTGATCTCATCGGGTAGTCGCACGTTGTGCGCGTCGATGTAGTGCGCGAGCCCCTCTGGCCATACGAAGTACTTGCCGTCGGTCAGTTCGGTGGATCCGTTGCGGGTGCCACACAGCCGACACAGTGAGTGGCCGGCTGTAGCTACGAACCACGTGCCACCACGCAGGTAGTCGCTTACCCGTCGTTGGCTCGCCGCATCGGCCTCGCGGTCCACGAATAGCGCGGGGTCGGGCCAGTGCTCTTCGCCTGGCTTACACCAGTAGCCGATCAGCCGCAAAGTTCGGGAGTGGTCTGCCTCGCTGCTCGACACGGGCGTCATCGTCGCATGATCGGGAACGGGCCGAGCGTCACGGATCAGCGGAGGCCGCAGTGGCCGACTTCAGGGCGTCCCCGCAAGGACTGTTTGAGTGACGGTGCGGAGGTGAGTCGGTGGCTGATCTGGGGAGACTGCTCCGACAAAACCTGTTGCACACGGACCTGTCGTCCTGCTTGCCTGACGCCCGTCAACGACTTCCCAACCCCAGGAGAGCTGTGGCCACCACACCGCTCGGAATCGCCTACGACCACGCTGTAGGCACCAACGACCTGCCGATCGTCCTGATCCACGCCGGTATCGCCGACCGTAGGATGTGGGACCCCCAATGGGAGCGTCTCGGCAGCGAACACAACGTCGTGCGGCTTGACCTACGCGGCTTCGGGGAATCGACGGCTCCTCCAGAAGGGGCGCTGTCGCACGTCGACGACGTCCTCTCGACGCTCTCCCATCTCGGCATCGGGCGATGCCACCTCGTGGGATCGTCGTTCGGCGCCGGCGTCGCATTCGAAGTGGCGTTGACGGCGCCGCAGCTCGTTCAATCGCTCCTGCTGTGCCCGCCAGGCGGCAGCCTGCTGGCCGAACTGACCGACGACCTCAAGGCCTTCTTCGACGCGGAGAAGAGCGCGCTCGCCGTTGGCGACATCGATGCCGCTGTCGAGGCCAACATCGCCTCCTGGGTCGTCGGTCCCGGCCGGGAGGCCTCGCAGGTCGACCCCGGCTTCCAGGACTTCGTACGACGCATGCAGCGCCAGGCGTTCGAGGTGACCGCGTCATGGGCAGACGTCGACGAGGTTGAGCTGGATCCGCCTGCGTTGGATCGGCTGGACGACATCAAAGCGCCGACGCTGGTGCTGGTCGGCGGTCACGACCTCGCCACGACCCGAGACTCCGCTGACCGGGTGTGCGGAGGGCTTACCAACGTTCGCCGCGTCGACTGGCCGGACGTCGCCCACCTGCCGTCGCTGGAGCAGCCCGACCGATTCCTCGCCTTGCTCCTCGGCTGGGTGGCCAACCACCAGGGCTGATGGGCCGAGCGGTGATCTGCTCTGACCGGCGATCAAGCACCCTCGCGCCTGAGCGATGTCGGGTCTCAGGACGTCCGTGACAGATCAGTCTCGGGACGTGGGTGACACATCCGGCTGGACGGCACTTGAAACTTCCGTGTGGGTGCTCGCGAGGGATGCCGCATCCGGCGATCTTGGTGGGTGAGACTGGAGGTCGTGCAGGTGCTGCCCTGGGCGGAGTGTCACCCAGGGCAGCACCACCACCCCTGCCGCCGGGACGACTCCTCCGGCCCGCTGTCGGCGGGAGGAAGCGCCGAGTCGGGTCAAGATCGTCCGGCCCAGTGTCGGCCCAACTAGCGATGATCGATTGGCGGCGAGCTGCGAGGCCTACGCGGTTCAGGGTGCGCGGCGGCTGAGGTCGCGCGCTGGTAGCCTGACGCGTCTCGCGCAAGAGGTGGAGTCCGCCCGGTGCTCAGGATTGTGCTACGTAGGTCAGTCGCGGTGGTGGCCGTCTGCATGGTGACCGCGTGCGGTTCTTCAACGGCTCATACAGCGGATCGATCAGCGGGCGAGACGATCCCCTCCGCGGCGCAGGCGACGGGCTCGGTCGCCGCCACGAAGCCGGCTTCCCCAGCAGTTCCGGCGACCGGCGGGTCCGGCTACTCCGCGACGCTGTCCGCACGCTTGGTGACCACGGACTCGGTGCCGCCCGGATTCACTGTGGAGATCGCGACAGTTATGCCGCCGGATGCTGGAGATCAGCCCTCAGGCGTCGACGTCTCCTGCTCGGACAGCATGCTCCCGCTGCTGTCGGCCACGCGGCTGACCGGGACTCCGTCAGCGATGGCCGCAGCCACCCTCAGCTATGACGCGGGTCCCGATGACCTCTGGGTGGGGAACGAAGTCCTCAGGACCTACGCCGATGACGGTGCACAACGAGCAATGGCCGACCTGCGAACCTTCATCGGCCGTTGTCCCACCGTCGTCGTCTCGTCCGGCCTTGGCATCGGCGACAGGTACCGCTTCGCAGTGGCACCAGGGCCGCAGTTGGGTGATGACAGTATTCACGTCAGCTGCAGCTCGATGTCCGATTTTGGCACGTTGGAATGCGACAGTATTCTCGTTCGGATCGGAACCACTTTGGTGGTCGTCAAGGAGCACGGCAACAAGCCCGGCGGCAACAAATACCTCACCCAGCTCGCCGAAGCTGCGCTCCGCAGATTCCAGACGACCGGATCCTGAATGGCCCTACGCGCCCCCGAGGCCAGGGCCGTTTGCGACCCGGGTGGCGGGATGTCCCCGGACGACGGGGGACTGTTTGTGCAGGTGAGCGGCTGTGGCACTACTGGTCGAGATCGCTCGTTGGTTGCCTGTGGGTCAAGGTCGCTGGATGCCCCGGGTCGCCTTGGCCGTCAGCATGGTCGCTTCCGCTAACTTGATCTTTAACCTGCGAGGGTTGGTCGGTGACCCCGACTGATCATGGGGACAGCCCTTGGTTGATCATTCTTCTTGTCGAGGGAAGAT
>NZ_JBVJHK010000024.1:0-96465 GCF_055586845.1 Micromonospora sp. NPDC049139 | reverse complement strand
TAACGACCCCGGCCCGGCCACGATTCCGCCCCCACGATGCCCCCGGTCACACCCCGAACCGGACCCACGGGACACTGCCACCCGACCCCTGTCGACCTGCCCTCACAGACGGGGCACAACGTGCCCCGGCAGGCAATCGAGCCTGCTGTGACGGGGGGTGGTCCCACAGACGGGGCAGCTCGACAGCGCCCACCGCACCCACCCCACCGCCCCGGTCAAGAGCGGGCCGACGGGCCGTGACCTCGCGGTGGACAGCTCGCCAACCCATCGCCGTCGCCTCCCGACGGGCGTCCCGACGGGCCTCCCCCACGGCCAATGCCGGACAACGGACAGCCAGGCACGGACGGCGCGCGACCACCGACGGGGTGTGGCCCGCCGTGCCCGGCGCAGGGATCAAGCCTGACTGCCCGGAGCCGGGCACGGCGGGCCACACCCCCACCACCACGCACCGCAACCCAACACCCCACACCACGACCATCAGCAAGCAGGAACCAGAGAACAAGCCGACGCCCGCCGGGAAACCTCCCGACGGGCGTCAGCCGTTTCGCGGTGCCCGGGCACTGCCCGGAAGGCGCTCACCGTCAGCGCGCGGCCCCCATGCCGAAGCGGTGGCGCTTGCGCCAGACCAGCGACAGCAGCAGAAGCACCGCGCCGGCGCCGACGAGGCCGCCGCCGAACTTCATCGGGGTGCTCAGGCTGTCACCCGTGACGGGCAGCGGCGCCGGGGAGTGCTTCTTCAGCACGGTCAGCGTCGCGGTCGCCACCTTCTCCGACGACTCACCCCGGGCGCGGAAGGTGTAGGTGCCGTGGTGGCGCGGCGTGTAGGTCGTGCGGAACTCGCCCTCGTCGTCGGCCGTGACCTCCCAGCTTCTCGGGTTCGGCTGCGGGGCCTGCTGGAACGAGACGGGCGCCATCGCGACCAGCTCGCCGTTGCTGCGCCGCGCCTGCTCGGTGCCCAGTACGGGGGCGGCGAGCGGCGCCGTGCTGGCGGTGATCACGACCGTCTCGCCCGGCGTCCAGCCGGTGCCGATCAGTGTGGCGGTCTGACCGACCACGACGGTCGTCGGGCTCACCGCAAGGGTCGCGGGGCCGGGCGCGTAGGGCGGTGGTTGGGTTTCGCTCGGCGCCGGCTGCGGCTGCGCCGCCCCCGCGGCGGACGGCGCGGCCACCACGGCCAGACCGACCGCGAGCGCCATGATGATGCGGGATAGCCGCATGATTGGTTCCCTCCTACTGGTCACAGCTTGGTGCGGAAACAACTTGGGTGGTCCATGGGGTGGCGGTGGGGGTCAGCCACAGTTCGGCCGTACCGACGCCGGTCTTCGCGGTGAGCACGGTGACCTCCAAGGTGCGGGAGCCTCCCGGGCCGACCTCGACGTTCGCCGTGGTCACCTGGCGGCGCCGTTCGGTGCCGCTGCCCACCGCCGTCTCGACGCCGTCGAGGTGGGTGGTGAGCACGGTCCCGCCGGCGGGGCTGTACACCGACACCAACGTGCGGGCGGTGTACGGGTCGCCGGCCAGGCCGAGGCCGAGGACCGACTTGCTGAGACCCGACTTGGGCGCCGACGAACGCAGGGTGACCCGGAGCCGGAGTTCCCGGCGGCCGTCGGTCCGGCAGTCGCCGACGGTGAGGGTCGCCGTCTGCCGGAGGTAGTAGCCGAGCTTCGCGCCGCTGCCGTCGTTGAGGAACACGCCGACCGTCGGCACGACGTCCTTCTCCGGAAGCACCCCGGCCATTCGGCTGTCGCCGATCGTCCGTTGCTCTTCGGGTCGGGCACTCCAGAACAATATCCGGCGTTCGGTGACAGCACGGTCAAATGCGGACAATAACCCCTTCGGGTCGTATTTCTTCGTGACCAGCGCGTCGAACACGGCGGCGGCGGAGGCCGCGAAGAAGGCGTCCTGCTCCTCGTTGTCCATCCGCTGGTAGCTGTCGCCGAGCACCGTCTGGACGACCTTCTCCGCGGCCAGCGGGAGCCCGCCGGGCACCATCACCGGGCCGGTGGCCTTCAGCAGGTACGACAGCACCACCGGGTCGACGGCGAGCACGCCGTCCACCGTGGTCCCCGTACGCCGGCGGAACATCTCCCGGTAGAGCGCGGCGGCGGTCGGGAAGTGCGGGGTGAGGTTGACGTCCGCCGGATAGATCCCCGGCAGGTCGGCCCAGAGGTGACGCACCTCCGCGGGCACCTTCAACGGCGGCTGGAACCGGCCCAGCGTGCTGCTGCTGCCCTGCCGCCCCATCCGGACCCGGCCGTCGTCGGCGTGGATCACGGCGTACGCGCCGATCATGCCGCCGGTGGCGCGCAGCTCGGCCGGATTCTGGGACACCACGAGATAGGTGCGCGGGCCGGCGGCGCCCAGCAGGGGCGGGAGCAGCCGGGTGGCCTGGTCCGCCGCGGCGGTGAGGCCCGCCAGGCGGTCGATCTCCCCGCGCAGGTCGACGAGCGCCTGCCGGACCTGGCTCACCAGGCCGTCGGTGGGCACCGTGGCCAGGCTGCTCCGGGTGCCCTGCACGGCCGCGTTGACGGTCGTCAGTTCCGCCGAGACCGTCCGCAGCCGGGCCACGTCGAGCCGCCCACCCGCCGGCACCAGGCTGGCCAGGTCGGTGCGGAGCAGCAGCGGGAACGCCTGCCGGGCCAGGTCGTCGACGGCGACCGAGATCTGCCGCACGGCGGCCAGGTTGTCCCCGGCGTACGGGGTGTGCCGGCCGAGCCACCAGCCGGGGTCGCCGGTCGCCGACCTGGCCTTGCCCGCCTGCTCCTGGAGCGCGGCCAGGGTGCGCTGCGCGCGGGCCGTGTCACCGCCGACCACCTGGGCGCTGAGCTCCCGGGCCAGCCCGGCGGCGTTGAGCAGGTGGGCGCGGGCCTGCCAGCCCCGGAAGCCCACCCAGCCGCCCGTCACCAGGAGCAGCGAACCCACCACGAGGCAGGCGAGAAGTGCCCGGCGAAGCTGCCGACGCCGCCGGGGCCGGCCCCGCCGCCGGCGCGTTCTCTGGCTCTCCGTCACACCACACGTCCCTTCGCGGAAACGGACAGAAGACCCTATTCCTCCGCCTGTTCCTAACAGGTAACGATCGTTTTCGCCGGTAGATGACGGTATTAGCCGGTACGCGAGGGTTGCTCGCGGTTCAGCGGCCGGTGGCGCGGCCGGCAGCCGCCTCGTACAGCAGGCGTTCGATCCGGTCCACGCCCGCCGGCATGGACATCTCCCGCAGGTACGCCTCCCGGCCGCGCCGGCCCATGTCCACCCGGGCGGGCGGCGGGATGGTGGCGGCCAGCCAGAACCGGTCGGCCAGGCTCGCCCAGTCCTCCGGCGGGCAGGACAGCCCGGCCCGGGCCCGCTCCACCAGCTCGGCGGTGTCGCCGCCGGCCGAGGCCACCACCGGCGCGGCGCAGGAGAACGCCGCCTGGAGCTTCGCCGGCAGGGTGCTGCGCAGCTCCGGGAGGTCGCGCAGCATGACGAGCTGGTAGTCGGCGGCGGCGTACAGCTCCGGCATGTCCAGCGGAGACCGGCGTTCGACGAAGCGCACGTTGTCGGCGCGTAGTTCGGCGGCGAGCCCCCGCACCCGCCGCTCGTCCGCGCCGGAGCCCACCAGGACGAGGTCCATGGTGCGGTCCAGCGCCGCCGCCGCCCGTACCGCCGTCTCCAGGCCCTGCCGGACGCCGATGGTCCCGGCGTGCATCACCACGCAGCGGTCGTCGCGGCGCACCAGCCGGCGCGCCGCCCCGCTGGGCCGCGCGGGCTGGAAGATCCGCTCGTCGGTCCAGTTGAGCACCACCTGCACCCGGGCCGGGTCGGCCCCGGCGGCCACGACCTTGTCCCGCAGCGACGGCGCGGAGACCGCGATCCGGTCGGCGGCGCGGTAGGCCCGGGTCATCGCCGCGCCGATCCGCCCGGCCCACCGCCCGTTCCCGGCGCCGGTCGACTCGTCCGCCGCCCAGACGTCCTGCACATGGACGACGGTCGGCACCCGGCCCAGCAGCCGCAGCAGGCCGGCGGCGGCGAAGGCGGTCGCCGGCGGCAGGTGGACGTAGAGCGCGTCGACGTCGGCGAGGAACGGCCGACCGGTCAGCGTGGCGCTGCCGGCGAAGGAGAGGTAGCCGGCCATCCGCGTGCGCAGCGACCCGTCGCCGGCGCTGTAGCGCGGGACCCGGCGGACGGTCAGCCGCTCGCTGCGGGTCTCGTGGCGCCACCGCTGTCGCCACCCCGGGTAGACGTGCCCGCCGGGATAGTCGGGGAAGCCGGTCAGCACCTTCACCTCGTGTCCCCGCACCGCGAGTTCCTCGGCGAGGCTGCCCGGGATGAACGCCGGCTCGGGCGGGAAGTGGTAGGACAGGATCCCGATCCTCATCGGCACGCCTCCGTCCGGGTCGGGCGGTTCGGCGCGGCACGGCGTGGTGGACGCGTCGATCCCGCGTACGATGCCCGCATCCCCTCCGCGTCCGGCCGGCACCGACGGCCGGCGGCCGGCGCGGCGTTGCCCGCGCGAGCACCGACGAGAGGGATCCAGATGGTCGACCGCGTGCTGTTCGTCTGCCACGCCAACCTGTGCCGGTCCCCGATGGCCGAGTACCTCGCCCGCCGCCTGCTGGCCGGGCAGCCGGTCGTGGTCTCCAGCGCGGGCACCGACGCCGTCGACGGCCTGCCGATGCACCCGTACGCGGCGGAGGTGGCGACGTGGGCCGGCGGTGACCCCACCGGCTTCCGCACCCGGCGGCTGCGCGGGGAGCACCTGGTCGGGGCGACGCTGGTCCTGGCGGCCACCCGACGCCAGCGCTCGGTCTGCACCGCGCTCGCGCCGGCGGCGCTGCACCGGACGTTCACCCTGCGCCAGTTCGCCCGGCTGGCCGAGGCCGCGGACGCCGCGGATCCGGCGGACGACGCGATCGCGGACCCGACCGACGGGCCCGTGCGGGCCGCGGTCCGGGCGGCCGCCCGCGCCCGGGGGCGGCTGCAACCCGCCACCCCCGACGCGGACGACCTGGTGGACCCGATCGGCGGGACCGCCGCCGACTTCCGACGCTGCGCCGAGGAGATCGAACGGTCCCTGCGACCCCTCGCGGCGCTCATCGGGACAGCCGGGTGAGTTCCTGCGTGCGGTCGCTGACGCCGTCGATCCGCTCCGCGTGCCGGGCGGTCTTGGCCCGGTCGGCCGGCACGTCCGCGGGCCCGCCGGCCGCCACCACCCGGTAGGCCTCGTACTGGTAGGCCTCGGCCTTGGCCACCTTGGCCATGTTCAGCACGCAGCCGAGCAGCCGGACGGAGACCGAGTGCAGGGAACGCGCGGCGGCGGCCACCTGCGTCCGTGAGGTGCGTCCCTGCTGGGAGACCAGGAGCGCGCCGTCGGCCTGCACGGCCACCACCACGCCGTCGGTGACCGCCAGCAGCGGGGCGGTGTCGATGATGACGATGTCGGCCGATTCCCGCAAGGCGAGCAGCAGGTCCGCCATCGCCTTCGAGCCGAGCAGCTCGCTGGGGTTGGGCGGCGCCGAGCCGCTCGGCAGCACCAGCAGGGACTTGTCGCCCCAGCGCTGCACCACGTCGCCGACCTGGACGTCGCCGACGAGCACGTCGGTGAGCCCGATGCCGGCGTCGAGCCCCAGGTAGTCGGCGACCTTCGGCCGGCGCAGGTCGGCGTCGACCAGCAGCACCCGCCAGCCGGCCTCGGCCAGGGCGATCGCCAGGTTGCAGGAGAGCGTGGTCTTGCCCTCGCCCTGCAGGGCGCTGGTGACCGCGATGACCCGGGCGGGCTCGTGCACGTCCACGAAGCGCAGGTTGGTGCGCAGCTTGCGGACCGCCTCGGCGCGGGCGGAGTTCGCCGCGTCGCCCACGATCAACGGCTCCGACTTCGCCGTGCTCTCGAACGGGATCTCACCGAGCAGCGGGCTGCCGGTGGTGCGCTGCAAAGCGGCGGCGTCGCGCAACCGGACGTCGGCCACCCCGCGCAGGATCGCCAGGCCCACGCCGGCGAGCAGCCCCAGCAGCGTCCCGATGACGACGTTGCGGACCGGCTGCGGCGAGACGGGGCTCGAACTGACCCGCGGCCCGCTGACCACCTCGATCTTGATGGGGCCTGCCTTGCCGTCCTGGGTCGTCTCCACCTTCTGCACCAGCTCCACGAACTTCGCGGAGAGCGCCTCGGTGACCTTCAGCGCCCGGTTCTGGTCCGTGTCGGTCACCGACGCGCGCAGCAGGACGGTGCCCGTCTCGGTGGACGTGCTGACCAGACCCTGGACCTCCTCGGCGGTGAGCCCGATCGCGTTCTCGGCCACCACGCTCTGCGCCAGCCGGTCGCTGGTCAGCAGCTCCGCGTACGACTTGACGCGCTGCTGGAGGAAGAGGCCGCCCTGGTAGGCGTCCGTGACGCCCTGGCTCGGCGTGGTGACGAAGAAGGTCACCGAGGCGACGTACCGGGGCTGGGCCCGGACGGTGACGAGGGCGGTGACGCCGAGCGCGACCATGACGGTGAGGAGCACGATCCACCAGTGCCGACGCACGAGGCGGAGTTGGCGGTACAGGTCCATCAGGCGCGCCTCCGTACCAGGCCGGTAACGCCAAAGAACTTCACGAAAACCCCCAAGGTCGACATAATCTCGTGAAACCATTAAAGCGACTCATACGACCTATGTCCTGAGTTATGCATTTTCACCCCTTGACATCTACGCCCGACCCACCAACCGACAAACGGGCGTGCGGCGTCCCGGGACGCGGGGAGAAACGAACGGGCGTGACGTCTCCGACGACGAGCCGTCCCGACTCGCCGGTGGCGGCTGCGATGGATAGGGTCGGTGACGGTGTGCCGGGAAGCCTGGTCGGCAGCTACCCCCTGCTGCCCCGACACCAAGGTGAACCTCACGCATGAGCGACCGCGCCCCGCACACCGGCCCTTCCCGCCCGACCCGCCGGCTCTTCTCGCGTACGTCCTGGCCGGAGGCCCGCTTCCTGGCCGACGTACTGCGGACCGAGACGGTCGGCGGCGGTCTCCTCCTGCTCGGCGCGGTGATCGCGCTGGTCTGGGCGAACTCGCCCTGGGAGTCCGCCTACCAGACCCTCGGCGGCTGGGTGCCGTGGGCCGGCGGGGCTGCGCTGCACCTCGACCTGAGCCTCTCCGCCTGGGCGGCCGACGGCCTGCTCGCGGTCTTCTTCTTCGTGGTCGGGCTGGAACTGAAGCGGGAATTCGTCGTCGGCGAGTTGCGGGACCCGCGGCGGGCGGCCCTGCCGGTGATCGCGGCGGTCGGCGGAATGGCGCTACCGGCGCTGATCTACGTCGCGGTCAACCTGGCCGCCGGCGGCGACGGCCTGCGGGGCTGGGCCATTCCCACCGCGACGGACATCGCCTTCGCCCTGGCCGTGCTGGCCATCATCGGCTCCCACCTGCCGCAGGGCCTGCGGGCCTTCCTGCTCACCCTCGCGGTGGTCGACGACCTGCTCGCGATCACCGTCATCGCGATCTTCTACACCGACGACTTCAGCCCGCTGCCGCTGCTCGCCGCGCTCGCCCCGATCGCACTCTTCGGCCTGCTCGTGCAGCGCCGCAGGACCTGGTGGTGGGCCCTGATCCCGCTCGCGGTGGCCGCGTGGACGCTCGTGCACGCCTCCGGGGTGCACGCCACCGTGGCGGGCGTCCTGCTGGGCTTCACGGTGCCGGTCCTGGGCAGGGACGGCGACACGCACGGGCTCGCCGAGCACCTGGAGCACCGCTGGCGCCCGGTCTCCGCCGGCTTCGCCGTGCCGGTCTTCGCGTTCTTCGCGGCCGGGGTGTCGCTGCGGGGCGCCGACCTGGGCGCGATCGTCACGGACCCGATCGTGATCGGCGTCGTCGCCGGCCTGGTGGTCGGCAAGGCCGTCGGGATCTTCGGCTCGACGTTCCTGCTCGCCCGCTTCACCCGGGCCCGGCTCGACGAGGACATCACCTGGGCCGACCTGCTCGGGGTGGCGCTGCTCGCCGGGGTCGGGTTCACCGTCTCCCTGCTGATCGGCGAACTCGCGTTCGGCGCCGGCAGCGCGGCCGACGACAACGTCAAGGCGGCTGTGCTCACCGGCTCGGTGATCGCGGCGCTGCTCGCCGCGGTCGTGCTGGTCCGGCGCAACGCCGCCTACCGGCGGATCGCCGAGGCGGAGGCCGTGGACGCCGACCGCGACGGCGTGCCGGACGTCTACCAGCGCGGGGACGGCTGACCCGGACGGCCGAGGGCTGATCCGGGACGGCCGAGGGCTGATCCGGGACGGCCGAGGGCTGATCCGGGACGGCTGCGGCCGGAAGCCGCGCGGAACTCCGGCGGAACGACAACCGGCCCGCCGGAGCCCGGACGGGTCAGCGGCGCCGCTCGGCCGCCCGGCGCTCCTCCTGCTCGTCGGCGAGGGCGTCACTGACCGGCTCCATCAGGTCGTCGGCCGGCACCGCCACCTCCTCCGCCCGGTCCTGCTCGTCGGCCCGCCCGCCGGCCGGCGGCTGCGGGGCGGTGGCGTCTCCGGCGAAGCCGTACTCGTTCGGCTCGTCATGCTTGCTCATGTCGGCAGTCCTCCCGCTTTCTCCGGTTTCGCCTCCTACCGCAACGGTAGGTGGTGATCCTCTTGCCCGCTGGAGGCCGCCGATAGTCGTGGCGGCGCCGCGCCGGTGAGCGCGGCCCACAGCAGCCGGCGCAGCAGGACGATCGCCGCCGCGGCCGCCAGCTCCGCCCAGCCCTGGTCGACGGCCAGCCGCAGCAGGCCGGCGGCCGTGAGCAGGTCCAGCAGTACCCGCAGCGCGCAGCGCCAGGAACGCGTGCCGACCAGCGCCGCCAGGCCGGCGAGCGTGGCCAGCGCGGTGGTGGCGGTGGCCAGGACACGGGTCACCTGGCGTGCTCCGTCTCCCCCACCTGCCGCTGCTCCTGGCGGATCTCCCGACCGAGGAAGTAGTTCAGCGCGGTCCGGATGGTGGCGATGGCCGCCAGCTGCCCGATCTGGGTGAAGGTCGGCGAGACCGCCGTACGCAGGATGTCCGCCGCGAGCTGGAACTCCAGCCCGAGGGTGAGGAACCGCCCCAGGGAGAGGCGGATCGGGGTGAACACGGCGGCGCTGCGGTGCCGCAGCCCTTCGACCACGAACCGCAGCGCCGCCCAGGCCGCGCCGACGAAGATGACCACCGCGCCGGCGACCTCCACCGCGGTGACCAGCAACTGGTAGCCGTGGCGCAGCACCTCCTCGACGCCCACCCGCTGGCCTTACCCGGCCCGCCGGGCGGTAGTCGGGGCATCAGGTGAGCTGCGCGACCGCCTCCAGGATCAGCCAGAGGCCGCAGATGGCGAAGAGCGCGGCGGCCCCGTACTTGATGGTCTTCTCCGGCAGCCTCCGGCCGAGCATCCGCCCGACCAGGATGGCCAGCGCGTCCGCCGCCACCATGCCGACCGTCGAGCCGAGCCAGGTGCCGAACCAGCCGTACTTGGTGGCGAGGGTGATGGTGGCGAGCATGGTCTTGTCGCCCAGCTCCGCCAGGAAGAACGCGACCGACACCGCCACGATGGCGGACTTGCTGGTCTTCTCGGCCTTGCGCTTCTCCTCCTCGGTGAGCGTGTCCCCGCGCAGGGTCCACGCGCCGAAACCGAGGAACGCGAGGCCCGCCACCAGCGAGATCCACTCCGTCGGGAGCGCGGCGCCGAGGCCGTAGCCGATCGCCACCGAGGCCAGGTGCACGACGGCGGTGGCGACGGTGATGCCGATCAGGACCGGTACGGGTTTGAAGCGGGTGGCGAAGGTCAGGGCCATCAGCTGGGACTTGTCGCCCAGCTCGGCGACGAAGATGACGCCGAAGCTGACCACCAGCGCGACGAGGAAACCTTCCATGACATCCTTCCGGATCACGCCGGGAGGAGGTACGGGGGCGCCCTCGACCCGGCTGCGACAGCCTGAGTCGAAGGTCTCGCCCGCCCCGATGACGAGGCCGCGTGGCCGGATGCGGAACGCACCAGTGTGTCGACCACGACATTGGGGGCTACTCCCCTTCGCGCCGCCCAGCCTAGCCGACCACCGGCGGGGCCGGGCGCCACGGGTGAAGATCGTCACGCGCCGCCGGCCGGCCGGTCCCGGTCACTCCGCGCGGGCCAGGGTGACGCCGAACAGGCCGTCCGGGTCGGTCCAGAAGTCGTGGACGCCGAAGCGGGCCGCCGCCAGCTCCGCGGCGATGCCCTCGGGCCGGAACTTCGCGGACACCTCCGTGCGCAACTCCTCGCCCTCGGCGAAGGTGACCGCCAGGTCGAGCACCCGGACCCGCATCGGCCGGAGCGCGCGCAGCCGCATCTCGATCCACTCCCGCGCCGGGTCCCAGAGCGCCACGTGGGCGAACGCCTCCGGGTCGAAGTCGGCGCCCAACTCCCGGTTGACCACCCGCAGCACGTTGCGGTTGAACTCGGCGGTGACCCCGGCCGCGTCGTCGTACGCCGGCACGACGACCGCCGGGTCCTTGACCAGATCGGTGCCGATCAGCAGCCAGTCCCCCGCCTCCAGGGCGCCCCGCATCGCGCCCAGGAACCGCGCCCGCTCGGCCGGCAGGAGGTTGCCGATGGTGCCGCCGAGGAAGAGCACCAGCCGCCGCCCGCCGGTCGGCAACCGGCCCAGGTGACGGGTGAAGTCCCCCACGATGCCGCGCACCCGCAGCCCCGGGTAGTCGGCCGCGATCTCGACGGTGGACTGGCGCAGGGCGCTGACCGACACGTCCAGCGGCACGAACGTGCCGAGGCCGCCCCGCCGGGTGAACGCGTCCAACAGCAGCCGGGTCTTCTCCGACGAGCCCGAACCGAGCTCGATCAGCGTCTTCGCGCCGGTCAGTTCGGCGATCGCGCCCGCCCGTTCGGCCAGCACGGCGCGTTCGGCCCGGGTCGGGTAGTACTCCGGCAGCCGCGTGATCTCCTCGAACAGCTCGCTGCCACGGGCGTCGTAGAACCACTTGGGCGGCAGCCACTTGGGCTCGGCCGTCAGGCCGGCGCGGACGTCCTCCCGCAGGCTGCGGCCGAGGTCCTGCTCCTCGAGGTGGATCTCCAGCGGCTCGGCGCCCATGTCTTCCCCTTCGTCGTCGGAACGTCCCTGTCGGCCGGCGGTCAGACCTCGGCGAGGGCGCGCAGACGCACCCCCGTCGCGGTCGCCTCCACCAGTTGTCCGTCCGGCACGGCTTGCCAGCCGGGGTCGTCGTCGTGCGGTTCGGACGCCAGCAGCACCGAGGCCGGGGTCGCGCGGATCGACAGCGCGTGCCCGGCCACGCTGGCCACCACGGTGTGGCCGTCGGTGAGCAGCAGGTTGAGCCGGGACCCGGGGGCCGCCACGGCCACCGCCGTCACGGTCTCGGCGATCGCGCGGGCAGGCTTCACCCCGGCCCGCAGTCGGTGCCGGACCAGCGCCCAGAGCAGCGCCGAGTCGGTGGCCGCGTCCAGGGTGAGCAGGTCACGTACGGGCAGGGTGCCGGCGAGCGGGACCATCGTGTCGGGCCAGCCCCGCACCACGCCGTTGTGGCTGAACAGCCAGGGCCCCTCGGCGAACGGGGCGGCGGCCCCGTCGAGCACCGCCATGCCGACCGTGGCAGAACGGACGGCGGCCAGCACCGCGCCGGCGGAGGTGACCGCCGCGAGCTGCGCGATCGTGGGGTCGCTCCAGATCGGCTGGGCCCGCCGGTAGCGCACCGGCTCGCCGGAGCCCGGATACCAGCCGACGCCGAAGCCGTCGGCGTTGATCGTCCCGCCGCCGCGCATGTCGCGCGGCGCCCAGGACTGCCGCACCAGGGCGTACGGCGGGTCGAACAGCAACTCCCGCAGGGTGACCGGCGGTCCCAGGTAGGCCAGGTGGCGGCACATCAGGCGGCCGTCCTCACGGCTGCGACTCCTCTGGCCGGGCGTCGCGGGCGCAGCGGAAGCCGCTGAAGATCTGCCGCCGGATCGGGTAGTCCCAGTTGCGGAAGGTGCCCCGGCAGGCGACCCGGTCGGTGCCGAACGACCCGCCCCGCAGCACCTGGTAGTCGTCGCCGAAGAAGACCTCCGAGTATTCGCGATAGGGGAACGCGGTGAAGCCCGGATGCCCCCGGAAGGTGGTGGAGGTCCACTCCCACACGTCGCCGATGAGCTGGTGCACGCCCAGCGGCGAGGCGCCCGCCGGGTAGGCGCCCACCGGGGCCGGCCACAGGTGCCGCTGCCCCAGGTTGGCGTGCTCGGCGGTGGGGTCGTCGTCACCCCACGGGTAGCGGCGGGAACGGCCGGTGGCCGGATCCCAGCGGGCCGCCTTCTCCCACTCCGCCTCGGTCGGCAACCGCTTGCCGGCCCAGGCCGCGTACGCCTGCGCCTCGTGGTGGCAGACGTGCACCACCGGCTCGTCGTCGCGGACCGGGGCCCACCGCCCGAAGCGCAGGTAGGCCCAGCCGTCGCCGTCGCGCCGCCAGTGCATCGGCGCGGACAGCCCCGCCTCCCGGCGGTGCCGCCAACCGGCTGGGCTCCACCAGCGCGGGTCGTCGTAGCCGCCGTCGGCGATGAACTCGCGGTAGCGGCCGTTGGTCACCGGCGTGGCGTCGATGACGTACGCCGGCAGGTGGACCCGGTGGGCGGGGCGCTCGTTGTCCAGCGCCCACGGGTCGGTGTCGGTGCCCATGGTGAACTCACCGGCCGGCACCAGCACCTCGCCGCCGACCCGGGTCCGCGGCTCCGGCGGCGGCGGGGCGGGCAGCACCGCCGGGCCGGCGCGGAGCTGGTGGGTGGCGAGCATCGTCTCGTCGTGCTGCTGCTCGTGCTGCACGATCATGCCGAAGGCGAAGCCGTCGGCGACCAACGGACGGTCGGTGAACGCCACCCTGTCCAGCAGGTCGAGCACCTTGTCCCGGACGGTGAGCAGGTAGGCGCGGGCCTCCTCCGGCGGCAGCAGGGGCAGCGACGGGCGGTCCCGGCGGGGCTGCTTGAACGCGTCGTACAGGTCGTCGATGTCCCGCCGGACCGGCTCGCGGCCACCCACGTCCCGGACCAGCCAGAGTTCCTCCTGGTTGCCGACGTGCGCGAGGTCCCACACCAGCGGGGACATCAGCGGCGAGTGCTGCCGCACCAGGTCGGCCTCGTCGACCGCCTCGGTCAGCAGCGCCGTGCGGGCGCGGGTGCGTTCCAGCTCCGCCGCGATCCGGCTGCGCAACCGCTCCGCGCCCGGCCGCTGCGTGGTCGCTCCGGTCACGCGTGCCTCCTCCCCGCGGCGGCTCGTCGCCGCCGTACGCCTCGGTCGATGTCGTCGTGCAGGGCCGCCGGCAGGCCGAGCCGGGGCAGGGCGGTCAGGGCCAGGTCGAACAGCTCCACGGCGGCGGCGGCCAGCGCCGGGTCGCGCAGGCCGTGCCGGGCGGCGGCGCGCCAGCGGTGCGCCACCGGGCCGGCGACGGCGCGGGCCGCGTGCACGGTGCCGGGCTCGGCGAGCAGGGCGGCCACCACCGCGAGCGCGACCGCCCAGCCCCGGCCGGGCTGTGCGTCGAGGTAGCGCAGCTCCAGGTAGCCCCGGGGGCGCACCGGCGGGAACAGGGTGCTCACGTGGTAGTCGAGGTCGTCGGTGGTCGGCGGTCGGGGCAGCGCCCCGTCGACCCAGTCGGCGAAGCTGACGGCCGGCGGCGGCGTCCAGTCGGGACCGCCACCGCGTACGCAGAGCAGCGGCGCGGCGAGGACGTAGTCGGTCCAGGCGGCGACCGGGTCGACGTCGGCCCGCGCCGGCGTCCACACCGGCCGGGTGCGGGCCGGGTCGATGGCGAACCAGGCCGCCATGCGCGCGGACGCCCAGCCGGTGGCCCGGCCGGCGTGCCGGGCGGCCGTGGCGAAGGCGGCCAGCAGGGGCGGCCCGAGCGCGTGCGCCGTCGCCCAGCGGGCCGGCAGGTGCTCCGGCTCCCCGGCGTCCAGGCAGACCTGCAGGCCGGCGGTGCTGTACATCATCGTCCGGCCGGCAGCGCCACGCCGGTCGAAGACGTGCCGCATGGCGCGGTAGCGGGGGGTCTCGACCACCGCCCGGGGCGGCCGGTGGGGGTCGATGCCGCTCTGCCCGAGGACCAGCCCGGCGGCGGCGAGCAGGCCGCTCAGCTGGGCGATGTCGCCGTCGGTGGCCTGGACGAGGGTGGCGAGCGAGGTGCGGGGCGCGGTGGAGATCTCCAACTGCCCGCCGGGCTCGACGGTCACGGTGCCACCGTGACGGAGCGGTGCGGCGGGGCTCGCGCGGTCGAGGGTCGGGGGGCTGTGCCGCCCCAGCGCCGCCCGGAGCCGCTCGCCGTCGACGGGGCGGGCGGGGTCGGCGGCGTCGTGCACGGTCCATTCGAGTTCGACGCCGGTGTGGGTCGGCGGGCCGGTCTTGAAGCAGATCCGGGCGAGGTGACCGGCGGCTGCGGCGCGCTCCCGCAGGACGATGCTCCGGTCGAGTTCCGGCGACGTCACCACAGGACGGTCTCCCTTCCCCGCGCCGACTTCCGGGCCATGTCACCGTAGCGCCGCCCACCGTCATCGGCAGGGCGTCGGCGGCCCACCACTTCTGTTTCTAACAGACGGATTTCGCGGGGTCGGCCGGAACGAGCAGGGCAATCAGCCGGTCGCCTCCGGGGACGGTGCCGTCGTGGGCTCGGCGTTCTTCGGCTCGGCCTCGGGCGCCAGCTCCCGGCAGAAGTCGTCGACGTTCTCCCGGCCGCCCGCCGCGGTCACCACGCCGGCGTACGCGGAGCTGTCCAGCGCCTTCTCCCGCTGGGCCGGCGGCTTGGCCAGGTACGCCTGACAGAGCCCCCGCATCTGCTCGGTGCGCTGCTCCGGCGGTCGTGGCCCGCCACCGCCCGGGGCGCCGGGGGTGGCGGCACCGGACGTGGGGGCGGCGGACGGGCCGCGCGAGCCGTCGGTGGGCGCGTCGGAGGGGGTGCCGCCGCTGCCGGTGGCGCCGGTCGACCCACCCCGCTCCGTACCCGTGGTGGCCGGTGCCGGCGTGGCCGGGCGCGGCGGCGGGGCCGGGTCGTCGGGGCGGTCCAGGGTGACGGCCGCGAAGGCGGCGCCCGCCGTCGCGGTGACCGCGATTCCGGCGGCCCAGGCCACGGCGCCGGCGGTGAACCGGCGTCCGCGCGGTGGCCGCGTCGCAGCGGTGGCGGCGGGCGCGGCGGCGCGGGCGGCCCGGAAGGCTGCCAGCGCGCCCTCCTCGCCGGCCAGTTCGCCGGGGCGGGCGGGGGCCGCCGCGGCCGAGAGCAGCCGGGCGAGCGACTCCGGGCCGGCGTCGGGCGAGCCGGCGCGGGCCGCGTCGAGCAGCCGGTCGGACTCGGCCCGGTCGGCGGGCCGCTCGTGCCGGCGGAAGGTCATCTGATTCCCCTCACGTCAACCGTCCGCCGGCTCGGCGTGCGGCGCCTGCCGCCGACCGGCGCGCGGACGCGGCGGGGTGGCTCCCTCGGGGTCGGCCGGCGGCTGGGACAGGTCGTAGCGTGTCATCAGGGCGGCGAGGCGGCGCAGACCCCGGTGGGCGGCGGTGCGCACGGCACCGGGCCGGCGGCCGAGCACCCGCCCGGCGGTCTCGGCGTCCAGCCCGATGACGGCGCGGAGCAGGACCGCCTCGGCCTCCCGGGGCGGCAGGGTGGCGATCAACGCCAGCGCCGCCTCGGTGCCGATGGTCTCGCCGGCCCGTTCGGCGGTGTCGGCGTCGCCGGCCAGCTCGCTGAGCGCCTGCACCGGCACCGGCAGCGACGGGCGGCGGCGTTGCCGCCGCAGGTGGTCCATGGCCCGGTTGCGGGCGATGGTCACCGTCCAGGCCCGGAACTCGCCGCCGGTGAAGCTGGGCAGGTCGCGGGAGATCTGCAGCCACGTCTCCGACGCGACGTCCTCGGCGTCGGCGCCGACCAGGGCGGTCAGGTACCGCAGCAGACCGGGTTGGAGGCTGCGGTAGAGGAAGCGGAAGCCGTCCTCGTCGCCGGCCTGCGCCGCCGCGACCGCGTCGTTCAGCTCAGCGGACACGGGACCGCCACTTCCGCTTCCCGGACGCGCCGGGGTGGCGCACGCCGAAGCGGGCGTGCGCGACGCCAGCACGGTCCGGCACCCGGACCTGATCCCGCACCCTCAGCCCCCCGCTGACCTGGTCACGCCCGGGACCGCGGCGGCCCGGACGGTAGTTCTGGACTCTCGCCACGGCGGCACGGCCGGCGGCGCGGCGCCGGCGACGCCGTGGGGCGGGCCCGAGTCGGGCTAACGGTAGGAGCACCGGGCCGATCGGACAAGTCGGCCCCGGTCGGCAAAAGAGTGAGAATTATCTACCTGATCGGGTGGCGGGTCGCCGTAACGCGGCGCGCGCCCGCGACGCTGCGCCCGTGCTGGAGGGGCGTTCGTCCAGCGTACGGTGGCGACGGGCGGATCTCGTCACGGGGCGTCCCCGGACGGTCACACCATATCGGAGGCGACCGCCGGCACACAGCCCCCGACGGGGCGGCCCGCGCCGGTGGGCCGGCCCGCTCACCGCGCGCCGTTCTCCGCCGCTCTGGGTACGGTGGTGCTGTGTTGTCATCGGAGGTCGTACTCAGCGGTCGGTACCGCCTGGACGAGCGTGTCGCCACGGGCGGCATGGGCGACGTCTGGCGGGCCAAGGACCTCGTCCTCGGCCGTCAGGTCGCGGTCAAGGTCCTGCTGCCCGCCCTGGTCTCCGACCCCGATTTCATCGCCCGTTTCCGCGCCGAGGCACGGATCATGGCCGCTCTGCGGCACCCCGGCATCGTCCAGGTCTTCGACTGCGGCGAGGACGACCTGCCCGACGGCGGCCGGGCCGACTACCTGGTCATGGAGTTCGTGACCGGCCAGCCGCTGTCCAAGCGGATCGAGGCCGCCGGCCGGCTCGACGTCGGCGAGACGATGGCGATCGTGGCCCAGGTCGCGCAGGCCCTGCACGCCGCGCACCTCGGCGGGATCGTGCACCGCGACGTCAAGCCGAGCAACCTGCTGGTCCAGGAGGACGGCAGCGTGGTGCTGGTCGACTTCGGCGTGGCCCGGTCGACGAACGTCACGAGCATCACCAGCACCAACGCGGTGCCCGGCACCGCGCTCTACATGGCGCCCGAGCAGGCCGCCGGCCGGCCGGTCTCGGGGGCCACCGACATCTACGCCCTCGGTGCCGTCGCCTACTGCTGCCTGAGCGGCAGCCCGCCGTTCACCGGCGACAACCCGCTCCAGGTCGCCGTCCGGCACCTCGACGACGAGCCACCGGAGCTGCCGCACGACATCCCGGAGGCCGTTCGCGCGCTGGTCTCCCGCGCCCTGGCGAAGGATCCGGCCGACCGGTTCAGCAGCGGGGCCGCGATGGCCCAGGCCGCCCGCGCCGCGGTCTCCGACCCGTCGGCGGCGACCGCCATGGTGCCCGCCCCCGGCGTCGCCGCGCTGCGTGGCGCCGACCCGGGCACCCGCACCGACGTCCCGGTCGTGCCGGCCGCGGCCGGGCGGAAGAAGCGCCGCGGCCCCCTGGTGGGCGCGGCCGCGGCGGTGCTGGTGGCGTTGGCGGGCCTCGGCGCGGCGCTCGGCGCGACGAGGGACACCGACGCGCCCGCGGTGAACGTGCCGAAGACGACGGCGCCGGCCGCCGTGCCGAGCGCGGAGGCGCCGACCGAGCAGAAGCAGAACCCGGACCGGGGTCGGCCGTTCCGGCCCGCCGGGTCCACCTCCAGCCCGTCGCCGTCGCCCACCGTGCCGCCGGAGTCGCCCCAGCCGAGCCAGACGGCCGGCCCGGAATCCCCGGGGCCGACGGGCAGCACGGATCCGACGCCGCCCGGCGGCGGCTCTTCTTCGGGCCCGCCGACGGGGCCCGCGACGCCGAGCGGCGGGCCGAGCACCCCGTCGGACGACACGAACAACCCGCCGGGTGGCGGGGGCGGCGGCGCGGCGACGGACCGTTCGGCCTGATCTCGGCACCCGTGCCGCCGCGCGCGCCGGCGGCGATCCCGCCGTTCGGGCGCTCCGGTGACGCACTGTCGACACTCCACGTACCCCGGCAGCACCGGTAATCCCAAAACGGACTTACGGGTACAGAGATCGCTCTAGGCTCCCAAGCAGGTTGTTTCCGTCTGCCTCGGGAGTCCGGGTGAGCGTTGAGAAGTTGGTCGTCATCGGCCAGGGGTACGTCGGCCTGCCACTGGCCATGCGGGCCGTCGAGGCCGGCCTGGACGTGATCGGCCTGGACGTCGACTCCGACCGGGTCAAGCGGCTCGCGTCGGGCGAGTCGTTCGTCGAGGACATCCCCGCCGACCGGCTGGGCCGGGCGCTGGCCAGCGGCCGGTACCACCCGAGCACCGAGTACGCCGACGCCGAGGGCTTCGACATCTGCGTGATCACGGTGCCCACGCCGCTGCGCGACGGCACGCCCGACCTCAGCTTCGTCGAGCAGGCCGGCATCGGCATCGGCCCGTACGTCCGGCCGGGCTGCGCGGTGGTGCTCGAGTCGACCACCTACCCCGGCACCACCGAGGAACTGCTGCGCCCGCTGCTGGAGTCGGCCAGCGGGCTGCGCAGTCCGGGCGACTTCCACCTCGGCTACAGCCCCGAGCGGATCGACCCGGGCAACCAGACGTGGCGGCTGGAGAACACCCCGAAGGTCGTCTCCGGGGTGGACGCGGACTCCCTCGCCCGGGTGGACGGGTTCTACCGGCGGATCGTGGAGCGGACCGTGCCGGTGGGCTCCACCCAGGTGGCCGAACTGACCAAGCTGATCGAGAACACCTTCCGCCAGGTCAACATCGCCCTGATCAACGAGCTGACCATGCTCTCCCACCACCTGGACATCGACGTCTGGCAGGCGATCGAGGCGGCCGAGACGAAGCCGTTCGGATTCATGCCGTTCCGGCCCGGCCCCGGCGTCGGCGGGCACTGCCTGCCGATCGACCCGTGCTACCTGTCGTGGCAGGTCAAGCGGCGCCTCGGGCGGCAGTTCCGGTTCATCGAGCTGGCCAACGACGTCAACCACGAGATGCCCGAACACGTGGCGCAGCGGATCATGGGCGGGCTGAACCGGACCGGCCGCACGATCAGCGGGGCCCGGCTGCTGCTGCTCGGGCTGGCATACAAGAAGAACACCGGCGACATGCGCGACTCCCCCGCGGTCGACGTGGCCCGCCGCCTACAGGCGCTCGGCGCGGACGTGCGGGCGGTGGAGCCGTACGCCGAGCCGCACCACATCCCCGGCGGGGTCCTCGTGGTGGAGCTGACCGAGCGGGAGATCCGGGCGGCGGACGCGGTGGTGGTGGTCACCGACCACGACGTCTTCGACTACGACCTGGTCGTCCGGCACGCCCGGTACGTCTTCGACTCCCGCAACCGGTGCTCCGGGCCGGTGGTGGAGCACCTCTAGACCCGGCACCGCTGGCCGGTCCCGCCACCCGGGCGGGCGACGGGACCGGCCGGCGGATGTCACTGGTCGCCGAGCGCCTCGACCACCGGCCGGGCCAGCGCCCGGCGGGCCGGCAGCACCGAGGCCGCCAGGGCGGCCACCACGGCGACCCCGAGGATCAGCCCGAGCTGCCCCAGCGGCAGCACCACGGCGAAGTCCCCGCTGATCCGGGCCAGCAGGGCCATCGCGGCCGCGCTGACGCCGGTGCCGAGGCCCACCCCGAGCAGCGCGCCGACCAGCGCCATCAACACCGCCTCGACGGCCAGCACGGCCCGCATCCGGCCCCGGGTCAGGCCCACCGCCCGCAGCACGGCGTTCTCCCGGGTCCGCTCCACGACCGACAGGCTCAGCGTGTTCGCCACCCCGACCAGCGCGATCACCACGGCCAGGCCGAGCAGCGCGGTGACGAACGCGAGCAGCATGTCGACCGTGCTGGTGAGCATCTTCTTGTACGCCCCCTGGTCCATCAGGTTGGCCGTCGGGTAGCGGGCGACCACCGCCTCGATGGCGGCCCGGGCCTGGTCGGCGGTGACGCCGTCGGCGGGGTCGATCTCGGCCAGGTAACCCCGCTCGGCGGGGAAGAGCGCGGTGAAGTCGGCGTCCACCACGTCGATCACGTGACCGGCCGGAACGGAGCTGCCGGCCAGGACCGGCCCGTCGTCGGTGACGACCGCGGCCACCCGGAACGACCGGCCCCGCACGGTGACGGTGGAGTCGGTCGCCCAGCCCCGCGCCTCCGCCAACTCCCGGTGCACCAGCACCGACCCGGGCGCGAGCCGGTCGACGTCGCCCGCCACGACCCCGGTCAGCGTCCGGCCGACCAGGGCGGGATGGGCGGCCCGGACCTCGACGTCGGCGGTGACGGCGCTGCGCTGCTCGTGCACCACCGCCAGCTCGGGCCGGGCGCGCAGCTCGCCGACGAGCGGCGCGGGCAGGTCGCCGCCGATCCCGGTGACCAGCCAGTCGACCCCGATCTCGGCGTCCACGCTGCGCTCGATGCCGTCCTTGGTGCTGCGCGCGCCCACCACGAACGCCGACACCAGCCCGATGCCGATGACCAGGGCGGTCGCGGTCGCCGCGATGCGGCGCGGGTTGCGCACGGCGTTGGCCACGGCCAGGCCGGCGGTGGCGCCGAACAGCTTCCGGGCCGGCCAGCCCAGCACCCGCACCAGCGCCGGGACGAGCACCGGCCCGAACAGCACGATGCCGAAGAAGGTCAGCACCCCGCCGAGCGCCACCAGCACCACCTGGACCGCGGACGCGGCCGCCACCAGCGCGGCGATGCCGGCGACGAAGACCAGCGCACCGACGGCGAGCCGGAGCCGGCCGGCACCGCGGGCGGGCTGGACCGCCGCGTCGGTGAGCGCGGCGACCGGCGGCACCCGGGTGCCCCGCCACGCGGGCAGCAGGGCGGCGCCGACCGTGATCGCGGTGCCCAGCAGCAGGCTGAGCAGCACGGTCGGGGCGGTGAGGGTGAGCCCGCCGGAGACCGGCACGTCCAGCCGCGTCATGAGCTGGTTCATGCCGCCGGCCAGGGCGACGCCCAGCAGCACGCCGGCCGCGGAGGCGACGGCCCCGATCACGGCGGACTCCAGCAGCGCCGCCCGGAACAGCTGCCCCCGGGTCGCGCCGACGAGCCGCAGCAGCGCCGTGCGCCGGGTCCGCTGGGCGAGCACGATGGCGAAGGTGTTGGCGATGACGAACCCGGCGACCACCACCGCGACCCCGGCGAAGGTCAGCAGCACCATGTTGAACTGCCGCAGGTCGCGGACCGCGTCCTCGACCGCGTCGTCGAGGATGCGCTGGCGCGTCTTGACGGTCGCGCCGGCTCCGGCCGCCTCGGCGGCCCGGTCGGCCAGCGCCGCATCGGTCACGCCCGGGTCGGCGGCCACCATGATCCGGTCGTAGCCCCGCTGCCCGGTCACGGCCATGGCGTCCGCACCGACCAGACCGATGAACGGGCCGCCGACGTCGCGGGGGGTGCCGGCCACGTCGACCGTGCCGACCAGGGTGTACGGGCGGGCCTCTCCCCCGCTGCCGCCGACGCGTACCGGCCCGCCGAGGGTGAAGCCCTCCTCGGCCACGGTGGGCGCGTCCAGCACCACCTCGCCGGGGCGGTCGGGCAGCCGCCCGGCCACCACGTCGTACGAGCGCAGCGCCGGGTCGACGGGGACCGCCGCGAGGACGGCGTAGCCGAGCACGGGGCGGTCGTCGGCGCCGACGATCCCGCCGGAGCCGAGCAGTTCCCCCTCGGCGGCGGCGACCCCGTCGAGCGTGCGCACCCGGTCGACCAGCGCGGTCGGCAGCGGGTCCTTGGTGGCGGAGTAGACGGCGAGGTCGGTGTGCCGGTCGAACGTCCCGGCCCGGTCGTACGCTCCCGCGCGCATTCCGTCGACGAAGATCAGCGTGCCGGCGATGAAGGCGACGCCGAGCACGATGGCCAGCGAGGAGAGCAGCAGGCGCAGCGCCTCGGCGCGGAGCTGGCGCAGGGTCAGCCGGATCACCGGGCCACCGCCTCGCGGCCGGCGGCCGGCACGCGCGCCGAGTCGAGGCCGGCGAGGGTGTCGAGCACCCGCTCGGCGGTCGGCGCGGTGAGGTCCCGCACCGGCCGGCCGTCAGCCAGGAAGAGCACCCGGTCGGCGTGCGCGGCGGCCGTCGGGTCGTGGGTGACCATGATCACGGTCTGGCCGAGGGTGTCGACGGCCTCGCGGAGCAGGCGCAGCACCTCCGCGCCGGAGCGCGAGTCCAGGTTGCCGGTCGGCTCGTCGGCGAAGATCACCCACGGCTTGGTGATCAGCGCCCGGGCGACCGCCACCCGCTGCTGCTGCCCGCCGGAGAGCTCTGCCGGCCGGTGACCGAGCCGGTCGGCGAGCCCCACCGCGGCGACGACCTGGCGCAACCAGGCCCGCTCCGGCCGGCGGCCGGCGATCGCCAGCGGCAGCACGATGTTCTCCTCGGCGGTCAGCGCCGGCAGCAGGTTGAACTTCTGGAACACGAAGCCGACCCGGTCGCGGCGCAGCAGGGTGAGCCGCTTGTCGTCGAGCCGGGAGAGATCGGCGTCGCCGATGCGTACGCTGCCCGCGGTGGGACGGTCCAGGCCGGCGAGGCAGTGCATCAGGGTGGACTTGCCGGAGCCGGACGGGCCCATGATGGCGGTGAACCGGCCGGCGGCGAAGTCGACGTCGACGCCGTCGAGGGCGACGACGGCGGCCTGGCCGGCCCCGTACCGCTTGGACAGGCCGCGGGCGGAGACCGCGACGCCGGCGGTGGCGTGCGCGGGAGGTGCGACGGACACGTGGAGCTCCCCGTGGAGATCGTGACTGGGACGTCTCCGACGCTATGGGCGCGGCGGCCCGCGGGCGTCCACCCACGCGCTCGACCCCGCTGCGACCCTGGGCGGCCCCGACGGGGCGGACCCGTACGACCTGGGTCGTACGCCGACTCAGCCGCCCGGGGTGACCAGGCCGCTCTCGTACGCCAGCACCACCGCCTGCACCCGGTCGCGGAGCTGGAGCTTGGCCAGGATCCGCCCGACGTGCGTCTTCACGGTCGCCTCGGCGACGTGCACCCGGGCGGCGATCTCGGCGTTGGAGAGCCCCTGCGCCACCAGCAGCAGGATCTCCCGTTCCCGCTCGGTGAGCTGGGCGAGGCGCGGGTCCTCGGCCGGGCCCGGGCCGAGCCTGCCGGCGAAGCGGTCGAGCAGCCGGCGGGTGATGGACGGGGCGACCACGGAGTCGCCCTGGGCGACCACCCGGATGGCGGCGAGCAGCTCCTCCGGCGGGACGTTCTTGAGCAGGAAGCCGCTGGCGCCGGCCTGGAGCGCGGCGAAGGCGTCCGCCTCGGTGTCGAAGGTGGTGAGCACGAGCACCCGGGGCGAACCGGCAGGACGGTCCCGGCAGATCCGGCGCGTCGCCTCCACCCCGTCCATGGTCGGCATCCGGACGTCCATCACCACCACGTCGGCCTCGACCCGGGCCAGCACCCGCAGCGCGTCGGCGCCGTCGATCGCCTCGCCGACGACCTCCAGGTCGGGCTGGGAGTCCAGCACCATCCGGAAGCCGGCGCGGACCAGCGCCTGGTCGTCCACGATCACCACGCGGACCGTCATGCCGCCACCACCTCCGTCGTCCCGGACGTCGACGGTAGCGGCAGCCGCGCCTCGACCTGCCAGCCCCCGGCCAGCCGCGGACCGGCGGTGAGGCTGCCGTCGTACACGCTCACCCGCTCGCGCATGCCGACCAGGCCGTGCCCGCCGGACGGGGCCGGGCTGACCGGGGGGCGGCCGCGCCCGTCGTCGAGCACCCGGACCACCACGGCGTCGCGGGCATGGTCGAGGATGACCTCGACGCCGGCACCGACCCCGGCGTGCTTGAGCGCGTTGGTCAGCCCCTCCTGCACCACCCGGTAGAGGGTCAGCTCCAGGCCGGCCGGCAGCGGCACGGGCTCCCCGGTGACCGTGTGGCGTACCCGCAGGCCGGCGGCGCGGAACCGGTCGAGCAGGGCGGGCAGCTCGGTCAGCGCCAGCCGGCGGTGCTCCGGGTCGGCGACCAGCCCCGCGCCGCCGGGCTCGGCCGCCGCGCCCGGGTCGGCCGCCGCGTCGGGCGGGCTCGGCTCCCGCAGTACGCCGACCAGCCGGCGCATCTCCTCCAGCGCCTGGCGCCCGGTGTCGGCGACCACCTTCACCGCGTTCCTGGCGGTCTCCGGGTCGCGGTCGAGCATGAACCGCGCCCCGTCGGCCTGCACGATCATGACCGCCATGCTGTGCGCCACCACGTCGTGCAGCTCCCGGGCGATGCGGGTGCGCTCCCCGGCGACGGCGGCGCGCGCCTCCGCCTCGCGTTCCCGCTCCAGGGTGGCGGCCCGCTCCTCGAGGCTGAGCACGTAGAGCCGGCGGGTCCGCACGTTGAGCGCGACCAGCCAGACCGCCCCGGTGACCAGCCCGATATAGATCGCGGTCGCCCACCAGGCGACGGTGCTCTCGGTCTGGATGGCGGCGAGGACCACCCCGACGGCGGCGGTGATCCCGGCGAGGATGCCGTCGCGGAGCCGGTCGGCGTACTTCACGACGCTGTAGAGGGCGACCAGCACCGCGACGTCGAAGGCCAGTGGGCCCCAGCCGGCGAACACCTGGACCAGCGCGAGCACCGCCACGACGGCGGCGACCGCCGACGGGTGGGACCGGCGGAACAGCAGCGCCACCGCCATCGCGGCGCCGACGAGGGCGGCCTGCCACCCACCGGGCTGGTTCACCAGGCCGGCGAGGCCGAAGAGCACCACCAGGCCGGCGACGAAGACGTCGAAGGCGACGCTGCGCAGCGGGCGGCCGAAGATCGTGCGGTTCACGGTCACCCAGCGTACGTGCCGCTGCCGCCCGCGGGTCACCGCGCGCCCGGCGGGACCACCCAGCCGCGTCAGGGGGCCAGCACGTCGCGCATCCGGTCGATCTCGACGGCCTGCTCGGTGGCGACGGAGTTGGCGAACTCCGACAGGGTGAGGTCGGCGCCGACCTTGAGCAGGTCGGTGGCCATCTGGACCGCGCCCTGGTGGTGCTCGGTCATCATCCTGACGAAGAGCCGGTCGAACTCGGCGCCCCGGGCCGCCGCGAGCTGGCGCATCGCCTCGGGCGACTGCATGCCCCGCATCGTCCCGTGGTCGTGCCCCGGCACGTCCGGGGAGAGCCCGCGGGTCTGCAGCCAGCCCCGCATCATGCCGATCTCCGGGCCCTGGCTGGCCCGGATCCGCTCGGCGAGGGCGCGTAGATCCGGGTCGGCGACGCGGTCCGGGGCCAGCGCGGCCATCTCCAGGGCCTGGGCGTGGTGCGGGATCATCATCCGGACGAACCAGACGTCCATGGAGTTGTGCCGGGACGTGGGGGCGGCGTCGCGCAGTTCCTCGGCGGGACGGACCGCGGCGGTCTCCCCCGGTCGGCCCGGCACGATCACGGCGGGCCTGGCCGGGTCGACGGGCGCCGACGCCGAGGCGGGGGCGGCAACCGGCTGCGCGGAGGGCGCGGTCGAGTCGTCGCCGGACCGGGACAGGACGACGGCCACCACCGACACCACGAACACGGATGTGACGACGGCCAGGATCCGTGCGCGTCGGTTGGTCATGGGCCACTCCCCCGCTAGAGGTCACGGCGATCGTATCCATTGACGGAGACACCAACATGTGACCCAAGTCACATCGACGCACCTCATCGGACGGTAAGGTGTCGACAATCGTCACCCCCTTGCGAAGGGCCTCGCCGATGATCACACTTCGCACGCCGCGGGCCCGGCGGCTCACCACCGTGAGCCTGGCCGCGGCCGGCCTCCTCCTCGCCAGCGTCGCCACCGCCCCACCGGGGAATGCCGGGGTCGCGGCACCCTCCGGCACGGTGGACACCACCTACACCATCCCCGGCGTCGACGAGATCGTCAGCAGCCCCAACCTTCGGCAGGTCGCCAACCTGCCGAAGCAGGCCCCGCTGGACGCCACGAACAGCGACCTCGCCTTCCAGGGCCGCTACGCCTTCGCCGGCAACTACAACGGGTTCGTCGTCTACGACATCTCCCGGCCGACCGCGCCGACGGTCGTGTCGCAGGTCTACTGCCCCGGATCGCAGAACGACATCTCCGTCCACGGCGACCTGCTCTTCCTCTCCACCGACGCGCCCCGCAGCGACGACTCCTGCAACAGCACCGGATCGTCGGCGACGGTCAAGGAGTCCTGGGAGGGCATCAAGATCTTCGACATCAGCGACAAGGCCAACCCGCGTTACATCAAGGCGGTCGAGACGGCCTGCGGCTCGCACACGCACACCCTCGTGCCGGGCACGGACCGCAAGACGGTCTACCTGTACGTCTCGTCGTACAGCCCGCGGGCGGAGTTCCCGGACTGCCAGCCGCCGCACGACTCCATCTCCATCGTCAAGGTGCCGCTGAAGAAGCCCACCGACGCGGCGGTCGTGGCCACGCCGAACCTCTTCCCGGACGGCGGCTACGAGGGCCGCCCGGGCGGGTCGGCGACCACCGGCTGCCACGACATCACCGCGTACCCGGAGAAGAACCTGGCCGCCGGCGCCTGCATGGGTGACGGCATCCTGATGGACATCTCGGACCGGGAGGCTCCGCGGGTCATCAACCAGGTCCGCGACACGGTCAACTTCGCGTTCTGGCACTCGGCCACGTTCAACAACTCCGGCACCAAGGTGATCTTCACCGACGAGCTGGGCGGCGGCGGCGCGGCCACCTGCAACGAGGCCATCGGTCCCAACCGGGGCGCCGACGCCATCTACGACATCACCGGTAGCGGCGACGCCCGGACGATGATCTTCCGCAGCTACTTCAAGATCCCCCGGCCCAACGCCGACACCGAGACCTGCGTGGCACACAACGGCTCGCTGATCCCGGTGCTCGGGCGCGACATCATGGTCCAGGCGTGGTACCAGGGCGGCATCTCGGTCTTCGACTTCACCGACTCGGCCAACCCGCAGGAGATCGCGTTCTGGGAGCGGGGCCCGCTGTCGACCGAGCGGCTGACCGGCGGGGGTTCCTGGTCCGCGTACTACTACAACGGCTACATCTACTCCAACGACATGCAGAAGGGCTTCGACGTCCTGAAGCTGACCGACTGGCGGACCTGGACGGCGAACCTCGTCCGGTACCGCGAGCTGAACGTGCAGACCCAGCCCAGCTACCTGGGCTGGTAGTCGCACAGCGCGCCGACGGGCCCGGCCCCCACCTCGGGGGCCGGGCCCGCCCGCGTTCCGGGTGCAGCCAGTTCCCTCGCCGGGGACGTGCGGAAGCTCAGCTCACCGGGAGCTGGTAACGCCGCTCACCGCCGCCGGTCGCGGTGGTCAGCCGGACCTCGCCGCTGCGCAGGCCGTACGTCACCGACCAGCGGGTGTGCGACTGGCGGACGTCGTTGAGGATCTCGAACGCCGCCGGGGCGTCCGCCGTGCCGCCCGTCCGGCCGAGGGCCGCGGCGATCACGCCGTAGCGGTGGTCGGCCCGGCGACGCTGCTCGTCCACCCCGACGACCGGCACGTTGGTCAGCGCCCGCCAGTCGCCCCGACCCTTCTCGACCGACATCTTCCCGTTGACGAACTCGACCACGGCCGACGCCCCGGTCGCGTCGGCGAGCAGGTAGTGCAGCGGCGGCCCGTCGGTGAAGTCGAGGTTGTAGCGCCCGAACACGGCCACCGCCTCGTCCACCGTGGCCGCATGGTCGAGCACCAGACGCTGGATGCGAACCGACCCGACGGTGGCCTTGCCCGGGTCGGCGACGGCCCGCGCGCCGTCGTCGGCGGCCAGCCCGATTGCCAGCCCCCGCTCGTTCATCCCGTCGAAGGGCAGCAGCGGCGCGTTGAGCAGCCGCCGGTCGCCGGTCGGGTCGGGGCCCACCCCGAGGTAGGACATGTCCACCACGGAGATCGAGGCGTACCCGTCCGGAGGATCGGTGCGCAGCACCAGCGCCGGGTTGGCGTCCCAGTCGAAGTTGCGGGCGAACAACGGCCGGGCCGGGTCGCCGGTGGCGGCGAAGAGGGAGCAGCCGAACGCCTTCGCCGGGCGCGCGTCGGTGCCGACCGTCGCGTCGTACGCCCCGACGTAGGTCATCTCGTACATCGGAAGGTCGTTGACCTTCCGCAGGCTGGCCAGGGTCTTCTCGACCTCGCCCGGCTCCTGCCGGGAGGCGCTGGGCGTGCCGGCGAGCGTCGGTGCTCCCGGCGACGCCGGCGGACCGGGCTCCGCGCTGGAACAGGCGGTCACGGCGAGCAGCAGGGCGACACCGGCGCCCAGGAGAGTCCTCCGCATATCCTCTGGACGCTAGGGCAGGAATCGAGGGTTGTCCACCGCCCGATCGGTCGCCCCGGCGCGGCACCGGCGACCCGGACGGTCAGCCGGCGGGAATCCGGTCGAGCTGCTCCCGGATCGCCTCGTCGGTCAGTGCCGGGCGGCCGCCCGGGTGGCCGACGGTGGCGCCGGCGGCCGCCACGGCGTGACGGGCGACCCGGTCGCGGGGCTCGCCGCGCAGCAGACCGACGGTCAGCGCGGCGACGAACGCGTCCCCGGCGCCGGTGCTGTCCACCGTGGGTGTCCGGCTCAGCGGCAGGAACAGCTCGCCGTCCGGCCAGACGAACGCGTTGCCCTCCCCCGCCACCTCGATCGCCAGCAGGGACGGGCCGCGCCGCAGCAGCTTGCGCCCGGCGGCGAGCCCACCCTCGGCGTCCCGCGGCGCGTCGCCGGTGATCAGCTCGACCTCCTGCGCGTCGGCCCGCAGCACGTCGGCGAGGGCGAGCAACTCGTCGGCGTCGGCCGGGTCGGTCGGGGCGCCGTCGAGCACGATCAGCCGGCCGGCCTCCCGGGCGGTCCGGGCCGCGACCAGGGCGGCCCGCGCCGGCTGTTGCAGCTGCACCAGGACGGCCCGCGCGGCGCGCAGCGCGTCGGCCGCCCCGGCCACGTCCTCGGGGGTGAGCAGGGTGGCCCCAGGCAGGTCCTCCAGGTAGCGCCAGTGGGCCTCCGCGTCGACCACGTCGACGACGAGCCCGGTGGGGCTGCCCGGCCGGCGCAGCACCCGCGCGACGTCGATCCCGTCGGCCCGCGCCTGCGCCAGCAGCCGCTCCCCCACCTCGTCGTCGCCGACCACGGCGAGCAGCCCGACCGACGCGCCGAGCTGGGCGAGCCCGACGGCCTGGTTGGCCCCCTTGCCGCCGAGCAACTCGCGTCGGCGCCGCACGAGGGCGTTGCCGCCGGCCTCCGGTACCTCGTCGACCAGCAGCACGAGGTCCCGCGCCACCTGCCCGACCACCACCACGTCCAGTTCCGTCATGGCTCGGGTTCTACCCCGGGCCGGGCGGCGCAGTCCTCGGCTCGCGCCCGCCCGGCCCGACCGTCGGTGCCGTGGCCCCGGAGGGGCCTTGTGGACGGTCCGACGCACCCCTGCGCTTCGCATTCGGCAAGGGCCACGAGGGCCGACGGCCGTGTACGTGGCTGCACCTGTTCCGTCAACCCGGCAGCGGGGCCTCGTCACCCCGGTTACGGCGCGGGCCGACCAGCCGGCGCACCATCGGCGCGGCGTTCCACTTCGCCGCGCCCACCAGGTCCCGGGCGTGCTCCAGCACCGTGTAGTCGGGCCGGGCCCGGCCGGCCGCGAGCGCCCGGTCGAGATCGTTGCCGCAGCGGGTGAGCACGCTGTCGAAGTCGCGGCGGACCGGTTCCAGCAGGTGGTAGCCGAACGACCGGTGCAGTCGGGCGAAGAGCGGCTTGTACAGCCGGGCCCGCTCGTGCAGGCCGGACGAGTACGACATCGGGTTCTTCGGCCGGCGCCGGACGTAGTCGGGCAGCAGGTCGGCGAAGGCCCGCCGGACGATCCACTTCTCCTGCCCCTCGCGCATCTTCAGCCCGATCGGCAGCCGCATCGCCAGCTCCACCACGCTCAGGTCGAGGAACGGCACGCGGGCCTCCACCCCGTACCCCATGCTGGCCCGGTCGACACGCTGCAACTCCGTACGGCAGAGGTTGCGGATCTTGTGCAGGAAGAGCCGGCGGGACGCCTCGGGGTCGACCTCGTGGTACATCGGGTAGCCGCCGAACAGCTCGTCCGAGCCGTCCCCGGTCAGCACCACCTTCACGCCCAGCTCGCGCAGCCGGCGGAAGAGCGGCACGGAGACCACCGCGTTGATGATGTCGCCGTACTCGGTCAGCTCCGAGATCCGGATGGCCTCCCGGACGTCGGCCAGCCGGATGTCGCGCGGGCGCAGCTCGACCACCTCGTGCGGCACCTCCAGGTCCCGCGCCAACCGCCGCGCGTACGCCACGTCGGGGCTGTCCGTCACCCCGACGGTGACCGCGACGCAGTCGGGGTGCATCTCGCGCACGTGCAGCAGGGCCAGCGAGCTGTCCAGCCCGCCGGAGAGCACCACCCCGACGGTGAGGTCGGTGTCCACCCGCGTCCGGATGCTGTCGGTGAGGGCGGCACGGACGAGCAGGGCGGCCTCGTCCGGGTCGTCCACCACCGACAGCCCGTCGCCGAGGGTGAGCAGGTCGACGTACGCGCGCAGCCGGACCTGCCCGTCGGGCTCGGCCCAGCCGTGGTGCCCGGGCGGCACCTCGCCGATCGGGACGCCGTGCCCGACCAGCGCCTTGACCTCGCTGGCGACGTGCAGGCAGCCGGGCGTCCGGGCCCAGTACAGGGGCTTCACGCCGAGCGGGTCCCGGACCAGCCAGGCGCGGCCCGTGGCCCGTTCCACGACGGCGAAGGCGTACTCGCCGCGCAGCCGGGTGACCATGCCCTCGCCCCACTGCAGGAACGCGGCGAGCACGACCTCGGTGTCGCTGGCGCTGCGGAAGCGGTGCCCGAGCCGGACCAGCTCCGCGCGCAGCTCGTGGTGGTTGAAGACCTCGCCGTTGTAGCAGAGCAGCCACCGCTCGTCGACGGAGGTCCACGGCTGCACGGCGCGCTCCCGGTCCACCACCTTCAACCGTCGGGTGCCGGCGAGCAGGCCGTTCTCGTAGCGGGCCTCGGTGACCTCGCCGCGGGGGGCGAGGGTGGCGAGCATCCGCCGGAAGATCGCCGGGTCGGCCTCGGGGCCGAGGCTCAACGCGATGCCGCACATCGACTCAGACCCCCATCTCGGCTTCGTACGCCCGGCGCAGCCGCCGGCCGCTGGCGGGCGCGAGGCAGAGGTGCCACGCCTGCCCCTCGTCGACCACGTTGACCTCGCCGGCCCGCTGCCGGGCCAGCAGCAGCTCGGCGAGGGTGTCCCGGACGCCGAAGCGGCCGAACCACGCCAGCTCGACGTCGACCGCCCAGCCCAGGCAGTGGCCGCTGGGGACCATGGCGGCGTACCCGAGGCGGCGCAGCCGGTGCTGGTGCTCGGCGCTGCGGACCAGGCTGGTCACCCACAGCGGCGGGGTGGCGGGCGGGGTGTTGGCGGCGAACTCCCGCCCGATGTCGTTGAGCAGCGCCACGACCTCCCGGCGGGCCCGCCGGAAGCGCAGCCCGGCGGTGCGCGGCGTGGCGTCGGGCCGCAGCCGGCGCCGGGCCGCCCGCATCCCGCGTCCAAACAGCGTCTTCGGCTGCTCGATGTAGCAGAACCGGAGCAGGTCGCGGCGGCGCAGCCACTCCAGGTCGACCAGGTCGGGGCTGGCGTCGACCTGGGCGTCGGTGAGGAAGGCCGGCGCGTCGCGCCACCACATCACGTCGACGCGGGAGAGCAGGTAGATGCGGACCAGTGCGGTGAGGTCGGCGGCGGAGCTGCGCGGGTTGGGCTGGTAGCGGGCCATCTCCAGCAGCAGCGTCTCGCGGGCGCCGACGAGCCCCTGGGGGGTGGCGTCGAGCACCGCGGCGATCGCGGGCTCGCGCAGCCGGTCGTCGATCAGCACCTGCCGCGCCGCCGTGCAGGACGCCCCGGCCAGGGCGCCCACCTCGACCAGCAGGTCGGCGACGGCCGCCCGGTAGGCGTCGAGGTCCGGCGTGGCGGGGCGGGGCGGCGTACCGGGCACCCGCCGGCGGGCGCGGGCTGCGGGTGTGACGGAGGGCCCGGGCTGCTGCCCCGGACTTCGGCTGGGCACTCGCATGGTCGGGTCCTCTCTCCCGTCACGACATCACTGTGTGCATCGCCCTACGCACAACGTAACCAGGCGCGACGGGATAAGTACGAACAATCCTCTTATCTCCTCCTAAGGGCCAGCTCCGGGGCGTGGGCGGGCACGAACGGCTACGGCCGGGACGCGCCGCTCAACCGCTGCACCTCGGCGTACGAGGGCGGTTCCCGGTCCGGCGCGGCGCCGGACCGGACGGCGTCCAGGACGTCCAGGGCGGCGCCGAGCGCGGCCCGGAACAGCAGCGAGCCCGTGCTCACCCGGGCCACGCCGATCGCCCGCAGCTCGTCGAGGGTGGGCCCGCCCGGGCGGTACAGCACGTTCAGCGGCAGGTCGATCCCCGCGACGAGGGCGCCGATGGTGTCGGCGTCCGGCGACGCCGGCACGAAGATCCCGTCGGCGCCGGCATCCGCGTAGGCCCTGGCCCGGGCCAGGGTCGCCGGCAGCGGGTCGGGCATCCCCAGCCACCACGTGTCGGTGCGGGCGTTGACGAACAGGGCCGGCGCCGCGGCCTTGACGGCGGCCACCTTGGCCGCGGTCAGCGCCGGCGGGTCGAGGGTGCCGTCGGCCCGGCCGTCCTCGATGTTGATCCCGACCACCCCGAGGGCGGCCAGCTCGGCCGCCAGGTCGGCGACGGCCGCCGGGTCGTCGGCGCAGCCCGCCTCCATGTCGACGCTCAGCAGCACCGGAAGGCCGCGCAGCGCCCGGGCCAGCCGGAGGTTCTCCGCCCGGGTGGCCGCCGCCGCGTCCGGCAGCCCGGCGGCGGCGGCCACCCCGAGGCTCGTGGTGCCGACCGCCGGGTGTCCGCGCGCGGCGAACGCGGCGGCGCTGGCGTGGTCCCAGGCGTTGGGCAGCAGCAGCGGCCGGTCGGCGTGGTGCAGGGCGTGGAAGGCGGCACAGCGCTCGTTCATCGGGGTGCCGGGTGCGGGCGGGATGACGAGGTCGTCGACAGTCACCCCACGACGGTAGGACCGAAAGCATTCGGCGCCCGCCGAAACGTCGGCCACCCGGCGCGCGGTGCCACGCCTCCGGGCCGAGCGGCCAGGAGCCTGCTCCGACCGACGCCGGGGCCGCGCGCCCGGTGGCGGCCGGATCGCGGCCGGATCGCGGCCGGATCGCGGCCGGATCGCGGATGCCCTGGCCCGCCTCTGCTCAGCAGGCCCAAGGACACGCCGCGGATCGTGGCGGCCGGCTGACGCAAGGCGGGACGAACACGCAACGTGGCGGCCCGAGCCAACCGGCCACCGCTACCTCACGCCCTTTGCTCTGCACCCGCGGCCGCGCCAGCTACGGAAAGTCAACGAAGCTTGCCCGCTCAACCAGCACCGGACCAATGGATCGCCAGGTCAGTCCTGTGGTGCGTGGATGGGTGCAGAGCAAAGGGGCCAGGGTGAACCGGGCGACTGGATCGCCGACCGCCACAGAGAGTGACATCCCTGATCCGTCACCGTCGGTAAGGAGATTGGCGGCGGACTTGCCCGCCGTCGGTCTCAGGGGTCGAATCCGAAGGCGCCGCCGGACGGGGCGGGGCATCGGCGGGACGCCGACCAATGGGCACGGACCCCTGGGGCCGCACGTTCCGGGGTTCAGCGCGAGTCGGGTCAGGCGCGAGTCGGGTCAGGCGCGAGTCGGGTCAGGCGCGGCCGCCGCCGGTATCCGGTGCGGCGGCGGGCGCGAGGTCGGCCGGGGCGAGGCCGAGCGCGGCGGCCAGCGCGGGACCGCCGGCCGCGGTAAGCCGGACGGCCCGGCCGCCGCCTCGGGTGAGCCAGCCCGCGTCGAGGAACCGGGTGCACAGCGCGGCGCCCAGCGCGCCGGCCAGATGCGGGCGGCGTTCGGTCCAGTCCAGGCAGTCGCGCAACAGGGGGCGGCGGGCGGACCGCAGCGGCGCGACCGGCACCCCGAGCCCGTCCAGCCAGCCCAGCCCGGCCGGGGTCAGCGCCAGGCCGTCGGCGCCGTCGAGCAGCCCGCGGTCGAGCATCGTGTCGCGCAGCAGCACGCCGAGGCGGCCGGCGAGGTGGTCGTAGCAGGTGCGGGCGTACGCCAGGGCGGCGTCGGCGCGGGCGGCGCGCAGCGAGCGGACGGGCTGGGGCCGCGCCGGCGCGTGGCCGGCCAGGTCCTCGATCAGTTGGGCCACCGAGGGACCGGCGAGCCGGACGTAACGGTGCCGCCCCTGCCGCTCTTGGACCAGCAGCCCGCCGCTGACGAGGCGGGTGAGGTGATCGCTGACGGTGGAGGGCGCCACCCCGGCGAGCCGGGCCAGCTCGCCGGCCGCCCACGCCCGGCCGTCGAGCAGGGCCAGGCAGATGCGGGCCCGGGTGTCGTCGGCGAGCAGGGCGGCGAGCCGGGCCAGGGTCGGGCCGTCCGTGGCGGTGGTGGTCACGGAACCATGCTGGCACGGGCACGTTCCGGTGCCCACCGAAGTGTCGCCTTCCGCCTTTACAACGTTGTATCCAACGTTGTAGAAACGGACCCAGTGATCCAGGTCGACTTCTCCCCCACCCGAGGTAGGTCTGATGGGACATCTCCGCCGCGCCGGCGCGCTCGTCGCCGTCATCGGTCTGGCCCTGGCCGGAACGGCGTCCGCGCCGGCCGCCGCCGCGCCCGACCCCCGTTACCGCAACCCGGTCTCGGCCGGGTTCGCCGACACCTTCGCCGACCCGGTGGTCGTCCGTGGTGAGGACGGTTTCTGGTACGCGTACGGCACCACCGACCCGTTGCGCGAGGGCGAGGGGACCTTCCACCGGGTGCCCACCGCCCGCTCCGCCGACCTGGTCGACTGGACGTACGTCGGGGACGCCTTCGGCGCCGACCAGCGCCCGGTGTACGCGGCGCCCGGCGCCGGCTTCTGGGCCCCCGACGTGCGCCGGGTCGACGACCGCTGGGTCATGTACGTGACCGTCACCGACACCACCGTCTCCCCCGACGGCGGCGACTTCGCCGTCGGCGCGGCCACCGCGCCCACCCCGACCGGCCCGTGGACCTTCGCCGACGAGCCCGTGGTCGCGCCCCGCCCCGGCGGTGGCGGCGGCTGGCTGTGGACCATCGACCCGAGCCAGTTCACCGACGTCGACGGCCGGCACTACCTCTACTACGGCAGCTACTACGGCGGCATCTCGGTCACCGAACTTTCCCCCGACGGGCTGCGCGCCGTCGGCGCGCCGACGCCGGTCGCCATCGACAACAAGTTCGAGGGCAGCTACGTGCTGCGCCGCGACGGCTGGTACTACCTGTTCGCCTCCACCGCCAACTGCTGTGCCGGCCCGGCCACCGGCTACTCCGTCCACGTCGGCCGGTCGCGCAGCCCGCGCGGCCCGTTTGTCGACCGCGACGGCATCCCGCTGACCGCCTCCCGGGCCGGCGGCACCCCCGTGCTCGCCCAGAACGGCAACCGCTGGATCGGCACCGGTCACAACGGATTCCTGACCGACCTGTCCGGCCAGGACTGGATCGTCTACCACGCCATCGACCGGGCCGACCCGTACCTGGACGAGCCGTTCGGCATCAACGAGCGGCCGATGCTGCTGGACCGCCTCGACTGGATCGACGGCTGGCCGACCGTGAACGCCGGCGCCGGCCCGTCGGAGGGCGCCCGGCCCGCGCCGGTCACCACCGGCCGGGTGGACGAACGCTTCGACGCCGGCCTCGCCGGCTGGCGCGGCACCGCCGGGGACTGGCGGGTCTCCGGCGGCCGGCTCACCGGCAGCGGCACGCTGGCCGGCCGTACGTCCGTCGGCGGGGACCTGCGCGCGGAGGCCGACCTGCGGCCCGCCGCCACCGGGGCGGCCGGGCTGACCCTCGGCGCCCGTGTCGCGGTGCGGGTGGACACCGCCGCCGGCAGGCTGGTCGCCCGGGACGGCGCCCGCACCGCGAGCGCACCGCTGCCCGCCGGCTTCGACGCGGCGGCCGGGCACAACCTCGCCGTCGAGGTACGCGGCCGGCAGCTCACGGCCGAGCTGAGCCCGGCCCGGCTCGGGGACCAGGTGGCGGCGCTGTCGCTGCGGCTGGACGGGCCGGTCGTCGGCCGGATCGCGCTGACCGCCACCGGCGGGGACGCCGGGTTCGACAACGTCAGCGTCGCCCGGCTGCACCGGCCGGTGCGGCACGCCGCGCCCGAGCCCCGGGCCGGCGGCCTGCTGCCGGCGTTCTCCGACGAGTTCACCGACGGGCTCGACCCGGCGTGGCGGTGGGTCCGGCCGGACCCGGCGGCCACCGTGTCCGGCGGTGCGCTGCGCTGGCCCGTGCAGGGCGCCGACCTGACCGGCACCGGCAACAGCGCCGGCGTGCTGCTGCGCGACGCGCCGACGGGCGACTACGTGGTGGAGACGAAGGTGACGCTCGACCTCGGCGAGGAGACCGTGCGCAACTACCAGCAGGCCGGCCTGGTCGCCTACGTCGACGACGACCGCTTCGCCCGGTTGGCGCAGGTCGCCATCTGGAACACCCGCCAGGTCGAGTACGGCTACGAACTGCCCTTCGCCGGCCGGCCGGTCTACGGCGGCAACATCGTCGGCACCCCGGCGACCACCACCTGGCTGCGGCTGGCGCACCGGGTCGACCCGGCCACCGGCGAGCACGAGTTCCGGGCCGGCTCCAGCCGGGACGGGCGGAACTGGACGTGGGGCGGGGTGTGGACCTTCCCGGCCGACACCGCCCCGCGGATCGGGCTGGTCGCCCACGGCGGCGCCGATCCGGCGCTCACCGCGCAGTTCGACTACCTGCGCTTCCACCGCTGAGCGGATCGGACCCCCTGCCGTCGAGGGGCGGCAGGGGGTCCGCCGGTCAGAGCCGCCAGGCTGGCGGGCGGCCGGTCAGAGCCAGCCGTTGTCCCGGGCCGTCCGCGCCGCCTCCGCCCGGCTCGTCGCACCGAGCTTCTGCACCGCCGCGGCGAGGTAGTTGCGGACCGTGCCGCTGGACAGGTGGGCCCGGCGGGCGACCACCGCTACCGGGGCGCCGTCCTCGGCCAGCCGCAGCGTGTCCAGCTCGCGCGGGGTCAGCGGGCACGGCGGGATGGTCAACGCGTCGGCGGCCAGCGCCGGGTCGACGTACCGGCCGCCGGCGTGCACCCGCCGGATCACGTCGGCGAGCGCCCCGCCGGGCGCGCCCTTGGGCAGGAACCCGCGGGCCCCGGCGGTGAGCGCGCGGGCCAGGTGTGCCGGCCGACCCTGGCCGGTGAGGATCACCACCGCGCAGGACGGCAGCACCCGGGCCAGCTCGGCGGCGACCTGGAAGCCGTCGGGGCCGGGCATCGCCAGGTCGACGACGGCCACGTCGGGGCGGTGCGCCAGGGCGGCGGTCACGGCGGCCCCGCCGTCGGCCGCCTGCGCCACCACCGTCAGGTCCTCCTCCAGGTCGAGCAGGGCGGCGAGGGCGGCCCGGATCAGCTCCTCGTCGTCGGCGAGCAGGACCCGGATCATGACGCCGTCGGGACGGTCGCCTCGACGGTGAAGACGCCGTCCTCCCGGTGCGTGCGCAGTTCCCCGCCGGCGGTGGCCAGCCGCTCGGCCAGCCCGCGCAGGCCGTGGCTGTGCCGGTCGGGCGCGCCGGCCGCGCCCGCGCCGTCGTTGGTCACCGTCATCCGCGCCACGTCCGCCTCCTGGTCGATCTCGATCCGGCACCAGCCGGCCCGGCTGTGCCGCAGCACGTTGGTGCCGGCCTCTCGCAGCACCGCCGCGAGCTGGGCGGCCGCCTCCGCCGGCAGCTCGCCGGCGGGCGGCACCACGGTGCACCGCACCCCGGAGGAGCGCAGCACCTGCCCGACTGCGGCGACCTGCTCGGCGAGGTCGACACGGCGGTAGCCGTGCACCGTGCGGCGCAGCTCGGTCAGTGCGGTGGCGGCCAGCCGCTGCGCCTCGGCCGCCTCCCGGCCGGCCCGCTCCGCGTCGGTGGCCGCGAGCCGGGCGGCGAGTTCGGCCTTCAGCGCGATGACGGTGAGGTGGTGCCCGAGCAGGTCGTGCACGTCGCCGGCGAAGCGCAGCCGCTCCTGCGCCGCCGCGAGGCTCGCCTGGGCGACCTGCCCTCGGTCGGCCTGCACCAGCAGCTCCCAGAACCACACCTGGAATCCGTTCACCGCGGCGATGCCGAGGCCGACGCCGCCGCTGATCGCCAGGGACCGACCCACGGGCGTCCCGGTCGCCGTCGCCACCGCCGCGGCGACCGGCAGGGTGGCGGCCGCCACGGGAACCACCATCCGCAACCGGGCGACCAGCGGCACCGCGCCGACGACCGCCGCGCCCAGCCAGGCCCAGGTGGGCCACGCTCCGGCGGCGACCGGCGCCACCAGCGGGACGCTCAGCACCGCCACGGCGGCGAACGCCACGCGGCACCGGCGGCGGACCCGGTCCGCCACGTCCGGTGTCACGGTCGCGTACAGGGCCACGGCCAGCACCGCGGCGACCGCGGCGAGCCCGACCGCACCGAGCGCCACCCGCAGGCCCGACGGCTCCCGGGCCAGCCCGATCGCGGGCAGGAACAGGCCGGAGGCCACCCCGGTGGCGAGGGACACCAGCGCACCGGTCCGGGCCCGGCGCAGGCGCCGGTCCGGTCCGGACACCGTCGGGTCGAACGCCACGGTCCGAATGGTAGGGCGTGGCGGCGGCCCACCGCCGTACGCGGGATGCACGGATCGGCGGTGCGTTCCGCACGGTCGACCGGTGACACGGCGCGGGTGTCCGGCGCGCCCGTCCGGCCGCAGGCTCGGTGGCATGACGGAGACGACGACGAACGCCAACCCGACGACGCCGCACGTCGGTCACGCGCGACCGCGCGCCGCGCTCCTGCGGCACCTGCTGGAGATGGCGCTGGCCATGATCGCCGGCATGCTGCTGCTCGGGCCGCTCCGCGCGGCCGTGGGCACATCGCTCGGCGTCTCCCCCGACCTCGGACGGGCCGACGTCGGCGCCGTGCTGATGGCGACGGACATGAGCGTCGGCATGGCGGTGTGGATGCGGTACCGGAGGCACTCCTGGGCCGCCGTCGGGGAGATGATCGCGGCGATGTACCTGCCGGTCCTGGTGCTGTTCGTACCGTTCCGGGCCGGGCTGGTCGGCGCGGACGCCCTGCTCCTCGGCAGCCACCTGCTGATGCTCCCGGCGATGGCGCTCGCGGTGTTGCGGCGGCGCGCCGAGTACGCCCGGCACCCGGCCGCCGCCCGCGTGGTTCCGCGTCACCGGCTGCTGGCGGCGCTGGTGCGCCGCTGGCCGACGGGGCTCGCCCTGCTGGTGACGCTGGACATGCTCCTCTCCCCGTGGGTGCCCCCGGCGCTGTTCCTGCTGGCGCTGCCGGCGGCCTACCTGGTCATCGGCGCGGCGCGCGGGCAGCTGGGCGAGCGCCGGATGCTCGTCCTCCAGGTGGCCGGGCTGGCCGGCTGGGCGGCGCTGGCGCTGGTCGCCACCGTGGTCGACCACGGGCTGGCGGGCTGGCTGGTGGCCGCCGGCTGGCTCGGACACGCGGCCTGGGACGTGGTGCACCACCGCGCGAACCGGGTCGTCCCGCGCGGCTACGCCGAGTGGTGCGCGGTCTTCGACACGGTCGTCGGGCTCGCCGTCGTGCTGGCTCTGCTGACCCGCTGACCCCGACCGGGGTGGGTCGCCGGCACGGGGCGGCGACCCACCCCGGCGGGCTGTTGTGCCGGTCGCCGGAACCGCCGGCCGGCGATGATGAAAAGCTTGCCGCATGAGTTCCGCACCCGTACGGCACGACCCACCGACCGACCCCTCCCCGGACACCCCCGACGAGGTGACCGCCTTCGCGGATCTCGGACTGCGCGCCGAGCTGCTGGGCGCGTTGTCCGCCCTCGGCTACGAGGAGCCCACGCCGATCCAGCGGGAGGCGATCCCTCCCCTGCTGGCCGGGCGGGACCTGCTCGGGCAGGCGGCCACCGGTACGGGCAAGACCGCCGCGTTCGCCCTGCCGCTGCTGCAGCGGATGCCCGACGAGCGGCCCGGCGACCCGGTGGCGCTGGTGCTGGTCCCGACGCGGGAGTTGGCGGTGCAGGTGTCGGAGGCGTTCCACCGCTACGGCAAGGACCTGGGCACCCGGGTGCTGCCCATCTACGGCGGCCAGCCGATCGGCCGGCAGCTGCGCGCCCTGGACATGGGCGTGGACGTGGTGGTGGCGACCCCGGGCCGGGCGCTGGACCACATCGCCCGGGGCACGCTCAACCTGGGCTCACTGGCCACGGTCGTGCTCGACGAGGCCGACGAGATGCTCGACATGGGCTTCGCCGAGGACATCGAGGCGATCCTGGAGCACACGCCCGCGCAGCGGCAGACGGTGCTGTTCTCGGCGACGATGCCGGCGCGGATCGACGGGCTGGCCCGCCAGCACCTGACCGACCCGGTGCGCATCCTCATCGCCCGGGAGCAGCCGGTGGCCGGGGAGGCGCCCCGGGTGCGGCAGAGCGCGTACATCGTCGCCCGGGCGCACAAGCCGGCGGCGCTGGGCCGGGTGCTGGACGTCGAGTCCCCCACCGCGGCGATCGTCTTCTGTCGCAGCCGGGAAGAGGTCGACCGGCTCACCGAGACCATGAACGGCCGGGGCTACCGGGCCGAGGCGCTGCACGGCGGGATGAGTCAGGAGCAGCGCGACCGGGTGATGGGCCGGCTGCGCACGGGCACCGCGGACCTGCTGGTGGCCACCGACGTGGCCGCCCGCGGCCTCGACGTCGAGCAGCTCACCCACGTCGTCAACTACGACGTGCCGTCGGCCCCCGAGTCGTACGTGCACCGGATCGGCCGGGTGGGCCGCGCCGGGCGGGAGGGCGTGGCGATCACCCTCGCCGAGCCGCGCGAGCACCGGATGCTCAAGACCATCGAGCGGGTCACCGGCCAGCGGATCACCATCGACAAGATCCCGACGGTGGCGGACATGCGCACCCGGCGGCTGGAGCTGACCCAGGGCGCGCTGCGGGAGAGCCTGCTGGAGGACGACCTCGACCCGTACCGGGCGATCGTCGAGTCGTTGACCGACGAATTCGACCTGGTGGAGGTGGCGCTCGCGGCGGTGAAGCTGGCGCACGAGGCGACCTCGCCGGGCGCCGACGACGAGGAGGAGATCCCGCAGGTGCCGGTCCGGGCTCCGCGCGAGGGGCGGCCGGAAGGCGGCGGCCGGGGCGAGCGGCGCGGCGGTGGCCGGCCCCGCACCGGCGGCACCACGCAGGTCTTCATCGGCCTCGGCCGGCGTGCCGGGGTCCGCCCGCAGGACCTGGTCGGCGCGATCACCGGCGAGACGGGGGTCAGCGGCCGGGACATCGGCTCGATCGAGATCGCCGACCGGTTCTCGCTGGTGGAGGTGCCCTACGCCGTGGCCGACGAGGTGATCGCGGGGCTGCGCGGCAGCACGATCAAGGGCCGCAAGGCGACCGTACGCCGGGATCGTGACGGTGACGGCGGCGGCGAGCGCCGCTTCGACGGGGCCGACCGGCGCGAGCGCCGCGACCGCGACTTCGGCGACCGGCGCGACCGGCGCTGACGACGACACCACCGTCCCCACCGGCGACAAGCAGCACGCGCGCACCGAGGCCCCCGCCGTTCCGGGCGGGGGTCTCGTCGCGTTCGCGCAGCGGTCAGTCGGCCGGCTCCGTGGCCACCCGTTCGGCGTGCTCCTGCTGCACGGCGCGAGCGGTGGTGAGGAAGTCGACGATCGTCTCGAGCTGTCCGTGGTCGTACCGCGTCAGCGCCCGCAGGCCGGCTTCGCCGACCGGCCGGTAGATCCTCTGCTCGGCCGCCCGGGCCGCCTCGGTCGCCTCGACCAGCACCCGACGCCGGTTGGCGGCGTCCCGGGTACGCGCCACCAGGCCGACCCGTTCGAGCCGGTCGATGACGGTGGTGGTGGCCGCCGGGCTGAGCCGCAGCGCCGCCGTCAACTCGCCGGCCGTCACCGGCCCGTGGCCGAGGACGACGTCCAGCGCCCGCAGATCCGTCCGGTTGATCCCCAGCCGGCCGGCGGCCGCCTCGTCGAAGGCGTCGAAGCTCTGCTGCAGCAGCCGGATCTCCCGGGCCACGCGGTACACCAGCTCACTTTTCGACATTCGAATCTTCCTGCTAGCTTAGATTTCGACAGTCGAACTTTAGCAGGGAGCGACCATGACCGAGAACGACCGCAGGGAGATCCGCGAGCTGTTCGACCGGCTGCTACGGGCGTGGACCGACAACGACGCGGTCGCGTACGGCGCCTGCTTCACGGAGGACTCCGACTACGTGTCGTACGACGGCACCCGGGCGGCCGGACGGGCACCGATGCAGGACGCGCACGACCGGCTCTTCCGGGGCGTACTCGCCGGATCGGCGCTGGTCGGCGAGGTGGAGTCGATCCGGGCGGTGACCGCCGACGTGGCCGTCGTGCACGGCACCGGCTCGGTGCTGATGCCCTGGCGCTCCCGGCTGCCCCGGCGCCGGCTGTCCCGCCAGACCCTGGTCGCCGTGCGGACGCCGGCCGGGTGGCGGTTCACCGCGCTGCACAACGGTCGGGTCCGCCCGATAGGGATCCCCGCGCCCGACTCGGCACCGGCCCGGCTGTCCCGCACGATGGGGCGGTACGCCCGACGGCTCGGGCTGGGCCGCGCCTGACCGGCGGGACCCGTACACGCGGCGGCCCCCGGCGCCCACGGGGCGCTGGGGGCCGCCGGGTGACGGGGGCCGCCGGGTGACGGGCCGGTCAGGCCGCGGTCAATGCCTGGCCGCCCAGGGCGTCCGCGTCGACGTCGGCGGGGCGCAGCGCCAGGGCGAGCACGTCGGCGACGTCGGCGAGGGTGTGGACCGTCAACGCCTCACGGACCTCGGCCGGCAGGTCGTCGAGGTCCGGCTCGTTGCGGGCCGGGATGATCACCTCGGTCAGGCCGGCCCGGTGGGCGGCGAGCAGCTTCTGCTTCACCCCGCCGATGGGCAGCACCCGGCCGGAGAGAGTCACCTCACCGGTCATCCCGAACTCGGGCCGCACCGGCCGGCCGGCGGCCAGCGAGGCGAGGGCGGTGACCATGGTGATGCCGGCGCTGGGGCCGTCCTTGGGCACCGCGCCCGCCGGCACGTGCAGGTGGATCCGCCGCCCGGCGAGGGCGTTCGGGTCCAGCCCGAGCCGGCGCCCGTTGGAGCGCAGGTACGACAGCGCGATGTGCGCGGATTCCTTCATCACGTCGCCGAGCTGGCCGGTCAGGGTCAGCCCCGGCTCGCCCTCCATGCTGGTGGCCTCGATGAAGAGCACGTCGCCGCCGGCGCCGGTGACCGCCAGGCCGGTCGCCACGCCGGGCACCGCCGTCCGCTCCGCCGACTCCGGGGTGAACTTCGGCCGCCCGAGGTAGGTGGCGAGGTTGTCGGCGTCGACACGGACCGGCGCCGGGTCGGTGGCCAGGGCCACCGCGACCTTGCGGAGGATCTTCGCCAGCGCCCGTTCGAGCTGGCGCACGCCGGCCTCCCGGGTGTACTCGCCGGCGATCCGGGCGAGGGCGTCGTCGCCGAAGCCGACCTCCTCGACGGTCAACCCGGCCCGTTCCCGCTGCCGGGGCAGCAGGTGGTCCCGGGCGATGGCGACCTTCTCCTCCTCGGTGTACCCGTCCAGGGTGACCAGCTCCATCCGGTCCAGCAGCGGGCCGGGGATGGCCTCCACCACGTTGGCGGTGGCCAGGAAGAGCACGTCGGAGAGGTCGAGGTCGACCTCCAGGTAGTGGTCGCGGAAGGTGTGGTTCTGCGCCGGGTCGAGCACCTCCAGCAGGGCGGCGGCCGGGTCGCCGGAGTAGCCGACGGCCAGCTTGTCGACCTCGTCGAGGAGCACGACCGGGTTCATCGAGCCGGCCTCGCGCAGGGCGCGCACGATCCGGCCAGGCAGCGCGCCGACGTACGTGCGGCGGTGACCCCGGATCTCGGCCTCGTCGCGGACGCCGCCGAGGGAGACCCGGACGAACCTGCGGCCGAGCGCGCGGGCGACCGACTCGCCCAGGCTGGTCTTGCCGACGCCGGGCGGGCCGGCGAGGGCGAGCACCGCGCCGGAGCCGCGGCCACCGACGACGCCGAGGTTCCGCTCGGCGCGCCGGTTGCGCACCGCGAGGTACTCCAGGATGCGGTCCTTCACGTCGGCCAGGCCGGCGTGGTCGGCGTCGAGCACCGCGCGGGCCGCGGCCAGGTCGGTGTTGTCCTCGGTGCGGGTGCTCCACGGCATCTCCAGCACCGTGTCGAGCCAGGTGCGGATCCAGCCCGCCTCCGGGGAGGCGTCGCTGGCCCGCTCCAGCTTGCCGACCTCGCGCAGCGCCGCCTCACGGACCTTCTCGGGCAGGTCGGCGGCCTCGACGCGGGCCCGGTAGTCGGCGGAGCCATCCGGCTCGTCCTCGCCGAGCTCCTTGCGGATGGCGGCGAGCTGCTGGCGTAGCAGGAACTCCCGCTGGGACTTCTCCAGCCCCTCGCGGACGTCGGTGTTGATCTGCTCGGCAACCTCCTGCTCGGCCAGGTGGTCCTTCACCCAGCCGACGAGCAGTTCCAGCCGGGCGGTGACGTCCGGCGCGGCGAGCAGCTCGGTCTTCTGGGCGAGGCTGAGCCAGGAGACGTAGCCGGCGGAGTCGGCCAGCTCGGAGAGGTCGGTCATCCGCTCGATCGCGTCGATGACCTGCCAGGCGCCGCGCTGCTGGAGCACGGACGTCATCAGGGCGCGGTACTCGCGGGCGAGTTCGCGGGCCCGGCCGGCGGGGGCCGGTTCGTCGAGTTCGGTGGCCTCGACCCAGAGGGCGGCGCCGGGTCCGGGAACGCCGGAGCCGATCCGGGCGCGGGAGAGGCCGCGAACGACGGCGGCCGGTTCGCCGCTGGGCAGCCGGCCTACCTTCTCGATGGTGGCGACCGCGCCGACGGGGCCGTACTCGCCGTCGAGGCGGGGCACGGCGAGGAGGGTGCCCTCGCCGGTGGCGCGGGCCGCGTCGACAGCGGCCTGGGTGGTGGGGTCGAGGGTCACCGGGATGACCATGCCGGGCAGCAGCACGGCGTCGGTCAGGGGCAGTACCGGAAGAGTTGCCATCGAACACCTGCTATCGCGTTGAGTTGAGCGTGTCCAACTCAAGTAACAAAGCGTTCCCCTTGTTCCGCACTGTGACCCAGACCACTTCCCCGCGCCGCCTGGCGCGTCCGGGAGCATCAACTCACGCACCGGCGCCGAGGCCGCGGCGCTCGCCGGCCACGCCGACGTGCTGGCCACCCGAACTCCCCCGCCTTTGCGCCGGCCGCGCCGATTTCCCGCGATAACGCGACCCGCCGAAATGAAAACGACGCGTATTGTTGCGCAATTGCGGTGCGATAGGTCAAACTTTGACCACACCCCGCCCCACACAGGGAGTAATTGGCGATGGCGAGAAAAGTAATCACTGTTCTGACCGACGACCTCGACGGCGGAAAGGCTGACCGGACCGTCGAGTTCAGTCTGGACGGCGTGGCGTACACCATCGACGTCTCCGACGAGAACGCGGGCGTGCTGCGCAAGGCCCTCGACCCGTACATCAGCGCTGGCCGGCGGATCGGGCGCGGCACCGTCGACGTCGGGCGGGCACCCCGCCGGGCGGGCACCCCGGGCGGCGCGGGAATGGACCGGGAGCAGAACCGGGCCATCCGGGAATGGGCCGTCAAGAACGGCTACAAGATTTCCGAGCGCGGCCGCATCCCGGTCGAGGTCGCCGAGGCGTACAAGAACCGCTGACCTGGCGCCGGGTTCACGCTCGCGTCCACGCGGGGTCACGCTGCGGAATCAGCGGGGCCCCGCCGGTCTTTTCCCACGGCCGCCCATTCGCACGGCCCGCATCCGGCGGCGGACGCATTCGCGGGCGGCGCATTCGCCGAGCGGCCCCCACGGATCGCCGGGCGACCCCCGAGTGACCGCGCCGGGCGGATTCCCGCGACCGGACGGAACCGGGATCCGGCCCGAGGACCGGCGACCCGCCCAAGGCGGCGAAGCGGCCGGTGGCGACCCGGGCGGCCCCGGGCGCGGGTGATCACCGCCACGATTCGTGCCCGCGCGACCCGAGACCGTCGCACCCCCGGAGTGTAATGAGCGACAGCTTTGTCGGGCATTACGCAAACGCATCTCGGGGGTGGCGGATGACGCGCTGGTGGAGCCAGACGGCCGGCGGGTTGCCCCGCACGTTCTGGTACCTCTGGACGGCCACGCTGATCAACCGGCTGGGTAGCTTCGTCGCCATCTACCTCGGCGTCTACCTGGTCTCGGTGCGGGGCTTCAGCCCCGCGTACGCCGGAGTGGTGATCGGGTTGCACGGGGCCGGCAGCGCGGCGGGGAGCGTGCTCGGCGGGGTCGTCGCGGACCGGTGGGGGCGGCGGCCGGCAATGCTGGCCGGCAACGTGGCCGCCGCCGCCGCGGCGCTGTCGCTGGGCCTGAGCAACCACCCCACGGCGGTCGCGGCGCTCACCCTCCTGCTCGGGCTCTTCCTCGGCGTCGCCCGACCGGCCTTCACCGCCACCATCATCGACGTGGTGGGCGAGCGGGACCGGCTGCGCGCCCTGACGCTCAACTACTGGGCGATCAACATCGGGTTCGCCGTCGCCGCGACCGTCGCCGGCCTGCTGGTCCGCGCCGATCCGCTGCTGCTGTTCCTGGTCAACGCGGCGGTGCTGCTCGGCACCGCCGCGCTGATCGGGTTGAAGGTGCCCGAGTCGCGCCCCGCCCCGGTCACCGTCGGGCAGTTCACCCGCGCCGACTCCGGCGGGCTCGGCACGGTGCTGCGCGACCGGGTCTTCCTGACCTTCACCGCCCTCACCGGGCTGGCCTGGCTCTGCATCCAGGGCAGCGTGATGCTCCCCGTCGCGTTGCAGGCCGACGGCCTGCCGGCGTCGGCGTACGGGCCGGTCATCGCGGTCAACGGGCTGATGATCGTACTGGGGCAGCTCTTCGTGCCCCGGCTGGTCGGCCGCTTCGACCGGTCCCGCACCATCGCCGCCGCCGTCGTGGTGGTCGGCGCCGGCTTCGCGCTGACCGCGCTGGCCGACGCGGTGTGGTTCTACGCGTTCACGGTCGCCGTCTGGACGCTCGGCGAGATGCTGATGACCCCGGCGAACTCGGCGCTGACGGCGGACCTGTCGCCGGCGGCGCAGCGCGGCCGCTACCAGGGGGTCTACTCGCTCGGCTACGCCTTCGCCAGCTTCGCCGGGCCGACCCTCGGCGGGCTGGTCGCCGCCCGGTTCTCCACCGACGCCCTCTGGCTGGGCCTGTTCGGTCTGGCCCTGCTGGTCGCCGCCGGCAACCTCCTCGCGGTCCGCCCCCGGGCCAGGCGGATCGAGGCCCTGCGGGCCGGTGCCACCTCGGCCGCCGCCCCCGGCCGGACGGCGGCAGCCGTGGCCTGACGACAGGCGGGGACCGCCGGGGTGCGCCGGGGCGGGTCAGTCCGCGCAGAGGTGCGCGAAGGCGAACCCGTGCGCCATCTCGTCGCGCCGCGACTCGAGCAGCCGGATGTCGGCGAGCAGCTCCTCGCGGGGCGTCAGGACCGGCTCGGCCGTCTCCAGCTCGCGCAGCCGCTGGCCGACGGCCATCGCCGCCAGGTCCTCGGCCAGGCGGGCCGGGTCCACGCCGGCGGAGACCCGCTGCTCGTGCACCGTCACCCGCTCCACGAGGCAGGCGCCGGGACGCACCTCGACCCAGCTCCACCCCTCGGCCGGCCCGCCCCGCCAGCTCAGGTGCAGCCCCCGGACGATCGGGTCCACCAGCCTCCGCGACACGTACGCGTCGACCGCCGCGGCCCGGGCCAGCGCGCCGAGGTCGTTGACGTGGCCCGTCCGCCCGTCGGGCAGCCGGCCGAAGATGTCGCGGAACCCGATCGGGGGCACCTCCCCCGCCTCCGGCTCCCCCGCACCGAGCGCCGCGTAGGCGCGGGCGTCGAGCACGTACGCCACGATCCGTCGCCCGTGCTCGTCGGCGCGTAACGTGGGCGACCCGATCCGCAGCACCGCCAGGCCGACCGCCTCGGCGACCACGTTCTTCATCCGCTCGGCGCGCTGCCCGGCGGAGCCGGCGGGCGCGACCGGGCCGACCTCCACGGCGAAGACCGGCCGGGCCGTGTCGGCGGCGCAGACGACGAAGTCGTAGCCCTCCCGGGTGGCCGTACTCCACTGGTGGCCGGTGATGCCGGTCGGACGCCCGTGTGCGAGTTCGCCGAGGCGGCGGGCGCCGTACACGAGCTGGCCGGCCCGGGTGAGCAGCGGGCCGCGACCGCCGTCCCCGGTCACCGCGCGCAGCCAGGAACCGTCCCCGCCACCGGTGCTCGTCATCCGCGTGATCCGTCCGTCCTGCCGTCGCCCGGGCCGACTCGTCGGCCCGGAGCGAGTCTAGGCCGTCGATCATGGCCGGAGCCGGGGTGGTGCGGCGGGGGCGGCACGAGCGGGGAATTCGGTTGAGCCGCCCGGGGCCGCCCGGTGGGATGGGCCGGTGACGCTCTTCCTGAGCACCGACCGGCTGGTGCTGCGCGAGTTCACCCCCGACGACGCGGAACTCCTCGTCGATCTGGACGGCGACCCCGAGGTGATGCGATACCTCACCGGCGGGCGTCCCACCCCGCCGGAGGTGGTCCGGCAGCGCACCCTGCCCCGGATCCTCGCCCACTACCGGCGGCCGCCGGGGCTGGGCTGGTGGGCGGCCCTGGGCCGGGGGTCGGGCGAGTTCCTGGGCTGGTTCGAGTTCCGCCCGACACGCGACGGCGACGCCCGCGAGGTGGAGCTGGGCTACCGCCTGCGCCGGGCGACCTGGGGCGGCGGCCTCGCCACCGAGGGCTGCCGGGCGCTGATCGACAAGGGCTTCACCGAGCTGGGCGTGCAACGGGTCACCGCGAACACGATGGCCGTCAACGCGGCCTCCCGCCGGGTGATGGAGAAGTCCGGGCTGCGCTTCGTGCGCACGTACGTCGGGGACTGGCCGGAGATGATCGACGGGGCGGAGCACGGCGAGGTCGAGTACGCGTTGACCCGGCAGGAGTGGCTGGCCCCCGCCGCCGGGGCATGATCGAGTGGGACCGGTTGTCGACAGGGGGTGCGCGGTGCGGGTCGTGTCGCTGGTGCCGTCGCTGACCGAGGCGGTGGCGCTGACCCTGCCCCACCTGCTGGTCGGGGCCACCGACTGGTGCACCCACCCAGCGGGGCTGGACGTGGCGCGGGTCGGTGGCAGCAAGTACCCCGACCTGGACCGGGTGCTCGCGCTACGACCGGACGTGGTGCTGCTCAACGTCGAGGAGAACCGCCGCGTCGACGCCGAGGCCCTGGCCGCGGCCGGCGTGCCGGTGCGGGTCACCTACCCGCGGACCGTCGACGAGGCGCTGACCGAGCTGGGCGACCTGCTCCGCGAGCTGGGCGCGCCGGCGGAGCCGGAGTGGCTGGCGGCGGCCCGCCGGGCGTGGGCCGCCCCGCCCGCGGCCGGGCCGCCCCGCCGGGCGGTGGTGCCGGTCTGGCGTCGCCCGTGGGTGGTGCTGGGCGCCGACACGTTCGCCGGGGACGTGCTGCGCCGACTCGGCGTCACCAACCTGTACGCCGACGACGCCGAACGTTATCCCCGTCCGAGCCTCGACGAGCTGCGCGCCCGGGAGCCGGAGCTGGTGGTGCTGCCGGACGAGCCGTACCGGTTCACCGCCGACGACGGGCCGGAGGCGTTTCCCGGCATCCCGTGCGCGCTGCTCTCCGGGCGGCACCTGACCTGGTACGGCCCGTCCCTGGCCGCGGCGCCCGCCCTGCTCTCCGCCCAGCTCGCCGACCCGGTCGTCCGGCCGGGCTGACCGCCCGGGCACGTCGCCCGTCGGTCGACGCGCCCGTCGGGTCAGGCGCCCGCGTGCCGGCGCTCCCGACGGGCGGCGAGCACGCTCCAGCCGATCGCGACCGACAGGGTCAGCACCACCACCGCGAGGGTGAGCCAGACCGGCAGCTTCCCCACCGGCGTCTCGGCCAGGATCAGCTTCGCCCCGGCGAAGGCCAGCAGCACGGCCAGCCCGTACCGCAGGTAGCCGAAGTGCCGCAGCAGCCCGGCCAGGCAGAAGTAGAGACTGCGCAGCCCGAGCACGGCGAACGCCGTCGCCGTCCAGACCAGGAACGTGTCGGTGGTGATGGCCAGGATCGCCGCCACCGAGTCGATCGCGAAGACCACGTCGGTGGCCTCGATCGCGATCAGCGCGACCAGCAGCAGGGTGGCCCTGCGCCGGCCGTCGACCCGGACCGTGAACCGGCCGCCGTGGTAGCGCGGCTCGGTGGGGACCAGCCGCCGGAACACCCGGACCGCGACGTTGCGGTCCGGTTCGACGTCCGGCTCGCCGCGCACCGCGAGCCGCCCCCCGGTCCAGACCAGGAAGGCACCGAGCACGACCCCGGCCCAGGCCAGCCGCTCCAGCAGCGCGGCACCGGCGAAGATGAAGGCCAGCCGGAACGCGAGGGCCCCGACGACCCCCCAGAAGAGCACCTTGTGCTGGTAACCGGCGGGCACCCGGAAGTAGCCGAACAGCAGCGCGAAGACGAAGACGTTGTCGACCGAGAGCGCCTTCTCCAGCAGGTAGCCGGAGAAGTACGCCACGGCCGGCTCGCCGCCCCACCAGAGCCAGACCACCAGGCCGAAGGTGAGCCCGGCGGTGATCCAGACGCCGCTCCACACCAGCGCCTCGCGCAGCTCGATCACGTGGTTGTCGCGGTGGGAGAGCAGGTCCACGGCCAGCATGACGGCGATGACCGCGCCCACTGCCGCCCAGGCCCACAGCGGCGCCGCGAACATCGCCTCGTCCACCCGGCGCCCTCCCCACCCGCGACGGGACAGGGCGGCTCCGCTTCCCGCGCGCGCCGGGAGCCCGGCGGTTCCGGCGCGGGCGCGGTCCCGTGGCGCGGGGCTCGGCGGCGGAGCCACCCCGCGCCCGCCCCCGAGCCTAGGCGAGCCGCCCACCGGCCGACGGCCGTCCGGGCAAGTCGGCGGGCGCCGGCCAGGCCCGGTCGCCGCTGCCCGGCGGCTCCCGGGTCTCAGGTGCCGGCTGCCGTCGGCCGGGGGGGTGCGCGGGCCGGGCGGGCGGCACGCCGACGGGCCCCGCCCGGACGGCGGGGCCCGGGCGTCGCCGGTCAGGCCACCGGGGTGGCCCGGTCCGCGTCCCGCTCGACCAGCGTGCGGTCGTCGACGTCGTACGCGATGGTGCTGGTCACCCGGACCACGCCGCTGACCTGCCCGGCCAGCCGCCCCGCCAGCTCGACCGCGCTGCGCCGGTCCAGCCGGCCGTCGAGCGTCACCTCACCGTCGCGCACCTGGACGGTGACCAGGCCGTCCCGCACCGCGAGCACCCGGCGCAGCACCTCCTGCACCACGTCCTCGCGGATCTCCGCGTCCGTACGCAGGTGCACCCGCAGCAGGTCGCCCCGGGTGACGATGCCGACGAGCCGGCCCAGATCGTCGAGCACCGGCAGCCGCTTCACCGACTCCCGGTCCATCTGCCGCGCGGCGGCGGAGATGGTCGCCTCCGGCCAGGTGGTCACCGGCGGCGCGGTCATCAGTTCGCGGGCCAGCAGCGCGTCGGCCTTCTCCCGGGCGCTGCGGCGCCGCCGCCCCTCGAAGATCCGCCGCTCGTCCGGGTGACCGGCCCGCTCCACCTTGTGCAGCAGATCCGACTCGGACACCACGCCGAGCACCCGGCGGAACCCGTCCACCACGGGCACGCCGCTGATGCCCCGCCGGACCAGCGCGTCGACGATCTCGCGGTAGGGGGTCTCCTCCCCCACCGTCGCGACGTCCCGCGTCATCACGTCGCCCACCTGCCACGTCCTCATCACGACCTCCCTGCCGTTGGCACCTGTGACGGTATGGCCGCGACCGCCCGCCGGGTCAGGGTCGCGAGACCGGGTCGGCACGGCCGGGTGGACCGGTGTGGAAGGGGCCCAAGGTCCCGGTCCGACGGGGCCCGGTCGGCCCTGCCCGGCGAGCGTCGGCGGGTGTCCAATGAAGATGCCACCGGGAAGCGCGGTGCGAGGCACACGAAGGGACGTGGAGACAATGACCACGACCGAACGGATCACCGCCGGGACCATCGCCCCTGCGACACAGACCCGGCACCCCGCCGAGACCACCCGGGAGCGTGCCACCCGGTACGTCTTCGCCGGCATCCGAATCGCCCTCGGCTGGACCTTCCTCTGGGCGTTCCTGGACAAGGTCTTCGGCCTGGGGCACGCCACCGAGGCGAAGAACGCCTGGCTCAACGGCGGCAGCCCCACCAAGGGCTTCCTGACCTTCGGCGCGGCCGGCCCCTTCAAGGGCTTCTACAACGGCATCGCCGGGGCCGCCTGGGCGGACGTGCTCTTCATGACCGGCCTGGCCGCGATCGGCGTGGCGCTGCTGCTCGGCATCGGGATGCGCGTCGCCGCCGTCGCCGGCGTGGTGCTCTACGTGATGATGTGGACGGTCGTCCTGCCCCCCGAGAACAACCCCTTCATCGACGACCACCTGCTCAACGCGGCCCTGCTGGTCGGTCTCGCGCTGGTCAACGCCGGTGCCACCCTGGGCCTGGGCGCGGCCTGGGCGAAGCTCCCCCTCGTCCGGCGATTCCCCTGGCTCCGCTGACCTGGTCCGGCACCTCACCCAGCGGGCGTCACCACCGGTGACGCCCGCTGGTCCGTGCCTACGCCCACGTCGTCGCGCCTGGCCGGCCCCGGCTTTCCCGCCCGGGGGCGTCGAGGCCTCGCGCATCGCCGATACGCCGACGCACGCGGGCGGCTCCCCGGGACCGCCGCGCGCCGGCCGGTCGCCATCCGGCAGGATGGTGACCGGGACATCAGGACCGAAACGGCAGGAGACTCCCGTATGAACCAGGCAGCAGGCGCCCGCTCCGGCAAGCCCGAGGTGGGCCCGATCGAGGGCGCGCCGCCCGCCGATCTCGTCATCGAGGACATCACCGTCGGCGAGGGACCGGAGGCCCAGCCGGGGCAGCTGGCCGACGTCCACTACGTGGGGGTCGCGCACTCCACCGGCCGCGAGTTCGACTCCTCCTGGAACCGGGGCGAGACGTTCGAGTTCGGGCTCGGCGCCGGGCAGGTCATCGCCGGCTGGGACCGGGGCGTGGTGGGCATGCGGGTCGGCGGCCGGCGCCGGCTGACCATCCCGCCGCACCTGGGCTACGGCAACCGGGGCGCCGGTGGCGTCATCAAGCCGGGCGAGACCCTGGTCTTCGTCGTCGACCTGGTCGGCGTGCGCTGAGCCGTTGAGCACGGGCCCGGGGCCGACCCCGCACACGCGCGGTCGGCCCCGGGCCGCACACGCACCCGAATCGGCCGGGGGTGGTCAGCAGGCCACGAGCTCCCGGTCGGCGCATGCGTCGACGATCGGGATGACCCGGTGCAGGCCGGTGGCCCGCAACACCCGCGCGACCACCGGGTCGGGGTGCAGCAGCACCAACTCGCCGCCCCGGGCGCGGATGCGCAGGTGCGCGGCGACCAGCGCCCGCACCCCGGCGGCGGAGAGCACGCGGACGCCCGAGAGATCCAGCCGGAGCACCGGCCGGGCGGGGGCCGCCCAGAGCGCGGAGCGGAACGCGGCGACCGTGGCGATGTCGACCTCGCCGATCGCCCGCACGTCCACCACGTAGTCGTCCACGCTGACCTCGACGTGGAACCTGTCCTCACGCTGCCCCATGCCGACGAATCTAGCCCCCACCACCGACATTTCCGCCCTGCCCAGGGACGGGATCCGGGTCCACCCAGGGTCACCCCCGAGGGCCTCCCTGATCCTCCTCAGGGAGGAGGACCGCACCGCCGCGGTGAGCTCCGGCCCACCCGCGCCGCCGCCCGGCGTCGAGAGCCGGCGGGTGCCACACCGTGTCCCGCCGGCTCGGCAGGTCGGGGACCGGCCCGCCTGGCGGCGGACCGGTCCCTGGTGTGCGTACGGCCGGGTCAGCCGCCGCGGACGGACGGCGCCGGCACCGGCGAGCCCCCGGCCACGGCGCCCGGGTGCGGGGCCTGCGACGGGGCCGGCCGGAGCCCGGCCGGCACCGGCAGCGCGCTGCCCTTGGCGAACTCGTCCCAGCCGACGTTCCACGCGGTCCAGCCGTTGCCCTCGTTCAACTCGACCTCGGTGCCCTTGATGGTCACCAGGTCGCCGACCTGCGTGACGCCCATCAGCCAGTCCGCGGCCTCGTTGGAGACGTTGGTGCAGCCGTGCGAGACGTTGGTGTTGCCCTGGTCCCCCACCGACCACGGCGCCGCGTGGATGAACTCACCGCCCCAGGTGAGGCGTTGGGCGTCCTCGACGTCGACCACGTAGGGGTCGGCCGAACCCCGGGTGTCGAACGTCGTCTGCTCGTGCTTCTCCATGATCACCATCTTGCCGCTGGAGGTCGGCGTGCTCGGCTTGCCCATGCTGACCGGGATCTTGCGGACGACCTTGCCGTCGCGCACCACGGACATCTGCTTGGTCGCGTTGTCGATCTCCAGGGCCACCTGCCGGCCGATCTTGGAAGTGGCGGTCCGGTCGGAGTCGCCGACCCGGTCCTTGCCGATCGGCAGGCCCTCCAGCCCGGCCCGGACGCTGATCGTGGTGCCCGGGCGCCAGAAATCGGGGGCCCGGTAATAGACCTGGCTGCCGTCGGACACCCACGACCAGGTGCCCGGCTGCGGCGGGTCGGTCTTCACGAACAATCGGCGCTGCACGTCCGCCCTGGCCTCTTTCGGAATGGGCGGGTCGAAGGCGACGGTCACCGGCATGGCGGTGCCGTACGTCCGGTTGCCGGCGAAATACAACGTGCTGGTGATTTCCGGCTTCGACGATTTCGGCATCGTGGTGAAGGTGGTCTTCCGGGTGGTGGTCTTCCCCGAGTCGCCCGTGGCGGTCACCTCCGCGGTGTAGGTGCGCCGCGGCTGCAACGGCCTGCTCGGCACCCAGCCCGAGCCGTCCTCCCGGGGCTCCGCCTTGATCTCCGCGCCCTTGTCGTCGGTGATCCGGACCGACGTGACCCGTCCGCCCTTGACGACGGTCCCCACCTCGGCGCTGACCGGCACCTCGCGGGCGCGGTCGGCGGGCGTCACGGCCAGCTCCGGGGCCGCCGCCCGGCCCTCGGCCGACCCGGCACCCGGTTTGCGGTCGGCGGTGCACCCGCCGAGGGCCAACGGCGTGGCCGCGATGGTCACGGCCAGAACCGTCAGTCGCCGCCTCAACTTCATGATGCGTCCCCCCGTTAATTGGCGTCCTCCGCCACATTCTCTCCATACCGCCCGGATGGGCGCGCAATTTTCGGCGAAAAGGGAAACGCAATTATGGGGGGCATTTGCCGGACTGCGCGGAATGAGTCCGGGTGCCCCCGTTTCCGGATCCGTCCGGGATCGCCCGGACCCGCACCGCCGGAGCCCGGCCATGCCGCCGCGTCCCGGTTGCGCCGCCCCGCGCCGTTCCCACCCGACCCACCCCCGGTGCCCCGCCCCGGCCTCGTGCCGGTGGCGACGGCAACGGCCGGGCGACCTCGGCCACCCGTGTGGCGCCGGCTCAGGTCCAGTCGTCGTCGCCGTGGTTGCGTTCCCACCGGCCGCCGACCGGCGGGGTGTCCATGCGGATGGCGGAGTCGGCGTTGCCGGCGAGGTCGTTGTCCTCCACCCGGCAGTCCACGCAACTGCCCTCGTCGGTGATCCAGAGGCCGTGGTTCTGGGTGCTCGGGTGCTTGTTGTCCCAGATCCGGTTTCCCCGGATGGTGGCCGAGTCGACCGCCGCGTTGATCGTGATGCCGGCCCGCACCGGCGGGCCGGCCGGCAGCTCGTACGGCGTTCCCGGCAGCGGCGTGCCCCCGCTCCATCCGCTGGAGGCGTCGGGGCGAATCGGCGCGAGCGTCAGCTCGGTGTCGTCGTTGGCGGCCACCATGGCGATCCCGTCGCCGACGCGCACCACCTTGCCCCGGTGACCGTCGTTCGGCCAGGTCGCCCGCCGGTCCACCACCTTCCGCTCGCTGTAGCGCACCGAGTCGCCGTGCCCGCTCATCGCCGGCGCGCACTGCCGCCCGTTGTTGCGGATCCGGTTGCCGACCAGGATCATGTCGCGGAGCGGGCGGTCGATGCGGATGGCGTCGGCGCTGTTGCCGTAGAAGTCGTTGCTCTCGATGACGATCTCCTCGGCGATCCGCTGCTCCACGCCGCCGAGGTTGCGCTGGTGGTAGCCGTACCGGCCGTTGCCGCTGATCCGGTTGCCGCGGATCGTGTAGGGGCCCGGGGTGTTGCCGATGCTGACCCCGTCGCCCAGGTTGCCGTCGATCACGCAGTCGGTGAGCAGGCCACCCCGCCCGGCGGTGTGCGTGGTGCCCTTCGCCGAGACGTGGAAGCCCGCCTCCAGGTTGCCGGTCATCGTGCAGGCGGAGACGATCAGACCGTTCGCGCCCCAGTCGGAGATACCGAACCGGTTGCCCTGGGCGTGGCAGCCGATGATCCGCACCCCGCGCGGGCGCAGGTGATTCGCCTCCTGCAACTCCAGGAAGATCCCGTTCGTCGCGTTGGCCACCGCGCTGCAGTTGACGATGTTGAACCGTTCGACGCTGCCCCAGCCGCCGATGCCGATGCCGATGCCCGCGCCGCCCATCTCGGTGCCGTTGTCCAGCCGCCCGCAGCCGACCACCAGCACCCCGTCGATCAGGCAGTCCTGGAGGAAGTCGCAGCCCAGGCCGGTGGCGGCGGTGTGGTGGATGTACAGGTTGCGGAACATGCCCCGGACGACGTACTGCAGGCCGAGACCCTTGGCCAGCGGGTTGTAGTCCGCCGACGCCACGCCCGAACCGTCGATCTCGAAGTCGGCGAACGTGCAGTCGGCCAGGTGGCGCTCCCGGCCGGCCCCGTGCTGCCGCGCGGTGTGGAAGGCCAGCGGCGCGGGATCGGCCCGGTTGCCGGCGTTGCTGAGCACGAAGCGGGTCGCCCCCGGGCCGGCCCCGATCAGCGACACCCCGGAACGCCAGACGGTGCCCGAGTCCCGCATCGAGTACACCCCCGGCGGGCAGTAGATGATCCGGACCCGGCCGTCGGCGGCGTACGCGTCGCCGAGGCGGTCCACCAGCGCCGCCAGGGCCGGCTGGTCGTTGGTCTCGCCGTCGCCCACCAGGCCGTGCTCCCGGGCGTCGCAGAGCAGCGGGGCACCGGCGACCGCGTAGCGGCGCACGCCGCCGGCGGAGGGCATGTCCGGGTACGCCACCTCGTCCTCCCCTCGGCGGGACAGCCAGGCCCGCATTCCCGGACCGCATTCGGGGAAACGCCGGCCGCGACGGCGACGGCCCCGGCACCGCCGGGAGGCGGAACCGGGGCCGTCGCAGCGGGTCAGACGTTGGCGATCAGCAGCGCCGGCTGCTCGACGCAGTCGGCGACGTGCCGCAGGAAACCGCCCGCCACCCCGCCGTCGCAGACCCGGTGGTCGAAGGTCAGGCTGAGCTGGGTCACCTTCCGCACCGCGAGCTGCCCGTCCACCACCCACGGCTTGTCCACGATCCGCCCCACCCCGAGCAGCGCCGCCTCGGGGTGGTTGATGATCGGCGTGGAGCCGTCGACGCCGAAGACGCCGTAGTTGTTCAGCGTGAAGGTGCCGCCGGTGAGCCGGGCCGGGGGCAGCGTGCCGGCCCGGGCCGCCGAGGTGGTCGCGGTCAGCTCGGCGGCCAGCTCGGCGGTGGTGAGCCGCTGGGCGTCCCGCAGCACCGGCACGACCAGCCCCCGGTCGGTCTGGGCGGCGATGCCCAGGTGCACCCCGGCCGACTGGACGATCCGCTCGCCCTCGGTGTCGACGCGGGCGTTGAGCTGCGGGAACCGGCGCAGCCCGGACAGGCAGATCCGGGCGAGCAGGGCCAGGATGCTCACCGGCGCGTCCGGGGTCGCCGCGTTGATCGCGGCCCGGGTCTCCAGCAGCCCGGTGGCGTCGACGTCCACCCAGATGGTCACCTCGGGGATCTCCCGCCGGCTGCGGGAGAGCTTGTCGGCGATCGCCTTGCGGATGCCGGTCAACGGGACGACCACGTCCGCCGCCTCCGGCGCGGCCGGCCCGGCGGGCTGGTCCGGCACCGCGGCGAGCCGGGCGGCCGGCGAGGCGGCCTCGGCCGCGGCGGCCTCCACGTCGGCGCGGCGCACCACCCCGCCGGGGCCGGTGCCGCGCAGCGCGGCCAGGTCGAGGCCGTGCTCGCGGGCCAGCCGACGCACGATCGGCGAGATGACCAGGGGCGCCGCGTCGTGCGGGCGGTCCGCCGCCACCGCCGGGGCGGCGGGCGCCGCCAGGGGCTCGGCCGGGCGGGGGTCGGGGGCGACCGCGAGGCGGGGCCGGCGACGCCGCCGCCCCGAGCCGCCGTGGCCCGTGCCGTACCCGATCAGGACGTTGCCGGAGCCGGCGCGCTCCTCCTCGCGGTAGGTGGCGTGCCCGGCGGGCTCGTCGCCGGCCCCGCCGTCGCCGCCCACCGGCGCGATGGTGACCAGCGGCTGGCCGACCGGGCGGACCTCACCCGCCGCGCCGTGCAGCGCCACGACCCGCCCGGCGTACGGGCAGGGCACGTCGACGACGGCCTTGGCGGTCTCCACCTCGACGACGGTCTGGTCCACCGTGACCACGTCGCCCACGGCGACCCGCCACTCGACGATCTCGGCCTCGCTCAGCCCCTCCCCAAGGTCGGGCAGGAGGAAGACCTGCGTCCCGTCCACGGTGGTCACGCCGCGCTCCCCCGGGTCAGCCAGCGCCCGTCCGGCTGGTCGTCCCACTGGAGTCGGGCCACCGTGTCGAGGATCCGGTCCACCGACGGCAGGTGGGTGTGCTCCAGCATCGGCGCCGGGTAGGGGATGTCCAGGCCGGACACCCGCAACACCGGGGCGTGCAGGGCGTGGAAGCAGCGTTCCTGCACCCGGGCGGCGATCTCGGCGCCGACCCCGGCGAAGCCCTGCGCCTCGTGGATCACCACGCACCGGCCGGTGCGGCGGACCGAGGCGGTGACGGTCTCGTCGTCGAACGGCACGATGCTGCGCACGTCCACCACCTCCAGGTCCCAGCCCTCCTCGCGGGCGGCCTCGGCGGCCTCCAGCGCGACCGGCACCGCCGGCCCGTACGCGACGAGGGTGGCGTCGCGGCCCGGGCGGCGCACGACCGCGCGGCCGATCGGCGGGGCGGTCGCGGGTAGCTCCGCGTCGGCGCTGGAGAAGTAGAGCTTCTTCGGCTCCATGAACACGACCGGGTCGGGGTCGTCGATCGCCTGGCGCAGCAGCGAGTACGCGTCCTCGACCGTCGCCGGGGTGACCACCTTCAGGCCGGGGGTGTGGGCGTAGTACGCCTCGCTGGAGTCGCAGTGGTGCTCGACCCCGCCGATGCCGCCGGCGTACGGCACCCGGATGACGATCGGCACGCTGAGCGCGCCCCGGGTGCGGTTGCGCAGCTTCGCCACGTGCGAGGCGATCTGCTCGAACGCCGGGTACGCGAACGCGTCGAACTGCATCTCCACCACCGGGCGCAGCCCGGACATGGCCATGCCGACGGCGAAGCCGACGATGCCGGCCTCGGCGAGCGGCGTGTCGAAGCAGCGCTTGTCGCCGAACCGGGCCTGGAGGCCGTCGGTGATCCGGAAGACGCCGCCGAGCGCGCCGACGTCCTCGCCGAAGACGACCACCCGGTCGTCGTCGAGCATCGCGTCGGCGAGCGCGGCGTTGAGCGCCTTCGCCATGGTCAGGGTGGCCATCAGCGCTCACCCTCCTCGTCTGCGGCGGCGGCCAGCTCGGCGCGGACCTGCTCGCGCTGCTCGACCAACTGGGGGGTGGGCTCGGCGTAGACGTGGTCGAAGAGGCTCATCGGGTCGACCGTCGGCTGCGCGTTCATCCGGGTACGCAGGTCGGCGGCGTACGCCTCGGCCTCGTCGGCGATCGCGGCGACCCGCGCGTCGTCGAGCACGTCCCGCGCCCGCAGGTACGTCTCCAGGCGGGCGACCGGGTCCCGGTCCCGCCAGGCGTCGACCTCGGCGCCGTCGCGGTAACGGGTGGCGTCGTCGGCGTTGGTGTGCGGCTCCATCCGGTAGGTGTGCGCCTCGACGAGGAACGGCCCCAAGCCTGCGCGGGCGTGCGCGACCGCGCGGGTGAGCACCGCGAGGACGGCCACCGGGTCGTTGCCGTCGACCTGCTCGCTGGGCACGCCGTAGCCCACGCCCTTGTACGCCAGCGACGGCGCGGCGGTCTGCCGGGACAGCGGGACGCTGATGGCGTACTTGTTGTTCTGCACGAAGTAGACGACCGGCGCCTTGAACACGGCGGCGAAGTTCACGCCCTCGTGGAAGTCGCCCTCGCTGGTGGCCCCGTCGCCGATGAAGGCCAGCGCGACGGTGTCCCGCCCCTGGTACGCCTCGCCGTAGGCCAGCCCGGCGGCGTGCACGCACTGGGTCGCCAGCGGGGTGCACTGCGGGGCGGTGTGCCGGGCCGCGGGGTCGTACCCGCAGTGCCAGTCGCCGCGCAGCAGGGTCAGCACCTCGACCGGGTCGATGCCCCGGGAGACCAGCGCCATCGACTCCCGGTAGGTCGGGAAGACCCAGTCGTCCTCGCGCAGGGCGAGGATCGCGCCGACCTGGCAGGCCTCCTGGCCGCGCGAGGACGGATAGACCGCCAGCCGGCCCTGCTTGGTCAGGGCGGTGGCCTGGATGTCGAAGCGGCGGCCGATGACCATCCGCCGGTACATGTCGGCGAGCGCCTCGACGGGCGGCTCGGGGTAGTCGGCGTGGGCGGGCAGCGGCGTGCCGGCGGGATCGAGCAGGCGGACCGGCTCGGTGGCCGGCAGCAGCGGCTTGGCCGGGTCGGGCGGGGTGGCCGCCCGGCGCCTGCGCGGGGATGCCCTGCGGACCGCCTCGGGTGTGGTCGTCACGGCGGGACCTCCTGGGACGTGTGGTGGGCCTATGCTCCTGCCGTCGGATGATTGACTCAAGATCCATGACAAACGCGGGACGGATGGCATGCGGGAGGCATCGAGATGAGCCAGGAGTCCGGGCCGAGCGCGGAGTCGACCGCCGGAACGGGACGTTCGGCCCGCCCCCTGGACGAGGTCGACCGGCGGATCCTCGACGAACTGGTCCGCGACGGCCGCACCTCCGTGCGCACCCTCGCCGAACGGATCCACATCTCCCGCACCAACGCGTACGCGCGGGTGGAGCGGCTGCTGCGCGACGGGGTGATCACCGGTTTCCGGGCCCAGGTCGCGCCCGAGGCGGCGGGGCTGGGCACCTCGGCGTACGTCGCGCTCAAGATCGAGCAGAACACCTGGCGGGAGGTGTCGGCGGAGCTGGCCCGGGTGCGCTACATCGAGCACGCCGCGCTGCTCGGCGGCGACCACGACGTGCTGGCCCTGGTCCGGGCGCCGGACAACGCCACGCTGCGGGACGTGGTGCTGGGCCGGGTGCAGAGCATCGCCGGGGTGCTGTCCACCCGCACCTGGCTGGTCTTCGACGAGTTCGACGGCGACCGCAGCCCGTGGGAGTGAGCGCCGGGCTGGCCGGGCAGGCTCGCCGCTCCGGCGGCCCGCCGGCCGGGCCCGCGGCGGCCGGCGGGCTCGGCACTGCGGCCGCGGTCCGCCGTGGCCGGCGGGCTCAGCGCTCCGGCGGGGCCTCCAGCCCCTCCCGGTCGGCCAACTCCAGCAGCGGCTCGAGCGAGAAGCGCCGGTCGTCGAGGCCCGCGTGCGGGTCGCCGCGCTCGGCGAACCGGGCCGGCATCGTGGTGACGTCGAAGTCCTCCGGCCGCGCGTCGTCCAGCTCCGACCAGTCCACTGGCGCGGAGACCAGCGCCTGCGGGGTGGGGCGGATGGAGTACGCCGAGGCCATCGTGTGGTCCCGGGACATCTGGTTGTAGTCGACGAAGACCGGGCGGTCCCGCTGCTCCCGCCACCAGGTGGTGGTGACCAGCTCCGGCAGCCGGCGCTGCATCTCCCGGCCCAGCGCCAGCACCGCCCGCCGACACTCGCCGAAGCTCCACCGGGGCTCGATCGACAGGTAGACGTGCAGGCCCCGCCCGCCGGTGGTCTTCGGATAGCCCGTCAGCCCCAGCTCGTCGAGGAACGCGCGCACCTCGTGGGCCACCGGCACCACCTGGTCGAAGCCCACCCCCGGCATCGGGTCGAGGTCGATCCGGAGCTGGTCGGGCCGCTCGACGTCGGCGGCGGAGACCGGCCACGGGTGGAAGCGCAGCGTGCCGAGGTTCGCCGCCCAGATCACCACGGCCAGCTCGCTCGGCGCGACCTCGTCGGCCGTACGCCCGCTCGGAAAGGTGATGTGGGCGGTGCGCACCCACTCGGGCGCCCCCGCCGGAAGCCGCTTCTGGTAGAAGGCGTCGCCCCGGTTGTCCTGCCGGGTGCCGATCTTCGCCCCCGGGAAGACGCCGCGCGGCCACCGCTCCAACATGGTCGGCCGGTCCCGCAGGGCGCGCAGGACGCCGTCGCCGACGGCCAGGAAATACCGCACCACGTCCAGCTTGGTCAGCCCCAGCTCTGGGAAGTACGGCTTGTCGGGGCTGGAGACGCGGACCAGCCGCTCCCCCACCTTGATCTCCTCGGCCGGCGTCGCCACGCCCCACACCGTAACCCGGCGGGCCGGTCGGCACGGCCCGTCGCGGCCCCCGGCGAAGCGCGCCTCCGACCCGGCCGGCGGCCGTCGGGCTCAGTCTCAGGCGATCAGCATGATGCCGACGGCCATGAGCGGCAGACCGACGAACAGGAAGATCCCGATCCCGGTGAGCACCCGCCCCTCGCCGGCGGCCTCGCGTTCGGGCGCCACGCCGAAGGTGGCGCGCGCCCCCATCATGCCGATTCGGCTCAGGGTGAGGTCACCGGTGATCCCGAGCAGCCCCCCGACCACCACGAGGGCGATGCCGAAGCGGTAGACGAAGTCGCCGCCGCCCAGGGCGACCCAGACCCCGGCGGCGGCCGCGACCACGACGAGCGCGATCACGAACAGCACCAGTGCTTCCCGCAGACCCCTGACGACCGTCATCGGCGGCTCCATCCCGTGCGACCCGGATGGACATTCTGCCGGTCGACCGCCGTCCGCGCTGCCCCGTACGCCGGGCGTACGCGAGATGGCCGGGCGGCCCGTCTCCGGCCGCCCGGCCACGTCGGGCCGAACTCAGCTCATCTCCTCCTGGAGGCGCGACATGAGCATCTTCTTGCCCTGCTCACCCGCCTTGCGGTTGTTCTCCTGCATCTTCCGGAACCAGGTGGCCAGTTCCGTGTCGCCCCGCGACTCCGCGTCGGCGATATACGTGTCCAGTTTCCAGATGTGCTGCAACGACATCTGCAGGACGTGGATCAGGTCGTAGTTCTGGTCCTTGACCGGGCTGATCATTTCCTTGGTCATGGTCGCCACGGACGTACCTCCCCATCTCGCTCTTCGCCGTTCGGTGGCAGCAGCGCTTACCCGGCCTGGTCCCGTTCACGCCCGACGGCGGGACTACCATGCCGGGGCGGAGGGGGGCGTTCGTGCGCGGACGGACGGGGTACGTGTCGCTGGCGTTGGTGGCTGTCGCCGCCGGCTGCGCGGGCGAGCCGCCGCCTACCGCCGCCGACGTCACCGGTGTCTGGTGCGGCCAGGAACGGGACGTGCTCACCCTCGACGCGGCCGGCGGATTCACCGTCACCGACGTCTCCGCCTCGCTGATCGACGAGGTTCTGCACGACGAGGACTTCGTGCCGGGCTACCGGCGGGAGACCGAGCACGCGGGCGCGGTGCCGCGGCACGGCGCCGGCCGGTGGCGCGTCTTCGTGGACCACGGCGACATGTTCCAGGCCCGGCGCGACCACGTCGTGCTCGACTGGTCGAGCTTCGAGTCGGTCCAGGTGGACGAGGAGCTGGAACTGACGATCGCCGGGGAGGGCGCGGGCCTGGTGCTCGGCGTGGAGCGCGTCGAGTCCGGCTTCACCACCCTCTTCGCCCGCTGCCCGGCGACCTGAACGTCCCGCCGCCCGCCGCGGCGGCGGGGGGCGGTTATCCGGGGCGGGCCTCGGGTAGGGGGTGCCGCATGGCGGAACTGGCAGCGCTCTGGATCGTCCGGCACGGCGAGAGCACGGCGAACGTGGCGGCCACCGCGGCCGAGGCGTCCGGCGCCGAGCTGATCGACCTGACCCACCGGGACGCGGACGTGCCGCTGAGCCCGACCGGGGAGGAGCAGGCCCGGGCCACCGCGCGCTGGTTGGCCGGGCTGCCCGAGGCCCGCCGGCCCGACGTCGCGGTGGTGTCGCCGTACCTGCGGGCCGTGCGGACCGCCGAGTTGGCCCTGGCCGGCACCGGGATCCCACTCACCCGCGACGAGCGGCTGCGCGACCGGGAACTCGGCATCCTGGACGGGCTGACCGGGTACGGGGCGCGCCGGCGCCACCCGGAGGAGGCGGCGCGCCGGGACCGGCTCGGCAAGTTCTACTACCGGCCGCCGGGCGGCGAGTCCTGGACGGACGTGGCGCTGCGCCTGCGCGCCCTCCTCGGCGACCTGCGTCGCGACCACGAGGGCCGGCGGGCGCTGCTGTTCGGCCATGACGCCCTGGTCTTCCTGACCCGTTACCTGGTGGAGGGGCTGACCGAGGCGGCGCTGATGGCGCTGACCCGGGAGCACGTCATCGCCAACTGCTCGATCACCGGCTGGTCCGCCGGGGCCGACGGCCGGCTGAGCCTGGACGTGTTCAACGACGTCGGCCACCTGCGGGCCCAGGGCGCCCGGCCGACCAGGGAGGACGAGGTCCATGCCGAACCGGTCTGACACGCTGGTGATCACCCCCAGGCTGCTACGGGACTGGGCGCTGCCGGTGCCGACCGGGGGCAAGGAGGCCCGGGGCACGGTGCTGGTGGTCGGCGGCTCCCGGTTCACCCCCGGGGCGGTGCTGCTCGCCGGCGTGGCCGCGCTGCGGGCCGGGGCCGGGGTGCTCCAGCTCGCCGCCGCCGAGTCCACCGCCGCCGCGCTGAGCATCCAGGTGCCCGAGGCGCTGGTGGTGGGCCTGCCCGAGAAGGCCGACGGCGCGGTCGCGGGCGGGCCCGGCGAACTGCTGGGCGACCTGGTGGCCGAGGCGGACGTGGTCGCCCTCGGCCCCGGCCTGAAGGACATCGACGAGACGGGGGCGCTGCTGCGCCTGGTGCTCGACGCGGCCGCCCGGGAGACGGCGCTGGTGCTCGACGCGTACGCCCTGGGTGCGCTCAGCCACGCCCCGGACCTGCTGGTCGGGTCCGGACGGCCGGTGGTGCTCACCCCCAACCTCACCGAGGCGCGGCACCTGCTCGGCCGGGACCCGGGCGACGACCTGGACGCCGAGGCCATCGAGCTGGCCGGCCGGTACGACGCCGTGGTCTCGCTCTACGGCCACGTCTCCACACCCGACGGGCGGAGCTGGCGGGAGGAGAGCGGCGACGCGGGGCTCGGCACGTCCGGCAGCGGGGACGTCCGCGCCGGACTGCTGGCCGGGCTGCTGTCGCGGGGCGCCGAGCCGGCGCAGGCCGCGTGCTGGGCGTCGTTCGCCCACGCGGTGAGCGGCCAGCGGCTGGTGCCGCGGTTCGGCCGGATCGGGTTCCTCGCCCGGGAGCTGCTGGACGAGATTCCCCACCCTCGCCACCGTCTGACACTTCCTTGTCTGGCCGAACGGATGTGTGTAACGCCACACTCCGCTCCTACGCTGGTGGGTCGGAGGAGGGCACCCCCGCCCGCCTCCCGCCGGCCGCTCCCCGCCAGGGGGCGTATCCGGCTGGAAACAGCCCCCTGGGAGTCTGTGTGAAGAACCTCCGTCGCAAGACACTGGCTGCCGCGTCCGCCGTGACACTCGGTGTCGGCCTCGCCGTCACCGGCGGGCTCGCCCCGGCGGCGTCGGCCGCCGGCCCGGACACCACGTTCCTGGTCCTCGCCCCGCAGGGCGCGAAGACCGACAAGGCGGCCGCCCGCGTGGCCGCCGCCAAGGGCACCGTGGTGGCCAGCTACGACCAGATCGGCGTGCTCGTCGTCCGGTCGGCCAACCCCGACTTCGTCACGGACGTGGCGGGCGCGGGCGTCGACTCGGTGGCGTCCACCGCCGGCCTGGGCACCGCCCTGGAGGAGGGCGAGACCCTGGAGGTCTCCGCGGCCGTGGCGGCGAACGCGACCGCCGACCCGACCAAGGAACCCATGTTCGGTCAGCAGTGGGACATGCCGATGATCGACGTCCCGCAGGCCCACGCCGTCAACGCCGGCAGCGCCAGCGTGGTGGTGGGCGTGCTGGACAGCGGCATCTCCTCCAGCCACCCCGACCTGAAGGACCAGATCGCCAAGGACAGGAGCGCGTCCTGCGTCGGCGGTGTCGCGGACACCACCGAGGCGGCCTGGAACCCGACCGTCTCCGACCACGGCACGCACGTGGCCGGCACCATCGCCGCCGCCGTCAACGGCGTCGGCGTGACCGGTGTGGCGCCGGGTGTCAAGGTGGCCGCCGTCAAGGTCGTCAACGATGACCGGTTCATCTACCCCGAGGCCGCGCTCTGCGGCTTCATGTGGGCGGCCGACCACGGCATGCAGGTCACCAACAACAGCTACTTCATCGACCCGTGGGAGCTGAACTGCCGCAACGACGCGCGCCAGCGCCCGGTGTGGCAGGCCGTGCAGCGGGCCATCCGCTACTCGCAGAGCAAGGGCGTGCTCCACGTCGCGTCGGCGGGCAACTCGAACTGGGACCTCGCCCACAAGATCACCGACACCGGCAGCCCGAACAACCTGCCGCCGACGGAGGACCCGGAGACCCGGGAAGACCTCACCAACTCCTGCCTCGTCCTGCCGGGCGAGGCGCCGGGCGTGGTGACCGTCTCGGCGGTCGCCCCGACCGGCAAGAAGAGCTACTACTCCTCGTACGGCCTGGGCGTCGTGGACGTCACCGCGCCCGGCGGTGACACCCGGTTCCGCACCAACGGCGTCAGCCCGACCCCGACCGACGGCATCCTGTCGACCACCTTCGACACGGCGACGAAGACCAACGGCTGGGGTTACAAGCAGGGCACGTCGATGTCGAGCCCGCACGCGGCCGGCGTCGCGGCGCTGGCCCTGTCGGCCCACCCCGGCATGACGCCGGGCCAGCTGGCGTCCTTCCTGGAGCGGACCGCCGAGTCGGTCCCCTGTGAGGAGGGGGTCTGGGAGCCGCGGCCGGGCTTCCCGGCCACCTGCACGGGGGGCGAGCGCAACTCGTTCTACGGCGCCGGCATGGTCAACGCGTACAACGTGGTGAAGTAGCAGCACGGCACGACCCGTGGTGGGGCCCGGCGGTGATCCGCCGGGCCCCACCCGTTTTCGCTGCTCACGGCCGGGGTACGGGAGGGGGCGTCCGACGAGCCGAGGAGGTCAACGGTGTCCACCGATGCCATCGTCCTGTTGAAAGAGGACCACAAGGAGATGCGCCGTCTGTTCAAGGCGTTCCAGGATGCCGAGGAGGGACCGGCCGCGCGGCGGCAGAAGCTGGTGAGCCAGATCCTGGAGGCCCTCACGGTGCACACCTACCTGGAGAACGAGGTGATGTACCCGGAGGTCCGCAAGCTCCTGCCCGACCTGGAGGACGACATCCTCGAGTCGTACGAGGAGCACCACGTCGCCGACGTGCTCTGCGCCGAACTGTTCGCCATGGACGCCGACGATGAGCGCTTCAACGCCAAGACCACGGTGCTGATCGAGAGTGTCCTGCACCACGTCGAGGAGGAGGAGCAGGAGTGGTTCCCGAAGGTGCGCGAGGCGCTCGGCCGTAAGCAGCTCCAGGAGATCGGCGAGCGGATGATCGAGCTGCGCGCGGACGCGCCGCGCAAGCCGACCGACCCGAAGGCGATCAAGAAGTCGCTCGACGCCGTGACGGCCTGAGCCGACCGCCTCCGACGGGCCCCGGTGCGCCGGGGTCCGTCGTCACGCCGGGGCCGCGGGCAGGATCCGCCGCAGCGCCGGCGGTACGGCCCGGGACCGCCACTCCCTCGGGTAGCCCACCGACACCTCCTCGAACCGCACCCCGTCGTGCCAGGTGGTGCGGGGGATGTGCAGGTGGCCGTAGACCACCGCGGCGGCGTCGAAGCGCAGGTGCCAGTCGGCGGTGGCCTCGGTGCCGCACCACTGGGCGAAGATCGGATAGCGCAGGATCCGGGTCGGCTCGCGCAGCAGCGGCCAGTGGTTGACCAGCACGGTCGGCAGCCCCGGCTCCCGCGCGGCGAGCCGGCGGGCGGTCTCGGCGACCCGGGCGGCGGACCACGCCGACCGGCTCGGGTACGGGTCGGGGTGCAGCAGGAACTCGTCGGTGCAGACGATCCCCGTCCGGTACGCCTCGGCCAGCGCCGCCTCCGGGGTGTCGAACCCCTCCGGGCGCCAGCTGTGGTCGTAGAGCAGGAACAGCGGCGCCACCAGCACCGGCCCGCCCGACCCCCGCCACACCGGATACGGATCCTCGGGGGTCAGCACGCCGAGGCGCCGGCACAGGTCGACGAGGTGCTGGTAGCGGGCGACCCCGCGCAGCGCCACCGGGTCGGCCGGCGGGGTCCACAGCTCGTGGTTGCCCGGCGCCCAGACCACCCGCGCGAAGCGGTCGCCGAGCAGCCCGAGGGCCCACTCGACGTCGGCCACGGTGTCGCCGACGTCCCCGGCGACGATCAGCCAGTCGTCCGGCGACCCCGGGCGCAGCCCCTCCACCACCGCCCGGTTGCCCGGGTGCCCCACGTGCAGGTCGCTGATGGCGAGCAGGCTGCCGCCCCCGCCGTCCTCCCCCGCCATGACCGCGATCCTATGCGCCGCCGGTGACGACCGCGAACCGCGCGGGCCGCGCGCCGATCGATGCACCGCACCGCGGGTGCGGCGGTCCCCAGGTGGGCCGGGGCGCGCCCGGCCGACCCGGTAGGATCGGCGGTGGGCCGTGACTGGCGCGTGGGGATGGAGAACCATCGGGAAGCGGTCCCGTCATGAGGACGCATGCCGAGCGCCTGGGCCTTCCGCACGTCACTGGAGGTCGCATGTCGCCGAACGCCGAATCCACCGCCTTCCGCAGCGCCCTCGAGGTGATCCGCGCCGTCGAGCCGCGGGTGGCCGACGCCATCGGCGCCGAGCTCGCCGACCAGCGCGAGTCGCTCAAGCTCATCGCCAGCGAGAACTACGCCTCCCCGGCCACCCTGCTGGCCATGGGCAACTGGTTCAGCGACAAGTACGCCGAGGGCACCGTCGGCCGCCGCTTCTACGCCGGCTGCCAGAACGTGGACACCGTCGAGGCGCTCGCCGCCGAGCACGCCCGGGAGCTGTTCGGCGCCGCCCACGCGTACGTGCAGCCGCACTCCGGCATCGACGCCAACCTGGTCGCGTTCTGGGCGATCCTGGCCGACCGGGTGGAGTCCCCGGCGCTGAAGAAGGCCCAGGCGCGGCACGTCAACGACCTCACCGAGGCCGACTGGTTCGCGCTGCGCCGGGAGCTGGGCAACCAGCGGATGCTCGGCATGTCCCTGGACGCCGGCGGCCACCTCACCCACGGTTTCCGCCCGAACATCTCCGGCAAGATGTTCGACCAGCGCAGCTACGGCACCGACCCGGCCACCGGGCTGGTCGACTACGACAGGGTCGCCGAGGCGGCCCGCGAGTTCAAGCCGCTGATCCTGGTCGCCGGCTACTCGGCGTACCCCCGGAAGGTCAACTTCCGGATCATGCGGGAGATCGCCGACTCGGTCGGTGCCACCTTCATGGTCGACATGGCGCACTTCGCCGGCCTGGTCGCCGGCAAGGTCTTCACCGGCGACTTCGACCCGGTGCCGCACGCGCACATCGTCACCACCACCACGCACAAGTCGCTGCGCGGCCCGCGCGGCGGCATGGTGCTCTGCCAGCCCGAGCTGGCCGACCAGGTCGACCGGGGCTGCCCGATGGTGCTCGGCGGCCCGCTGCCGCACGTGATGGCCGCCAAGGCCGTCGCCCTGGCCGAGGCCCGCCGCCCCGACTTCGCCGACTACGCCCAGCGGATCGTCGCCAACGCCCAGGCCCTCGCCGAGGGGCTGCTGCGCCGGGGCGGCAAGCTGGTCACCGGCGGCACCGACAACCACCTGGTGCTCATCGACGTCACCGGCTACGGGCTGACCGGCCGGCAGGCCGAGCAGGCCTTGCTCGACTCGGGCATCGTCACCAACCGCAACTCCGTCCCGCAGGACCCGAACGGCGCCTGGTACACCTCCGGCATCCGCGTCGGCACCCCGGCGCTGACCACCCGGGGGCTGGGCCCGGCGCAGATGGACGAGACGGCCGAGCTGATCCACACCGTGCTCAGCCAGACCCGGCCGGGCGCGAACCCGGACGGCACCCCGTCGAAGGCCAAGTACGTCCTCGACCCGGCCGTCGCCGACCGGGTCGGCAAGCAGGCCAGCGACCTGCTCACGGGCTTCCCGCTCTACCCGGCCGTCGACCTCGGCTGACCCGGGCACCCGCCCCGACGCCCCCGCCCGGCCCCGCCGCGCGGGGGCGTCCCCGTCCCGCCCTCGTCCCAGTCCGGCCGTGCGGGGTGGGAGCGTCAGGGGCGGTGGGTGCGGTGGCGGCGGGCGCGGAGGCGGTGCAGGACGTCGGTGCCGCCCCGGCCGAAGTGGTCGTGCAGCGCGCGGTAGTCCGCGTACAGCTCGTCGTAGGCGGCCGCCCGGGCCGGGTCGGGGTGCCAGGTCTCGCGGCGGGCGGCGCCCATCGCCGCCGAGGCGGCCGGCACGTCCGGGTACGCCCCGGCGGCGACCGCCGCGTGGATCGCCGCGCCCAGCGCCGCCGGGTGCGCGGAGTCGACCACGTGCAGCGGCCGGCCGATGACGTCGGCGTAGATCCGCAGCAGCAGCCGGTTGCGGGTCAGCCCGCCGGCCACGGTCAGCTCGTCGACGGCCACGCCGGCGGCGGTGAACGCGTCGACCACCGTCCGGGCGCCGAACGCGGTGGCCTCCAGCAGCGCCCGCCAGATCTCCTCCGGCCGGGTGGCCAGGGTCAGCCCCACCAGCACCCCGCTCAGCTCGTGGTCCATGAGCACCGACCGGTTGCCGCTGTGCCAGTCCAGCGCCAGCAGCCCGTGCCCGCCCACCGGCTGGTCGGCGGCGAGGGTGTCCAGCAGCTCGTACGGGCTCAGCCCGCGGCGGCGCGCCTCGTCGGCGTAGTCGGCCGGCAGGCCGGTGCGGACGTACCAGGCGAAGATGTCCCCGACGCCGCTCTGCCCCGCCTCGTAGCCCCACGAACCGGTGGTGACGCCGCCGTCGACCACGCCGCAGACCCCGGGCACCTCGTGGTACGCCGCCGCGTTCATGATCAGGCAGGTGGAGGTGCCGAGGACGGCGAGCATCCGGCCCGGCTCGACCGCGCGGGCAGCCGCGGCGGTGACATGCGCGTCGATGGACCCGGCCGCGACGGCGGTGCCCACCGGCAGCCCGGTCCACCGGGCCGCCTCGGCGGTCAGCCCGCCCGCCCGGGCGCCCAGCGGCGCGAGCGGGCCGTCGATCCGGGGCAGCAGCCCGTCGAGGCGGGGGTGCACGGCGCGCAGGAACTCCGCCGACGGGTACCGCCCGTCCTGCCGCAGCCCCTTGAAGCCGGCGGCGGAGACGTTGCGGGTCTCCCGCCCGCAGAGCTGCCAGACCAGCCAGTCCGCCGTCTCGATGAAGCGCTCCGCGCGGTCGAAGACCGCCGGGTCCTCCTCCAGCACCTCCAGCGCCTTGGCGAGCTGCCACTCGGCGGAGACCCGCCCGCCGTAGCGGGGCAGCCAGGTCTCGCCGCGCGCGGCGGCGACGTCGTTGATCCGGGCGGCCTGCCGCTGGGCCGCGTGGTGCCGCCACAGCTTCGGATACGCGTGCGGCCGACCGGCCAGCTCGGGCAGCTCGCAGAGCGGGGTGCCGTCGGCGCGGGTGGGCAGCATCGTGCAGGAGGTGGCGTCGACGCCGATGCCGCGCACGTCCTCGGGGCGTACGCCGGCGGCCCGCAGCGCGGCGGGCACCGCGACCCGGAGCACCTCGCGGTGGTCGTCGGGGTGCTGCAACGCCCAGTCCGGCGGCAGCGGCGTCCCGTCGGGCAGCCGCTCCGTGATCACCCCGTGCCGGTACGCGTGCACGGCCTCGCCGCGCACGACGCCGTCGGCGACGTCCACCACGACCGCCCGGCCGGAGAGGGTGCCGAAGTCGACCCCGACGACGTGCCCGGGCACCCCGGCTGCCGGCTGCGCCACCGCTCCTCCTCCCGCCGCGCCGCTCCGGCGCCCGGCGGGGCGGCGGTTCAGCGGCGGCGGGAGGCAACGCTACCGCAGTCGTTGATCCCAATACATCGACACACGTAGGCTCGGCGCCCCTCCACACACGCGTCACCCCATGGATCAGGAGCCGACAAATGCGCGAGAGCCCGGTTTCCTCAGCCAGGACCGCCGGGACTGACCGCCCGCCCCGCCCGGTCAGGCGATGGGCCGCTTCAGGTGGTAGCGGTGCACCTCGGTGCTGCCCTGGATGTTGTTCACGTCCTCGGCGGCGGAGACCAGCTCCCAGCCCTCCCGGCCGGCCCGGTTGAGGTGCGCGATCGCGGTGTCGCCGTACGCGGTGATGTCCCGACGCGTCCCGTCCGGGCCGTACCAGATGAAGCTGACATGGAAGTTGCGGCCCTGCCCCTGATAGCGGCGGACCAGCAACGCGTACTCCCAAGCGATCATGACGTCCATTATGGGTGTCCATCGAGGACGGCGAAACACAGGCAGTCGCGCTTTGCCGTGCGATGAACGCGGTGTGTCAGCGCCGAGATGCCGGGCCGCGACCGACTACTGTGGACGGCCCTGCGGGCGAGCTCTCAACCGACCCGCAGCGGTCCACCGGCGGATTCCCCGGCAGCCAGCTCGGCCCGCGTGGGCGGGTCGGCCCCCCGCCGACGGCAGGTCCAGGCGGCGACGTCGGCGGCGCGGCGGAGCACGACGGCGACGTCGTCCCGGCCCGCCGCCGCGAGTGCCCCGCGCCGCGCCGCGCCGAGCAGTCCCAGGTCACTCAGCGCGGCCAGCAGTCCCGCCGTGAACGCGTCACCGGCCCCGACCGTGTCCACCACCTCCACCGGCCGGGCGTCCACCCGCACCTCGCCGTGCCGGGTGGCCCCCCACGCCCCGCCGCGACCCCGGGTGACCACCACGAGGTGCGCGCCCAGGTCCAGCCACTCCCGCCCGACCTGCTCGTGCCCGCGCCCCGGATGGAGCCAGGCCAGGTCCTCGTCGCTGACCTTGACGATGTCGCTGGCCGCCACCAGGTCTTCGACCCGGCTCCGGACCGCCGACCGGTCCCCCATCAGCGACGGCCGGCAGTTCGGGTCGTAACTGATCATCGTGGTGGCCCGCCGGGCGTGCACCAGCGCCCGCACGTCGTCGGCGCCGGGCGGCAGGACCGCGCCCAGCGACCCGGTGTGCAGGCAGTCGGCGCCGACGCCGACGCCGGCCACGGCCGTCCGCGGGAAGGACCGCCACGCGATGCGGAAGTCGTACCCCGCCTGACCGTCCGCGTCCACATGCGTCCGGGCCACGCTGGTGCTCGGCAGGTCCGGCACCGAGGCGGGGTCGAGGCGCACGCCGTTGTCGGCCAGGTGGGCGCGGAGCAACCGCCCGTACGCATCGTCGCCGAGCTGGGTCAGCAGGGTCGTGGGCAGGCCGAGGCGGGCCAGGGCCACGGCGACGTTCGCCGGGCTGCCCCCGGGGTGGGCGACGGCCTCCCCCGGTGGGTCCTCGATCAGATCCACCAGGGCCTCGCCGACAACAGTGATCACAGTGGTCCTTTCCCGAGGCTGCGCCGAGCCCCGGCCATGTGCGGAGCGGCCCTCAGGCCGCGGTCCGGCCCGGGGTCTCCTCGAGGGTGGTCGCGCCCGTCATGATCGCCACCGCCTCCGGCATCGTGTGCGACGCCGGCGTCACCACGCCCGCGCAGCGACCCAGTCGCTGGATGTGGATGCGGTCGGCGACCTCGAACACGTGCGGCATGTTGTGGCTGATGAGGATGACCGGCAGCCCTCGCGACCGGACCTCCTCGATCATGCGGAGCACCTGGTTGGATTCCTTGACGCCGAGGGCGGCGGTCGGCTCGTCGAGCACGATCACCTTGCTGCCGAAGGCCGCTGCGCGCGCCACCGAGACCGCCTGGCGCTGCCCGCCGGAAAGCGTCTCGACCGCCTGCCCCACGTTCTGCAGGGTGCCGATGCCGAGGTCGGCGAGGGCCTGGGCGGCCTCGCGCCGCATGCCCTTCTGGTCGAGCATCCGGAAGATCGAGCCGAGGGGGCCGCGCCGGCGCTTCTCCCGGCCGAGGAAGAGGTTGGTCGCGATGTCCAGCGCCGGCGCCACGGCGAGCGTCTGGTAGACCGTCTCGATGCCGGCGTCCCGGGCGTCCTGCGGCCGCTTGAACTGCGTGGGCCTGCCCTCCAGGAACAGTTCTCCGGCATCCGGGGTCAGCGCGCCGGTCAGGCACTTGATCAGCGTCGACTTCCCCGCGCCGTTGTCGCCGATGACGGCCAGGACCTCGCCGGGATAGAGGTCGAGATCGACCCCGTCGAGACCGACGACCCTGCCGAACGTCTTGACCAGACCTCGCGCCGACAGCACCGGCGAGCGCCGCCGCGTGTCGGCCGCGCCGGTCCGCCCGTCGGGGGTGTGCGTGGTGGCGGTCATGCCCTCACCTTCCTGATCCACTGGTCGACGGCCACGGCGAGGATCACCAGCAGGCCCACGGCGAGGACGCGGTACTGGTCGTCGACCCCGGCCAGCGACAGTCCGCTGCGGAAGAACCCGACGATCAACGCGCCGAGCAGGGTCCCGAGCACCGCACCGCGCCCGCCGAACAGGCTGGTGCCACCGATGACCACGGCGGTGATGCTCTCCAGGTTCGCGTCGGTGATGGCGTTGGGGCTGGCCGCGCCGGCACGGCCGATGAGGATCCAGGCGGTGAGGCCGTAGATCGCGCCGGCGACGAGGTAGACGCTCAGCAGGACCCGGTCGACCCGGATGCCGGCGAGCCGTGCCGCCTCCTTGTCGTCGCCCACCGCGTAGACGTGCCGCCCCCAGGCCGTCCTGGCCAGCGCGTACCCGACCGCCAGGTAGAGCAGCACCACCGCGACGACGCCGGCCGTGATCCGGAACGGTCCCACCGGGAAGGACTCCCCGGTCCAGCTGAGCACCGGCGGAAGGTCGGTGGCCTGCACGCTCTGCCCGCCGGAGTAGAGCAGGCCGACGGCGGTGAAGACGCTGAGCGTGCCGAGCGTGACGATGAAGGGTGGCAGCTTCAGCCGGGTCACGAGTGCCCCGTTGAGCGCTCCCGCCGCCGCGCCGACCGCGATGGCGAGGAGGATCGCGAGCACGCCGGGAAGGCCCTGCCCCTCGGCCAGCTTGGCCGAGAGCATCATGGCCAGGATGACGATCGCGCCGACCGACAGGTCGATGCCCGCGGTCAGGATGATCAGCGTCTGGCCTACGGCGAGCGCGCCGATGACCGCCACCTGCTGCAGGACGAGCGACAGGGAGTTGGGCGAGGCGAACCGCGGGTTGATGGTGGAGAAGACGACGAACGAGACGACCAGCACGAGGAAGGGGCTGATCGCGGGGTGCGCGTGCAGCAGGTGCTGGACGCGTTGCAGCGGTGAGTGCCGGCGCAGGGCGAACTGCTGCGCGGCGGTGGTCGGTGGTGACGTGGTGGTCACGCGTACTCCTGCCGTTGTCGATGGCGGACGACCTGCCCGGCCGGGCCCCGGGATGCTTTCGGACACCCCGGCCGGGCGGCGGTGGCTCAGCCCCAGCAGCGCTGGGCGGCGTCGGTGCTGGTGATGCTCTCGACCCCGGTCGTCGCCTTGTCGGTGACCAGGGTGACGCCGGTGTCGAAGAAGTCCAGGCCGTCGGAGACCTTCGGCTTCTCGCCGCCGTTCGCGATCTTCTTGATCGCCTGCACGCCCAGCTCGGCCATCTTCAGCGGGTACTGCTGGGAGGTCGCGCCGATGACCCCGTCCTTGACCTGCCGTACGCCGTCGCAGCCGCCGTCGACGGAGACGACCAGGACGCCCTGGGTCCTGCCCGCGGCCCGGAGCGCCTTGTGCGCGCCGACCGCGGCGGGCTCGTTGATGGTGTAGACGACGTTGATGTCGGGGTTGCGGGTCAGGCAGTTCTCCATGGCCGTACGACCGCCGTCCTCGGCGCCGTTGGTCGGCTCGTTGCAGGCGATGGTGTAGGTGCCGCCGGAGTAGTTGCCCGTCTTCGCCTCGTCGCCGTTCTTCTTCCGGTCGGCGGTGTCGATGCCCATGCCGGTCAGGAAGCCCTGGTCCCGGTTGTAGTCGACGGAGACGACCTTGTCGTTGAACAGGTCCAGCATCGCGATGGTCGCCGGCTTGCCGCCGAGCTGGCTCGCGGTCCACTTGCCGATCAGCTCGCCGGCCTTGAAGTTGTCGGTGGCGAAGGTGATGTCGACGGTGTCGGCCGGGTCGGGCGGGGTGTCCAGCGCGATGACGTAGAGGCCGGCGTCCCGGGCCTTCTTGATGGCGGGGTTGACGCCGGGGCCGTTCGGGGTGATCAGGATGCCCTCGTCGCCGCGGGCGATGGCGTCCTCGATGGCCTGCACCTGGCCGGCCTCGTCGCCGTCCTCCTTGCCGGCGGCCAGGGTCAGCTTCACGCCCTCCGCCTCGGCGGCCTTCTTCGCGCCCTGCTGCATGGCGACGAAGAAGGGGTTGGTGGAGTTCTTGGTGATCAGGGAGACAGCGACGGTGCCGCCACCGGCGGAGCCCGCGCCGCCGGAACTGTCCCCGCAGCCGCCGGCGACCATGCTGGTGGCCGCGACGGCGGCGAGCAGCAGGGCGCCCCGACGGCGGCCCGTGCGCTGGATCATGTTCTCTCCTCGACAAGACACCCGGCCAGGATCGCCGGACCGGCTCGACAACGATGTCAGCGGAGTTTCCAGTGAGCAACGCCACGGTGTCAATACATCTTGATGCACTTTCTCGTAATCGTGTAGTAACACGCCGGGCGCCCTTGACAACGATGTCAGCTACCGCACAGCATTCGCTCCACGTTCGCCGCCCGGCGCGTCTCGACGGCGGGCGCCCCCCGAAGGACGGAGGAGTGTGGATGAGGGTCCGTCGATTGCTGGCCGCGGCGTTCACGACCGCGGCCCTGATGGCGACACTGCCCGGCACCACCGCCAGCGGCGCGCCGCCCGGCACCAGGGACGAGCCGCACCGACCGCAGATCCACTTCAGTCCCGAGCGGAACTGGATGAACGACCCGAACGGCCTGGTGTGGTACCAGGGCGAGTGGCACCTCTTCTACCAGTACAACCCCGAGGGCGCGCAGTGGGGCAACATGTCGTGGGGGCACGCGGTGAGCCGCGACCTTTTCCACTGGGAGGAGCTGCCGGTCGCGATCCCGTACTCGGCCGACGAGCACGTCTTCTCCGGCTCGATCGTGGTCGACGAACGGAACACCTCCGGCTTCGGCCGGCCCGGCGCACCGGCGATGGTCGCGGTCTACACCAGCGCGTACCCGGCGACCGGCATCCAGGCGCAGTCCCTGGCGTACAGCACCGACCGGGGACGCACCTGGACGAGGTACGCCGGCAACCCCGTGCTCGACCTCGGCTCGCGGGGGTTCCGCGACCCCAAGGTCTTCTGGGACGCCGACGCCGGCTACTGGGTCATGGCGATCGTGCTGGCCACCGAGCACAAGGTGCGCTTCTACCGCTCCGACGACCTCCGGTCCTGGACCCACCTGAGCGACTTCGGGCCCGCCAACGCGGTCGGCGGCGTGTGGGAGGTGCCGGACCTGTTCGAACTGCCGGTCGACGGCGACCCGAACCGCACGAAGTGGGTGCTGGTGGTCAACCTCAACCCGGGCGCCGTGGCCGGCGGATCGGGCGCGCAGTACTTCGTCGGCGACTGGGACGGCACCACCTTCACCGCCGACAACGTGGTGACGGGCGACCCGGCCCCGCCGACGGGGACGCTCCTCGCCGACTTCGAGGACGGCTACGCGGGCTGGACGGTCGAGAACGACCCGGCACTCGGGCCGGGGCCCTTCGGCGCCGCCCCGTACCCCGGCACGGTCCCCGGCCAGCAGCGGGTCAGCGGCTTCCAGGGCCGCGCCCTGGTCAACAGCTTCCTCGGCTTCGACGCCCCGAAGGGACGCCTGGTCTCCCCCGAGTTCACGCTCCGGCAGGACTACCTGAACCTCCTCGTCGGTGGCGGCGCGCACCCGCACCTGCCCGACACGACCACCGCGTTCGTGCCCGAGGACGCCGAGCCGGTGCTCGACTTCGAGTTCCCCGACGGCCGGACGTACGAGCAGGCGGGCTGGACGGCGACCGGCGGCCTGCGCAACCGCGCACCGGTGGTGGGCCCGGCCCGGTCCGAGCGGGGCCACGTGGGCGACAAGCTGCTCACCACCTTCTTCGAGGCGGACACGACCACGGGCACGCTGACCTCGCCGGCGTTCACCATCGACCGGAACCACCTGAGCGTTCTCGTCGGCGCCGGCGGCCACCTCGGCACCGACACGCCCCGGACGGTGGTGGAGCTACTCGTCGACGGCGAGGTGGTCCGCACCGGCACCGGAAACTTCTCCGGCTTCGTGAACTGGCGCAGTTGGGACGTGACCGAGTTCCGGGGCCGCAGCGCCCAGTTGCGCGTGGTCGACGAGCACACCGGCGGCTGGGGGCACCTGCTGGTCGACCACCTGATCGCCACCGACGCGCCGGTGCTGCCGAGGTCGGTGGAGACCGCGGTCAACCTCGTCGTCGACGGCGAGGTCGTCCGTACCGCGACCGGCAAGGACAGCGAACGCCTGGACTGGGTGGCCTGGGACGTGCGCGACCTGGCCGGCCGGCGGGCGCACCTGGAGATCAACGACTTCAACTCGGGCGGCTGGGGACACATCCTCGTCGACCACGTGATGGCCGGCGACCGGCCGGCGACCAGCGAGCTGGAGCGCTACGACTGGGTGGACCACGGCAAGGACTACTACGCCGCCGTCTCCTACCACGGCGTCCCCGGGGGCAAGCGGATCCTGATCGGCTGGATGAACAACTGGCAGTACGCCGGCAACGTCCCGACCTCGCCCTGGCGCGGCGCCATGGCCCTGCCCCGGGAATTCGGGTTGTCCACGATCGACGGTGCGGTCCGGCTGGTCCAGCGGCCGGCGGCACAGGTCCGCGGCCTGCGCGGCGACGGAACGGCCTTCACCCTGCGCGACGCCACCCTCGGACCCGGCGTAACCGACCTGCCGCCCGCCGCCGACGGCGACGTGCTGGAGATCGAGGCAGAGTTCGAGCTGCGCGACGCCGACCGCTTCGGCCTACACGTGCGCGGCGGCGACGACGAACGGACGGTGGTCGGGTACGACGTAGCGGCGCGACGCCTCTTCGTCGACCGGACCCGGTCGGGCCGGGTCGACGTCGGTCCGCTCTTCCCCGGCGTGCACAGCGGCCCGCTGACCGTGGACGGGAACCGCGTGCGGATGACAATCTACGTGGACCGCTCCTCCGTCGAGGTCTTCGGTGGCGCGGGTCAGACCACGATCACCGACCAGGTCTTCCCGGCGGCGTCCAGCGACCAGACCCGCCTGTTCGCCGAGGGCGGTCAGGTGGTGGTGCGCTCGCTCACCGTGCGGCCGTTGCGCTCGGTGTGGCGATAACCTGGGAGTCGATCATCGGCGGCCGGGGGTACGGTCAACGGCCCCCGGCCGCCGCAGCACCCGTCCGGTAGGAGCGCTCATGCACGGTGCCGCCTCCGCTACGTCGACCGCAACCCGGGCGCGACCCACGCTGCGGGACGTCGCGCTGCTCGCGGGAGTGAGCCCCAAGACCGTCTCGCGGGTCGTCAACGGCGAGGCGGGCGTCTCCGCCCCGAAGACCGCCGCCGTCCAGCGGGCGATCGCCCAACTGGACTACCGGCCGAACTTCACCGCGAGCAGTCTCCGCCGCACCAGCGGTCGCAGCGCCGCGATCGCGGCGGTGCTGGAGGACGTGGCCAACCCGTTCTCGGCCGCCCTGCACCGGGCCCTCGAGGACGCCGCGCGGGAACGCGGGGTGTTGATCTTCGCTGGCAGCGTCGACGAGGATCCGGCGCGGGAGCGGGACCTGATCCACGCCTTCACCATGCGGCAGGCCGACGCCCTGGTCGTCGCGCCGGCCAGCGACAACCAGAGCTACCTGGCCGGTGAGGTCGACGCCGGCACCCCGGTGGTCTTCGTCGACCGCCCGCCGGTGGGGCTGGCCGTCGACGCCGTCCTGACCGACAACCACGAGGGCGCCGCCATGGCCGTCGGGCATCTCGTCCGGCACGGCCACCGCACCATCGCGTACCTGGGCGACCTGCGGACCATCCCGACGGCCCGACAGCGGTTCCAGGGCTTCAAGGAAGCGCTCAGCGACCACGGCATCCCGCCGACGCCCTCCCTCGCGGTGCACGACCTGCACACCGAGGAGCAGGCCGAGGAGGCCGTACGCCGGCTGCTGTCCGCACACCCCCGCCCCACCGCGCTGTTCACCTCCCAGAACCTCGTCACCATCGGCGCGATCCGGGCCCTGCAACAGCTCGGTCGCCAGCACGACGTCGCCCTGGTGGGCTTCGACGACTTCCCGCTGGCCGACCTGCTCCAGCCGGCGGTCACCGTCGTGGCGCAGGACCCGTCGGAGATGGGCCGCGTCGCCGCGTCGCTGATCTTCCGGCGGCTGGACGGCGAACAGTGGCCGCCCACCACCCACCTGGTCGCGAGCCGATTGATCCCACGCGGCTCCGGCGAGATCAGCGGGCCGTTCGCGGGGTGACGGCGAGCGCCCGCGACCGGGCGGTCGTCTCGTCGGCGACCAGCGCCGCCAGCCGGTCCAGGCCCAGGTCGATCTGCGCCGGGGTGACCGCGCTGACCGACAGCCGCAGCGCGTCGACCGGGGCGCCGTCGTCGTAGAAGTGCGCCATCGGCGTCCAGAGCAGCCCGTACTCGCGGGCGGAGCGGTGCAGCAACGCGTCGTCGACCGCGAACGGCACCGTGACCACCACGAAGAACCCGCCGGCCGGCACGTTCCAGCGCACCGGCGACGCGCCCGGCGGGAAACGCCGGGCCAGGCCGTCGACGAGGTGGCGCAGGTTCCGGCCGTACGCGGCCCGCTCCCGGGCGGTGGCAGCCACCAGGCTGCACCCGTGCTCCAGCAGCGCGCCGCCGACCACCGCCTGGGCGATCGCCGAGGTGTTCACCGTGACCATGCTCTTGATCTTGGCGAGCTGATCGGCGAACAGGCCCACCGAGCCGTCGGAGCCGGCGACGCGCTGGTCGGCGACCACGTAGCCCACCCGCGCGCCGGGCAGCACCGTCTTGGCGAACGAACCCAGGTAGACCACCCGCCGCGCGGTGTCCAACGCCTTCAGCGTCGGCAGCCGCCCCGCGTCCCCGGCCGGAAAGAGACCGTACGGGTTGTCCTCCAGCAGCAGCAGATCCTCCTCGGCGGCGAGGTCGAGCAGCCGCCGCCGGTCGGCCAGCCCGATGCTCGTGCCCGACGGGTTGGCGAAGTCCGGCATCACGTAACAGGCGCGGGGGCGCAGCCCCGCCGCCCGGGCCCGGCGCACCTGCTCCCGCAGGTCGGCCAGGTCCACCCCGGCCGGGCCGCCGGCCACCGGCCGCACCGGCAGGTCCAGCAGCCGCGCGGCGCCGGTCAGCCCGACGTACGTCGGGGCGACGGCGAGCAGCACGTCGCGGGGGTCGGCCCGCAGCGCCCGCAGCACCAGGAACATCGCCTCCTGGCAGCCGACGGTCACCACGACCGCCTCCGGGTCGACCGTGATGTTCTCGTCGACGGCGAGGTTGCGGGCGACGAGGTGGTGCACGATGCCCTTGGTGCGGCCGTACTGGAACAGGGTCCGGTGCACCTGCGCGGGGCTCTGCCCGAGGTCGTCGGCCAGGTGCCGGCGGAACGTCTCCAGGTGCCGGTGCGGCGCGGCGACGTCGAAGAACTCCTCGTACGGCCGGCCGGCCGCCAGCGACACCGCGTCGGGATAGTGCTGGGCCACCTCGTTGAGGAAGTTCATCGAGTTCAGCGCCGGGTCGTCGACCGCCGGATGCAGGTCGTCGACGTGCAGGTCCACCGGTTCGGCCACCGCTCAGCCCTCCCTCAGCACGCGCAGCTCGCGGACGGCCGCCGGGTCGGCACAGCCGGCCAGCGCCAGCGCGTCGCGGAACTCGCCGGCCAGCAACTCCAGCGCCGTCTCCGCCCCCGCCCGGCCCCCGGCGGCGAGCGCCCACAGCAACGGCCGGCCGACCAGCACCCCCCGCGCGCCGAGAGCGAGCGCGCGCAGCACGTCCACGCCGCCGCGCACGCCGCTGTCCAGCAGCACCTCGCACCGGTCGGCCACCGCCGTCACCACCTCGGGCAGCACGGTGGCGGTGGCCGGTGCGCCGTCGAGCTGGCGGCCGCCGTGGTTGGAGACCACCACCGCGTCCGCCCCGGCGGCCGCCGCCAGCTCCGCGTCGCGCGGGTCCAGGATGCCCTTCACCACCAGCGGCAGGGCGGTACGGCCCCGCAGCCAGTCCAGGTCGGCCCAGCTCAGCGCGGGCGCGAAGACCTCGCCGGTGTGCGCCGCGACGGCCGAGACGCCCGGGGTGGCGGCGTGCGCGAGCGCGTCCCGCCCGGCCGGCAGGTTGGCGGCGACGACGTGCGGCGGGATGGCGAAGGAGTTGCGGACGTCGCGCAGCCGCCGGCCCAGGATCGGCACGTCCACGGTGACCATCAGCGCGCCGCACCCGGCCGCGTGCGCCCGGTCCAGCAGATCCGCGACGAGGGCCCGGTCCCGCAGCCAGTAGAGCTGGAACCAGACGGCCGCGCCGGTCGCCGCGATCTCCTCGATCGGCACGCTGCTCAGCGTGCTGGCCGCGTACGGCACGCCGGCCGCGCCGGCCGCCGCCGCGAGCGCCGTCTCCCCGTCGGGGTGCACCAGCCGCTGGTACGCCATCGGCGCCACCGCCACCGGCAGGGCGCAGCGGGCGCCGAGCAGCCGCGCGTCGGTACGCGGGGCGGCCACGCCGCGCAGCACCCGGGGCAGCACGGCCACCCGGTCGAGGGCACGCCGGTTGGCGGCGAGCGTGGTCTCCGTGCCGCTGCCGCCGTCGACGAAGTCCCACACCTCGGGCGGAAGCACCGCCCGGGCCCGCTCGGCGAAGTCGGCCAGGCCGGCGGGCGCGGGCGACTCGCCGGGCGGCGCGTCCTGCCGGGGCAGCACCGTCTCAGCCATCGCTCGCCCCCGTCCCCGCCGCCGGCCGGCTCGACGCCGGGCGGGAACCCGCAGCCGCCGCCACCGTTCCGGGGCCGGCATCGCCGGTCGGGAGGCCGAACCGCTCCCGCAGGAATCCGGCGGCCCGGTCCTGGGCGCGCCGGCCGTCGTCGAACGCGCCGGGCATGGCGAAGAAGCCGTGGATCATGCCGGCGTACCGGGCGAGGGTGGTGGGCACGCCCGCGTCGCGCAGCCGGTGGGCGTACCGCTCCCCCTCCTCGCGCAGCGGGTCGTGCTCGGCGGTGATCACCAGCGCCGGCGGCAGGCCGCTCAGGTCCTCGGCGAGCAGGGGCGAGGCCAGCGGGTGCCGCGCGTCGGCGGGGTCGGCGAAGTAGTGGCCGCGGTACCAGGCGACCGAGCGGCGGTTGAACAGCAGGGGGTCCTCGCCGTCGCCGCCGGGTTCCCCGGTCTGGTCGGTGTTCGGGTACACCAGCAACTGGGCGGCGAGCGCGGGCCCGCCGCCGTCGCGGGCCAGCAGGGTAACGGCCGCCGCGAGGTTGCCCCCGGCGCTGTCCCCGCCGACCGCCAGCCGCCGCGGGTCGACGCCGAACTCCTCGGGATGCGTGGCGATCCACCGGGCCGCCGCGTGGCAGTCGTACACGGCGGCCGGGAACGGGTGCTCCGGGGCCAGCCGGTAGCCGACAGTGACCACCTGGCAGGGCACCGCGTTGGCCAGCCGCCGGCAGATGCCGTCGGCGGTGTCGACGCTGCCCAGCGTCCAGCCGCCGCCGAAGAAGTAGACCAGGGTGGGCAGCGGCCCCTCCCCCGCCGGCCGGTGGATGCGCACCGGCAGGTCGCCGGCCGGGCCGGGCACGTGCGTGTCGCGTACCTCGTGCACCGGCTCGACCGCGCCGCCGCCGGCGCGGATCGCGGCGAGGTCGGCGGCGCGGGCCTCGGCGAGGGTCTGCGTGTACAGCGGCGGGATGCCGGCCGCCGCGCGGGCGGTCCGGTACGCCGCGACCTGCGGGTGGACGCTCACGCGGCCTCCCCTCCGGCGTGGACCAGCAGCTTGTCGATGCCGCGCAGGAACAGGCTGCCGCTGTACGTCGGCGGCTCGGCGACCGCGAGCCGGGGGAAGCGGGCCAGCAGCTTCGGCAGCGCGAGCCGGCCCTCCAGCCGGGACACCGCCGCGCCGAGGCAGAAGTGCAGGCCGACGCCGAAGGCGAGCGACGGCGGGCCGGGCCGGCGCGGGTCGAAGCGGTCCGGCTCGGGGAACCGGGCCGGGTCGCGGTTGGCGGCGGCGATGATCAGCAGGACGTTCTCGTCCCGCGCGACCGGCACCCCGCCCAGCTCGGTGTCCCGGGGCGCGGCCCGGGCCAGGAAGTGCACCGGGGCCTCCAGCCGCAGGATCTCGTCGACGGCGCCCCGGGCCAGCGCGTCGTCGCCGGGCAGCGCGGCGGCCACGTCGGGGTTCGCCAGCAGCAGCGGCAGGCCGTTGCTGAACATGTAGACGGTGGTGACGAAGGCGGCGTTGAACAGCACGATCAGGTTGCTGACCAGCTCGTCGGCGGTGAGCCCCACGTCGCCGGAGTCGACCGCCTCCACCAGCCCGCTGATCAGGTCCTCGCCCGGCTGGCGGCGCCGGTGGGCGATCAGGTCGGCGTAGAAGTCGCGCAGCTCGGCGGCAGCGGTGTTGGCGGCGGCGAGCCGCTGCGGGGTCTTGCCCGCCACGTCCAGGAACTCGTCGATCCGCTCCACCCGCTGCCGGTAGAAGTCCAGCTCACCGGCGGGGATGCCGATGAACTCGGCCATCACCAGGGCCGGCATCGGGTACGCGAACTCCGCCACGAAGTCGAACCCGGTCTCCCCGGCGTCGGCCATCCGGTCCAGCAGTCCGTCCACGACCCGGTGCACGACCGGTTCCAGCGCGCCCAGCCGGCGCGGCGTGAAGGTCTTCGCGAAGACCGCCCGCATCCGGGTGTGGTCGGGCGGGTTGACGAACATCATCGAGGTCTGGAGGGTGCGCAGCACCTCCTGCTCCTGCCAGCCCGGCGGCGGCTGCTTGTACCACTCCGGGTCGCGCAGCACCTGGCTGACCAGGTCGTAGCCGACGGCGACGGCGGCGACCGACCGGTGCTCGGCGCGCGCCGGCACCGGGCTGACCCGCCCCAGCTCGTGCAGCCCCGCGTAGCAGGGATACGGGTCCTGCCGGCCCTCGTCGCTGTAGAGACGGGTCAGCAGTTGCGTGACGTCCACGTCGATCGGTCTCCCCCCAGGAACGGTGGCGCGGACGGCGGGGGTGGCCCCGCCGCCCGCGCCGGATGTCACAAGCCGAGCAGTCGCAGCGGCACGGCGTCGGCCATCGCCTGGTTGCCGGCGTCGTTCGGGTGGATGTGGTCACCCGAGTCGTACGCGGGCAGCAGCCGGCTGGGCTGGGCGGGATCGCGCAGCACCCGGTCGAAGTCGAGCAGCCCGTCGAACTCGTCGCTGCCGCGCAGCCACGCGTTCACCGCCTGCCGGGTGGCCTCCTTCTCGGGCGTCCACACCCCCGGGTTGCCGTGCCCCTCGTACGGGGTGAGCGTCGACACCAGGCTGCGCAGGCCGCGCGCCTTCACCTGCTGGTTGACCTGCCGCAGCGAGGCGATGATGCTCTCGGCGGAGTCGCCCGACATCCAGATGTCGTTGATGCCCAGGTGGGTGACGACGGTCCGGGCGTCGGTCTGGGCGAAGACGTCCTCGTCGAGCCGGGCCAGGGCGTTGGGGCCCAGCTCGTGGTAGCCGGGGAAGCCGCCCGCGCCGGGCTCGGTGCCCTCGTGGTTGAGCCGGTTGCCGGCCAGGCTCAGGTTGAGCACGCCCGGGGTGCGTACGTCGGGGCGGGCGTCGACGAGGCGGTCGGCGAGCAGGTCCGGCCAGCGCCTGTTGGCGTTGACGGTGCTGCCGTTGCCGTCGGCGATCGAGTCGCCGAAGACCACCACCGAGCCGGGGCTGTGCCGGCGCTGCACGTCGATGCCGGACAGGAAGAACCAGCAGCAGTTCGGCCGGATGGTGAACCCGGCGCCGTCGGCGGCGGAGGTGAGGTCCGTGGCGCCGATGAAGTTGGTCTGCCGGGACTGGCCGTGGAAGGTCACCGGCCCGGTCGGCGTCGGGAAGTGCAGGGTCACCACCAGATCCTGCTGGTCGCCGACGGGCAGGGCGACCGGGTCGCTGAGCAGCTCGGCGCCACGGTTCATGGTGGCGGAGGTGGCCCCGTCGAAGGTCAGCTCCCGCAGGGTCGAGGTGTCGATGTCGGACAGGTCGTCGGGGGTCGCGGTGTTCGGCTTCGCCACGGTGGCGCGGCCGACCTTGACGGCCTGCTCGCCGTACATGTTGCTCAGTCGCACCCGGAACTGCGGTCCGCCCACGCTGGTGTGCACGACCATCCGGACGCTCTGGTTGTTGAGGCCATTGTTGGTCAGGCCGGTCGCGTTGCCCCGGGTGACCGCGGCCGCCCAACTGCCCGCCCAGACCGTCCGCTGCTGGCGGGCCGCCTCGGCGTCCGGCGGGCCGGCGCTGGCCACCACCGCCGGGGTTCCCGCGATCAACAGCGTGGCCGCGGACGCGATGACAGGCCATCTCTTCGGGGTCGACATTGAACCTCCATCGTTGGCAGCCCAGGGCCGTCCGCTGACGGCACCGCCTGGACGATGGTCCAGAAACCTAGCCGCCCCGTTTTACGGGCGTCAATCAACCTGATCGACGTGATCAAATGTCCTCCGGTCCGGCCGGAACGCCGTTCGGTCTCTGTCCCGTGACAGGCGGTGGTGCCTACGCTCACGGACGGCGGCGGTGCGGTCGCCGAGGCGCGCGCCCACCCGCCGCGCCGGCGATCTGGCCCGCCGACGCGGTGTACACGTCCCCGGGTTGGCCGGCGGACGGCCACTCCTCTTCGCCGATGGGGGCTGCGGGATGACTGACGGACCGGAGCGACGGGACGGCTACGTACACCGGGCACTGGAGCTGTTCGCCGACTTCGGTGACCGGGAGGCGCTGGTCGGCGACGGGCACCGGCTCAGCTACGCCGACGTCGCCGCCGAGGTGCGCCGGCTGGCCGCGACGCTGCGCGGGCACGGCGTACGGCCGGGCGACGGGGTGCTGGTCGCGCTCGGCAACCCGGTGGAGGCGCCGCTGGTGCAGCTCGCCCTGCACCTGCTGGGCTGCCGGACGATGTGGATCGCGCCGGTCACCTCCCGCCGCGAGGTGGACGAGTTCGTCCGGCTGGCCCGCCCCGACGCCTTCGTCTACGATGCCCGCGACCCCGCGAGCCTGGGCCCGGAACTGGCCGCCGGGCTGCCCGGCGTGCCGGTCTTCTGCCTGGGTCCGGGCGGCGCGGGCCGGGACCTGACCGCCGGCGGGCCCCCCACGGCGGGGGACGACCTGCCGGCGCGACCGCCGGCGCCGGAGTCCTTCCTCCAGACCAGCGGCACCACCGGCACGCCCAAGCTGGTGCACCACCGGGAGAGCTTCTACGCACAGATCCTCGCCCTGGCCGCCGACTTCCGCGCGGCCGGGTACCCGCTGCTGCGGCACCTGTCGCACTCGCCGATGTGGCTGGCCAGCGGCCAGATCACCACGCTGTTCAACCTGTTCACCGGCGGGGTGCTGTTCCCCCGCGACGGCTGGGACCCGGCGCGGTTCATCGAGACCGTCGGGCGGGAGCGGATCAACTCCACCTTCGTCACCCCGCCGATGCTCTACGAGGTGCTCGACCACCCGGCGCTGGACGGCGCGGACTTCTCCGCCATGTTCATGTTCAACGTGGGCGCCGGGCCCGCCGCGCCCGCCCGCCTGCGCCAGGCCATCGCCCGCTTCGGCCCGGTGCTGCGCATCGTGTACGGACTCAGCGAGGCGGTGGTGATCACCGCCCTGCCGGGGCTGACCGACGACCCGGAGCACCCGGAGCGGCTGCGCTCCTGCGGTCGGCCGTACGGGGACGTGCGCGTCGAGATCCGCGCCGAGGACGGCACCGTGCTGCCGCCCGGCGAGAACGGCGAGGTGTGGGTGCACACCGACCTGCGTTTCGCCGGCTACCACGGCCGGCCCGAGCTGACCGCCGAGACGCTGGTCGACGGCTGGGTCCGCACCCGCGACATCGGGCACGTCGACGCCGACGGCTACCTCTACCTCGTCGACCGGTTGCAGGACCGGATCCTCACCCGGCGGCGTAGCTGGCCGATCTACTCCCGCCCGATCGAGGACCTCCTGGCCGGGCACCCGCAGGTCCGCGCGGCGGCGGTGATCGGCGTGCCGGACGAGGTCGCCGGCGAGCTGCCGTACGCCTACGTGGTGCCGGCGCCCGACGCGACGGTGACCGCGCGGGAGTTGATCGACCTGGTCACCGCCGCGCTCAGCGACACCTGGGCGCCGGGCGGGGTGGAGTTCGTCGACCGGCTGCCGCTCAACCGCTCGAACAAGGTGGACAAGCGCGCGCTGCGGGCCCGGTACGCCGAGGCCCACCCGAGCGCGGTGGAGCACCCGGAGGCGTCGATCGGCAGCCTGGCGTGACGCCCCGGCGGGAACTGACCACCCTGGTCGCCGCCGACCTGATCTCGAACCTGGGCAGCCGGGTCTCGGTGGTGGCGATCCCGTGGCTGGTGCTGGAGACCACCGGCAGCCCCGCGAAGATGGGCGTGGTGGCCGCCGCCGAGACGCTGCCCTACCTGCTCTCCGGCGCGCTGGGCACCCCCTGGGCGGACCGGATCGGGCTGCGCCGCACCTCGATCCTGGTCGACGTGGGCAGCGCGGGGCTGATGGTCGCGGTGGCCCTCACCCCGTGGCTGGGCTTCGGCGCGCTGGTCGCGCTGGTCGCCGTGGTCGGCGCGCTGCGGGGCGTCGGCGACCGGGTCAAGCACGTCATGTTCCGCCCGGCCGCCGAGGCCGCCGGGGTGCGACTGATCCGGCTCACCTCCGTCTACGACGGGCTCGGCCGGGTGGTCACCCTGCTCGGCGCGGGGCTGGGCGGGCTGCTCATCTGGTGGTTCGGCGTGACCCAGGCGATCCTCATCGACGCCGCCAGCTTCGCCGTCTGCGCGCTGCTGGTCGGGCTCCTCGTCCGACCGCCGGCGCCCCCGGCGGCGTCCGGGCGGCCGGAGGGCTACCTGCGCGCGCTGGCGGGCGGGTTCCGCTACCTCGGCCACGACCGGATGCTGCTGACCATGCTGCTGGTGATCTCGGCGCTGAACATGGTGGTCAACGCCAGCGTCGCCGTCTACATCCCGCTCTGGGTGGCCGACGTGCTGCGCAGCCCGGTCGGGCTGGGCCTGGTGCTGGGCGCGTTCTCCGCGGGCGCCCTGCTGGGGAACCTGCTGTTCACCGCGTACGGCCCGCGGCTGCCCCGGTACCTGGCCTTCGTGGTCGGGGCGGCGGTCAGCGGCGCCCCGCGGCTGCTGGTCCTGGCGCTGAGCGAGGAGCTGGCGGTGGTGCTGGCGGTGACGTTCGCGTCCGGCATCGGCATCGCGGCGGTGAACCCGCTGCTCGGCGTGGCGATCTACGAGCGGGTGCCACCCGAGTTGCAGACCCGGGTGATCGGGCTGGCGGGGTCGCTGGCGTTCGCGGGCCTGCCGCTGGGCGCGCTGCTGGGCGGCTGGTCGGTGACCGCGCTCGGCCTCCGCCCCGCTCTGTTGGTGATGACCGCGTTCTGCCTGGTGGTCACCCTGCTGCCGCTGCTGCCCGGCCTCCGCCCCCGGTCGGCCCCCGCGACGGCCGAGCGGGAACCGCGCGTCGTCGGTCAGGCGTAGGGTCCGGACATGGCCACGTGGGACGACGTACGCCGGATCGCGCTGGGGCTGCCGGAGACCAGCGAGCACCCCTCCTACCAGGGGGCCCCGGCGTGGAAGGTCCGGGACCGGGCGTTCGTCTGGGAGCGCCCGCTGCGCCGCGCCGACCTCGACGCCCTCGGGGCGGCGGCGCCCGACGGCCCGGTGCTCGGCGTGCGCGTGCCGGACCTGGGGGCGAAGGAGGCGCTGCTCGCCGACGACCCCGGCGTCTACTTCGCCACCCCGCACTTCGACGGCTGCCCGGTCGTCCTGGTCCGGCTCGACCGGATCGACCCCGACGAGCTGACCGAGCTGGTCGTCGAAGCGTGGCAGGACCGGGCGCCGAAGCGCCTCGCGGCGGCGTACCGGGCCGGGCAGCACGTCTGATCCGCCCCGGCGCGTCGGCCGCCAGCGGGCGGGGCGACGTCAACGCGGCAACGCCGCCGAGACCGCCTCCTCGGGGGTGGAGACATGCAGCGGGCCGTCGACGGCCACACCGTCGGCGTCGACGATCCGCCACCCGCCGAGCACCACCACCGGGATGCCGCCGCGCCGCATGCCCAGGGCCACCTCCGACAGCGTCCCCCACGAGCCGCCGACCGCGATCACCGCGTCGGCGCTCCACACCAGGATCGCGTTGCGCGCCTGGCCCATGTTGGTGACGACCGTGGCCGACACGTCCGCCACGGGGCCGGGCGCGGTGCCGTCGTCGGGGCGTACGCCGACGACCAGGCCGGCCCGGGAACGGGCGCCGGCGGCGACGGCGGACATCACCCCGCCACCGCCCCCGCAGAGCACGGTGGCGCCGCGCTCGGCGAGCAGCTCGCCCACCCGGCGGGCGTACGCCAGCTCGGCGCCCGACGCGGTCGCCGGCCCGCACACCGCCACCTGCACCATGCCGCCATGATGCCCGACGCGACGTGGCGCCCCGGCGGGATCCGCCGGGGCGCCACGGTCGGTCGGGTCAGAACACGGAGACGCCGTACTTGCTGAGCGCCTCGGTGACGGGCTGGAAGAAGGTGGTGCCGCCGGTGCGGCAGTTGCCGCTGCCGCCCGAGGTCAGGCCGAGCGCGATGCTGCCGGAGTAGAGCGGGCCGCCGCTGTCGCCGGGCTCGGCGCAGACGTTGGTGGCGATCATGCCCCGCACGGTGCCCTCGGCGTACCGGACGGTGGCGTTGAGGCCGGTGACCGTGCCGCTGTGGGTGCCGGTGGTGCTGCCCCGCCGGGTCACCTGCTGGCCGACGGACGCGTTCCCGGCGGCGGTGATGTCCTGCGAGCCCACCGAGCCGTCGATCGCGATCGAGGTGTTGGTGTAGCGGACGATGCCGTAGTCGTTGCCCGGGAAGCTGGTGCCGGTGCGGTCGCCGAGCTTGGTGCTCTGGGCCGAGTTGGCGTACCAGGCGGAGACCACGTCCGTGCAGTGCCCGGCGGTGAGGAAGTAGTAGGTGCTGCCGCTGCGCACGTTGAAGCCGAGCGAGCAGCGGTAGCCGCCGCCGTAGATGGCGTCGCCGCCGGAGATCCGCATGCTCAGCGTGCCGGCGAGCGGGGTGACCCGGGCCGTGCCGCCGGCGGCGGCCACCGCGGCGCGGATGCGGGCCGACTGGGCGGCGCCGACCGTGCTGTCCACGCCGATGACCACCTGGTTGCTGACCGGGTCGACCCAGAGGGCGGTGCCGGTGACGCCCAGGTCGACCCGGGACTGCGCGGCCTCCAGGGCGCGCGTGCTGTGGGTGACCAGGCGGGCGACGCCGCCGGCGGCGCGGACCCTGGCGGCGGCGGCCTCGTCGGTGACGGCGACGACCGTACGCCCCGAGGCGGCGTCCACGTAGGAGCCGGCGGTGCGGTCGGGACCGAGGCCGGCGGCGAGGCTGGCCGCTCCGTCGGCGGTCAGGACGGCGGGCGCGGCGTGGGCCGGCGACACGGCCATGGTGGCGCCGAGGCAGGCGACGGCGACGGTGGACATCACGCCACGTCGAGTGAGTCTCACGCGTTCCTCCAGGGAGGGCTGGACCGACTGTCTATCGATCGATGGACACATATTTCCATCGGCCGCACAGGAGGTAAAGGGCTCGACGCCGATCGTTGTCTCCACTCGTCACGAGGAGCGCACGAGCGCCCACCTGGCGGAGGCCGCCTGCCCGACGGGCCGCTGGCCGGCGGCGACCCGGTCGACTAGCGTGCGCTCATGCCATCGACGCTGACCGAATCGACGGATCCGTGGTGCCTCCGCGACGGGGAGAGCGTCGCCCTGCTACGCGACCACCCGTGGCGGCGCTTCGCGGTGCTCGGCGACAGCGTGGCCGAGGGGCTCTGCGAGCCCGTCGACGGCTATCCCGAGGTGCAGTGGGCGGACCGCGTCGCCGCCGAGCTGCGGGCCGTCCGGCCGGAGCTGGCGTACCTGAACCTCGGGCTGCGCGGGCTGCGGGCGCACGAGGTGCGCGCCACCCAGCTCGCCCCGGCGCTGGCGTTCCGGCCCGACCTGGCGCTGGTGGTGTGCGGCGGCAACGACGCCTTCCACCCGGCGTACGACGCGGACGCGGTCGACGCCGAGCTGACCGCGATCATCGAGGCGTTGCGGGCCGCGGGGGCCGACGTGATCACCGTCGGCATGTTCGACGTCTCGCACAGCCCGGCCGTGCCCGAGCGGCACCGGGCCGGCCTGGCCGAGCGGATGCGGCGGCTCTCCGCGCACACCGGCGCGCTCGCCGAACGGCTCGGCACCCTGCACGTACGGCTCACCGACCACCCGCTCACCGCCGACCCGTCGATCTACAGCAGCGACGGCCGGCACGGCAGCGCCCGCAGCGACGCCGTCGCCGCCGCCGAGACCGTCCGCCGCCTCGGCGCCCACCTCACGACCGCCCGAAGCGCGGACGGGGCGTCTCGGTGAGGATCCCCGCGGCTGCTGCTCCTTCCCCCTGTCAGGCCGGCTGGCTCACTGACTCCCGGGGCGCCGTCGCGGCGGTGCGCCGGATCATGCGGGGCGTGACCCTCCGATAGGCGCGCGGGTCGACGGGCAGCAGCCACTGGCGGGCGCGGGCCAGCGGGCCGAGGTTGAGCCCGAGGTCGTCGAGCACCTCGTCGATGTTGTGCATCGAGAACGGGATGATGCTCGTGCCGCGGGCGTGCTGCCCGTTGGTCCGCGCCGCCATCCAGGCCAGCCGCGTACGCACCTGCTCCCGCATCCGCTCCCTGGACGGCAGCGCGATCCCTCCCCGTAGATGGGCGGCCGTCCAGACCGCTGCCATCTCGGCGCTCAGCGGGCTGAAGAACGAGGAGTCGTAGCCGGCGAAGGTCAGGTGCGGGACGTCGACCGGCAGGATCTGGCGGTGGAGCATGAAGTTGCCGTCGTCGTCTTCGAGCCGGGCGTGCAGGGCGGCGTCGAAGAAGGGCACGTGCTGCCGGAACCCGGTGCCGCAGATGACCAGGTCGGCGGGGAGCACCGTGCCGTCCGTGAGCCGGGCGGCCGGCCGCCCCCCGTCGACCAGGAGTTCGCCGATCTGGCGATCGCGGTGGACGCTGATCCGACCGTCGGCGACCCGCTCGAAGAAACCGTCCGTCGCGAGGCTGACGGTGCTTCGCGCGATGTCCTCGAAGGTCCCGTTCGGCACGAGACCCAGCTCGCGCAGCTTGAGCTGCCGGGTCGCGACCGACCCCACGCTGTCGAGCATGCCGCGGCGCAGACCGTTGCCCGGGCCGTGCAGGAACCGCTCGAAGCCCTGCACGCGGATGTACCGGAACAGCGCCTCACCCATCCGGGTGAGCAGAAGGTACTTGTAGTTGACCGCTCCGCCGAGCTTCTTGGGCATCTTCCACAGCAGTTGGCGGGCGACGACGTGGGTCCGCGCGGCGACGTCGCTCAGCGGGACCGCCACGTCGCAGGACGACTTGCCGTACCCGACGACGAGGACGTGCTTTCCCCGCGCCGCCTCGAGATCGTGGAACTCCCCGCAGGCCAGAACACGTCCCCCCGCGGCGACGAAGTCCGCACGGCCCTCGAAGGGCGGGATGAGCGGCTCGGAGAAGATGCCGTTGGCGACGACGAGGTGGTCGTACCGCTCCCAGGTCGCCGGGTCCCGCCCACCCGTCGGTCGTGACGCGATCAGCCACGCGGTCTCGTCGTCCACGAGTTTCGCGGCGACGACCTCCGTGGAGAGGCGCAGGACGGGGCGGAGCCCGAACCGGTCCACGTAGCTCTCGACGTACTGCTGAACCTGCTCGCCCGACGGCCACTGCGGGTAGTGAGCGGGCATCGGCAGGTCGGAGAGGTGGTAGGTGCCCTTGTTGTTCTGCGTGCGAAGGCCGGGGTATCTCCGGGTGCTGCTCCAGACGCCTCCGACGTCGGGCGCCTTCTCGAACACGGAGACCTCGAAGCCACTCTGCCGCAGCACCTTCGCTGCGCTCAGGCCGGCGAATCCAGCACCGACGACGGCGATCCTCATGGCGAACCTCCACAGACTCTGCGACCCGTTGACGGGAGCCGCGACAGCGGGGCGCCGGCGGCGATCGCACGCTAACGAGCACGACGGCAGGGCTGCTATCCGCTGGACGCGCGCGGCATCCGCATCGCGCAACTTGGGCACTTTTCCCGGCGCCCTTGGTGTCGGGTTTGGAGCACGCCTCTGCTGATCACGCTGCCCCCGGTCCTAATCTCGGCACAGCAGGGCGTCTCGGCGCGGGGCCGCCGGTCCGGGCGAACCGACGGTTCCGTGCGGGTCACCGGCGATGCGCAGCCGCCCCGGCCCCATCAGGAGGTGCCAGATGGCTGCCACGACGGTCAGGACGGACGACATCGAGCGCGCCCGCACGGAGGTCGGTCGTGTCTTCTGTCCGCACCGGCTCACGCCCCAGCCGGGCGTCCGCAGCGTCCGCCTGCGAATGACGGCCCGCCGGTCGGGCGGCGTGGGCGTCGTCGACCTCGACTACGCGCAGGCGGTGCGGATCCAGCCGGCCGCGCTGGAGACCTTCTACCTGGTGCAGATTCCCCGTGGCGGCCGGGCGGAGGTCCGGCACGCCGGGCGTACCGTGGCCTCCACGCCCGACACCGCCTCCGTCCTCTCTCCCTATGACGCCTCGGACATGCACTGGTCCGAGGCGTCTCCGCACCGGATCTTCTACGCCGACCGGCAGACGGTCGACCGGGAACTCGCCCGACTGCTGGGCCGACCCGTGGACGGCCAGGTCCACTTCGACGTCGGCATGACCATGAGCACGCCCGCGGCGGTGGCCTGGGCCCGCGGGGTGGACTTCCTCGCCGAGGAGCTGTCCCAGCCGAAGGGCGCCTCCCTCCTCGACCACCCGCAGGTCGTCGGCCGCTTCGAGCAGGCGCTCATCGGCAAGTTGTTGCTGACCCACCGCCACACGTACACTGACCTGCTCGCCGGGCCGGCGAGGCACCCGGCACCCGGGCGCCTCGTCCGACGCGCCTGCGCACTGATGACGGAGCACCACGGCGAGGCACTGACGGTCGGCGACGTCGCGGAGGCACTTCGGGTGAGCGTACGGACGCTGCAGGACTGCTTCCGCCGCGAGCTACAGACCACCCCGATGGCGTACCTGCGCGCCCGCCGGCTCGACGCGGTCCACGCCGCGCTGCGCGCGGCCGGACCCGGGGCGTCCGTGACGACCGTCGCCCTCGACCACGGATTCGCCCACCTCAGTCGCTTCGCCGGCGAGTACCGGTCCCGCTTCGGCGAGTCGCCTTCCACCACCCTCCGTCGCTGACCACGCCCCGCCGGGCCCCGATCTCGCATCGGGGCCGGCGACCGGTCAGGGCATCGACAGGCTCCTGGGCCAGCCGTTCAGGTGGGAGAACTGACGGAGGTACCGTTCGCAGGCGCTGACGAAGTCGTCACTGCCAGGGGGTAGGCGGGTCGCGGCGATGACGTGGGCAGGATCGGACGAGCGGGGCCGCAGCATGCCGATCTGTTCGTCGACGAACTCCCCGCCGGCGCTGCTGGCGACGGCCAGCGCCAGGGCCGTCGCCGTGACGACACCGACGCAGGTGCGGCTGGGGCTGAGGACGGCTTCGACTCCGCCGCCGGCCTCAGACAGGTGGTGGATGACCATCATCCACACCGTGTCGTTTCCGCCGGAGACGTCGACCTCGTAGTGGACCGAGTGCGACATCGCGTCGACCTCGTGGTCGACGGATTCACCGATGACGGTGGACCGCAGCTCCGCCCGATCCACCTGCCGGCCCTCGGAGAGGCGTCGCCCCTGCTCGTAACGCCGGTCAGCGATGAGACGCAGCCGCGGTGCCGCGTCCAGCCCGAGAAGCTCGGCGAGCGTGCCCTGCGCCGCGTCCATCACAGTGGCGAGTGTGAGTGGCCGCGGCAGGGTGGCCTCCAGGTCGACGGACATGCCGAGAGAGTAGCTACCAGGGGCGGACCCGTAACCTGAGCGGCCACGACGGCTCAGGCAAGCTGGGCCAGTGTCCGGGTGATGTTGTGCTCGACGATGGCCAGCATGCCGGCGGACGCTCGGTGACCATCGCACGACCGAGCACGGTGGGACGACCGGCAGCGGCCGTCCCACCGTCCGCCGCTCAGCTCATGTAAAGGACTCCGGTGCTTGATCAGCCCGGTGGTCCTGGGGTTGCATGAGCATCCCGGCTGGTCCGGTGGGTGGCGTCGAGCACGGCTC
>NZ_JBVJHK010000023.1:0-97663 GCF_055586845.1 Micromonospora sp. NPDC049139 | reverse complement strand
CGAGGCGACCTCCCCCACCAGCGATCGTCCAACCAGCCGACCTACACCGTCAAGCCAGCCAGCACCTTGACAGCCGATCCCCGATAGGGAATCAGGCGTCGTCGAGGCGGGCGGCGCGGGCATGCCCGACCGGCGTCGCGGGCTGCGGCCGGGCATGACCCGCGGACCGCCGGGGTACTGCACACGGCATCGCCGAAGCCGGGAGGGCGCAGTGACGACGCGCGTGGGACGCCGGCCGCCGAGCGCGCTCGCCGGCCTCGCGGTGGCTCTCGTCGTGGCGGCCGGGTGCGTGGTCGGCGGGACGTCCGAGCCTGCGGGGCAGGACCCCGACGGGACGGCCCCGCCCGGCGCCGCGCAGACCCGCGCCGACGGCACCACCAGCGTCGAGGAGTTCCAGCGGGACGTCACGGACGCGCGGCGCATCGCCGAGCGGTACTGGGCCGACCGGTTCCGCGCCTCGGGGGAACGGTTCCGCCCGATCCGGCAGGTCGTCCCGTACCAGCGCGACGGCGAGGTGTCCTGCGGCGGGCAGGTCCTGCCGCGCAACAACGCGATCTACTGCTCGGCCGGCGACTTCATCGCCTATGACGTGAACTGGTCGGTCGGGGCGTTCCGCCAGGTAGGCGACGCGTTCGTGTTCTACCTGCTCGGCCACGAGTACGCCCACGGCATCCAGACCCGGCTCGGCATCCAGTACCGCTTCACCATCGAGCAGGAACTCCAGGCCGACTGCATGGCCGGGGCGTACCTGGGTGATTCGGTGCGCTCGGGGGCGCTGGAGCTCGACGACGGCGACCTGGAGGAGTTCCGCGAGGGGCTGCTCGCCGTCGGCGACGACCCCGGTCAGCCATGGTTCGCCGAGGGCTCGCACGGCACCGCCGAGCAGCGCACCGAGGCCTTCTTCCGCGGCTACGAGCAGTCCCTGGGCGCCTGCGGCCTCGGCTGAGCGGGACCCGAAGTTCGCCCGGCACCGGGGCGACGGCGACCGGCGTCGTCCGGCCTCGACGCCGCCCGCAACCCGTCGGCCAGGTCACGCCGGCGGCACCTGGGCGCGCCGCCGGCGTCCCGGCTGAAAGGATTCCCGGGTACGCCACCCGAGGGAGGATGTTCTGAGCAGCCACCACCCCGCCGCCGTGCTCTTCGACATGGACGGCACCCTGGTCGACAGCGAGAAGCTGTGGGACGTCGCGCTGCGCGAGCTGGCGGCCGAGTACGGCGCCACCCTCTCCGAGGCGGCCCGCAAGGCGATGGTCGGCACCAGCATGGCCGCGTCGATGCGTATTCTGCACGACGACCTGGGCCAGCCGCACCGTGACCCCGACGTCAGCGCGGCGTGGATCAACGCCCGGATCCTGGAGCTGTTCCGCACCGGGCTGCGCTGGCGTCCCGGCGCGCTGACGCTGCTGCGGGCGGTCCGCGCGGCGGACATCCCGACGGCGCTGGTGACCTCCAGCGTCCGGCCCCTGGTGGAGGTCGCGCTGGACACCCTCGGGCGGGACAGCTTCGACGTGGTGGTCTGCGGCGACGAGGTCGACGCGGCCAAGCCGCACCCGGAGCCGTACCTGACCGCCGCCCGGCTGCTCGACGTGCCGATCGCCCGCTGCGTGGCGATCGAGGACTCGCCGACCGGGGTGGCCAGCGCGCTCGCCGCCGGCGCGGCGGTGCTGGCCGTGCCGGCGGAGGTGCCGATCGGGCGGCTGGACGGCGTACACCAGCTGGAGAGCCTGACCGGCGCGGACCTGGAGCTGCTGGCGGCCCTGCTCGGCGCGCCGCCGGCCGGCGTCTGACGCGACGAGGGGCCCCGCCGGTCGGCGGGGCCCCTCGTCGTGCCTGGTGGGTCAGTCGTGGGCGATGGCGCCCAGGACGTTGATCCGGGCGGCCCGGACCGCCGGCAGCACCGCGGCGATGACCCCGATGATCGCGGCCAGGCCGAGGAAGACCCCCATCTGGGACCAGGGCAGCACCAGGTCGGTGATCCCCTCGTCCCGCAGCGCCTCGACCACGGCCGCGCCGAGGCCGCTGCCGACGGCGACGCCGAGCAGCGCGCCGAAGACCGAGATCACCACCGCCTCCACGGTGACCATCCGCATGGTCTGCGCCCGGCGCAGACCGATGGCCCGCAGCAGCCCCAGCTCCCGGGTGCGCTCCAGCACCGACAGCGCCAGGGTGTTGATGATGCCGAGCACGGCGATGACGATGGCCAGCGCCAGCAGGATCTGGATCATCGTGAGCAGGCCGTCGAGCTGGCCGGCCTGCTGGTCTATGAACGCCTCCCGGTCGGCCACCGACACCTCTGGGGAGTCGGCCAGCAGCGCCTCGATCTGCGGCTGTACGTCGGCGACCCGGGTGCCCGGGGCCAGCTGGATGAAGCCCTGGATCGGCTGCGGGATGGCGAAGTCGCGCGCCGCCTGCGGCGGCAGCACCACCTGGTTGGTCAGCTCGGAGCTGGCGTAGATGCCGGTCACCGTGTAGGTCCGCGCCTCGCCCCGGGCCAGCTGCACCGGCACCTGGGAGCCGACGGAGAGCCCGCGCGACTCAGCGGTGTCCGAGCTGACCAGCATCTCGTCCGGCGCGAGCCGGTCGATGTTCCCGGCGGTGGCCTCGGCGCCGAAGATCGTGCGCAGTGCGGCGACGTCGCTGCTCGCCCCCACCCAGGTGCGTTTGCCGCCGACCACCGCCATGTCGCCGTACTCGCCGTCGGCGAGGCGCACTCCGGGGATCGCCGCGGCCTTCTCCAGCACCCCGGAGTCGAAGCTCGGCGGTCGGGGGCCGCTCTGTGCCCCGGAGATCACCAGCTCCGCCTTGAGCGTGTCCTGGGTGAGCGCGCTGATGCTGCTCTTCGCCGAGTCCAGGATCACGGTCACCCCGGTGACCAGGGCGATGCCCACCATCAGCGCCGCGGCGGTGATGGCCGTGCGGCGCGGGTTGCGGCCGGAGTTGAGCCGACCCAGCTTGCCCGGCACGGACCAGGCGAAGATCGCGCCGAGCAGGCTCACCACCGGGCGGCTGATCAGCGGGGTCAGCAGCGCCACGCCGATGAAGGCGAACAGCACGCCGCCGAGGATGGTGGCCAGCGTGTTGCCCCCGGCGTTGCCCGTCAGCCCCAGGGCCAGCAGCCCGGCGCCGACGGCGGTGACGATCCCGCCGGCCACGGTGACCTTGGTCAGCGGACGGTCCGGGTTGGCCACGTCCTGCATCGCCGCGATCGGCGGGATCCGGGACGCCCGCAGCGCCGGCAGCAGCGCCGCCACCACGGTGATCACCAGGCCGACGGCGAACGCGCCGATCACCGCGGACAGCGGCACGCCGACCCCGGCCAGGGTCAGCCCGCCGGCGAAGGTGCTGAACAGGTACGCCAGCAGCGCGCCGATGCCGATGCCGGCGCCGAGGCCGAGCACCGAGGCGATCAGCCCCACCGCGATGGCCTCCAGCACCACCGACCCGATGATCTGCCGGCCGCTGGCCCCGATGGCGCGCATCAGCGCCAGCTCGCGGGTGCGCTGCGCCACGATGATCGAGAAGGTGTTGAGGATCAGGAAGGTGCCCACCAGCAGCGCCACCGCGGCGAAGCCGAGCAGGATCCGGTTGAAGAAGGACAGCGCCTCCTTCATGCTGGCCGCCGCCTCGTCGGAGAGCTGCTCGCCGGTCTTGACCTCGTAGTCGGCGCCCACCGCGGCGGCCACGGCGTCGCGCAGCGCCTCGTCCGACATCCCGCCGGCGGCGGTGACCGTGATGCTGCTGAAGGTGTCCGGCGCGCCGAGCATCAGCCGTTGCGCGACGGGCGTGGTGAACATGATCTCGTTGGCGCCGCCGATGGAGTCCCGGCCGCCGCTGTAGCCGAAGACGCCGACGATGGTGAACTCCTGCTTCGGCTGGAGGGTCAGCACGCCGACCCGGTCACCGACCTTCACCTTGCCGGCCGTGGCCAGCGCCTTGTTGACCACGATCTCGTCGTCGGCCTGCGGCGCCCGTCCCTCGCGCAGTTGCACCAGGTCGTTCTCGCCGGTCCAGTTCTCGCCCATCTGCGGCGGACCGAACGAGGTGACCACCTTGCCGTTGCTGCCGATCAGCCGTGCCCCGTCGACGCCGACCACGCCGGTCGCCTCGGCCACGCCGGGCACCGCCCGGACCTTGTCCAGGGTGGCCGCCGGCAACGGCTGGGCCGCCTGCATGCCCTCGGCCTCGGCGACGTCGATCTTCGGCTTGGCGGCGACGTTGACGTCCACCCCCTCGTACGCGTCGGCGAAGATCGAGTCAAACGAGCGGCCGAGCGTGTCGGTGAGCACGAACGCGCCGGAGACGAACATGACGCCCAGCACCACGGCCAGGCCGGAGAGGATCAGCCGGACCTTGCGGGCCAGCAGGCTCTTCAGAGTCGCCCGGAACATCAGCGGGCCACCTCGGTGGGGGTGTCCAGCTTCTTCATCGTGTCCAGCACGGTGTCGGCGGTCGGCTCGATCAGCTCGGAGACGATCTGCCCGTCGGCGAGGAAGACCACCCGGTCGGCGTACGCGGCGGCGGTCGGGTCGTGGGTGACCATGACGATCGTCTGCCCGTGCTCACGCACCGAGTTGCGCAGGAAGTTGAGCACCTCCGCGCCGGAGCGGGAGTCGAGGTTGCCCGTCGGCTCGTCGGCGAAGATCACCTCGGGGCGGGAGACCAGCGCGCGGGCGCAGGCCACGCGCTGCTGCTGCCCGCCGGAGAGCTGCGCCGGGCGGTGGCCCAGCCGGTCCTGTAGCCCCACCGTGGCGATGACCGTGTCGTACCAGGCCGGGTCCGGCTTGCGCCCGGCGATCGACAGCGGCAGCAGGATGTTCTCCTTCGCCGTCAGGGTCGGCAGCAGGTTGAACTGCTGGAAGATGAAGCCGACCTTGTCCCGGCGCAGCTTGGTCAGGCCCGCGTCGCCCAGGCCCGTGACGGTGGTGTCGCCGATCGACACCGTGCCGCGGGTGACCGAGTCGAGGCCGGCGAGGCAGTGCATCAGCGTCGACTTGCCCGAGCCCGACGGGCCCATGATCGCCGTGAACCGGCCCCGCTCGAACTCCGCGCTGACCCCCCGCAGCGCGATGACCTGCGCCTCGCCGCTGCCGTACACCTTCCACACGTCGTTCGCCCGGGCCGCGGCCTGCGCCTGCTGGCCTACCGTCGCGGTCACGTCATCTACCTCTTCCGTCTGTTTTTGATATCCGCGCCGCCCCCGCTGGTCCGGCGCGGCAGTCTCCATCATCGGTGCTTGTCGGCGCCGATCCGTCCGACTCCGGGCGGAGCCGGTGCCTATTTCGCGGGTGCGGGTGCCCCCGACCCCGGCTCAGGGTTGCCCCTGACCCGGCGTCCGGTCGATCGCATTTCCCGCCCGTCGGGGACCGATCCTGCACAGTGACGCCACGTCAGGGTCAACCGCGCCGCGCCATCTCCGGTCACGGTAGGTGACGACGGCAACGGCGCCTCCCGGCCGCGGGGAATCTTCGGGTACGCCTGCGAAAACAGCCAGGGCGGGCGCCACTACGCCCGGGGGCGGACCAGACCCGACTCGTACGCCAGTACCACGGCCTGCACCCGGTCGCGCAGCCCCAGCTTGGTCAGCACGTGCCCCACGTGGGTCTTGATGGTGGTCTCGCTGACCGACAGCGCCCGGGCGATCTCGGCGTTGGACAGCCCCCGGGCCACCTGCACCAGCACCTCCCGTTCCCGCTCCGTCAGCGCGCCGAGGCCCTTGGGCGGGGCCGCCGCCGGGTCCGGCAGCAGGTCGGCGAACCGGTCCAGCAGTCGCTTGAGGATCCGGGGCGCCACCACCGCGTCCCCGGCCGCCACCGTGCGGATCGCGGTGACCAGGTCGTCGGCCGGCACGTCCTTGGCCAGGAAGCCGCTCGCCCCGGCCCGCAGCGCCCCCACCACGTACTCGTCCAGGTCGAAGGTGGTCAGGATCAGCACCCGCACCGGCAGCCGGGCGTCAACGATCGCCCGGGTCGCCGCGACCCCGTCCATCCGCGGCATCCGGATGTCCATCAGCACCACGTCGGGCAGCAGCCGGCGCGACAGGTCCACCGCCTCGACGCCGTCCCCGGCCTCGGCCACGATGTCCAGGTCGTCCTCCGTGCCGAGCACCATCCGGAAGCCGGTACGCAGCAACGGCTGGTCGTCGGCGAGCAGGATGCGCACCGGCCGCCGCGCCGGCACCGTCGCCTCGGTCACCTGTTGCCCCCGTCCCTGGTCCCCGGCCACGCCGTCACCCCGTTCCGCGGCCCGGCCGCGATTCTCCCGTACGCCCCCGCGCCGGTCATGCCGCCACCGCGCCACGGCCTTCCACCGGGATCCGCGCGGAAACCCGGAAGCCGCCGCCGGGGCGTGCCCCGGTGCGCAGGACCCCACCGTAGAGGGCGACCCGTTCCCGCATCCCGACCAGGCCGTGCCCGATCCGGTCGCCGCCCGGCCCCGGGCCGCGCCCGGTGTCGGCCACCTCGACGCCGACCGCGCCCTCGTCGAAGGTCAGCCGCACCTCCGCCGTGGCCGTGCCGGCGTGCTTGAGCGCGTTGGTCAGCGCCTCCTGGGCGATCCGGTAGAGGGTCAGCGCCACCCCCTCCTCCAGCGCCCCCGGGGTGCCCTCGACCCGCAGCGTCACCGGCAGGCCGGCCTCGCGCACCTGGTCGACCAGGGCCTCGATGCCGGCGAGTCCCGGCTGCGGGGCCAGGTCGGCGGCCGGCTCGGCGTCGGTACGCAGCACGTCCAGCAGCCGGCGCAGCTCCCGCAGGGTGGCCCGGCTGGTCGCCTCGATGGTGGCGATCGCCCCGTCGGCCGCGTCCGGGTCCTTCGGCAGCACCCGGCGGGCGCCGGTGGCCAGCACCCCCATCACGCTGACGTGGTGCGCGACGACGTCGTGCAGCTCCCGGGCGATGCGGCGGCGCTCGTCGGCGACCGCCTGCTCGGCGAGTGAACGCTGGTTCTCCTCGGCGGCCCGGGCCCGCTCCCGCAGCGCCTCCGTGGCGGCCCGGCGCCCGTGCACGGCCCGGCCCACCGAGTACGACACCGCCCCCGTCAGCAAGCTGTTCACCACCAGGTACGCGGAGCTGACGCCCTCCATCACCCCGTCCAGGGATGCGGTTGCGTTCACCACCGCGGCCGGCAGCCAGAGCGCCAGGGCCGCCGCGACCGCCGTCCGGAGCGGCCGGGTCGCGGCCACCGTGTAGGTGAGCACCAGCAAGGTCAGGCCCTGCGCGGCCGGCGTCAGGTCGAGCAGGACGGGCAGCGCCAGCGTCGCCACCGCCGCGGCGACGGCGGGCCACGGCGCGACCCGGCGCAGCGCCACCGGCGCGGCGCAGACCGGGCTCCAGGCCAGCGTCGCCAGCAGGTGCGGCGGCCAGTAATCGCGGGGGGTGAGGAAGGTGAACACGATCTCCGCCCCGACGAGCCCGACGGCGAGGAGAGCGTCCGCGGCGAGCGGGTGCCGGCGCAGCCACGCCTTCGGGCCCGAAGTCATACCGCGACGCTAGCCGCCGCCACGCCGGATTGATCGTCGCCGACGGTGAGCCCGGCCTCATCCCTGAGGAGGAGACCGCCTCCACCGCGCCAGGGCCCGCCCGCCGCCCGCCGGCTCCCCGGTCCGGGCACCCGGGCGGCTCGCCGGCCCTCGCGCCCGCCGGCTCCCCGGGCCGTGCGCCCGGTGGTCCGCCGGCCCGCGCACCCGGTCGCTCACCGGTCCGTGCGGTCGCTGCGCCACCGGTCGACCGTGGGTATCCCCCTGACGACGTGGGGCCGCGTCGCGTGCGGCGGCGTCACTCGTCGGCGCCGGGGGCCGCCGGGCGGGACCGGGCGTCGCGCAGCGGATCCGTCGCCACCTGCGTCGGGAACGGCGGCGGGGTGCCACCGAAGCTCGGGCAGAGGGCCTGATGGCTGCACCAGTCGCAGAGCCGGCTCGGCCGGGGACGGAAGTCCTGCCGGGCGGTCGCCTGCTCGATCGCCCGCCACAGGGCCACCACCGTGCGCTCGAAGCGGAGCAGCTCCTCGGCGTCCGGGGCGTAGTCGCAGACCTCCGCGTCCTTGAGGTAGAGCAGCCGCAGCACCCGGGGGACCACGCCCCGGGTGCGCCACAGCACCAGCGCGTAGAACTTGAGCTGGAACAGCGCCCGCGCCTCGAACGCCTCCCGGGGCGCGCCGCCGGTCTTGTAGTCGACCACCCGCAGCGCGCCGTCCGGCGCCACGTCGAGCCGGTCGAGATAGCCCCGGATCAGCAGCTCCTCGTCGACCACCGCCGAGATCAGGCTCTCCCGCTCGGCCGGCTCCAGCCGCTGCGGGTCCTCCACCGCGAAGTAGCCCTCCAGCAGCGCGGCGGCCGAGCGGAGGAACTCGGCCGCGGCCGGGGTGTCGCCGTCGGCGAACAGCCCCGCCAGCTCCGGCTGCTCGGTGACCAGCCGGTCCCACTGCGGGGCCACCAGGTCGCCCGCCGCCGTCGGGGTGCGTGCGCCGGCGGGCAGGTCGAACAGCCGCTCCAGCACGGCGTGCACCAGCGTGCCCCGGGCCTGCTCGACGGTCGGCCGCTCCGGCAGCCGGTCGATGCTGCGGAACCGGTAGAGCAGCGGGCAGGTCTTGAAATCCGCCGCCCGCGACGGCGACAGCGAGGCCCGCACCGTCGCCGGCACCTCGGCCGGGGTCGCGGGCTGCTGCGTGGTCACCGGTTCCGCCGTCATGCCCGGAAGGTTAGGGCACCGGTGTGACACCTCCGCCGTCGCCGCTCCGGCGCATGATCCTCCGCCGCGTAGCATCGGTCCGATGGAGCAGACGAGGCAACCGCGGCGCCGGCCCGACCCGCGGCCCGGCCTGACCGTGGGCCGGGTCTTCGGGGTGCCGCTGCACCTCAACGGCTCGATGGTGCTGCTCACCCTGCTGGTGACCGTGCTGTACGCGGAGTTCGCCCGCCGCCAGCTCGACCTGTCCCAGCTCGCCGGCTACCTGATCGGCTTCGGCTTCGTGGTCTCCCTGCTCGGCTCGGTGCTCCTGCACGAGCTCGGCCACGCCCTGACCGCCCGCCGGTACGGCATCGGTGTGCGCGGCATCACCCTGGAGCTGCTCGGCGGCTACACCGAGATGGACCGCGACGCCCCGTCTCCCCGCGTCGACCTGCTGGTGTCGCTCGCCGGCCCCGCCGTCTCCGCCGTGCTCGGCGCGGTCGCCGTCGCCGCCACCCTCGCCCTGCCCGACCGCACCCTGGCCAACCAGCTCGCGTTCCAGCTGGCGGTGAGCAACGTCATCGTCGCGCTGTTCAACATCCTGCCGGGGCTGCCGCTCGACGGCGGCCGGGCGCTGCGGGCGGCGGTCTGGGCGGTGACCCACGACCGGCACCGGGGCACCGAGGTCGCCGGGTGGGTGGGGCGCGCCGTCGCCGTCGGCACCGCCGCGCTGGTCACCCTGTTCGCCCTCACCGGCGACCTGGCGCCGCTGGCGCTGCCGCTGATGCTGCTCGTCGCGTTCACCCTCTGGCGCGGCGCCGGGCAGTCGATCCGGATGGCGCGGATCAGCCGCCGCTTCCCGCTGATCGACCTGTCCCGGCTGTCCCGGCCGGTGCTCGCCGTGCCCACCGGCACGCCGCTGGCCGAGGCGCAGCGCCGGGCCGCCGGCGCCACGCCGGGCGCCGCGCTCCTGGTCACCGACTCCGCCGGCCGGCCGGTCGCCCTGGTCGACCCCGCCGCGGCGGAGGCCGTGCCGGCGGAACGGCGCCCCTGGCTGGCCGTCGACGCGGTCGCCCGGTCCCTGGCCGACCTGCCCGCCATGCCGGTCGGGCTCGACGGGGAGCGGGTGATGGAGGCGGTACAGACCCACCCGGGCGCGCAGTACGTGGTGACCTCAGGCGAAAATGTCGTCGGCATCCTGCACATCGCGGATCTGGCTCAGCTCCTCGAACCTCAACGGAAGATGAACACGTGACCGCAACTCCCCCCGCCGCCCCGGCCGACCCCGGCACCGCGGTGCCCGCCGACACCCGGGCGCTGCCCCCCGTGCACCGCGGGCCGTTCCGGCCCGGCGACCGGGTGCAGCTGACCGACCCCAAGGGGCGGATGCACACGGTCACCCTGGAGCCGGGCAAGGCGTTCCACACCCACCGGGGCATCCTGGAGCACGACACGCTGATCGGCCTGCCCGACGGCAGCGTGGTCACCACCTCCGGCGGCGGCACCGCGTTCCTGGCCCTGCGCCCGCTGCTCTCGGACTACGTGCTCTCCATGCCGCGCGGCGCGCAGGTGATCTACCCGAAGGACTCCGCCCAGATCGTCGCCATGGGCGACATCTTCCCGGGCGCCAAGGTCCTGGAGGCCGGGGCCGGCTCCGGGGCGCTGTCCTGCTCGCTGCTGCGCGCCGTCGGCACCGAGGGCGAGCTGCACTCGTTCGAGGTGCGCGACGACTTCGCCCAGATCGCCAAGCGCAACGTCGAGGCGTTCTTCAACGGGCCGCACCCGGCGTGGCACCTGCACGTCGGCGACGTCGCCACCTGCACCGAGACGGGCTTCGACCGGATCATCCTCGACATGCTCACCCCGTGGGAGACCCTCGACATGGTCGAGCGGGCCCTGGTGCCCGGCGGCGTGTTCATCGGTTACGTCGCCACCACCCCGCAGCTGTCCGAGCTGGTCGAGGCGCTGCGCGAGCGCGGCGGCTGGACGGAGCCGCGCGCCTGGGAGTCGCTGGTGCGCGACTGGCACGCCGAAGGACTGGCGGTGCGCCCGGACCACCGCATGATCGCGCACACCGCGTTCCTGGTGTCCGCGCGTAAGCTCGCTCCGGGCGTCACCGCGCCGCCGCGACGCCGCAAGCCCAGCAAGGGCGCCGAGGCGTACGCCGAACGCCGGCAGGCGCTGCGCGAGGCGGAGGCGGTCCGACAGGCCGCCGCCGCGCGGGCCGCCGCGGCGGAGCCGGCCGCGGCCGGGGACACGACGCAGCCGTGACCGTGGAACGGGGCGGCTGGGAGTGAGCGGACGGAACCTGCCGGCCGGTGCGGGCCGGTGGCACGGCTACGGGGAGGTGGCATGAACCGGCCGGGTTTCGGCGGCGGAGACCTGCCGGCGGTGTTCCCGGACTGGTCGCCCTACCAGGACCTCGAATCGGCGGCCCGCGCCTACCTGCGCGACCCCGACGTCGCCCTGGAGGCGCTGGGCGGGGTGCTGCGCGGTGCGTCGGTGCTCGGCTTCACCCTGGAACGCTTCGTCAACGAGGTCAACGGGGTGTGGCAGGAGGTCGTGGTCTGCGACGGCAGCCGGCTCGTCCTCTGGCACGGCGAGGACGTGCCGCCGGGGGAGGGGCCACCCGGGTCGATGACGTCCTCGCTGCGGGTGGTGCCGGTCTCCACGGTCACCGAGGTCGGCTGCCGGCGCCGGCTCACCCGCGACGACAACGGCGGCATCCGGGTCGACAGCATCGACGTCTACCTGCTGCTGACCTCGCTCGACGAGGCGCCGCCCAGCGACGAGGCGGTGGGCGCGCCCCGGCACGACGCGCTGCGCTTCGGCAAGACCCTCGACGACGGTGGCGCGGGGCAGATCGCCCGGCTGGAGGAGTTCGCCCGCCTGGTCGCCTCGGTGGTCGGCCGCCCGATGCTCTGAGGCGTACGCCCCGCCCTCCCGCCCCTCGGCGGCGCGGGAGGGCGGGGCGCTCAGTCCTCCTCGGCCTCCGGGCCGGCGACCTCGACGCCGTCGCTGCCGCGTACGACGTGGATGCACTCGCCCGGGCACTCCTTCGCCGAGTCGATCACCTCGAGGCGCAGGTGCTCGGGCACGTCGACCCGGCTGCCCGGCGCGAGCCGCAGCTCACCGTCGGGGCCCTTGACGTAGGCGAGCCCGTCGACGTCGAACTCGAAGACCTCCGGCGCGTACTGCACGCAGAGCCCGTCGCCCGTGCAGAGATCCTGGTCCACCCAGACCTGTAGCTGGTCGGTCATGACCTCCGCCACGGCGCACCCCCCATGTTCTCCCGTCCCACGCCCCGACGGTACCCGAACGCCCGGACCGGCCCCCGGGGCCACCCTTGGCGATCAAGGTTCGGTGACGAGCGCGTTGCGTGGGACCGAATCGGCCTCATAGCGGCTAGTGTTAGGGCAGAACGTTCAAGCCCCCCGGGGAGGTGGGACGTGGCACGCAGCGACGACGCGGACTCGCGCGCCGCACGGTGGGAGAAGGAGGCCCACGATCTCTCCACGCAGGTCGCGTTCCTTCAAGAGGAACTCGCTCTGGTGCGGCGCAAGTTGACCGAAAGCCCCCGACACGTCCGGCAGCTCGAAGAGCGGCTGGCGGCCACCCAGGCACAGTTGGCGCGGCTGACCGAGAACAACGACCGGCTCGTGAGCACCCTCAAGGAGGCCCGCGCGCAGATCGTGACGCTCAAGGAGGAGATCGACCGCCTCGCGCAGCCACCGAGTGGCTACGGCGTCTTCCTCGCGCGGCACGACGACGGCACGGTGGACGTGTTCACCGGCGGACGCAAGCTCCGGGTCGCCGTCTCGCCCTCGCTGGACGTCGCCGAGCTGCGGCGCGGCCAGGAGGTCCTGCTCAACGACGCGCTCAACATCGTCGACGCGTTCGGCTACGAGCGGGTCGGCGAGGTGGTCATGCTCAAGGAGATCCTCGCGGGTCCCGACGGCAGCCCGGGCGACCGGGCGCTGGTGGTCTCGCACTCCGACGAGGAGCGGATCGTGCACCTCGCCGAGACCCTGATCGGCTCGCCGATCCGGGCCGGCGACTCGCTCATGATCGAGCCCCGCTCGGCGTACGCCTACGAGCGGATCCCGAAGAGCGAGGTCGAGGAGCTGGTCCTGGAGGAGGTGCCCGACGTCGACTACACCGACATCGGCGGCCTCCACGCCCAGATCGAGCAGATCCGCGACGCGGTGGAGCTGCCCTTCCTGCACGCCGATCTGTTCCGGGAGCACCAGCTCCGCCCGCCGAAGGGCATCCTGCTCTACGGCCCGCCCGGCTGCGGCAAGACGCTGATCGCCAAGGCGGTGGCCAACTCGCTGGCGAAGAAGATCGCCGAGCGGGAGGGCAAGGAGCGGCACACCAGCTTCTTCCTCAACATCAAGGGCCCGGAGCTGCTCAACAAGTACGTCGGCGAGACCGAGCGGCACATTCGGCTGATCTTCCAGCGGGCCCGCGAGAAGGCCGGCGAGGGCACCCCGGTCATCGTGTTCTTCGACGAGATGGACTCGGTGTTCCGGACCCGGGGCTCCGGTGTCTCCTCCGACGTGGAGAACACGATCGTCCCGCAGTTGCTCAGCGAGATCGACGGCGTGGAGGGCCTGGAGAACGTCATCGTCATCGGCGCCTCCAACCGGGAAGACATGATCGACCCGGCGATCCTGCGCCCCGGCCGGCTCGACGTGAAGATCAAGATCGAGCGGCCGGACGCCGAGGCGGCCAAGGACATCTTCTCCAAGTACATCCTCTCCGGGCTGCCCCTGCACCCGGACGACCTGGCCGAGCACGGCGGCGACCCCCAGGCCACCGTCGCGGCCATGATCGACGCGGTCGTGCTGAGGATGTACTCGGAGACCGAGGAGAACCGCTTCCTCGAGGTCACCTACGCCAACGGCGACAAGGAAGTCCTCTACTTCAAGGACTTCAACTCCGGCGCGATGATCCAGAACATCGTCGACCGGGGCAAGAAGATGGCCATCAAGGAGTTCCTCACCTCCGGCCGCAAGGGCCTGCGCCTGCAGCACCTCCTCGACGCCTGCGTCGACGAGTTCCGGGAGAACGAGGACCTGCCCAACACCACCAACCCCGACGACTGGGCCCGCATCTCCGGCAAGAAGGGCGAGCGGATCGTCTACATCCGCACGCTCGTCTCCGGCGGCAAGGGCGCGGAGGCCGGCCGGTCGATAGAGACGGCCAGCAACACCGGTCAGTACCTCTGACCCACACCCGCACAGGGCCCGCGGCGCGACGCGCCGCGGGCCCTGTCCCGTCCGGACCCACCCGTCCCCGCCCGGCCCGCGCCTGCCGCCCCGGTCCGGCGCGCCCCCATCCGCCGCGCGGCCGACTACGCTCGACGTGACGGGGGACCGGGTCGGGCGAGCGAAGCAGGTAGGTCGATGAGCGTAAGACGGATCATGGGCACCGAGGTCGAGTACGGCATCTCCGTGCCCGGCCAGGCCGGCGCCAACCCCATGGTCACCTCCTCTCAGGTGGTCAACGCCTACGGGGCGCGCCCGGAACTCAACCGGGGCGGCCGGGCCCGCTGGGACTACGAGGAGGAGTCGCCGCTGCGGGACGCGCGCGGTTTCACCTACTCCGGTGCCGCGTACGACCCGGCCGAGGCGCTCGCCGACGAGGACCTCGGGCTGGCCAACGTGATACTCACCAACGGCGCGCGGCTCTACGTCGACCACGCCCACCCGGAATACTCCACACCCGAGGTGACCAACCCGCGGGACCTGGTGCGCTGGGACAAGGCGGGGGAGCGGGTGATGGCCGAGGCGGCCCGCCGCGCCGCCACCATCCCCGGCACCCAGCCCATCCACCTCTACAAGAACAACACCGACAACAAGGGCGCCAGCTACGGCTCCCACGAGAACTACCTGATGCGCCGCCAGACGGCCTTCGCCGACATCGTGGCGTACCTGACGCCGTTCTTCGTGACCCGGCAGATCGTCTGCGGCGCCGGCCGCGTCGGCATCGGGCAGGACGGCGGGCAGAGCGGTTTCCAGATCTCCCAGCGCGCCGACTTCTTCGAGGTCGAGGTCGGCCTGGAGACCACCCTCAAGCGGCCGATCATCAACACCCGTGACGAGCCGCACGCCGACGCCGACAAGTACCGGCGGCTGCACGTCATCATCGGCGACGCGAACCTGTCGGAGATCTCCACCTACCTCAAGGTCGGCACCACCGCGCTGATCCTCACCATGATCGAGGAGAAGGCGCTCGGCTCCGACCTGGGCATCGCCGACCCGGTCAGCGAGCTGCGCGCGGTCAGCCACGACCCGTCGCTCACCCACCTGATGCGGCTGCGCGACGGGCGGCGACTCACCGCCCTGGACGTGCAGTGGGCGTACTACGAGCGGGTGCGGTCCTTCGTGGACGACCGCTACGGCGCCGACGCCGACGAGCAGACCCTGGACGTGCTCGCTCGCTGGGAGGGCGTGCTGGACCGGCTGGGCCGCGACGTCATGCTCTGCGCCGACGAGCTGGACTGGGTGGCGAAGCTGCGGCTGCTGGAGGGCTACCGGGAGCGCGAGAAGCTCGGCTGGGGCGCGCACAAGCTCCAGCTGGTCGACCTGCAGTACTCGGACGTCCGCCCGGAGAAGGGCCTCTACCACCGGCTGGTCTCCCGGGGTGCGATGAAGACGCTGCTCGACGACGAGCAGACCCGCACCGCGATGACCGAGCCGCCGGAGGACACCCGCGCCTACTTCCGCGGCCGCTGCCTGGCCCAGTACGCCTCCGAGGTGGTCGCGGCCAGCTGGGACTCGGTCATCTTCGACGTGGGCCGGGAGTCGCTGGTGCGGGTGCCGATGATGGAGCCCGAGCGCGGCACCCGCAAGCACGTCGGCGCGCTCTTCGACCGCTGCCCGAGCGCGAAGGACCTGCTCGAGACCCTCACCGGCGGCTGATTGGCGTGGACGGATTCCCGCCGCGTGCCGAAGCCGGCGCGCGGCGGGCTTTTCGTCGCCTGCGCGAGGTAAGTTGATCGCAGGCGATCGTGGAGGAGGCAGCAATGGCCACTCGTGACAGCGGCGGGCAGTCGCAGTCGGGCAAGTCCCGGCAGGGCGAGGAGATCGAGGACGTCACCACCGAGGCGAACCCGGAGGTCGCCGAGCGGCACGCCGAGATCACCGAGGACGTTGACGACCTGCTCGACGAGATCGACTCCGTCCTGGAGGAGAACGCCGAGGAGTTCGTGCGCGGTTACGTCCAGAAAGGGGGGGAGTGATACCTTATGTCCGATTCGCCTAGCGCGTCGGACAAGGTGTGCCCCCAGTGTGACCGGTTGCTGCCCGTCGCCGAGTTTCATCGCAACCGGCGGCGGGCGGACGGCCTCGCCTACTACTGCAAGTCCTGTGCGGCGGCCCGCTCCCTGGCGAGCCGCCGCGAGCGCGGCATCGCGCCGCAGAAACGTTCCACCCTGCCGGTCGGAGAGGGCCTGAAGTGGTGCCCGGACTGCGAGCAGGTCAAGCCGATGGCCGACTTCCCGAGGACCACCAAGGGCAGCGGGCGGCACAGCTACTGCAAGCCCTGCCACAACGCGCGGGGCAGGGAAACCGCCCAGCGGCTCTACGGCGGCACGCGGGAATACCATCTCCGGCGGCGTTACGGGATCGGGGAGAAGGAGTTCCAGGAGCTCCTGGCCGAGCAGGGCGGCGTCTGCGCGATCTGCGGCACGCCGGACCCCCAACATCTGGACCACGATCATCGCACCGGCTGGGTGCGCGGGATATTGTGCTTCAACTGCAACGGTGGTCTCGGCCAGTTCCGTGACGATCAGTCGCGGCTGGCCGGGGCGATCACATATCTGAGAGGAACCACGTGGCAGCGGGTTTTGATCCATCCGGGCGTCTACCAGATGTGTTCACCAACGCGGGGACGTCCTCCTTCACCTCGTTTCTGAGCAAGGTGGCCCCCGAGATGCTGCCCGGCCGACGGCCGCTGCCGCCGGGCATGGCCGCCGACATGGCGCCACACGCGACGACCATCGTGGCCATCTCGGCCGCCGGCGGCGTCGTGATGGCGGGCGACCGGCGGGCCACCATGGGCAACCTGATCGCCCAGCGCGACATCGAGAAGGTGCACCCGGCCGACGCGTACTCCCTGGTGGGCATCGCGGGCACGGCGGGCATCGGCATCGAGCTGATGCGACTGTTCCAGGTGGAGCTGGAGCACTACGAGAAGATCGAGGGCGCGATGCTCTCGCTCGACGGCAAGGCCAACCGGCTCGCCTCGATGATCCGCGGCAACCTGGGCGCCGCCATGCAGGGCCTGGCGGTGATCCCGCTCTTCGCCGGCTTCGACCTGGCCGCGAAGGACCCGGCGCGGGCCGGCCGCATCTTCAGCTTCGACGTCACCGGCGGCCCGTACGAGGAGACCGGCTACGACGCGATCGGCTCCGGTTCGCTCTTCGCCCGCTCCGCGCTGAAGAAGCGCTTCCAGCCGGGTCTCTCGATCGACGAGGCGGTCCGGCTCGCGGTCGAGGCGCTCTACGACGCGGCCGACGACGACACCGCCACCGGCGGGCCGGACCTGATCCGCCGGATCTACCCGGTGGTGATGACGGCGACGGCGGAGGGCACCCACCGGCTCACCGACGAGGAGATGTCGGCGATCGCCGAGAGCGTGGTCTCCGGCCGGATGGAGAACCCGGGCGGTTGATCCGCTCCCGCCCGCACCAGTCAGCAGCCGTCAGCACAGCGCCCTGAAGGAGAACCGCCGCCGTGGCCATGCAGTTCTACGCCTCGCCCGAGCAGATCATGCGCGACCGCTCCGAGCTGGCCCGCAAGGGCATCGCCCGGGGCCGCAGCGCGGTCGTCCTGAGCTACGAGGGCGGGGTGCTCTTCGTCGCCGAGAACCTCTCCAGCGCCCTGCACAAGGTCAGTGAGATCTACGACCGGATCGGCTTCGCCGCCGTCGGTCGCTACAACGAGTTCGAGAACCTGCGCCGCGCCGGCGTGCGGATGGCCGACCTGAACGGCCTGAGCTACGACCGGCGCGACGTCACCGGCCGGGCCCTGGCGAACGCGTTCGCGCAGACCCTGGGCGCCATCTTCACCGAGCAGTCGAAGCCGTTCGAGGTGGAGATCTGCGTGGCCGAGGTCGGCGCCACCGCCGAGGACGACGAGCTCTACCGGCTCACCTACGACGGCTCCGTCAACGACGAGCCGGGCCGGATGGCGATGGGCGGGCAGGCCGAGGCGATCACCGGCGTGCTGAAGTCCCACCACCGTCCGGACATGTCGCTGGGCGAGGCGGTGAAGGTTGCGGTGCAGGCGCTGGGCAGCGTCGGGGGCGAGGGCGGCGCGTCCCGCGCCATCGCCGCGAACCAGCTGGAGGTGGCGGTCCTGGACCGGCGCCGGGTCGGACGGACGTTCCGCCGCATCACCGGAGCGGCGCTGACCGCCCTGCTGGACGGCGGAAAGGCCGAGGAGCCGGCCGTGCCGGCCCGTCCGGAGACCCCGACCGCGCCGACCGAGGAGGCGGGGAAGCCCACCACGTCGGCCGGCTCGGCGGACCTGGAGGGCCAGCAGCCGGAGGCCCCCGAGGCGTAGCGGAGTCGGTCGCGCGGGCGTCGGGGCCGTGGGCCCGGGCGCCCGCGGGGTCGTCGTACGCCCGTGGGTCGACGGTCCGGCCGCGGCGGGCCGGTCCCGTCCGGCCCGCGTGGATCGACCGGGCCGGACGACGCCCGCACCGGCGTGACGCCGTCTTCGTGCCGGTGCGGGCGTGCGGCGGCACGGTCCACCTGGGACGCCGCCGGTGGGCGTACGGCGAGGTCGTGCCCGGGTGACGGCGGGGATGGCGCGCGGCGTGGCCCCCGGCGGGCCGGCGGGCGTCCTTGGCGTGAGACGACGTGGTGAGGCTGCCCATCTGGGGCCTCGGGCGGCTAATGTCTCATCATGGAGCGGCGAATCTTCGGCCTTGAGACCGAGTACGGCGTCACCTGCACCTACCGCGGGCAGCGGCGGCTGTCCCCCGACGAGGTCGCCCGGTACCTCTTCCGCCGAGTGGTGTCCTGGGGCCGGTCGAGCAACGTGTTCCTGCGCAACGGCGCCCGGCTCTACCTCGACGTCGGCTCGCACCCGGAGTACGCCACCCCGGAGTGCGACTCGGTGGTGGACCTGGTCGCGCACGACCGGGCCGGCGAGCGGATCCTGGAGGGGCTGCTGGTCGACGCGGAGAAGCGGTTGCACGACGAGGGCATCGCGGGCGAGATCTACCTGTTCAAGAACAACACCGACTCGGCCGGAAACTCGTACGGCTGCCACGAGAACTACCTGGTCTCCCGGCACGGCGAGTTCGGCCGGCTGGCCGACGTGCTGATCCCGTTCCTGGTCACGCGGCAGTTGATCTGCGGCGCGGGCAAGGTATTGCAGACGCCGCGCGGGGCGGTCTACTGCCTGTCGCAGCGGGCCGAGCACATCTGGGAGGGCGTCTCGTCGGCGACCACCCGGAGCCGGCCGATCATCAACACGCGGGACGAGCCGCACGCGGACGCGGAGCGCTACCGCCGGCTGCACGTGATCGTCGGCGACTCCAACATGAACGAGGTCACCACGCTGCTCAAGGTCGGCACCGCCGACATCGTGCTGCGGATGATCGAGGCCGGGGTGGTGATGCGGGACCTGACGCTGGAGAACCCGATCCGGGCTATCCGCGAGGTGTCGCACGACATCACGGGCCGGCGCAAGGTGCGGCTGTCCTCCGGCAAGGAGGTCAGCGCGCTGGAGATCCAGCAGGAATACCTGGCGAAGGCGACCGAGTTCGTGGAGCGGCGCGGCGGCGACCAGACCGCCAAGCGGGTGGTGGAGTTGTGGGGTCGGGTGCTGCGCGCGGTGGAGACCGGCGACCTGGAACCGGTGGCCCGGGAGATCGACTGGGTGACCAAGCTGCGGCTGATCGAGCGCTACCAGCGCAAGCACGACCTGCCGCTGTCGCATCCGCGGGTCGCCCAGATGGATCTCGCCTACCACGACCTGCGCCGGGGCCGGGGCCTCTACGGGCTGCTGGAGCGGCGCGGCGAGGTGGACCGGGTGGCCACCGACCCGGAGATCTTCGAGGCGAAGGAGACTCCGCCGCAGACGACCCGGGCCCGGCTGCGCGGCGAGTTCATCCGGCACGCCCAGGAGAAGCGGCGTGACTTCACCGTCGACTGGGTGCACCTGAAGCTGAACGACCAGGCGCAGCGCACGGTGCTCTGCAAGGACCCGTTCCGGGCGTACGACGAGCGGGTGGAGCGGCTGATCGCCAGCATGTGACGGTGCGGGCCGGCCCGGTGTGGTGGTGACCGCCTGCCGGGTCGGCCGGCCCGGTAGGCTGACCGCGCCATGACGACTTCCGAACCTCCCGACAGCGGCCGGGCGCGGCAGAACTGGGTCGAGCGCCGCCGCGAGAAGATCCGCGCCGAGATCGAGCGTAACCGGCGCGGCGAGTACACGGTGCCCACCTGGGTGCTGGCGCTCGCGCTGGTGCTGATCGTGGGCGCCTGGCTCGCCCTGATCTTCATGGCCTGACCCCCGAGCGGCGCTGGTCGGCACGGCCTGACCGGGCCCGGACGGCACCGCAAGCTCGAAGTGGCCTCGGCCCGGCGACGCTGGGACGATCGTCCCGTTCGGCGTTGTCGGTCCGTGGACCGGGCACGCCCCGCCGCGGCGGCAAGGGATGGTGACGTCATCGCACACATCGACCTCGGTATCGACGAGCGGGAGCATCCGGGCATCCGGGGCCCGATGCGGTTCCGGCCGGAGACGGCCAAGCCCCTCAACGCGCTGGCGGAGGCGCTGCTGCGCGCCCCGCACCCGACGCTGACGCCCGGGGAGCGGGAGCTGATCGCGGCGTACGTGTCGGGGCTGAACGAGTGCCGGTTCTGCTGCGCGACGCACTCCGCCTTCGCGGCGGCGCAGCTCCCCTCCGGCATGCCGCTGGTGGACCGGGTCCTCGTCGATCCGGTGGACGCGGAGGTCAGCGAGAAGCTGCGGGCGTTGTTGCGCATCGCCGAGGCCGTGCAGCGCAGCGGCCGCGACGTGACGGTGGAGCTGGTGGAAGCCGCCCGGGGTGCCGGCGCGACGGACCTGGAGATCCACGACACGGTCCTGATCGCGGCGGCGTTCTGCATGTACAACCGCTACGTGGACGGGTTGGGCACCCTGGTCCCGGACGACCCGGCGGTGTACGAGAAGGCCGCCGAGCGCATCGTGCGGCAGGGCTACCTGGCGACCTGAGGGCGGCCGCCGGGCACGTCGGTCGTCCGGCGTCCGGGTCGGGCTCGGGCCGGGTCAGGTCAGCAGGCGGGCGGCGTGCCGGCCGGCCGCGGCGGCGGCCAGGAAGTACGCGTGGTCGGCGTCGAGGCCCCGGCCCATGGTGGACAGCGGCACCGGTGTCGCCCGCAGCGCGGCGTCGAGCCCGTCGGTGGGCACCCGGACGACGGTGTGCCGTGCCGCGAGGGGGGCCAGCGCGGCGTCCACCTCGCGGGCCAGCACCGGGTCCAGTCCGTCGGGCACCACCAGCGCGGCGGGGGCGAGGGCCACCCGGCCGTACGCGGTGAGGCTGTGGTGCGACACGCCCCGGTGCCGGGGCCGGGGGTCGGCGTCGGAGATCCGCAGCGACCCGACCGGTCGCCCGCCCAGCGTGGCGACGGCGTTGACGGCCTCGCCGACGCCCACGCCGGAGAAGCCCCACCGGGTGCCGGTGCCGAGGTTGCCGGGCCCCTGGGCGACGATCGCCACGTCGGCGCCCAGGACGTGGCGGGCGGCCAGCAGGCCGCTGTGCACGGTGCTCGCCTCCAGGTCGCCGCCGAACGCCTGCCCGACGCTGACCGTGCCGGCGAGGTGGTCGCGCAGCCCGGCGAGGGTGCGGGAGAACCAGGCGGGCAGCGCCCCGCCGTCGGTCAGCACGTACGCCACCCGGGCGTCCGGGGCGTCGGCGTGGATGCCGGCCAGGACCGCCGGCAGCGCGGAGTGCAGGTCGGCGGTGACGACCGGCAGGCCGCCCAGGTCGTCGGCGGCGGCCAGGACCTCGCGGTGTGGGGACGCCTCCTCGTCGACGCCGAGCAGGATCGGCTGCAGCGGGGTGTAGCGGGCCTTGACGAGGTGACCGGCGTCGCGGGTGTCGAGGGCCTGCGGCGGGTCCGGCGGCAGCCGGTCGGGCAGTGCCACGACCAGGGCGTACCCGCCGGTGCCGAGGCCCATCAACAGCGCGCCGGCGTTGAGCAGCACCCGATCGCCGGGCTCGGGTCGGCCGACCAGTTCGGGGTAGGCCAGGGCGCGGACCGTGGCGCCGTCGGGCAGGTCGACGTCGAGCTCCACCGCCCCGGTCCACTGCCGCCGCAGCGCCGTCACCGTTCCGGACCGCCATCGCACCATGCCCGGCACGCTAGCGTCGCCGCCCCGGCCGGCCGCGCCCGGGGGCGGCCGGGCGATGCCGCCGGGCGGGGCGGCTGGAGCAGGGCGGCCCGGCCCGGGGAGGGCAAGGGCGGGCGGCCGGGGAGGGCAGGGCGGGTCAGCCGGCGGGGTCGTCCGGCTGCCGGGCGCCGCCGCGTGGGGTGCCGGTGGGGTCGAGGAAGACGTACCGGATCTGCGGGTAGCGGGCGGTGAGGCGGCGCTCGGCCTCGTCGGCAACGGCCTCGATGGTCGCGCCGCTCGCCTCGTCGTCGAAGTCCAGCTTCGCGGCGACCAGTACGTCGTCCGGCCCGAGCTGCATGGTCAGCAGCGTGTCGAGTCGGCGCACGGTGGCCAGCCCGGCGAGTTCGCCGGCGATCTCGCGGTGCACCCGCTCCGGCACCGCCCGACCGACCAGCAGCGAGATGTTGCTGCGGGCCAGGACGGTGGCGACCACGAGCAGCAGCACCCCGATCAGGATGGAGGCCAGGCCGTCCCACAGCTCCTCGCCGGTGAGCTGGGACAGGGCCACCCCGACGGCGGCCAGCACCAAGCCGATCAGGGCCGCGGCGTCCTCGAAGAACACCGCCTTGACGGCGGGGTCGGCGGTCAGCCGCAGGAACCGGCGTGGTGTGGTGTGCAACTGCAGGGACTCGGTGCGGATCTGGCGTACGGCGCGGGCCAGCGAGACCGACTCGATGGCGAACGACACGGCCAGCACGACGTAGGCGGCCAGGTAGTCGTTCCGGTGCTCGTGCACCAGGATGGTGGTGACGCCGTGGGTGATGGCGAAGCCGGCGCCGGCGACGAACGTGAACACCGCCGCCAGGAAGGCCCAGACGTAGCTCTCCTTTCCGTACCCGAACGGGTGGCGGGCGTCTGCCGGGCGCGCCCCGCGCCGCAGCGCGAGGTAGAGCAGCACCTCGGTGGTGGTGTCGGCGACGGAGTGCACGGCCTCGGAGAGCATCGCCGCCGACCCGGAGATCAGCCCGGCGACCAGTTTGGCGACGGCGATGGCGAGGTTGGCGGCCCCGGCGACCACGACGGTGCCGACGCTCTCCGTCTTGACCTCCGGCCGCGCCACCAGGTCACTGTATGACCGCCGGACGTGCCGTGCGGGCGGACCGGACGCGGGGCCGGTGCGACGCGACCCACGTGGTGCCCGCGTGGGTGCACGTGCCCGACGCGCGGGCTGCTAGCGTCTACCCGTGTCGCGGACCCGCACCGAACGCCTGGTCAACCTGGTGATCTGCCTGCTGTCCACGCGACGGTTCCTGACCGCCGCGCAGATCGCCGCGACCGTGCCCGGCTACGAGCACGATCCGGAGGACGCGCGCGACCACGAGGCGTTCCAGCGCAAGTTCGAGCGGGACAAGGCCGAGCTGCGTGAGCTGGGCGTACCGCTGGAGACCGGGACGGCTAGCGTCTTCGACGCGGAGCCCGGCTACCGGATCGCCCACCGCGAGTACGCGCTGCCGGACATCCCCCTCGAGCCGGACGAGGCCGCCGCGGTGGGCATCGCCGCGCGGCTGTGGCAGCACGCCGGGCTGGCCGCCGCCGCCTCCTCCGGGCTGGCGAAGCTGCGCGCCGCCGGCGTCGACGTGGATCCGCAGGCCACGCTGGGCCTGGAGCCGATGGTGACGGTGGACCCGGCGTTCGCGCCGCTCACCGCCGCCGCCCGGGACCGGCGGGAGGTCACCTTCGACTACCGGGTGCCCGACCGCGACGAGCCGAACCGCCGCCGGTTGCAGCCGTGGGGTGTGGTCTGCTGGCGGGGCCGGTGGTACGTGGTCGGCCACGACCTCGACCGCGAGGCGACCCGCTGCTTCCGGCTGTCGCGGGTGGTCGGCGCGGTCCGGGTGACGGGCGCGCCGGGCGGCTACGAGCCGCCGGCCGGGGTCGACCTGATCAGCCACGTGGCCCGCTGGTCGGGGCCGGTGGAGCGCACCGGGCGGGCCACCGTGCTGGCTGCCCCGGGCCGCGCCGCCGGGCTGCGCCGCTGGGCGGTCGGCGTCACCGCCGGGCCCGACGGCGACCGGCTCGTCCTGCCGTACGCCGACGTGGACGTCCTCGCCGGCCAGCTCGTCGGCTACGGTCCGGACGTGCGGGTGCTCGACCCGCCCGAGGTGCGGGAGGCGGTCATCCAGCGGCTCAAGGAGATCGCGGCCCGGCACGACGACCTCGCCGTCGTCGGGGGTGCCCGGTGACCCGGCCGGCCGCCCGTGGCGGCTCCCGCGCGTCGGCCGACCGGCTGGCCCGGCTGCTGAACCTGGTGCCCTATCTGCTCGCCCGGCCCGGTATCGAGATCGCCGAGGCCGCCGGTGACCTGGGCGTCACCGAGCGGCAGCTGCGCGAGGATCTGGAACTGCTGTGGGTGTGCGGGCTGCCCGGCTACGGCCCGGGCGACCTGATCGACATGGCCTTCGACGGCGACCGGGTGACCATCACCTACGACGCCGGCATCGACCGGCCGCTGCGGCTCACCCCCGACGAGGCCCTCGCGCTGGTGGTGGCGCTGCGGATGCTCGCCGAGACGCCCGGGGTGGCCAACCGGGAGGCCGTCGAGCGGGCCCTCGCCAAGATCGAGAATGCGGCCGGGGACCTGGTGGCCGCGCCCGTCGAGGTCCGGCTGCCCGCCGACACCCGCCGGGTGCAGGAGCTGCGGGCCGCCGTCGAGAGCGGCCGGGCGCTGCGCATCACCTACTACACGGCGGCGCGGGACGAGACCACGGACCGCGTCGTCGATCCGCTGCGGATGCTGATGGTCGGTGGCCGCGCGTACGTGGAGGCGTGGTGCCGCCGGGCGGAGGCGGTGCGGCTGTTCCGGGTCGACCGGATCGACGCGGTCACCGAGTTGGACGAGCCGGCGATGGTGCCGCCGCAGGCCCGCCCGCACGACCTCACCGACGGCGTGTTCCGGCCCTCGCCGGACCTGCCGTTGATCACCCTGCGGGTCGGCCGGGGCGAGCGGTGGATCACCGAGTACTACCCGTGCGAGCGGGTCGAGGCCGGCGTCGGTGACCAGTGGCTGGTCTCGCTGCGGGTCACCGACCTGGGCTGGGCCCGTCGCTTCGTGCTGGGGCTGGGGCCGGACGTCGCCGTGGTCGCCCCGGCCGAGCTGGCCGAGCAGGTCCGGGCCGCGGCGACCGCCGCGCTCGACGCGTACGCGACGCCGACCCCGGCCGCGCCCCGGCGCCCGGCGGACGGGTCGGACACGCCCTCGGCCGACCCGGCGTTGACCGCGGGCACCCAGTAGGCTGGCCGCCGTGGTGAAGTGGATCGTGCTCGCGGTGGTGCTGTTCGCGCTCGTCGTGTTGGCCCTGGCCGTCCGGCCGGTGCTGGCGCGGCTGCCCCGGCTGCGCCGCGCGGCCGTCGCCCTGCAACGACGGGCGACCGAGGCGGAGGCGCTGCGGGACACCGCGGAGGCACTCCAGCAGCGGGCCGAGGCCCTCCAGCAGCAGCTCGACGTCACCCACCGGCGAGTCGAGCTGATCAAGGCCAAGCGCGGCGGTTGATCGATCGGTGTCGCGTCCCTGCGCGATCCGGTCCGGTACCGCGCAGGAACGGTCCGTCGGGGGAGTGTTGACGGGACATCCCGGGTTGGTCAAGACTTCACCGGCCGGGACGAACCCGGCGGGTGGCAACGGCCGTCGGCGCACGTACGATGGCTGCGGTACACCCCTCACGACGACACAGAGCGACTGGAGCTTCCCATGGGTGCCCTCAAGCCGTGGCACATCGCCGTACTCGTGGTCGTGCTGATCCTGCTCTTCGGCGCGAAGCGGCTCCCCGACGCGGCCCGTTCGCTGGGCCGGTCGCTGCGGATCATCAAGGCCGAGACCAAGAGCCTGCACGACGACGACCGCAACCTCGCCGAGAAGGCCGACGCGCAGGCCGGCTACCAGCCGCTCCCGCCGCACACCGGTCAGCAGGCTCCGCAGCAGGCGCCCCATCAGGCCCCGCCGCAGCAGCAGCCGGTCGTTGACCCGGTGCACCGCGTCCGCGACAACTGACCGAGGGCCCGAGACCCGTGGCCTTCGCCCTCAAGAAGCGCGGTCGGAAAAACTTCGAGCGGGCCGCCGACGGCTCGATGACGCTGGTCGAGCACATCCGCGAGCTGCGGGACCGGCTGCTCAAGGCGTCCCTGGCGATCATGGTAGGGCTGATCGGTGGTTGGCTGCTTGCCCAGCCGGCGTTCGACCTGCTCAAGCAGCCGTACTGTCGGCTCCCAGGCATGGTGGTGGACGGTGAGTGCCAGAACTTCCTCCAGCTTGCGCCCACGGACGGCTTCGTTCTCAAGCTGAAGCTGGCGCTCTGGATCGGGTTGATCATCGGTGCCCCGGTCTGGCTCTACCAGCTGTGGGCGTTCATCGCGCCCGGCCTGCACCGGCACGAGCGCAAGTGGGCGTACGTCTTCGTGTCGATCGCGGCGCCCCTGTTCGCCGCCGGCGCGGTGTTGGCGTTCTTCGTGGTGGACAAGGGCCTGGCCTTCCTGCTGGAGGCCGGTGTCACCGGTACCGACTCCCAGCTGGAGGTGACTCGGTATATCTCGTTCGTCACCAACATGATCCTGCTCTTCGGGGTGGCGTTCGAGTTCCCTCTCACGCTGCTGATGCTCAACTTCACCGGCGTGGTGACCGCTCGCCGGTTGCTCAGCTGGTGGCGGGCCGTGGTGTTCGTATGCTTCGCGTTCGCGGCGGTGGCCACCCCGGACCCGGGTCCGTTCGGCATGACGCTGCTGGCGCTCTGCCTGTCCTTGCTCTACTTCATTGCCGTCGGTGTCGCGTTCCTCAACGACAAGCGCAAGGGCCGTGGCCGGGAGGCCTACGCGGGCATCGACGACGACGAGGTGTCGCCGCTGGAGTTCGACGCGGACCCGGTCGAGGCCGGGCAGCGGGTCGACGCCAGCGAGCCGATCGCGGCCCCGGAGCCGGTCGCCGCGCCCGCCCCGATCGACCGCCGCTACGACGACATGACCTGATCGCGGCCGACCGCACCACCCGCGTACGACGCAAGCCCCCTTCGCCGGGGGCTTGCGTCGTTTCCGGCCGGGTGCCGCGCGCCTAGCGCACGCCACCCCCGTTGTGGGCGATCCAGTCGGCAATCCGTCACCAGGCGTTCACAAGCTGCGGTCGAGTGATCGCGTCTTTACGATGTGTCGACGTTCCCGACACGGGGAGGTCGCTGCCCAGTGCGTCGCCCGACTTTCCGTCCTCCGCCCGTCGCCGTGCCGGGGGCCGCCCCCTCGCCGGGGCGGCGCAGGCTGCCCGTCGCCCGCTCGACCGCCCTGATGGGGGCCGCCGGGCGGGGCGCGCCGCCGTTCGCCCGTGCTGCTCGCGGCCCGGCGTGGCCGTCTCCGCAGAGCCAGCGGTGGCATCCGGCGACCGGCTCCACGGTATGAGCGCACACCCCGGCTGAGTTCCGGCGGACCCGCCCGCGCGGTCGTCCGGCCCGTCCGGTCGCACCGTCCGGTGCGTGGTCACACGGTGCCCGTGAGCGTCGCCACGTCCGACGTCGCGGGCGCGATCCCAATCTGTCCACGCGGCCGGCCCGCACAGTCCCGTTCAGGGGACTCGGTGGCCACCACGTACCCGAGATCGGAGCTACGCGTTGATCCGCGTTGTCGTTGCCGAGGAGATGGGGCTGCTGCGCACCGCGCTGTGCGCCGCGCTGTCGAGCCAGGAGGACATCGAGGTCGCTGCCGAGGTGGCCGGGGTGGCGGAGCTGTCCGTCGTGGTGCGTCGGCACCGGCCCGACGTGGTGGTGGTGGACCTGGCGTCGGACGCGCCGCAGCCGGTCGAGGTGGTTGCCGAGATCATCGGGGCGGCGCCCGAGACGGCCGTGCTGGGCATGGGGCGCCGGTGGAGCCAGGCCGCGGTCGGGGACCTGCTGGCCGCCGGGGTACGCGGCCTGGTCGGCAAGGACGCGTCGCTCGAGGCGCTGGTCGAGGCCGTCCGGGAACTCGCCGCCGGCGGGAAGGTCATCGACGCGGCGGTCGCCGTGGCGGCGCTGCTACCCCCGTCCAGCCCGTTGACCCGTCGGGAGGTGGAGGTGCTGCGGGTGGCCGCCGAGGGCCTGCCGCTCAAGGAGATCGCCCGCCGGCTGTTCCTCGCGCACGGCACGGTGCGCAACCACCTGTCGGCGGTCATGCGCAAGACGGGGGCCCGCAACCGGATGGAGGCGGTGTGGCGCGCCCGGCGCGACGGGTGGATCTGACGTTCTCTCCGCCGCCCCCGGAGGACAGCGATGCTCTCCGCGCTGCGCGCGGAACAGCGTGCGGCGCCTGAGCCGAGCGGCGCCGCTCGGTACGTGTTTGAATGCGGACGGTCCGTGCTCGGTCTGACGACGCTCGGGAAGGTCAACGGTGATCCGTACCCTGCTGGCCCTCGACGGTGCCCTGGTCCGTGGCGCCCTTTCACTCGTCCTCGCCGCCGAGGATGACATCAGTGTGGTGGCGGAGCTGGACCGGGAGGACGCCCTCCCGTCGGCGGTCCGGGCGCAGCGCCCCGACGTGGCGGTCGTCGACCTCGATCTCGTCGGGGCGGGGGTGGCCGGGCAGTGCCCCCTGCTGGTGCTCGCCGACCACCGCCGCGCGCGCAGCCTGCACCGGGTCCTCACGCCGGGTCGGACCGTCGGCATCCTCGGCAACGACGTCGCTCCGCAGCGGGTGGTGGACGGGGTCCGGCGGCTGGCCCGGCGGGAGTCGGTGATCGACGCCGACCTGGTGATGGCGGCGCTGGTCAGGGACAGCCCGCTGACCGTGCGGGAGACCGAGATCCTCGACCTGACGGCGGCCGGGGCGCCGGTCGTGGAGATCGCCCGGACGCTCGGGCTCTCGCCGGGGACCGTGCGCAACCACCTCGGGCGGATCACCCGCAAGGCGGGCGCGCGCACCAGGGTGGAGGCGGTGCGGGTCGCCCGCGAGGCCGGCTGGATCTGACGGCGCCGTCTCCCACCACGATCGGGCCCGGCACGGACCGTTCGGCGCGGAGCCGCAGCTCACCACGATCCGGCATCGCCGGTGGCGTCCCGGGCGTGACCGGCCACGCGGGCGGTCACGCCCGGCCGAGAGGCACGCGGGTCGGCGGTGCGACGTCCTGCCAGTGGCCGACCAGTTCGCGGTAGGTGGGGGAGTGGACCAGCAGGTCGTCGTGGGTGCCGACGAGCGGCCGGTCGCCGTCGAACACCAGCACGCGGCGGGCGCGGGTCGCCGAGCTGATCCGGTGCGCGATCACCACCAGCGTGCCGGGGCGGCGGGCGAAGGCGCGCTCGACGGTCGCCTCCAGCGTCGGGTCCAGGTGGCACGTCGCCTCGTCGAGGATCACCAGCGGCGCCGGGGCCAGGTAGGCCCGGACCGCGGCGACGAGCTGCCGTTCCCCGGTGGACAGGGCGGCGGGGTCGATCTCGGCGTCGAGCCCCCCGAGGCGAGTTACCAGGGGGCGGGCCCCGAGGGCGTCCACGGCGGCCGCCACGGTCGCGTCGTCCACCTCGGGGTGCAGGTAGCGCAGGTTGTCGGCGAGGGTGCCGCTGCGCACGTACGCCTCCTGCGGCACCAGCACCCGCAGCCGGGCCAGCGCCTCGGGCGGGGTGGTGGCGACGGGCGTGCCGGCCAGGTGCACCGTGCCGGATTCCGGCGGCACCAGCCCGGCGACCAGGGCGGCCAGCGTGGACTTGCCGGCGCCGCTGGGCCCCACCACCGCCAGGTGCTCGCCGTGGGCCACGGTCAGGGTGAGGTTCGCCAGGACGGGCCGGGCGTGTGGGCCGTACCGGAAGGTCAGCCCGCGCAGCCGGACCGCGGGCGGGGCGGCCGCCGGGTCGGCGCGGCACGGCGCCGGACCGGGCACGGCGGGTGGGGGCGGCACCGGCCCGGCGACGGCGGGTGGGGGCGGCACCGGCCCGGGGGGTGGGCAGGTGCGCAGGATCCGGTCGAGGGTGACGGCGTAACGCAGGCCGCCGCCGCCCACGCCCTGCACGACCGCGTGCAGGGCGGGCTGCAGGCCGGTGGTGACGTAGACCAGCGCGCCCAGCACGGCGCCGGTGCTGAGCCCGTGCCGCACCAGCCACGGCGCGGCCAGCAGCAGCACCACCACCGGCAGCCAGCCGCCGAGCCCGAGGCTGAGGCTGCGCAGCGCCGCCATCCGCGCGAGGGTCCGCTCGGCGTCGGCCTGCGCCGACACCCGCCGGGCGACCCCGGCCACGACCCGGTCCTGCGCGCCGCAGGCGACCACGTCGCGGTGCCCGGCCAGCGCGGACGCCGCCGACCGGCCGAGTTCCTCCCCGGCGGCCACCTGGGCCCGCTGGTGCGCCACCATCGCCGGCAGCGCCGCGGCGAAGACGGCCAGCCCGACCAGCAGCGGAGCGGCCACCGCGCCCGCCAGCGGTGGCGCCAGGGCGAGCAGGCCGAGCAGCGCCGCGCCGGCGGTGAACAGAAACCCGCGGACCACCAGCAGCAGCCCGCCGAAGGTGTCCCGGACGACTTCCACCTGGTGGGTCAGCCGGGCCACGGCGGCGCTGTCCGGCCGGCCACCGGCCCGGGTGGCGTCGCACAGCGCGGCGTGCACCACCCTGGCCGCCAGCTCGTCGCGGAACGGCTCCACCACGTCGCCGAGGCTGCGGTACACCTGCCCGGTGGCGGACGCGCCGACCAGCACGGCCACGGCGAGCCCGGCCAGCCAGGCCAGGCCGGTGCCGAACTGACCGGCCAGGAAGCCCCGGTCGACGGCGCGGGCCACGAGCAGCCCGCTGAGCAGCGCCGGCAGGGACTCGGCCACCGACCAGGCGGCGAGCCGGCCCAGCGCCCGGCGGCGGGCGCGCAGCGCCCCCCAGGTCGTGCCGCGTACGCCGCTCACGGGGCGGCACCGCCGGGCGGGAAGACCGCCCGGTAGTCCGGGTCGGCCCACAGCCGCCGGTGCGGCGCCACGGCCCGCAGCCGTCCGCCGTCGAGCCAGGCGACCAGGTCGGCCGCTGCCGCCGTCGTCGCGCGGTGGGTCACCACGAGTCGCGTACGCCCCTGCGCGCCGTCGGCCACCGCCCGGGCGATCCGGTGTTCGGTGGCGGTGTCCAGGCTGGACGTCGCGTCGTCCAGGATCAGCAGCCGTTCGGCGGGGAATGCCCGGGCCAGCCCCAGCCGCTGCGCCTCGCCCCCGGACAGCGGCGCGTCCACCAGCCGGGTGCGGAACCCGTCGGGCAGCCGGGCGACGACGTCGGCGACCTGCGCCGCCCGCGCCGCGACGAGCACGGCCGGCGTGGCCGGGGCGCCGCCGGCGGGCGGGCGTGCCGACCCGTCGGGCAGGGCGAGCCCGATCGCGTCGTGCACCGTCTCGCCGACCAGGGCCGGCCGGTCGAAGGCGTGCCCGACGGCCCGCCGCAGCGCGGCGGGGCGCAACCGGCGCAGCGGCACCCCGTCGAGCAGCACCTCGCCGGAGTCCGGGTCGTGCAGCCGGCCGGCCACCGCGGCGAGGGTCGACTTGCCGGCGCCGGAGCGTCCGACGACGGCCACCGTGGCGCCGGCCGGCACGGTCAGGTCGACCCCGTCGAGGACCGCTCTGCCGTCCTCGGCGTGGACGCCGACGGCGCGCAGCCGCAGTTCGCCGCGGCCGGGCGGCAGCGGTTCGGTGCCGTCGCGGCGCACCGGATGGGCCAGCGGCTCGGCGATCCGGCCGGCCGCCGCGCGGCTGCGGACGAGCCGGTTGAGGGTGGCCAGCACCGCGCCCAGCCCGGCGCCGAGGGCGGCGTACTGCACCGCGGCGACCAGTTGACCGGGGGTGAGCCAGCCGGCGGTGAGCGCGTACCCGCCGACGGCCACCACGGCCACCTGGAGCGCCGGACCCACGGCGGCGGTGCGGGCGCTCGCCCGGGCCAGCAGCCGCCAGCCGAGCAGACCGTACCCGCGCAGTTCCGGCAGAGCCGCCAGGACGCGGTCGCGTTCCCGGTCGACGGTCGCGGCGGCGGCGATGGTGCGGGCGCCGCCCAGCGCCTCCAGCAGGCGGCCCGCGATGGCGCCCAGCACCCGCTGGTACCCGCCGACGGCGGCGGAGGCGTCGGTGACGAACGCGCGCATGAGCACCGCCAGCAGGGCCAGCCCGCCGAGGAGGGTGACGCCGAGCAGCGGCTCGATCAGGGTGAGCGCCACGACGCTGCCGACCGGGGGGAGCAGCGCGACGACGCCCAGCACCACGGCGGTGCCGGCCTGTCCGGCGTCGGCGGCCTGGCCGACGAGCCGACCGACCAGGTCGCCCACCGGGTACCGGCGGACGGTGCGCACGTCGGAGGCGAACAGGTGACGCAGCAGGCGCCGGCGTAGCAGGGCGGTGGCGCGGGCCGCGCCGTACCCGCCGGCGAGGTCGCCGAGGACGTCGGTGACGACGAGGACGGCGACCAGCCCGCAGGCGGCGGCGGGCCACCAGGAGCCGTGACCGCCGACGGCGGCGTCGACGGCGAGCCCGAGCGTCGCGGGAAGCGCGAGTTCGGCGGCCGCGCCGGCGAGCGCGACCGTCCCGAGCAGGACCGTCCAGCCGCCGCCGTCGCGGACTACCCGGCGCAGCAGTCGGTCGGAGCCGGTCAGCGTCCGCATCGGACCTCCCACGAAGACGTGCGGCCCTGGGCGGGTACGTCTACCCGCCCAGGGCCTCGCGTGGTGACCTGGTCAGTTGCAGGTCGTGATGGACAGCGAGCTGTCGCCGCAGAGCAGCAGGCTCGCCCGGCTGCCGCCGCCGGATCGGTCGGCGGGGGCCATCTCCAGGCCCTGGAGGTCCAGAAGCGCCATGTCGTGTCACCTCCTTCCGTGCTGGTCGGTGGGGTCGGTCGCCCTCGCGTCGGCGAGGGAGTCGGGGGCGCCCGCCAGGGGCGCGAGGAACGGCAGGGGCACCGGCGCGTCGTGCCGCGCGGCGGCCAGCGCCAGCAGCACGCCGGCGGTGCCGGTGCCGAGGTCCATGGACAGCCGCAGCAGCTGCTCGCCGGGGAACGCGGTGCCGTCCCCGTACGGCAGGGCGTGCCACGCCAGCCGCCGCACCTGGGCGTCCCGCTCGCGGCGCCGTTCCGGGTCGTCCGGGTACGCCGCGAGGTAGGCGACGATGCCGGCGCGACCGGCGAACAGGCCCGACTGCGCGTAGAACGGGGACCGGGCGGCGCGGCGCACGCCGGCGCTGGCCTCGGCGAACCGCTCGTCGGCGCGGTGCCGCAGGTACTGGTCGAGCACGAGCCCGATGCCGACGCTGCCCTGCCCGAGGTAGGGCATGGTGCGCCAGCCCTCGTTGACCTCCAGCGCGCCGTCGGGGCGGACCACGCAGCGGCGCAGGTCCTGGCGCAGGGCGGTGGCGGCGTGCTCCAGCAGGGCGGGGTCGCCGGTCAGCTCGTGCAGCCGCACCAGCAGCAGCGCCGGGCCCGTCCGGCCGCGCAGCAGCCCGGCGTACGGGTGCCGCCCCCCGCTGACGTCCGGCCCCGGGTCGTCGGCGAGCCGGTCGACGACCCGCTCGGCGGCCCGCCAGGCCGCGTCGCGCAGGGCCGTCTCACCGGTGCGCCCGGCCAGCTCGGCGAGGTTGAGCGCGATCCCGGACAGGCCGCTCGCCAGGCTGTGGTCCAGCCCGTCCGACGGCTGCCGCAGACAGATGTCGAGCACGTCGAGGGCGTCCTGCCGGCGGCCGAGCAGCTCCAGGGCGTACGCGACGCCGTGCAGGCCGTCGTAGAAGCCGCACCGGGTGCCGGAGGCGGGCGCCGTGGCGCGGCGCACGAGCCACTGCTCGTGGTCGGGCCAGCGCCCGGCGCCGCTGGCGTGCAGGGCGTACAGGACGCCGGCGGCGCCGTGGGCGAGGTTGAGCCCGCCGCTGCGGAACTGCTCGATGTCGCCGGGGAAGAGCCGGTCGTCCCGGTCGGGTGTCGCGCTGGCGAGGATCGCCCGGGCGAGCCGGTCGCGGTGGGCCGGTCCGACGCCGACGGTGAGGTCGGCCGCCGCTCCGTCGGCCCGTTCGTCGGTCGTCGTGCCGGTCGTGCCGGCCGTCGCGGCGGCGGGGGCGCCGGTGATCTCCTCCACGGCGGCGTCGAGGAGCTTCCTCGGCACCGGGAAGTGGGCGGCGATCACGTCGGCGAGGTGCGCGGCCTTGGCCGGCACCAGCCGGACCAGCTGGGTCAGCGGCAGGAACAGCGCCAGTCGCAGGCAGGCCAGGGCGTACCGGTCGACGGCGGGACCGGTGCGGTCCCGGGGCGCGGCGAAGCCCTGGTTGCGCAGGCCCGGCCGGCGGTGCCCGTCGATCGGGGCGGCGACCTCGAAGTCCACCAGCGCGATCCGGTCGTCGGGGCGGACCATGACGTTGAACAGGTGCAGGTCGCCGTAGACGAGGCCGCGCTCGTGGATGGCCAGCACGACCTCCTCGACCTGCCGGTGGACGTCCAACGCCCACCGGGTGTAGTCGGCGCGGTCGGCGTCCGTGGCGTCGGCGTCGATCAGCGGGTACCGGTCGACCAGGACCTTGTTCAACGCGCGGCCCTCGACGAACTCCAGCGCGAGGAAGCGGTGCTCGCCGAGGGTGAACTCGTCGTGCACCCGGGGCACCTGCGGCAGGTCGGCGAGGCGGCGCAGCGCCTCGGCCTCCCGGCCCAGCCGGGCGACGGCGTCGGTGCCGTCGGCGTCCAGCCCGGCGTGCGGTCGGGCCTCCTTCAGCACCACCTGGGTGTCGCTGCGCAGGTCCCGGCCGACGTAGAGGCCGCCGCCGTTGGAGAAGTGGATGACCTTCTCGATCCGGTACGGCACCTCGTTGGTGCTGGTGGCGTTGCGGGCGGCCAGGTGCGGGCCGAGGAAGTCGGGCAGCGTCACCCAGGACGGCACGTGGAAGACGGGGTCGCGGCGGTCCGGCACGAGGGTGCCGGTGTCGTCCTCGATCGCCGGGACGACCTGGCCGTCGGGGGAGTGGCAGTAGCGGGCCGCGAAGCCGCCGTAGCGCACGTACACCGGCCCGGCGCCGTGGCGCAGGTCGCTGAGGATGTACGGGCCGGGTTCGCCGGCGAGCAGTTCGTCCAGCTCCTTGCAGACCAGCTCCAGCTCCGCGTCGTCACGCGGATAGACGGTGACGAACTTGCCGCTGGCCCCGCGGGAGGCGTACTTGGAGTTGCGTAGCAGCAGGGTGCGTGGGCCGCGGAGGAACTTGAACGACAGCCCCCGCGGGACGCAGTAGTCCCAGACGGTGTCCAGCACCCGCTCGGCGTTGGCCAGGGTCGCCGACACGTGGATCTTCCAGCCCTGCTGGGGCAGCGTGCCGCCCTCCGGGGCGTAGATGAGCCAGTCGTCGAGTGGCTCCGAGCGCCAGCCGTCGGGCACGGGCCGCCGGGCCGCCGCGAAGGTGGGCTGTTCGACCGCGCTGCCGAGCGAGTCGTAGAAGAGCCGGTCGGCGGCGCAGTAGCTGTCGTAGCGATCGTCCACCGTGACCACTCCCTCCGCTGTTCGGCCCATCCTTCGGCCCTGCTGGCTGATCTGAGTCTGTCCGTTCGGGCCGTGGTTGATCCAGTGCGATCAGTCATGACGGTGAATGCATGCCGCACGGCCGGCCGTGACAAATGTCAGGTGCGCCCGGGATGCTCGTCGGTCGCGGCGGCGGGTGGCGGGCGGTGTCGCCGTCGCCGGGGCGGGCGGTGCGGCCGCCCCGGTGGGTGGCGGTACGGTGCTCGCCGTGACCGCAGACGATCACCCCTCCGCCGCCGGCGGACCCGTCGCCGTGCTGGCCAACCCGACCGCCGGCCGTGGGCGGCACCGGGGGCTGCTGCCAAAGGTCCTGCACCGGCTCGCGGCCGCCGGTCGGCCGGTGCGCCTGCTGCACGCGCACAGCGCCGACGAGGCCGAGGCGGCCTGCCACGCGGCGGTCGGCGACGGCGCGTCCGCCCTGGTCGCGGTGGGCGGCGACGGCACGGTGCACCGGGCGTTGCAGGCGGTCGCCGGCACGGCGGTGCCGTTCGGTCCGGTGCCGGCCGGCACCGGCAACGACTTCGCGGTCGACACCGGCTTCCCGGCCGACCCGCTCGCCGCCGCCGACGTGATCGCGGCGGCGCTGCGCGACGGCCGCACCCACCCGGTGGACCTGGCGCGGCTGACGGGAGCCGACGGCGTGCGCCGCTGGTACGGCGCGGTGCTCGCGGCCGGCTTCGACGCGATCGTCAACGAGCGCGCCAACCGGATGCGCCGGCCGCGTGGGCCGCGCCGCTACGACCTGGCGATCCTGGTGGAGCTGGCCCGGTTGCGCCCGCGCCGCTACACGCTGCGGCTCGACGGGGTGGCGCACGAGGTGGACGCCGTGCTGGTGGCGGTGGGCAACTGCGCCAGCTACGGCGGCGGCATGCGGATCTGCCCCGACGCGGACCCCGCCGACGGGCTGCTCGACGTGGTGGTGGGCGGCCGGTTCGACCGGCGCACCCTGATGCGGGTCAAGCCGCGCATCTACCAGGGCACCCACGTGGCGCACCCGCTGGTGCGCAGTTACCGCGCCCGCACGGTCGAGCTGAGCGCCGAGGGCATCACCACGTACGCCGACGGCGAGCGGGCACTGGACCTTCCGGTGACCGTGACCGCCGTCCCGGCCGCCGTCCACCTGCTCCGCTGACTGTGAGGCTGGCCTGGTCGGTCCGCTTCCGCATCCTCGCTGTCAGGGGGCGGGGGTGGTGCGGACGATGCGGTCCAGCCACTCCGCGAGCAGGGCGCGCTCGGCCGGGGAGAGGTCGGTGGTCAGGCCGTCGAGGGCGGCGCGCAGCGCCACCGCGTGCCGGACCGGGTTGCCGGCCCGGGAGGTCGCCCGGGCGGCGGGGGAGTCGGTGACCAGCGCGGCGAGCACCGCCTCCCGGGTCCGGGTCGACAGGGCGGGGTCGCGCCGCGGCGGCGGGGTGCGGATCAGGGCGAGGGTCACCCCGCAGGCGGCGGCGTGCAGCATCTCGGTGGCCTGGTCGACGCCCGCGCGCAGCCGGCCCGCCTCGGCCACCCGGTGCACGAGCTGGCGCAGGATGTCGGCCGCGACCCGGGCCGCGGTCGGGGTCTCGCCGGGGCGCGGGTCGCCGTACATCAGGGCGTGGCAGGCCGGGTTGGCCAGGCCGAAGCCGACGTGCAGGTCCCAGCCCCGGCGCAGGTCGTCGACCGGGTCGCCGGCGAGGTCCCGGGACGCCTCGGCGTGCAGGTACGCGGCGAACCCGTAGCTGGCCGCCGCGTCCAGCAGGCCGCGCATGTCGCCGAACTGCCGGTAGATGGTCGGCGCCTGCACCCCGGCCGCCCGGCTCACCGCGCGGGTCGAGACCGCCTCCCGGCCGCCTTCGGCGAGCAGGGCGGCGGCGGCCCGGACGATCCGGTCCCGGGGCGACGTCTCGGTGATCATGGCAAAGACGATAACGCCCTCGCGTTAGCGGCGGTTGCTAACGCTGCTGTCGTCTCGTCGTTAGCGGTGCTGGTCGACGCCGGCCACGTCCAGCACGGTGCCCAGCCCGTTGGCGCGCCCCGCCTCGGCGGCCGGCAGCACCAGCACCCCGCACCCGGCCGCGACGGCTCCCGCGTCGGCCGGCGTGTCGCCCACCATCAGCGCGCGCTCCGGGTCGACGCCGAGCATCCCGCAGGCGCGCAGGAAGATCCCCGGGTCCGGCTTGCAGCGCCCGACCTCGTACGACAGGGCGAAGGCGTCGACCAGGTCGGCCAGCCCCCACGCCGCGAAGATCGGCCGGATGTCGAAGCCGATGTTGCTGACCACGGCCACCGGGACGCCGGCGGCCCGCAGGGCGGCCAGGGTCGGCGCGGTGTCCGGGTACGGCACCCAGCCGTCGGGGACCAGCACCCGCTCGTAGAGCGCCTCGGCGAAGCCCTCGATGCCCGCGTCGACCGTCTCGGCGAGCCCGGTGTAGGCGCCGCGGTGGGCGTGCGGGTAGAGATCCCGGTCGGCCCACAGCTCGGCCAGCCGGGGCGGCACCCGGGCCGGCAGGGGGCCGCCCGCCCGGCCCGCCGTCAACAGCCGGTCGGCCAGCGCGGTGGCCCGCATCCGCTCCAGCGTCACGCCGCAGGAGGCCGCGGCGGCGAGCACCCACTCGCGGGGCTCCTCCACCTGGGCCAGCGTGCCGTGGAAGTCGAACAGGACCGCCTCCACGGGGCGGCGGGACGGGCCCGGGACGACGGCGTCGTCGGCCCCGGGTGAGGCGTGGGGCGGTTCGGCATGGTCCGGCACGCCGTGCACCCTACCGACCGCCCCCGACCCCGCTGTCGGTTGGCCTTGTCACGTGGCCGCCCTCGGCACGCATTAATCTTGAGGACATGTCGAGCCCCGCCGAGCGGTACGCCGCGGCGCGCCGCCGGGCCGCGCAGGCCTCCCAGTTCCCGGCGCTGGACGAGTTCGCCCTCGATCTGGGGTTCGATCTCGACGACTTCCAGCGGGAGGCGTGCCAGGCGCTGGAGCGGGGCAGCGGCGTGCTCGTCTGCGCCCCCACCGGCGCCGGCAAGACGGTGGTCGGCGAGTTCGCCGTACACCTGGCGCTGCGCGGCGCGCCGGGGCGCGAGGCCGGCGGCCCCGGCGGCGCGGGTGACGAGGTGGTGCCCGCGGCCGGCGGCGAGGCCGCTCCGGCCCCGGCCGCGCCCCGGCGGCGCAAGTGCTTCTACACCACCCCGATCAAGGCGCTGTCGAACCAGAAATACCACGACCTGGTCGACCGCTACGGCGCCGAGCAGGTCGGTCTGCTCACCGGCGACAACGCCATCAACGGCGACGCCCCGGTGGTGGTGATGACCACCGAGGTGCTGCGCAACATGCTCTACGCCGGCTCGGCCACCCTCGAGGGCCTGGCGTACGTGGTGATGGACGAGGTGCACTACCTCGCCGACCGGTTCCGCGGCGGGGTCTGGGAAGAGGTGATCATCCACCTGCCCGCCTCCGTCACCCTGGTCTCCCTCTCGGCCACCGTGTCCAACGCCGAGGAGTTCGCCGACTGGCTGGTCACCGTGCGCGGCGAGACCGCCGTGGTGGTCAGCGAGCACCGCCCGGTGCCGCTGTGGCAGCACATGCTGGTCGGCAAGCGGATGTTCGACCTGTTCCACGACGCCGACGCCGCCCGCAAGCACGACGTGCACCCCGAGTTGCTGCGCTACACCCGCGACACCATGCGCCGGCTGGAGCTGGGCGAGGGGCGCAGCGCCGGCCCGGGCGGCGGGCGGCGCGGCCCCCGCTGGCGCGGCCCGATGCGCCCCGACATCGTCGACCGGCTGGACCGGGAGGGCCTGCTGCCGGCGATCCTGTTCATCTTCAGCCGCGCCGGCTGCGCCGCCGCCGTGCAGCAGTGCCTCGCCGCCGGGCTGCGGCTCACCTCGCCCGAGGAGCGGGCGGAGATCCGCCGGGTCGTCGAGTCCCGGGTCACCGCGATCCCGGGCGAGGACCTGTCGGTGCTCGGCTACTGGGAGTGGCTCGACGGCCTCGAACGCGGCCTGGCCGCCCACCACGCCGGCATGCTGCCGGTGTTCAAGGAGGTCGTCGAGGAGCTGTTCGTCCGGGGCCTGGTGAAGGCGGTCTTCGCCACCGAGACGCTCGCCCTGGGCATCAACATGCCGGCCCGCTGCGTGGTGCTGGAGCGCCTGGTCAAGTACAACGGCGAGGCGCACGTCGACCTGACGCCGGGGGAGTACACCCAGCTCACCGGCCGCGCCGGCCGGCGCGGCATCGACGTCGAGGGGCACGCCGTCGTCGTCTGGTCCCCGGAGACCGACCCCCGGCACGTCGCCGGCCTCGCCTCCACCCGCACCTACCCGCTGCGATCCAGCTTCCGGCCGTCGTACAACATGGCGGTCAACCTGGTCGGCACGGTGGGTGCGGAGCCGGCCCGGGCGCTGCTGGAATCCTCCTTCGCGCAGTTCCAGGCGGACCGCTCGGTGGTCGGCCTGGCCCGCCAGGTGCAGCGCAACACCGAAACCATCGAGGCGTACGGCGTGGAGGCGGCCTGCCACCACGGCGACTTCGACGAGTACTTCGCGCTGCGGGTCGCCATCGCCGACCGGGAACGGGCCATCGCCCGGCAGGGGCAGAGCCAGCGTAAGGCCGCCGCGGTGGCCTCGCTGGAGCGGCTGCGCGTCGGCGACGTGATCCGGGTGCCGTCGGGCCGGCGGGCCGGCCTGGCGGTCGTGCTCGACCCGGCCACCGGCGGCTTCGGTGAGCCCCGGCCGCTGGTGCTCACCCAGGACCGCTGGGCCGGCCGCGTCAGCCCCGGCGACTTCACCACCCCCGCCGAGGTGTTGGCGCGGATCCGGGTGCCGAAGCACTTCAACCACCGGTCGCCGGCCGCCCGGCGAGACCTGGCCGCCGAGGTCAGCGGCACCGGGCTGGACCGGCACGGCGGGCGCCGGGGCGGCCGTTCCCGCCAGGCCGTCGGCGAGGACCACCGGCTCAGCCAGCTCCGCGGCGAGCTGCGTCGCCACCCCTGCCACGCCTGCCCCGACCGGGAGGAGCACGCCCGCTGGGCGGAGCGGCGCCGCCGCCTGGAGAAGGACACGGAGGAGCTGCGGCAGCGGGTGGCCGGCCGGACCGGTTCGCTGGCCCGTACGTTCGACCGGATCGTCGCGCTGCTCACCGCCCGCGGCTACCTCGCGCCCGACGGCACGGTGACCGACGCCGGCCGGATGCTCGGCCGGATCTGGACGGAGGCGGATCTGCTGGTCGCCGAGTGCCTGCGCCGGGGGGTGTGGGACGGGCTCTCCCCGGCCGAACTCGCCGCCGCCGTGTCGGTGGTGGTCTTCGAGGCCCGCCGCGACGTCGACGAGCGGGCGTCGCTGCCGCGCGGCCCCGTGGCCGAGGCGGTCGACGAGACGCTCAAGCTGTGGAGCGAGATCGAGGCGGACGAGGCGGCCCGTGGCCTGGCGGTCACCCGCGAGCCGGATCTGGGCTTCGCCTGGCCGGTCTACCGTTGGGCCCGGGGCGAGGCCCTGGCGAAGGTGCTCGCGAGCGGCCACGAGATCGACGGCGAGATGCCGGCCGGCGACTTCGTCCGGTGGGCCCGGCAGGTGGTGGACCTGCTCGGTCAGCTCGCCGACTCCGGCGGCGCCTCGTCGGAGCTGAGGTCCACCGCCAGGCAGGCGATCGCCGCGGTCAACCGGGGCGTGCTGGCCTACCACGCCCCGGCCTGACCGGTCACTCTCCGTGGTGGCGCCTCGGAATCCTGAGCGGCGGCGCGGATCGGCAGCTCGGTGACGATCCTTGGCGGCAGCGGCCGAAGCGCCGCCCCACTGAGCGCCGGTCGGGTCGTGCCGCCTCGTGGCTGGAACTGCGCCAGTTCCGGGCGCTGCACGAGGCGGCTGAGTATCTTCGAGGTCGCCAGGTAGCCGGGTCCGCACGGATCACACCAAAGCCGAAGCCGGAGCACTGCGCGCCGCGCCGAAACCTGTGGCAGGAGCGCCATTGGCAAAGGCTCCTCAACGGACGCAAGGACTCGGTCGGTACGACGACCGCTCGTCGGCACGACCGGGCCGGCTCGCGTTCCGCTGCCTCATCCGCCGACCCGGGAGAGCTTGTCGGGGTTGGTGACGGAGAAGACCCGGCGCACCGCCTCCCGCTCGGGGTCGAGGTCGAGGACGAGGACCGCGAACGGGACGCCGCGCTCGAACAGGATCGCGGCGGGATCGCCGTTGACCGGCCGGTAGCGGATGTCGAGCCCGGCCGGGACACCGGCGGCGACCGCGACGAGCAGCCGGGCCACCTCGTCGCGCCCGTGCACGGGGTGCAGGCTGGTGGCGGGTCCCTTGCCGCCGCCGTCGGTCCACAGGGTGACGTCCGGGGCGAGAACGGCGAGCAGGCCGCGCACGTCACCGCCGAGCGCGGCGGTCAAGAACCGCTCGGTCACCTGCTGCTGGAGTCGGGGATCGGGTTGGAACCGGGGGCGGCGGGCCTGCACATGCTCACGGGCCCGGTGGGCGAGTTGGCGCACCGCCGCCGGTGAGCGGCCGATGATGGTCGCGATCTCGGTGTGCGGGTAGCCGAACACCTCGTGCAGGACGAAGACGACCCGCTCCGCCGGGGTGAGGGTCTCCAGCACCACCAGCAGCGCCATCGACGAGGACTCGGCGCGCAGGACGGCGTCGCCCGCGTCGCCGTCCTTGGCGGGCAGGGTGGCGAGGGGCTCGGGCAGCCACTGGCCGACGTAGGACTCCCGGCGCCGCTCGAGGGCCGCGCGCTGGGCGAGGGCCTGGTTGACGGCGACCCGCGTCAGATAGGCGCGTGGGTTCTCGATCGACGCACCGTCGGTGTGGTTTCTCGCCGCCCAGGCCAGCCAGGTCTCCTGCAGCACGTCGTCGGTGTCGGCGACGCTGCCCAGCATCGCGTAGACCACCGAGAACAGCAGCTCCCGGTGGGCGAGGAAAGTAGTCGTCGGGTCGGCGGTCGGCGCCGGCTGTACGTCGTCGGACACGGGTGTCACCTCCGGTCGGGTTCACCTCTGAGAGGACACCGGCGCCCGGGAGTGTGACATCCCCGGTGGGGAAATGTGATCCATTCCGCAGCCGAGCACCACCGCTGTCACAGTTGGCGACGCGAGCGCCCTCCTGGTTGCCGAGTCGGGACGATCCCGTCCCGGCCGAGCCACTCCCATCGCCTTGGAGGCCGCAATGCGTACCGTGATCCGTGACGTGCGGGTGTTCGACGGGCAGCACACCGTGGAACGAGCCGACGTGTTCATCGACGGCGACCGGATTGCCGAACCGGACGGCCGACCGGCCGACGTGCAGGTCGACGGCGCCGGCCGGACCCTGCTGCCCGGCCTCATCGACGCCCACACCCACACCTTCGACGGCAGCCTCGCCCAGGCCCTGGCCGCCGGCGTCACCACCGAGCTGGACATGTTCTGTCTGCCGGACAACCTGGCCCGCCAGCGTCGGCTGGCGGCCGACTGCGATGACGTGGCCGACCTGCGCAGCGCCGGCCTGCTCGCCACGGCCCCGGGTGGCCACCCGAGCCAACTGATGACCGGTCTCGACCCGCAGGCGATGGCGGCGCTCGGCGACGCCGCCGGCCCGTTCCCCACCGTCGCAAAGGTGGCGGACGCGGCGCCGTTCGTCGCCGCCCGGGTCGCCGAGGGCGCCGACTACATCAAGATCGTCGTCGACGACGGGGCGATGCACGGCGCGGACCTGCCCGTGCTGGCCCCCGACGTCGTGTCCGCCCTGGTCGAGGCGGCACACGCCGCCGGCCTGACAGTGATCGCACACGCCATCACGACCCGGGAGGTGACCATCGCCCTCGACGGCGGTGTCGACGGGCTCGCGCACGTCTACGCCGACGCCGGGTCGGACGACCCGACCGGCTGGCGACTCGCGGAGCGGATCGCCGGTGACGGCGTCTTCGTGGTCACCACGCTCGCCTACTTCGAAGCGATCAGCCAGGGCGCCGCCCTGGACCACGTCGCTGCGGGCAGCGCCGCCAACGCGGTGCACGCCGCCGGCGTGCTGCACCGGGCCGGAGTCACGCTGCTGGCCGGCACCGACGCCACCCCGTTCGCCCCGCAGCACGGCACCGCCATGCACCGCGAGCTGGCGCTGCTCGTCAAGGCCGGACTGACCCGGACCGAAGCCCTCGCGGCGGCCACGAGCGTGCCGGCCCGGCACTTCGGGTTGACCGACCGGGGCCGCATCGCGCCCGGGCTCCGCGCCGACCTGCTGCTCGTCGACGGGGATCCGACCACCGACATCACCGCCGTCAGCGACATCGTCGACGTCTGGCGGCGCGGCGTACGCCAGACCCGGCAGTCGGCCGTCGCCGACGCCCAGATCTGAGGACGGGTGACGTGACGATTCTCGACCATCGCGCACCCGCCCCCACCCCGGGGCCAGCACGCTCCCGGTCGTGGCTGCTCTTCCGCGCCATCACCACCTGCGTGGCCGTGCTGATCCTCGGTCAGGCCGCCCTCGCCGGCGGGTTCCTCTCCGGGCACTACGACGCCCTCGCCGCCCACGGCCTCAACGGCGGGCTGCTGGCGCTGGCCCTGCTGGTGCAGTGCATCACCGCCATCGTCTGGTGGCGGTCCAGCAGGGGCCCGTCCTGGCCGGTGCGGACCAGCCTGATCCAACTCCTGATCGCCGGCGCGCTGATCCCCCTCGGCGAGCAGCGCATCCTGACCGTCCACGTTCCCCTCGCCGTCGGCCTCACCGTGGGCGTGGCGCTGCTGCTCGTCAAGTCATGGGGCGCGGCACCCACCCGTCCCCGGCGGACGGCGACCGGCACGCCGACGCCGGACCTGACCACGGGAGAGGCCGCATGAGTCCACGAATCACCCGCCGTCGACTGCTCGGCACGAGCGCGGCCGCCGTGGCGGCGGCCGCCGGCGGTGGCTGGCTCGCCCGCAGCGGGCTGCTCGGCCCCGGCGAACCGGGCCGGCTGCTGCCGAGCCAGGCGCCGCTGCCCCGGCCGTACCAGGTGCCGCTGCCCGTTCCTCCGGTGCTCGCGCCGGTACGCTCCGACGCCACGACGGATTACCACGAGATCACCCAACGGCCGGCCACGCTGAGCATCCTGCCGGGGTTGCCCACCGAGGCGTGGACGTACCACGGCAGCTTCCCCGGCCCCACGATCCGCTCCCGCGCCGGCCGGCGCACCGTCGTCCGGCACCGCAACACCCTGCCCCACCCGACCGTGGTCCACCTGCACGGCGGACACACCCCCGCCGACAGCGACGGCTACCCCGCGGACCTCATCATGCCGGCCGGAGGAAGCACCCCGGCGCACGTCGGCCACCACGCCGGCCACCACGGCGGCCACGATCCGGGGCGGATCAGCGTCGGCGAGCGGGACTACACGTACCCGATGCGGCAGCGGGCGGCGACGCTCTGGTATCACGACCATCGGCACGGGCACACCGGCGTGGCGGTCTGGCGTGGGCTGGCCGGCTTCCACCTCGTGCACGACGACGAGGAGGACGCGCTGCGGTTACCCGCCGGCGACCGCGACATCCCGATCATGATCGCCGACCGGTCGTTCGCCGCGGACGGTTCGCTCCGCTATCCGCTGATCGATCCGGACCTGCGCAGCCCCGGCGTCACCGATCCGTACATGAACGGCGTGCTCGGCGACGTCATCCTGGTCAACGGCGCGCCCTGGCCGGTGCTGCGGACCGACCGGGCCCGGTACCGGCTGCGGCTGCTCAACGCCTCCAACGCCCGGCGATACCGGCTGGCACTCGACCCGCCGGCTCCCGGCGGTGGCCTGGTGCAGATCGGCGGCGACGGTGGTCTGCTGCATCGCCCGTTGACCCACCACACCATCGACATCGCACCCGCCGAACGCTTCGACGTGGTCATCGACTTCTCTCGCTACCGTCCCGGCACACGCGTACGGCTGGTGAACCGCCTCGGCACCGGCCGCACGGCCCACGTGATGGCCTTCGACATCACCGGCGCGACCCACGACGACCCAGGCCTGCCCGAGCGACTCGGCCACATCGAGCCCCTCGACCCGGCCCGCGCCGCAGCGACGCGGACGTTCCACTTCCAGCTGCGTCCCGACCACGGATGGACCATCAACGGCCAGCCCTACCGGCCCGGCCGCCCGCTGGCCCGGCCGCGCCTCGGCACCACCGAGGTCTGGCGACTGATCAGCGACTTCCACCACCCGGTACACGTGCACCTCGACCCGTTCCAGGTGATCAGCCGCAACAACCGGGCACCCGGCCCGTACGACGCCGGCTGGAAGGACACCGTCGACGTACGCCCGTCCGAAGCGGTCGAGATCGCCATCCGGTTCACCGACTACGCCGGGACCTTCATGCTGCACTGCCACAACCTCGAACACGAAGACATGGCCATGATGGCCGACTTCACCACCACCTGATTACGCCCGCTGCCGCCCCGTACACGGCTCCGAGTCAGGACCGCACAACCCCGGGCGGGCTGTCAGGCCCGCGAGGACGCGTCCGCCGCGCACCTGCCGTACAGAACCACCCCGTGGTGAACGCACGGACCGACTCCCCTTGCTGATCCGACCCTGAAAGAGACCATGACCCTCACCGAAGAGACCGTCCAGGCAACACCGCACTCACGCGGCCGGCCGGGCGTGTTCGCGCGCGTCGCCAGCTTCTCCCACCGCCGCCGCTGGCTCGCCCTGCTGCTCTGGCTCGCCGTGATGATCGGCGTCTGGACCTCGGCCGTCATGGCCGGCAACGACTACCGCGAGGACTTCTCCCTACCCGGCACCGAGTCCCAGGCCGCCGCCGACCTGCTGGCGGCCAGCGGCGCGGCCCGCGCCGGGGACACCATGGAGATCGTCCTGCACGCCAAGGGCGGACTGCGCGACCCCGCCGTCCGGCAGCGCGTCGAGACGATGTTGGCCGAGGTCGCCGAGCAGCCCCACGTCGCGCAGGTACGCAGCCTCTACGCGGATGCGGCCGCCATCGCGCCCGACGGCACCATCGGTTACGCCACGGTGATGCTCAACGTGCCCGCCAAGGACATGGAGAAGGAGGACGCCAAGCGCGTCTACGACGTGACCCAGGAGGCGGCCGGCGACGGCCTCCAGGTCGAGCTGGGCGGCGGGCCGGCCCGGCTGCTCGGGCAGAGCTCGGGCGGCGCGGCCGAAGGCGCGGGACTGCTCGCGGCACTGGTGATCCTGGTCTTCATGTTCGGCACCGTCATCGCCGCCGGGCTGCCGATCATCACGGCCGTCTTCGCCGTGGGCTCCACTCTCGGCATCATCATCCTCGCCTCGCACCTGTTCACCATCGCCGCCTACACCCCGTACGTGATGATGCTGGTCGGCCTCGGCGTCGGCATCGACTACGCGTTGCTGATCTTCGCCCGCTACCGGGCCGAACTGGTCAAGGGCGCCTCCCCTGAGCGGGCCACGGTAGACGCCCTCGACGCCGCCGGACGGTCGGTGTTCTTCGCCGGCTGCACCGTCATTCTCGCCCTGCTGGGCCTGGTCGCCCTCGGCCTCGGCTCGCTCAAGGGCATGGCCCTCTCCGTGGCGCTGACCGTGCTGGTCACCATGGCCGCCTCGCTGACCCTGTTGCCCGCGCTGCTGGGCATCTTCGGCGCGCGCTTCGCCCGCCAGTTCACCGCCCGCGCCGCCAAGCGCGAGGCGAAGGGCAGGGCGCCCGAGGGCACCCTCTGGCGCAAGCTCGCCGCCGCGGTCCAGCGCCGTCCGCTCACCGCCATGCTGGTGGCCGTGGTCGCGCTCGGCGCCCTGTGCCTGCCGGCGTTCACCATGCGGCTGGGCTTCGCAGACGCGGGCAGCGACAACCCCGACAGCACGAGCCGCCAGGCGTACGACCTGCTCTCCGATGGCTTCGGCCCCGGCTTCAACGGGCCGCTGATCGTGGTCGTCGATGACACGACGGGCGGCAACGCGGCCGAGGCCGCCGAGGCGGCGAGCAGCGTCCTGGCCGGCACCCCCGGCGTCCAGGCCGTCTCCCCGGCCATGCCGACCAAGAACCCCGGCGTCGCCACGATAATCACGTTCCCGGAGTCGTCGCCGCAGGACCAGGACACCTCCGCGCTCGTCGCGCACCTGCGCGACGACGTACTGCCCGGCGTCTCCGAGCTCACCGGCGCCAGCTACCTGGTCGGCGGTTCGACCGCGGCCGCCGAGGACTACTCCGCCAAGGTCTCCGACCGGATGCCGCTGTTCATGGCGATCGTCGTCGGACTGTCCATCATCCTGCTGATGGCCGTGTTCCGTTCGGTCCTGATCCCACTCAAGGCGGCGCTGCTCAACCTGCTCAGCATCGGCGCGGCGCTCGGCGCGATCACCCTGGTCTTCCAGGAGGGCTGGTTCGGCATCGAGCCCGGCCCGATCGAGGCGTACCTGCCGGTGATGATCTTCGCGGTCGTCTTCGGTCTCTCCATGGACTACGAGATCTTCCTGGTCTCCCGGATCCACGAGGAGTGGGTGCACACCAAGGACCACGCACTCGCCGTCCGTCAGGGCCTCGGCCACACCGGCTCGGTCATCAGCGCCGCCGGCGCCATCATGATCGTCGTCTTCGGCGCCTTCATGCTCAGCCCGGAGCGGCTGCTCCAGCAGACCGGCTTCGGCATGGCGGTGGCCATCTTCGTGGACGCGGTCATCATCCGCTGCCTGATCGTGCCGGCCGCGATGCAGCTGATGGGCCGGCGCGCCTGGTGGATGCCCGAGCCGCTGGCGAGGCTGCTGCCGAAGGTGGAGTTGGAGAAGCACTGACGTCCCGCGTGAACGGCGTCGGCCGGGTGGGGACACCGGCCGACGCCGTTCTCCGTATTCCTGTTGCCCGTTCAGACCGCCGGCGGCGCGTCGCCGTCCTCCGCACACGCGTGCTTCGGCAGGGCTACGCATCACCGGTGTCGTCATTCTTGTCTGCGCGCTCACGCAGCCTGAACTCGACGAACTCGGGCTCTCGCCGGAAGCTCGGAAGCGAGACCACGTGCGAGTCGGCGCGGGCCCGGTCGGACAGGCTGTCAGACCCGCTCGGCGGCGGTGGCGATACGCTCGACGCGGGCCCACAACGCCCGATGCAGCAGGCTGCGCCTGCTGCATCCAGCCGGCGATCCAGGCCATCAGCGCGACGTGCACGACCCAGGCGAACGCGAACCCGTAGCCGAAGAGGGTTCCGGTGGCCGCGCCGGCACCGATCACGGTCGCCGCCCCCAGCAGCAGGACCAGCGCCGCTCGACGGTTGCGTGGTTCCACCCCGGCGAGCCTGGTCCAGCACGCCCGTGCGATCGCTCAGGCGGGGGAGAGACCTGGTCCGGCAGATGGTTGGCTCTTCACCGCGGAGGAAACAGCGCTACTCAGGTTGAGACAGCTCAGTAGGTCGCGCCCCGCGCCACCTGCGCCGCCACCCGGTGGTGCAGCGCGGTGAGGGCCGGGCTGACGGTGGCGGTGAGCGGCGTCGGGTCCGCCAGCCGACGCGCCGTCTCCGGTAGCCAGGTGAGGTCCGCGTCGAATCGGCGACGCGCGGCGCGTACCTCACCGGCCGGGTCGGCGGCGTCGAGGCGACGACCGCCGCGCATGACCGGCACGAGCAGCGGCTCGCGGTTGCCCGGCGGCGATTCGTCGCGCAGCCCCACCACGTCGCCGCTGGCACCGGTGGGATCACGGAAGACCTGCTTGGGACCGGGCAGGGTGGCCTTGCCGGGCGACAGCTTGAGCACCGGCCGGTCGCCGACGGCCACCAGCTTGTAGGCGCTGTCCAGGGACGGCGCGTCGAAGGAGACGCCCATGCGGGTGCCGACGCCGTAGGCGTCGATGGGTGCGCCCTTGGCGACGAGCGCCGCGATGACGTCCTCGTCGAGGCTGCCGCTGGCCACGATCTGGGCCCGGGTCAGCCCCGCGTCGTCGAGGATCGCGCGGGCCTGCACGGCCAGTGCGGCGAGATCCCCGGAGTCGAGTCGCACGGCCACCGGGCCGGTCAGGCCCAACTCGGCGACGACCTCGACGGCGGCCCGCACTCCGGCGGGCGTGTCGTAGGTGTCGACGAGGAACACCGGGTTGGTGGGAAAGTCGGTGGCGAACGCGCGGAACGCGGCACGCTCGTCGGGGAACGCCTCGACGTACGAGTGGGCCATCGTCCCGGACGGCGGCAGCCCGTAGCGTCGCGCGGCCTCGACGTCGCTGGTCGCGGCGAAGCCGGCGATCGCCGACGCCCGCGCCACGGCCGCCCCGGCCTCGATCCCGTGCGTCCGGCGGAACGCGAAGTCGACCAACTGCGCACCGCCGGCCGCGAGGCGGCATCGGGCCGCCTTGCTGGCCACCGTGGTGTGGAAGGTGATCAGGTTCAGCACGCCGGTCTCCACCAGCTGCGCCTCCGCGATCGGCGCGGTGACCTCCAACAGCGGCTCGTCGGCGAACACCAGGCGACCCTCCGGTACGGCCCAGACGTCACCGGTGAACCGCAGCCCGGCCAGCGCCGCCATGGTCGGTTGGTCGAGCCCGACGGTGTCGCGCAGATAGCCGATGTCGTCCTCGTCGAACGCGAAGCCTTCCAGGAAGGCCAGCGCCTCGGCCAGTCCGGCGGCCACCAGGAAGCCGCGCTGCGGCGGCAGGCGGCGGACGAACAGGCTGAACGTGGCGCGCTCCACCATGTCCCGGCGCAGGTAGCTGGCCGCCATCCGCAGCTCGTACAGGTCGGTACGCAACCCGGTCATGGGTTCCTCCGTCGGCACGTGGGTCGACGGGCCGGTGGCGCCGTGGTGATGCCGCCCCGGTCCGGTCAGGCGCGGGAGCGGCGCGCGGGGCGGCGGGACAGGGAACTCGGCGCGTTGACGCCGGCGCCGTCGCTGACACTGATGCCGAGCCGTTCGACCAGTTCGCCGCCGAGCCAGGCCGTCATCCCGGACAGGACGATGCCCGCGAAGCTGCAGATCAGGGCCAGGGCATTCGGCTCCCAGTTCGTCGCGGTGGCCCGCGCCAGCCAGCTCACCGCGAACAACAGCACGACGACGACGTTGCCGATGCCGTGGATCGCGCCGATCCGCTTGGCGCGGGTGCCGGACGGGATGGCCCGCCAGTCGGTGTATCCGAAGACCGCGGCGACGAGGCCGCCGATGATGCCGGCGCCGATGATGTACCCGGCGGAGATCTGGAATCCGGCCCGATCCGTGATCAGATACAGGATGTCGAAGATCACCGCCGTGGCGAGCAGCCCCAGCGGGAAAACGATCAGCATGGGGTGGATCCCGTGGCCCATCGCCTTGGCTCGACTTTCCAACACAGCCTCCCTCTCTGGCGGGATGTTGGGCGCGGGTACCCCTTCGGCTCGCTGGTACACCTACCGGGCTTGACTTCCTCCTCCGTCTGAAGGCGGAGGGTTCCCATCCTCGCGGGTTGGATCCTGGTTCACCGCAGACCGCACGGAAGGTTGCCCTTCGTGTCTGACGTCCGCACCGCAGGCGTTTTGCGTCTCGGCCAGCGGGCCCTCCGGTTCCCGCGGCCACCCGTTCGCTGGCCGGTCACGTGCCGGGCCGACAACTCCCCTGCCGGGGTAGCGGCGACGGCCGGATCCAACCGGAGGGCCGTCGCCCGTGCCCGAGAACCGGGGCAGTCGATCGGGGGATCAGCAGCCGGCGGTACGCGTGTAGTTCCGCGTCCCGAAGTAGAGAGCCAGGTTGCCGCTGAAGCGCACCTTGATGTCGTTGCCGTTCAGGCGCTGTTCGTAGTGCAGGTGCGATCCGGAGGAGCCGCCGCTGTTGCCCACGTACCCGATGGTGGTGCTGTAGCCGACGGACTGGCCGACCGAGACGTTGAACCCGCTGAGGTGGGCGTAGTAGGTGGTATACCCGTTGCCGTGGTTGATCCGCACGTACCGGCCGTAGCTGGTGTCACCGAGGTTGGCGACCACGTCCACCGTGCCCGGGGCGCTGGCCTTGACCGGATCGCCGTGGTCGTTGGTCCGGTTGAAGTCGATTGCGTACTGCGGGCTGTGCGTGGTGCGGGTCTGACCGGACCACGTCTGGTTGCACGGGAAAGGCGTTCGGAACGAGGGCGCGGCGGCGGCGGGTGACGCCGGAACCAGGAACGCGGCGGTCGCCAGCAGGGCGACGCTGAGGGAACTCGTCAGGCGGGAGCGCATCCGAACCTCCACGGTCATAATCTTCGATCCCTCTGCCGGATGATGTCAGAAAGTTCCGATGGCTGAAAGACCTGCGGAGCGTCGGGTCGATCCACGCACGGACGCGATCCGGATGCTGTCGCGCGACGGCCGGATCACCCAGGGCATCGAGGACCAGATCGCCGCGCTCGGCCTGGTCCTCACCGCGATCGTGCTTGTGCGACCGGTATTGGCATGGGTTCGGGGGTGAAGCCGGGCGGGCCGGGTGGCCCGCCGCGGCTACATCCCCGCTAAGCCCCAGCCATCACGGTAAAGGTGAATCCGGCGCTCGTCGGACGGCGCAGGGGAATGTCGCACTTGATCCGGCGCAGTACCTCGTTCCTGCTGAGGCCGAGCCCTTGCGCGATGAGCCGTTCCGGGCGCACCGGTACCGAATCCTCGAAGACGACCTCCACCTGGACCGGCCACGCCTCGTCGAGCCATGTCGACGGGGTGTCCAGCCGCCAGGCCCCCGTCCAGTCCAGGGTGAAGCGGTTGCGCCGGGCGAGCAGCGGATCCAACAGCCTGGACGCCACCAGGTCCGGATCGTTGACACGGTAGCCGTGGAGTTCGGCCGGGTCGAAGGATCTGACTGGCACTCGCTCGTGCACGGTGAGTTTGCTCGTCCGATCGCAGGATGCGCAGCGGACCAGCAGCCACACGTCCAGCAGTTTGCCGTTGGCGTTGACGCGGAACCTGCCCGCGCCGGTGGTGGCCGACTCCGACCGGCAGTCCACGCACCGCAACGACAGCAGAGGCAGCCTGGTCCGACGAACGACCCAGGACAGCACGGTATGAGGTTGTGAAGACATGATCTCTCTAGACCTGATCTCTCTAGACCTGACACGAGGCCGATTACGCGCGGCCTCAACGCTGCAATTTCCGGGCGCACAAGGGCAGCCCGGCAGAACCGACGGGAGCGTCGGCTACAGGTGAGCGGAAGAAGGTGTCAGGTCTAAAGAGCAGGCGGGGTCACGCGTTTTGTCCTCTGTCCTCACAGCGACGGGCCGCAGGCAACCTAAGGGAACGCGGAAGGAAGCCTCAAACGGTTTTCTGACGTCGAGCAGCATCGGCTGCCAACCCCTCGGCCGCGGTGGTGCTACTCGTACTCCTGCCCGCACCGGGCCAGTTCTGCGAGATCGGCCCAGCCGAGGAAGCCGATGGTGTGCTCGCCCGGCTCCGGTTCGTTCACCAACGGCACGACGGGGCCAGGAACTTGTTTCCGTAGGCCGTCGTCTTCGCTCCAGCCGCCCAGTGCCCCGGCCATCCCGCATTCCAGGTACGCCTGCGGATCGAAGTTGTACCAGCGGATGCCCGTGGCTCGCACACATCCCGTCGTGCGGGGGGCGTCAATGCCGAACCGGGCGTACTCGTCCAGGGGTCCCTGATCGGCGAAGTCGGCCAGGTCCGCGATCTGAGACAGCACGATGGCTTCCCAGTCGGCATACGATGTCGGCTCGTCCGTGTAGCGAAACGAGGCGGAACGCCAGGAGGCCTGCGGTGGCGCCGGCTCGACCATGCCCGCCGCCACGACCATCGCGGCAACCGTGTCCAGGTCCAGCGAGACCCGACCCGACAGCGGCCGGGCTACCCGCCACCACGAACGCAGGAACACGTCCAAACCAAGCGCGGCCGCGTTCATGCGTTCGCCTTCCCGGACAAGGCGCCGGTACAGGTCGCGGTCTGTGCGGCAGACCGGCCCGGGTGGCCCGTCGACCCAGTAGGTCTGCTTGTGCGCCACACCCGACTCCAGCGCCAGGACCTTGGCCAGCGCCTCGATTCGGTCAGCGAAGGTGCCCATCCGGACCCGGTTGCCGTTGTCGTCCTGCCGCCAGAGCTCCCACACCGCCACAGCATCACCGTAGTCGTGGCCTCTCTCCGGCGGACAGCCGCATTCGCCCGTGCCGCCGGCCGGGCGCGCTGTGTCTCAGCGCACCGGTCACCGAGTAGACGTCAACCTCGGTGCTTCTCCTCGGAGACGTGCCGCAGCGAAGTGCCCGAGGCGCCGGGCGACGCCGCTGTCGCGCCGTGGATCGGGGAGCACGTGGGGAGCAGTCGGGTGCGCTGAACGGCGTCGAACCGCAACCAACAGCACGTGACGGCGCTCAACTGCGCCCGCCCTCCTGCGGCTTCTCATCTATGCAGGTCACAGTTGGGTCATGGCCGCCCCGCGTGGTGATGGCCCGCACTGGCCATCACCACGCGGTTGTTCGCGACCCGGACGGCTCAGACCGGTGGCCCGCCGTACGTCACCGTCGTCCTGGCTGAGCAGGTCGAACTGTCCGCCCGGCACACCTGGTACGTAGCGGTGCCGCGGCCTTGGACGTCGAGGGGATCGGTGTGGGCGCCATCGTTCGGCACCGTGCCGACCAGCGTGTCGTCGCGGTAGATGTCGACGTCGACGGAGGTTGCCCCCTGCCAGGTCAGATCCACCGCGAGTTGGCCCCTGTCCCGGCGTACCGAGGTGCCGACGGTGATGATGTCGCGGTCGAGGTTGGTCGCGTAGCTTCCCTTCGCGGTCGCCAGCAGCAGGCGGGACGGACCGGCGAAGGTCAGCGTCCGAGGTTGCCGTACCGATTCGATGCCACTGTCGAACGGGGAGAACGTGGTGCCGGCGTCCGCGGAGCGGACGACCCGGGGGTCGGTGTTCAGCGACATGTACAGCGTCCGCCCGTCGGCCGGGTCACAGGCCAGGTCGGCAACGGTGGCGTTGCTCGTCCAGCCGGTGGATTCCCATGTGACGCCGCCGTCCAGGCTGCGGTACACGCCGGTGGAACTGGAGGTCAACCAGGCCGCCAGGTAGACGACGCGCGGGTCGTGGGACGACGCGCACAGGTATGGATTCATGTACCTTCCGGACAGGCCGATCATCGACGTGAACCACGACGTGCCGCCGTCTTCCGAGCGCAGGACGCTGCTGGCGTAGGCGCCGCTCCGGTCGTTGATCGAGGCGATCATTTCCTGGTCGGTGCCGTTCTCCACGATCTCGACGTCGAGCGCCGCCTGGCCGGACGTTCCCTCGTGGACCTTGGTCCAGGTCTGGCCGCGGTCCAGCGTGCGCCAGATCGTGGCCTCGGTGCCGGCGTACCCGAAGTCGGCGCCGGTGAGGAGGATCAGGTCCGGGTTGGTGCGGCTGAACCGGATCGTCGTGAGGTCGGACTCGTAGTAGGCCCCCTGGTCGGGGCCGAGTACGGTCCAGTTCCCGTCGCCTCCGCGCCGGTAGAGCCCCTCCTGGGCCACTGTCGTGGGGCCGTTGGAGAGGGCGTGGAGCGTGCCGTCCGGGGCGAATCGGACGGTGCCGTACCGGGTCGGCGGCAGCGGCTCCCGCTTCCAGTTGGCACCACCGTCGACGGTGGAGTAGACACCGCCGGTGTTCTGTCCCTGGAAGGCGATCGCGATCTCGTTCGGGTCACGCGGGTTGACGTGGATGGAGCGGAGGTCGATCTCGGCGATGCCGTTCGACGACTGGGCGAACGACGTGCCGCCGTCGGTGGAGCGGAAGACAGCCACCGCGTCGGTTCCGAGGATGACCTGCCGCGAGTTGCCGGGCGCGAAGCGGATCGACCGCCCGGTCAGGGTGTTGGTGCCGCCGACACTGATCTCCCAGGTCGCGCCGCCGTCGGTGGTGCGGTGGACTCCGGTACCGGCCGTGGTCACCAGGATCGTGTCCCGGTCGTGCGGATCCACGGCGATGCCGTGGACCACCGGAGTCGGCCAGCTGCTGTTGTGCAGTGGGGTCCAGGTCACACCGAGGTCGGTCGACTGGTAGAGACCGAGGTACTGGTTCGAGAAGAGCTGGCCGCCACCGACAAGCAGCCGCGTTCCGTCGTACCCGATGTCGAACAACGGGCTGGTGGGAAGGCCGGCGGAGCGTTTCGTCCAGGTGACCCCGCTGTCCCGGGTGACCCACACTTGGCCGGCGTCGAACGCGACGATCACCGTGTTCGGGTCGTTCGGGTCGATCGCGATCGCCCTGCCGGACAGCGCGGCACCCATCGACGGGGTCCGGTTGGTCCAGGTCACGCCGCCGTCGGCCGACCGCATGAGGTTGACCTTCTGGGAGCCCAGGGCATTGGCGATCCCGGCCCACAGCACCGACGGGTTGACCGGGTCGACCGCGACGCTCAGGACCTGGTCGTTGAGGCCGATGTTGAGGTTGCCGGCGACCCAGGTCAGGCCACCGTCGTTGCTGCGCCACACGCCGTCCTGGGTGCCGGCGAAGGCCGTTCCGCCAGCGGTGAACTCGATGGCGAAGACGCTCCTGCCGCGCAGCGCCGGCACCTCGGACCAGGTGGCGCCGCCATCGCCGGAGCGGTACAGACCTCCGTTGTATCCACCGCCCGGTGCGTAGCCGGCCAGCACCGTTTTCGGATCCGCAGGGGACACAGCGGTGTCGTAGATGTCGCCACCGGGCGGCCCGAGCAGCGACCAGGCCGCCGCCGTGGACGTCACCGCGGACGCGGTCTCGCCCGCCGTGGGCGTCACGGTAGCGCCGTCCGGGTGGTGTCCGTACGCGTCCGCGGTCAGACCCGAGCTGTCCGTCCACTGGCTGTCGCTGGCTGCCGTATCGGCGGCGGCCGTGCTGGCTGCCAGCACCGTGCCGCCGGTGAGGCCGAGCGCCAGCAGGGCACCCAGAGCACGTCGCAGTCGACTCGTACTCATGACTCGTTGTCTCCTTCGTTGGGGGTGGGCGCCGACGTGACCGGTCATCCCTGCTGGCCTGCGAACCGCACGGTGGTCCTGTTCGAGCACTTCAGCGTGCCGGCGTGGCACACCCGGTAGGTGTACGTGACGGCGCCTGAGCCGTCGACGGCGTCGGCGTACGTGCCGTTGTTGGGCACCGTGGCGACGAGCGTGCCGTCGCGGAAGACGTCGACGTCGGTCGAGGTAGCTCCGTCCCAGGCCAGATTCACGACGGCGTTCCCTCGCACCCGGTGTGCCGCGGCGCTGAGCTGGATCGCCGTGTCGACCTTCACCTTCACCACCCGACCCGGCGAGCTCACCGTGCCGAGATAGACGAAGCCACCCTGCGGGTCGATCACCGCGGACAGCAGCGAGTTCTCGCCCTCGGCCAGCGTGGCCGCGCCGACCCGCTGGAAGCCGGCGAGCTCGATCTTCACGACGCCGCCGGGTGCGGTGCCGGTGCCGAAGTAGGCGTACCGACCGGCCGGGTCGATCGCCGCCGTCAGCAGCGAGTTCTCGCCGGTCGCGAGTTCGATCGCCTCGACCCGCTGGAAGCCGGCCAGGTCGATCTTCACGATGCGTCCCGGTGACGTGCCGGTGCCGAAGTAGGCGTACCTGCCCATCGGGTCGATCACCGCCGAGTAGAAGAGGCTCTCGCTCACCATCGCGATCACCCCGACCTCCGCCATCGTCGTCAGGTCGAGCTTCACCACGAGCCCGGGCGCGGTGCCGGTGCCGAAGTAGGCGTATGCCCCCGCCGGGTCGATCACGGCGGAGCGCAGGTTGTCCACGCCGCTGCTCAGCGTGGCCGCGTCCACCCGCTGGAAGGTGTTCAGGTCGATCTTGACCACCCGTCCCGGCGCGGTGCCGGTGCCGAAGTAGGCGTATGCCCCCGCCGGGTCGATCACCGCCGACCGCAGGTAGTTCTCGCCGCTGTCGAGCGTGATCGTGCCGACCCGCTGGAAGGTGGCCAGGTCGATCTTCACGATGCGCCCGGGTGCGGTGCCCGTGCCGAGGTAGGCGTACCTGCCGGCCGGGTCGATCACCGCCGAGTTGAGGTAGTTCTCACCCTCGGCCAGCGTGATCGCACCCACCCGCTGGAAGGTGCCCAGGTCGACCTTCACCACCCGACCCGGCGACGTCTGCGTACCGAAGTACGCGTACCGGCCGGCGGGATCGACCAACCCGGAGAAGAGCACGTTCTCGCCGGCCGCCAACGTCGCGGCGTCGACCCGCAGCGGGACCCGGATGGCGGTGCCCTCCAGAGTGAACGCGTGCGGACCGTCGACCGCGTCGCTGGTCACAGTCACCGTCGCCGTCGCCGGCTCTTCAACGGTGGGCGTGAACGTGTACGCCACAGTGCAGCTCTGCAGGTGCGAGAGCGTGACCGGTAGCGCGCCACACGTGCCGCCGGACTGCGCGAACCCGCCGCCCGGCTCGGTGATCGCGCTGACCGTCACCGGTTCGGCGCCGGTGCCGGTCAGCGTCGCCGTCAACGGCCCGGCCGTGTCGCCGATCTTCGTCACGCCGAAGTCCAGCGAGCGGGGTGCCACGCTCAGTTGTCGTCCGTCCGGTGGCACCAGGGCGAAGTCCCGGGCGGCGGTGCCGCCCTCGACGACGGTCGCCGGGCCGCTCGCCGCCTGGTATCCGAACGCCGACGCGGTCACGGTGTAGCTGCCGGCGGGCAGGGTGATCGCGTACCGGCCGTCCGGCCCCGTGGTACGGGTCCGGTTCACCGACCCGGCGATGGTGATGGTGGCACCGGCGATCGGCGTGTTGGTGGGGGCGGCGAGCACCGTGCCGGTCAGCTGTCCCTTCGCCGGACGCGGCGCCTGGGTGACGGCGGCGAGGGCGTCCAGCTTGCCCTGGCCCCACACGTTGTTGTTGCCGCTGGTACCGCCACAGGTGAGATCCGCGGTGTCCACGGCGGAGCCGTCCAGGATGGACCGGGTGGCGGCGATGTCGCGCTCCAGCGCGGGCGCGGCGGACCAGAGCAGCGCGACCACGCCCGCCACGTGCGGGGAAGCCATCGACGTGCCGGTGAGCGCGCCGTATCCGCCATTGGCGAAGGCCGAGCGTACCGCGACACCCGGGGCGGAAATGTTCGGTTTCACCTGGTCAGCGCCCCAAGCCGAGGGGCCGCGGCCGGAGTTGACGTACAGGGCGCCGTTGACGTCGAACGCACCGGCCGAGTACGCCTCGGGCAGGTTGCCGGGGTTGCCCGCCTGCCCACACGCTGACCCCGGATTGCCGCTGGAGAACTGGGGGAAGATCCCGGCCGCCACCCAGGCCTGGACAGTGGGCTGGTACCAGGGGGAGGTGGTGGCGCCGCCACCCCAGGAGTTGTTGATGATGTGCGGGCGGAGCGCCGGGTTCGGGTTCTTTCCACGCAGGTCGGTGGGGGCGAGCATGAACTGGCCGCTGGACAGCAGCGCGGAGGACGTGCAGGAGTTGGACTCGCAGCCCTTCGCGGCCATCCACTTCGCCCCGGGCGCCACCCCGATCTGGTTGGCCCCGCCATCGTTGCCGACCATGGTGCCCACGGTGTGGGTGCCGTGGTTGTTGTTGTCGCACGGCACCAACGACGGCGCGCCGCACACGCTCGACGGGTCCCACCAGTTGTAGTTGTGGTCGAACGCGCCGTTGCCCAGGTTGCCCCGGTACTGCTTCACCAGCGCCGGGTGGTTGTACCGCACCCCCGTGTCGATGCTGCCGATCACGATGTCCTCACCGGTCACCGCGTACTGCTGCCACACCTGCGGGGCGTTGACCCGGCTGATGTTCCACTCGACGGCCGTGATCTGCGATTCCTCGCCGGCTGCTTCCGGCGTGGGGAGCTGGTAGACCTGGTCGGCGGTGATCTGGGTGACCTCTGGGCGGGCGGCGATCCGCTTCAGCAGCGCCGCGTCGCCGGTCACCCGAACCGTGTTGGCGATCCAGTACGGCTGGTGGCTCGCTCCCGCGGCCTTCAGCATCGCCACCAGACCAGCCTGGCTGGCCCTGGCGGTGCCGGTCAGCCTCTCGTACACGAACCGGCCCTGCGCGGCGCGGTCAGTGATCCTGGCTGCGCCGGAAAGGTCGGCCCGGTCCCGCAGGTACACCCAGAAGGTGGCGGTACCGTCCGCGGCAAGTGTGGTGTGCAGCGCCGGCTCGACCGATGCCGTCCGGGTGGGTGCGGCCACCGCCGTTCCTGGCATCCCCAGGACGAGCAGCACGGCCGTGACCAGGACGGCACCCAGTCGGAGCCTTCGCCGCCGAGGGGCGCTCACGAGCGTCGGGGAACCCGTCGCCAATCCATTCAAGGAACTCTCCTCTGTCCTCGCGGTGCGGTCTCGCCCGCTGTCCCTTGTCGGGCCTGAGTCCGTAGCGGCGGAAGGGCTCATACCGACCGCCATCCGCCCTCGTGCCGGGTCCCCTCCGCCGTCTCGCCCGCCGGTGCGTTCTCGTCTTCGGCCGGGCTCGACGGTGCGCCCGCAGCCGGCCGTACCGCACCGGCAGGTGACGCTGGTTCGCTGGGAGACCCGGACGGTCCAGGGGTCTCGTCGGGCTCAGGATGATGCATGGCAGCAGCCTGGCCGCGAGGCAGCACGGGAACAATCCCGGAAACCCGGCAACTAACGGCTTGCCACTCAGCTCAACCGGCTCGCGATGGCCGCTCGGGAACGGATGTGCAGCTTCCGCAGTACGGACGTGATGTGCTGCTCGACCGTGTACACGGAGAGGAACAGCTCCGCGGCGATCTCCTTGTTCGTGCGACCCGCGGCGGCCAGCTCGGCCACCTCCCGCTCCCGCGGTGACAGCTCGTTGCCGTAGCTGGGCCGCCCGGTCCGGCGGCGACCGGGCAGCGACAGGCCGCGTTGCCGAGCCGCGCCGATCGCGCGGGCGTAGTCCCAGGTGGCGCCCAGGCGCTGATACGTGGCCAGGGCCGCCGACAGCTCGGCGGCACCGGCCTCGTGGTCACCCGCACCGAGCAGCGCCAACGCCGCCAGCTCCCGTGCCTGGGCCGCCTGGTAGGGATAGGGCAGCCGGTCGTAGCGGTGAGCCGCCTCGACGAGGTGGCGGGCCGCTCGCGGCGGGTGGCCGGCAGCCGTCTCCAGCAGGCCCCTGGCGTGTTGGAGAACGGCCGGGGCGATGGAGACGTCCAGGTCACCCAGCCGGTGTTCGTAGTCGGTCAGCAGGACGTCGGCGTCGGTCAGCTGGCCCGCGGCGACCAGTGCCTCGGTGGCGGCCGGCAGCACCGGTGCCGCAGCCGCCCACGCCTCCTTGCCGGTCAACATGGTGAGACATCGTTGCGTCGCGGTCAACGCGGCGTCGACGTCCCCCCGGGCGAGCGCGATGCGGGCCAGACCGCTCGCCGGGAACGCCAGCGACTCCACCAGACCCAGATCCTCGGCCAGTTGCCGGGCACTGGCGAGTCGGTGTTGGGCGTCGTCGAGCTGGCCGCGACCGAGAGCCAGGCCACCGAGCGCCAGCTCGGCTTCGATCCGGCCGAGCGGGTAGTCGGACAGGGCGTCGAGCAGGGCGTCGGTGCCGTCGCTCAGCGCTTCCCAGGTGCCCCGGAGATAGTGCAGCAGGACCAGCGCGGAGCGGGTGAGCAGCTCCAGCCGGCGGCTGCCGCACCTGACCGCTCCCGTCAGGGCATTCGTCAGCAGCCGCTGCCCGACCTCGTGGTGCCCGAAGTAGCAACACTGGGTGCCGACCGAAAAGTACGCGTTGACCTCGGCCAGCGACCGGGGTGAGCTTCCGGTGGCAGCTTCGATGCGGTCGAGCACCTGCCGCCAGCGGGGGTCGCCGAGGGTCACCAGCCCCATCCCGACCTTGCCCAGCACGAACACGCCGACCATCGGGTCGTGGACCTCCGCGAGGAGCTCCAGCGCGCGGTAGAGCCAGTCTCGACCCCGGGTGACCGTGCCGATGGACGCGGTCAGCAACCCGACCGCGACTGTCGCTCGCACTCGCAGGTCCGGCCGGCGCGGCAGCTGCTCGATGGCGGTGGCGAACAACGTGCGCTGCACCGAAGGATCCTCGCCAGCCACGTTGAGCGCCGAGGCCAGCAGGAACCGCAGCTCCCCCTGCGTCGCTGGCGCCCCGTTCTCGTTGAGCACCGCCCAGAGCAGGTCGACGACCTCGTGCGTACGCACCATTTCAAGGGCGGCCCAGCCCAGCTTCACCGCCAGCCGCGCGCGCTCCTGTGAGGACAACGGCCCATGGCGTACGACGTCTTCGAGCAGCCGGACCGCCTCCGCGTCGTGCCGCAGCGCCGCCGCCTGGTCCGCCGCCTGCTCGGCCGCGCGTACCCACTCCTCCAGCAGGCGAGCGTGGCGAAGGTGGTGTGCCCGCTGCCCCAGCGGTATCGGATCGAGCGCGCCGAGCGCGGCCGCCGCCCGGCCGTGCAGCTGCTGCCGGCGCGGGCCGGGCAACGCCTCCTCCACCGCCTGCGCGGCCAGCACGTGCCGGAACCCCACCAACTCGCCATGCTCGACGAGCAGGCCCGACTCCAGCGCCTCCTCCAGACCCGGCAACGCCCGGGCCGCCGGTATCCGGCAGGTCGCCACCACCACCGACATCGGTGCGGAGGTGTGCAACACGGCAGCCGCCTCGACAACCGCCCTGGCCTCGTCGGACAGGTGCGCCACGCGTTCGAGCACCTGGTCACGGACTCCGGTGGGCACGTTGAGTTCACCCAGCTCCCGGCGTGCCCAGCCGCCGTTCCGGCGGACCAGTTGGCCGTTCGCCTGCAGCAACGCGAGCAGCTCCTCGATCGCGAACGGCAGCCCGGAGGCCCACTCGCACAGGTAGTCGGCGAACTCCTCGGAGACCCGGGCCAGCCCGAGGATGGCCGCAGCCAGCGCACCGGTCTGCCCCGCGTCCAGCGGGGCGAGCACGACCTGCGCGTGTCTCGTCGACGCCGGCAACCGTGCGGTCAACGCCCGTACGCCCGGGGCCGCCTCCTCGCTGCGGAACGTCAGCAGCACCGACAGCTGTGCTGGCAGATCGCCCAGCAGGTAGCTCGTGAAGTCGAGGGTCTGCTCGTCGGCCCAGTGCAGATCCTCCAGGACCAGCACCACCGGACCCACCGACCCCAGCACCTCCGCCAGCGCACGGAACACCCGATGGCGCTCGGCGGCCGGGTCGGCCAGTGGCTCGGGCGCCGGTGGCAGTGCCTCGGCGAGCTCGGGCAGCAACGGCCGGAGCGCGCCGGCCAGCGGGGACAGCCGGGTTTCCGCCAGCTCCGTGTCGAGCCCGCGGACCGCGTCGATGATGGGGCCTAACGGGAACGGCTCGCGAATCCGCCGGCTCGCCCCGAGCACGAACCTCAGTCCCGCAAGCTCAGGCCGGGCTCGTACCTCGGTGATCAGCCGGGTCTTGCCGGCTCCCGCCTCTCCCTCCAGCACCACCGCGGCGGGCGGCGTCGCCAGGGTCGACACCAGCAGATCGAGCTCCCGGATGCGCCCGATGAGCCTGGGGGAGGAGATCCGCCGCTGGCCAGGGGCCGGCCCAGGCCGCGCGACCGGGTTCCCCGTCACCGGATCACCGCCAGGATGCCCCGTCCTTCAGGGCGGGGAGGAATGGCGGACGCGTCGTCAACCATGACTGTCCCTTGTGGTAGGACTGGTCGTGTGCGGACGGCGTACAGGTGTCGGGCGTATCCGACGCCGGAGCAGGTGGCGGTGCTGAACCGCACGTTCGGGTGTGTACGTGTCGTCTGGAACCGCACTCTCGCCGCCCGTCATGCTCGTTACCACGCTGAGGGCAGAGCGACCTCGTACGCCCAGACGGATCGGGCGCTGACCGAGATGAAGAGGCAGCCCGATCTGGCGTTTCTGGGTGAGGTGTCGTCGGTGCCGTTGCAGCAGACCCTGCGGCACCAGCACACCGCCATGACTGCCTTCTTCCAGAAACGAGCCCGGTACCCGCGGTACAAGTCGCGGCACGGCCGCCAGTCGGCCTCCTACACCCGGTCGGCGTTCCGGCTGCGCGGCGGGAACCTGTCGCTGGGAAAGACTCCGGGTGTGCTGCGGTTCGTGTGGTCCTGGCCAGGCGTGGACGTGGCGGGGTTGGATCCGACGATGGTGACGGTGTCGCGTGACCCGGACGGCCGCTGGTTCGTGACGTTCGCCGTCGACGTCGAGGCACCCGTCGCACCCGAACCGGCGGGCGGGGTGGTGGGTGTGGACCTCGGCCTGACCGATTTTGCGGTGTTGTCCACCGGCGAGCGTATTCCGCGTCCGAGGCACATGGAGCGGCGCGAGCGCCGACTCAAGCGGTACCAGCGGATGATGGCCCGCCGGCAGAAGGGCTCCGCCAACCGCGCCAAAGCCAGGCAAAGGGTGGCGCGGGCGCATTCGCGGGTACGAGATGCCCGTCGGGACTTCCTCCACCAGCAGTCCACCGCCCTGGTGCGCCGGTTCGCCGCCATCGCGGTGGAGGACCTGGCGGTGGCGAACATGGTCCGCAACCGCTGCCTGGCCAAAGCGATCTCGCGTACCGGCTGGGCCGAGTTCCGTACCCTGCTGACCTACAAGGCGCACCGCGACGGCCGTACCCTCGCCGTCGTGGATCGCTGGTACCCGTCGTCGAAGACGTGTTCGGCGTGCGGGCACCTGCTCGCCCAGCTTTCCCTCGGCACACGGCATTGGTCGTGTCCGGGTTGCGGCACCCGGCATGACCGGGACGTCAACGCCGCCCAGAACATCGCTGTCGCGGCCGGGCTGGTCGAGACACAAAACGCCTGCGGAGCGGACGTCAGACACGAGGGGCAACCTTCCGTGCGGTCTGCGGTGAACCAGGAACCCCAACCCGCGAGGGTGGGAATCCCTCGCCTTTAGGCGGGGGAGGATGTCAACCGTCAGCGCCTGGCGTACCGGAGCTAGGCGCGCGGCCGTCGGGCCGCCCGACACGGGGAACCCGCGCTCCCGGCGACCTGCCGGCGGGCGGAGTGGCGATGGTGCGGCATGGTCGTCCTCCCCGAGGGATCGGGCGGCTGAGGGCGGCCGGAGCTGCCCGCCCGGCCTGCGCCGCCGGGGCCGCCTGCCTGGCATTCTGCCGCAGCGGGCCGGCGATCGGTACGGCCTGTTCAGCGGACGAGGCGGGCACGCGTCGCGTCGGGCTGCCGTGCGGTGTCCTGGTCGAGGCAGGGCGAGCGGCCCGGGCCGAGGCATGGGGAGATGCTGGGGTCCACTGAGGCCTTTCGTGATAGCCCCGCCAGGGTAGGCGCGGGGAGCCGTGTCGACACTGGACGAAGCTCCGGGTGGGGCGGCAGTCGGCCAGGATCCGATGCCCCGACCGGGAGCCTCGCTGTGCGGCTGGCGGTCTTCGGTGAGCTTGTCGACCGTCGGGGTGAGTTCGGGGTCTTCGCGCCGTCGCCCCTGCCCGGTCCGCCGCTCGGCGGCGATGCCGCGGATCTGCCACCACTGCTTCCTGGGGGGCAAGCGGTGTGATCCGCCCTGCCGACGGTGGTCGGGATCACCCGATCCAGGGGTGGTGTGAAAAGGGCGTTAAGAAACGCCGGATCGCCGTGATGGTCGCGTTATAGCCCCTGTCGGTGAGGGGCGGGTGGCGTTGTGATTGCTCGGCGCGGCCGGATGGCGGCCGTGTCGAGCTGGTCCGGAATGAGGAGTCAGACGTGTCTGACGTGGTGTTCGTGGTGTTGACGATGGGGCTGTTCGCGGCTCTCGCCCTGGTGGTGAGGGGAGTGGAGAAGCTGTGAGCGCCGTCAACGTCATCGGTCTGGTGCTGGCGATCGGCCTGGCCGTGTTCCTGGTGGTCGCCCTGTTGTTCCCGGAGCGCTTCTGATGGCCGTGACGACAGCCGGCGTGCTGTTCATCGTCTCGCTCGTGGTGGCGCTGGTCGCCGTCCACAAGCCGTTCGGCGACCACATGTTCCGCGTGGTGTCCGGCCGGCGGCACTTCCGCGTCGAGCGGGGTATCTACCGCCTGGTCGGGGTCGACGCGGGCGCCGAGCAGTCCTGGGGCGTGTACGCCCGCAGCGTGCTTGCCTTCTCCGCCATCTCGATCCTGTTCCTCTACGCGTTCATGCGGCTGCAGGACCACCTGTGGCTCTCGCTGGGCTTCGACCCGGTGCTGACCCACGGCGCGTGGAACACGGCCGTGTCGTTCGTGACCAACACCAACTGGCAGTGGTACTCGGGTGAGTCGGCCATGGGGCACCTGGTCCAGATGGCCGGGCTGGCGGTGCAGAACTTCGTCTCCGCTGCCGTCGGTATCGCGGTCGCCGTCGCGCTGGTGCGCGGGTTCGCCCGCCGCCGCACGGGTGACCTGGGCAATTTCTGGGTCGACCTGACCCGGGTCACGCTGCGGATCCTGCTGCCGATCTCGGTGCTCGGCGCCCTCGCCCTGATGATCGGCGGGGCGGTGCAGAACCTCTCCGCCGGCACCGAGGTCACCACCCTGACCGGTGGCAGCCAGACCATCACCGGCGGGCCGGTGGCCAGCCAGGAGGTCATCAAGGAGTTGGGCACCAACGGTGGCGGCTTCTACAACGTCAACAGCGCCCATCCGTTCGAGAACCCGACCACCTGGACGAACTGGTTGGAGATCTTCCTGATCCTGGTGATTCCGTTCAGCCTGCCCCGGGTCTTCGGCCGGATGGTCGGGCAGAACCGGCAGGGGTACGCGATCGCCGCCGTGATGGCGGTCCTGGCGGTCGCGAGCATCGCCTTGACCAACGTCTTCGAGTTGGCCGGCGACGGCACGGTGCCGCAGGCGGCCGGGGCGGCGCTGGAGGGCAAGGAGATCCGGTTCGACGTGTCGAACTCGGCCACCTTCGCCGCCGCGACCACGCTCACCTCGACCGGCGCGGTGAACTCCTTCCACGACTCCTACACCGCGCTCGGCGGCATGATGCCGCTGGTCAACATGATGCTCGGCGAGGTCGCCCCCGGCGGCGTCGGTGCCGGCCTCTACGGGATGCTGATCCTCGCCGTGATCACCGTGTTCGTCGCCGGCCTGATGGTCGGCCGGACACCGGAGTACGTCGGCAAGAAGATCGGCGCCCGCGAGATCAAGTTGGCGTCGCTGTACTTCCTGGTCACCCCCGCGCTGGTCCTGACCGGCACGGCGGCGGCGTTCGCCACCGGCAACAACTCCACCGCGCTCAACACCGGCCCGCACGCTCTGTCCGAGGTGCTCTACGCGTTCACCTCGGCGAGCAACAACAACGGCTCCGCGTTCGCCGGCCTGACCGTGAGCACGCCGTGGTGGAACACCGCACTGGGGCTGTGCATGCTGCTCGGCCGGTTCCTGCCGATCATCCTCGTGCTCGCCCTGGCCGGCTCGCTGGCCCGCCAGCAGCCGACGCCCGCCTCCGAGGGCACCCTGCCGACCCACCGGCCGCTGTTCGTCGGCATGGTCGTCGGCGTCACGGTGATCCTCGTGGCGTTGACCTTCCTGCCCGCGCTCGCGCTCGGTCCCCTCGTTGAGGGGCTGTGACACCGATGAGAGAGAAAGACATGACGACCTCCACGCCGGCACCGCACGGTACGGCGGACGCCCCCACCTCCGGCACACCCGCCACCCAGGGCGACCGGGGCGGGGGACTGCTCGACCCGAGGCAGCTCGTCCAATCACTGCCCGACGCGCTGCGTAAGCTCGACCCGCGCACCCTGTGGCGCAACCCCGTGATGCTGATCGTCGAGATCGGCGCGGCGTTCACCACCGTCCTCGCCGTCGCGGACCCGTCGGTGTTCGCCCTCGCGATCACCGGGTGGCTGTGGCTGACCGTGATCTTCGCCAACCTCGCCGAAGCGGTCGCCGAGGGGCGCGGCAAGGCGCAGGCCGCCGCCCTGCGCAAGGCGAAGGCGGACACCGTCGCCACCCGCGCCCTCGGCTGGACCCCGGGCGCCGCCCCCGGCACCTGTCGCACCGAGAGCGTCCCGGCACCCCAACTGAAGCAGGGCGACGTCGTCGTGGTCGAGGCCGGGGAGATCATCCCCGGAGACGGGGACGTCGTCGAGGGGATCGCCAGTGTCGACGAGTCGGCCATCACCGGCGAGTCGGCCCCGGTGATCCGGGAGTCCGGGGGCGACCGCAGCGCGGTCACCGGCGGCACCAGGGTCCTCTCCGACCGGATCGTCGTGATGATCACACAGAAGCCGGGCGAGAGCTTCCTCGACCGGATGATCAACCTGGTCGAGGGGGCGAACCGGCAGAAGACTCCGAACGAGATCGCGCTGAACATCCTGCTCGCCGCGCTCACGGTCATCTTCCTGCTGGCCGTCGTCACCCTCCAGCCTCTCGCGATCTTCTCGATGGGCCACCAGGCCGCCGCACCGGACACGCGGGCGATCACCGACGCCGGCGTCAGCGGGATCGTGCTGGTGTCGCTGCTGGTCTGCCTGATCCCCACCACCATCGGGGCGCTGCTCTCGGCGATCGGCATCGCCGGCATGGACCGCCTCGTGCAGCGCAACGTCCTCGCGATGAGCGGTCGGGCCGTCGAGGCGGCCGGTGACGTCAACACTCTGCTGCTGGACAAGACCGGCACCATCACGCTCGGCAACCGGCAGGCGGACGAGTTCGTCCCCGTCGAAGGGGTGGACGTCGCCACGGTGGCCGACGCGGCGCAGCTGTCCAGCCTCGCCGACGAGACACCCGAGGGCCGATCGATCGTGGTGCTGGCCAAGAACGGGTTCGGCCTACGGCAACGCGAACCCGGGCTCATTCCGCACGCCACCTTCGTGCCGTTCACCGCACAGACCCGGATGAGCGGCGTCGACCTGACTCCCGACGCGACCGCCGACGGCGGTGTCGCCGGGCCGGCGCGCCGGATCCGCAAGGGCGCCGCCGCCGCCGTCATGAAGTGGGTCCGCGACAACGGCGGCCACCCCACCGAGCAGGTCGGCCAGATCGTCGACGAGATCAGCGGCATCGGCGGCACCCCGCTGGTGGTCGCCGAACACCTCGACGGCCAGCCGGCCCGCGCCCTCGGCGTCATCCACCTCAAGGACGTGGTCAAGGCCGGGATGCGGGAGCGCTTCGACGAGATGCGCCGGATGGGCATCCGCACGGTCATGATCACCGGCGACAACCCGCGCACCGCGAAGGCCATCGCCGACGAGGCCGGGGTGGACGACTTCCTCGCCGAGGCGACGCCGGAGGACAAGCTCGCCTTGATCAGGAAGGAGCAGGAGGGCGGCCGGCTGGTCGCGATGACCGGTGACGGCACCAACGACGCACCCGCGCTCGCCCAGGCAGACGTCGGGGTGGCGATGAACACCGGCACGTCGGCCGCGAAGGAGGCCGGCAACATGGTCGACCTCGACTCCGACCCGACCAAGCTCATCGAGATCGTGGAGATCGGCAAGCAGTTGCTGATCACGCGCGGCGCGCTGACGACCTTCTCGATCGCCAACGACATCGCGAAGTACTTCGCGATCATCCCGGCCATGTTCGCCGGCATCTACCCGAGCCTGGACGCGCTGAACATCATGCGGCTCTCCAGCCCCGAGTCGGCGATCCTGTCCGCGGTCATCTTCAACGCGGTCGTCATCATCGCGCTGATCCCGCTGGCGCTGCGCGGCGTCCGTTACCGGCCCGCCGCCGCGTCGCAGTTGCTCAGCCGCAACCTGCTGCTCTACGGCCTCGGCGGCATCGTGGTGCCGTTCATCGGCATCAAGCTCATCGACCTGCTCGTCCAGTTCATCCCGGGGATCTTGTGATGCGCCTACCGTCTTGGCTCGCCCAGCACCTGGCCGCGCTGCGCGCGGTGCTCGTCTTCACCGTCCTGCTCGGCCTGGCCTATCCGCTGGCCCTGGTCGCGGTCGGTCGGATCCCGGTCCTCGCCCACAAGGCCGACGGATCGCTCATCGAGGTGGACGGCCGGCCTGTCGGTAGCACGCTCATCGGGCAGTCGTTCACCGACGCCGACGGCAACCCCGTCCCGCGCTACTTCCAGTCCCGCCCCTCGGCAGCCGGCGACGGCTACGACCCCACCGCCACCTCGGCCAGCAACCTCGGCCCGGAGGACATCGTCGACACCATCGCCACCAACCCCGACGACAGCACGCGGAGCCTGCTCACCCAGGTCTGCGCACGCAGCAGGGCCGTCGGGGAGCTGAACGGCGTCGACGGAAGCCGCCCGTACTGCACGACCGACGGGGTCGGGGCCGTGCTGGCGGTGTTCCGCCGCGACGGGCTGACCGGCCCGGTCACCCGGGTGGTCAGCGTCAACCAGACCGCACCCGCCACCCCGTTCCTCGCCCGCTACGAAGGTGTGCCGGTCGAGCCGGCCACGCCGGGCGAGGACCACCGGGCCGCCGGGGCGACCATCGTCCCCATCCGGGGCGACGCCCCCGCCGAGCCCGCGGTGCCCGCCGACGCGGTCACCGCCAGCGGCAGCGGCCTCGACCCGCACATCTCTCCGGCGTACGCGCAACTCCAGGTGGCGCGCGTGGCGGGGGAGCGCGGCGCGGACCCGGCGGCGGTCCGGCGCCTGGTCCAGGAGCACACCACCGGCCGGTCGCTCGGCTTCCTGGGCTCGCCCGGGGTGAACGTGCTGGAGCTGAACCTCGCGTTGGACGAACAATTCCCGGCACGCTGAACACGAGGGCGCCGGGTTGGGACGCTGGCACGGTCCCGGCCCGGCATCCCGTCACCCGACCCGCCGGTCACGCTGTGGAGAGGAATCCTGCTGTGCCACGAGGGGAACTGCGCATCTACCTCGGTGCCGCACCCGGCGTCGGCAAGACCTACGCCATGCTCGAGGAGGCGCAGCGCCGCGCCGAGCGCGGCACGGACGTGGTGATCGGGTTCGTCGAGACCCACGGCCGCAAGCACACCGCCGCCATGATCGGCGAACTGGAAATCGTCCCCCGCCGCGCGATCACCTACCGCGGCGCCGAGTTCACCGAGATGGACCTCGACGCGGTTCTGGCCCGCCGCCCCGAGGTCGCCCTGGTCGACGAACTCGCTCACACCAACGTGCCCGGCTCCCGCAACTCCAAGCGCTGGCATGACATCCAGGAACTCCTCGACGCCGGGATCACCGTCCTCACCACGGTAAACATCCAGCACCTGGAATCGCTGAACGACGTGGTCGCCCAGATCACCGGGACCACCCAACGCGAAACCGTCCCCGACCAGATCGTGCGCGCCGCCGAACAGGTCGAACTGGTCGACATGACCCCCGAGGCGCTGCGCCGGCGGATGGCCCACGGCAACATCTACCGCCCGGACAAGATCGACGCCGCGCTCGGCAACTACTTCCGCGTCGGCAACCTCACCGCCCTGCGCGAGCTGGCCCTGCTCTGGCTCGCCGACAAGGTCGACGAGCAACTCGACGCGTACCGGGCCCAGCAGGGCATCTCCGCCACCTGGGAAGCCCGCGAGCGGGTCGTCGTCGCGCTCACCGGCGGACCCGAGGGGGGGACCCTGATCCGGCGCGCGGCCCGGATCGCCGCCCGCAGCAAGGGTGCCGACCTCCTCGCGGTGCACGTCGCCCGCAGCGACGGGCTCGCCGGAGCCGACCCGGCGCAGCTCGCCCGGCAACGGGTGCTGGTGGAGAGCCTCGGCGGCACCTACCACCAGGTCCTCGGCACCGACATCCCCGCTGCGCTGCTCGACTTCGCCCGGGGCGTTAACGCCACCCAGCTCGTGCTCGGTGCCAGCCGCCGCGGCCGCTTCGCGCAACTGTTCTCCCGCGGAGTCGGCGTGACCACGACCGCACTGTCCGGGCCCATCGACGTACACCTGGTCACCCACGCCGAGGTCCGTCGCGGACGGCCCGGACCGACGGTGCCGGCCGCGCTGTCCCGGCGACGCCGGCTGTACGGCTTCGCGCTCACCGTCGCGGGCATGCCCGCCCTGACCGCACTGCTCAGGGCGCTGCCCGACCTCACCCTCACCAACGACATCCTGATCTTCCTCGCCGCCGTCGTCGGCGTCGCGCTCGTCGGCGGGCTCTGGCCGGCGCTGCTCGCCGCGCTGGGCGGATCCCTGCTGCTGAACTGGTTCTTCACCCCGCCCTTCTACACGCTGACCATCGCCGAGGCGGACAACCTGCTCGCCCTCGGCGTCTTCGTCGGCGTCGCCGTAGCGGTCAGCTGGGTGGTCGACCTCGCCGCCCGGCGCACCCGCGAGGCGGCCCGCGCGTCCGCCGACGCGCAGACCCTCGCCACCGTCGCCGGCAACGTCCTGCGCGGGCAACGCCCGCTGCCGGCGCTGCTGGAACGGCTCCGGGAAACCTTCGCGCTGCGCGCGGTCAGCGTCCTGGAACTGGTCGCCGAGGCCGCCGGGCGCCCCGGCCGGGACCGGGAGGAAGACGCCTGGCGAGTCGTGGCCAGTGTCGGCGAGGCGCCGGCCGGCAGCCCGAGCGCAGGCGAAACGACGGTACCCGTCGACGACCGGCTCACCGTCGTGCTCTCCGGCCGACGGCTGGAGGCCGCCGACCGGCGCATCATCGAGGCGTTCGCCGCGCAGGCCGCCGTCGCGCTCCGGCAGGAACGCCTCGCCGAGGAGGCCGCCGCCGCCCGGCCCCTGGCCGAGGCCGACCGAATGCGCACCGCCCTGCTCGCCGCGGTCAGCCACGACCTACGCACCCCCCTCGCATCGGCAAAGGCCGCCGTGTCCAGCCTGCGCAGCCGCGACGTCGACTTCGACGCCGAGGACCGGGACGAACTGCTGGCCACCGCCGACGAGTCACTCGACCGGCTCGGCCGGCTGGTGGCCAATCTGCTCGACATGAGCCGCCTGCAGGCCGGGGCCCTCGGCATCACCGCCGCGGCGATCGGCCTGGAAGACGTCGTGCCCCGGGCCCTGGACGAACTCGGCCCGCAGGCGGCCGATGTCACCGCCGACATCCCCGCCGACCTGCCGGCCGCCACCGCCGACCCGGGCCTGCTGGAGCGGGTCCTGGTCAATCTCGTCGCGAACGCCCTGCGCCACAGCCCGCCCGGGCGGCCACCCACCATCACCGCCAGCGCCCACTCCGGCCAGGTCGAACTACGCGTCATCGACACCGGCCCCGGCATCGCCGAGGACCAGTGGGAACAGGTTTTCCTGCCGTTCCAGCGCCTCGGCGACCGCGACAACACCACCGGCGTCGGCCTCGGCCTCGCCCTGTCCCGCGGCCTCGCCGAGGCCATGGGTGGCAGCATCACCCCGGAGACCACACCCGGCGGAGGACTCACCATGGTGCTGCGGCTGCCCGCCGCCACACCGGCCGAACCCACGGAGGGCCCGCAGGAATGAACCGGATCCTCGTCGTCGACGACGAACCGCAGATCTTGCGCGCCCTGCGCATCAACCTGCGCGCCCGCGGCTACGACGTCGACGTCGCGGCCACCGGCGCCGCCGCGCTCAGGGCCGCCGCCAGCCACCCACCCGACCTCGTCGTACTCGACCTCGGTCTTCCCGACCTCGACGGCGTCGACGTCATCCGCGGGATCCGGGGCTGGACCACCGTCCCGATCATCGTGCTCTCCGGCCGCGCCGGCAGCGACGACAAGGTCACCGCCCTCGACGCCGGTGCCGACGACTACGTCACCAAACCCTTCGGCGTCGACGAACTCCTCGCCCGCATCCGTGCCGTCACCCGCCGGCACGGACCCGGCGCGGACGCGGCCAGCCCCACCGCGCGGGTCGGCCGGCACACCGTCGACCTCGGCGCCCACACCGTAACCCGCGACGACGGCACCGAGATCAGACTGACCCCCACCCAGTGGGGGGTGCTCGAAGCACTGCTCCGCAACCCCGGGAAGCTGATCAGTCAGCGCCAACTCCTCCACGACGTGTGGGGCCCGGGATACGAGACCGAGACCAGCTACCTGCGCCAGTACATGGCGCAGCTACGCCGCAAGCTCGAACCCGACCCCACCCGGCCCCGCCACCTCATCACCGAACCCGGCATGGGCTACCGCTACCAGCCTTGAACCGGCAGGACGCGACGCCGCGACCGTCCCACGTCGCTGGCAACCGCGCCGTGAGAGCATGCGGTTCATGACCCTGACCCGTCCGAGGGCAACGCCGAGGGCACGTACCGCGGATGGCCGTCGTACCTGCGCGGCGGGCGCATGCTGAACCGACGACCGACATGGCAGCGGCGTAGCAGCGGGCTGCGGCATCCGGCGCAGGTGATCGCTGTCGGTTTCGGCGTCGCGGTGGCCGTCGGCACCGGCCTGCTGTCACTACCCGTGGCCACCCGATCCGGCGAACGGGCCGACCTGGTGGACGCGCTGTTCACCGCGACCTCCGCCGTCTGCGTCACCGGCCTGGCCACCGTCGACACCGGCAGCTACTGGTCCGGCTTCGGCCAAGCGATGATCCTCCTGCTCATCCAGGCGGGCGGGCTGGGGATCATGACCCTCGCGACGCTGTTCACCGTGCTGCTGTCCCGCCGGCTCGGCCTGCGGGCCCGGTTCCTGGCCCAAGCCGAGACGAAGAGCCTCACCCTCACCGACATCCGTGCGGTGGTCCGCCGGATCGTGCTGTTCAGCCTCGTCAGCGAAGCCGTCGTCGCGGTGGTGCTGACCCTGCGCTTCGCCACCGCCTACCACATGCCGTTCGGCGAGGCGCTGTACGACGGGGTGTTCCACGCGGTGTCGGCGTTCAACAACGCCGGGTTCTCCACCAACGCCGACAACCTCGTCGGCTACGTCACCGACCCCTGGATCTCGTTGACCATCGCCGCCGCGGTCATCCTGGGCGGGCTGGGATTCCCCGTCGTGTTCGAACTCCTCAAGTGCTGGCGCCGCCCGGCGTTGTGGTCGGTGCTGACCCGCATCACCGTCGGCCTGACCGCCGTGCTGCTCGTTCTCGGCACCGCCGTTCTCACCCTCACCGAGTTCTCCAATCCGCGCACCCTCGGCCCGCTCGCCGGCCCGGAGAAGCTGCTGGCCGGATTCTTCGCCTCGGCCATGACCCGCACCGCCGGGTTCAACAGCGTCGACATCGGCGGGATGCGACCGGAGAGCCTGCTCGCCAGCGACGTGCTGATGTTCATCGGTGGCGGCAGCGCCGGCACCGCCGGCGGCATCAAGGTGACCACCTTCGGGCTGCTGGCGTTCGTGCTTTGGTCGGAGATGCGCGGCGAGATCCACGTCAACGTCGGTCGGCGGCGCATCTCCGCCAGCAACCAGCGCCAAGCCCTCGCGATCGCCCTGCTCGGCGTCGGTGCCGTGGTCACCGCCACGTTCCTGCTGCTGGCCATCACCCCGTACCGGCTGGACATCGTGCTGTTCGAGGTGGTGTCCGCGTTCGCCACCGTCGGCCTGTCCACCGGCATCACCGCTAACCTGCCACCAGAGGCCGACGTACTGCTGATCGTGCTGATGTTCGCCGGCCGCGTCGGTCCGCTCACCCTGGCATCGGCGCTGGCGCTGCGCGACCGTAACCGCCGCTTCGAGCTACCCGAGGAGAGGACGATCGTTGGCTGAGGCACCCACCGAACCGGTCGTTGTGATCGGGCTGGGGCGGTTCGGCACCGCCCTGGCTCTGGAGCTGGTCAATCGGGGCACCGAGGTGCTCGGCATCGACCACCGCCCGAAAGTCGTGCAGGCTCTCTCCGGGCAGCTTCCGCACGTGATCACCGCCGACTCCACCGACATCGAAGCCCTGCGGCAACTCGGCGTCGCCGAGTTCCACCGCGCCGTGGTGGCCATCGGCACCGACATCCAGGCCAGCATCCTCACCACCAGCCTGTTGTCCGAACTCGGTATCCCTGACATCTGGGCCAAGGCCATCAGCGCCCAGCACAGCAACATCCTCACGCGCGTCGGCGCCCACCACGTCGTCGCACCCGAACACGACATGGGCGAACGGGTCGCCCACCTGCTCTCCGGACGGATCCTCGACTACGTCGAAGTCGACGCCGACTTCGCCGTCGTCAAGACCACCCCACCCCGCGACATCGTCGGCGTACCACTGCGCGAGTCCCGGGTCCGTAGCAAGTGGGGCGTGACTGTCGTGGCCGTCAAGCCAGAGGCGGCCGTACCAGGCGGCAGACCACGCGTCTTCACCTACGCCACGCCCGACACGGTCCTCGCCTACGGCGACCTCATCCTCGTCGTCGGCACCGTTGACAACGTCGAACGCTTCGCCACCAGTGACTAGAAGCCGGTCAGGAATGGGCGTCGGCCCACATGATCGCGCTGCCCGTGGAAGGTCGCCGTTCGTCGCCAGGTGGATGAGCAGACAGTTGGTGCTGCGTCCGGCAACGTTCACGGGGTTTCCGGTGGGTTGTGGATCCCCGCCGAGTTGCCTTTCCCCTCCTGGTTGCCGAGTGTCGGCAATTGTCCTGCCCGATGTCGGCCGAATGCGGCCCTGGATGCCGGACGGGCGTGAGCGCCACGATGTGGAGCATGACCAACGACCTTGCCCTGCTCGCCGAGGACTTGACGAAGTTCTACGGCCAACGCCGCGGCATCGAAAGTCTCACCCTTGAGGTCCGCGTCGGGGAGGTGATGGGCTTCCTCGGGCCCAACGGCGCCGGAAAGACCACCACCATCCGGCTGCTGCTGGACTTCCTGCGGCCGACCTCCGGCCGCGCGACCGTGCTCGGGCTCGACCCGCGCCGGGACAAGGCCGCCCTGCACCGGCAGATCGGCTACCTACCTGGCGAACTGGCGTTTCCCGGCAGGGAGAAGGCAGAAGACCTGCTGCGGTTCTTCGGTGACGCCCGGGGCGGCGTGGCCTGGTCGCGGGTGACCGATCTGGCCGAGCGGCTCGACCTGGACCTGTCCCGCCCGGTACGCACCATGAGCAAGGGCAACAAGCAGAAGGTCGGCCTGGTGCAGGCGTTCATGCACCAACCGGCGCTGCTGATCCTGGACGAGCCCACCAGCGGCCTGGACCCGCTCATGCAGCAGGAGTTCCTGGCCATGGTCCGCGACGCCCGCGACGCCGGCCAGACCGTCTTCATGTCCTCCCACGTCCTCGCCGAGGTGCAGCAGACCGCCGACCGGGTGGCCATCATCCGCGACGGCAGGCTGGCCGCGGTCGAACGCGTCGAGTCGCTCGGCAAGCGGGCCGTCCGATCGGTGGAGATCCACTTCGACGATCCCGTGGATCCGGCGGAGTTCAGGGTCCTCCCCGGGGTCAGTGACGTGGCGGTGTCCGGGCCGGTGCTCCGGTGCACGGTGGATGGCCGCCTCGACCCCGTGATCAAGGCGGCGGCACGACACGAGGTCGTGGACATGCTGTCGGCCGAGCCCGACCTGGAGGAGACGTTCCTGTCGTTCTACTACCACTCGGAAGGAGCCGGCGATGCTTCCCGCGCTGGTGCGTAAGACCTGGCGCGACGACCGCCGGGCGCTGATCGGTTGGGCCACCGGCGTCGCCCTCTTCACCGTCATCTACACCTCCTTCTACAGCCAGTTCCAGGGAGCCGCGGAACTGAAACAGGACGCCCTGCCCCAGGGAATGCTGGACTTCCTCGGCATCGCCGACATGCTCTCGCCGGCCGGCTACCTGCAGGCGACGATCTTCAGCCTGATCGGGCCGCTGCTGGTCCTCATGTGCGCGATCACGTTGACCGCCCGCACGATCGCCCGGCCCGAGGAGGACGGGGGCATGGAACTGCTGCTGGCCAACCCGCTGTCCCGTGCCGCCTTCGCCGGACAGCGCCTCGCGGCCACGGGCAGCGCCATCACGCTGGTCGCGGCCATCCCGGTGATCCTCCTGATGATCATCGTTCCCCGGGTGGGCATGGACATTCCCCTGTCCAACGTCGCGGCTGCCGGCGTCGGCCTGATCGCCCTGGTGTGGTGCTTCACCGGTGTCGCCTTCCTCGCCGGCGCGGCCACCGGAAAGCGGGGTACGGTTCTGGCGGTCACCGGTGTGCTCGCCGTCACCACGTACATGGCCAACGCCATCGGCGGCATGTCCGATGGCTGGCAATGGGTGCGCTGGCTGTCCCCGTTTCACTACTTCATCGGCACCGATCCGCTGCACACCGGCTGGCACCCGGTGCAACTGTTCGCCCTCGTGGCTTTCGGCGCCGTGACCACGATCGTCGGGGTATTCATGTTCGATCGCCGCGACGTCGGTGTCTGAAGCGGACCGTGGTGGCCGCCAACAGTATCGGGGCGGCCACCACAACGCCCAGAAGGAACAGCCCAGGGGCGCTCACACCTGGCTGGCCCAAGGCTTCGAGGACCTCTTGCGCGCCCCGGCCGGCGACCAGCGGGGCGAGGCTGCCGCCCGGCTGGGCGCCCGTGCCGCAGATGAGGACCTGCAACCGCACGACCTCGTCGACCGCGTATTCGCCGCTGCCGGCGTCTGCTGGAACACGTCGCCCCTCGACCCCGCCGACAGCCCCACCGCCGTGTACAGCCGCGTCGCGACACTCTTGGACACCGCACATTCGGTGCTGTCGGCCGCCCTCGACGGCTACCTCGACCAGGCCCGCGCTGAGCTGGTTCGCCACGACACCGAACGTGCCGCGTTCGTCAATGACCTGCTCACCGGCCGAGCCGAACCCGGCAGCCTGGCCGAACGCGCTCACCGCTACGGCATCCGCCTGTCGGCCACCCACACCGTTCTGGTCGCCCGTACGCCCCGCCTCACCGCCGACCTCATCCACCGCGTCGACGCGGCGCTCGCCGCCCGGTTCGGCGCAGGTAACACCCTCACCACCCTGCGCGAAGGCGACCTGGTGTGCATCAGCGCCGGGGGCCTGCGGGGCATCGACGCCGAACTGGCACACCTGCTCCTCGCCGAACTCGGCGCCGAAGGCTGGCAGGTGGCCGTCGGTCGCCCCCACCCCGGCGTGCGCGGCCTGGCCACCTCGCTGGACGAGGCCCGCAACGCCCTCGACCACGCCGCCAAACTCGGTTTCACCGCACCCGTCCTCAACGCCGCCGACCTGCTGGTCTTCCCCGTCCTGCTGCGCGACCGCGACGCGATCACCGACCTGGTCACCACCGTCCTCGGTCCCCTCACCACCGCCCGCGGCGGCGTGCAGCCCTACCTGGACACCCTGTCCGTGCTCTTCGACAACCAGGGCAACCACACCGCCACCGCCCGTCAGATGCACCTCTCCGTACGCGCGGTCACCTACCGCCTCGACCGCATCCACCACCTGACCGGTTACCACCCCAACGAACCCACCCAACGCTTCACACTCCACGCCGCCGTGCTCGGCGCCCGACTCCTCGGCTGGCCCGAGGGGGTGTCAGCAAGGTAGGTCGGCGTGCCGGCACTCCATGACTGCTGCGCCGTGTCAGCGGTGTGAGCCTGTCGAGCGCCCGTGGCAAGATCTGCCAGGTGCAGATCGGGATGCTTGGACCGTTCGAGGTCCGCGCGGACGACGGCGTCCTGGCCGACGTGCCGGGCGCGCGGTTGCGCGGGCTGTTGGTCGCCCTCGCGCTCAGGCCAGGTCACGTAGTCCCGAAGGCGACACTCGTCGACTGGATCTGGGGTGGACACCCGCCCTCTGACGCGGCGAACGCCCTGCAACGCCTGGTTTCCCGGCTGCGGAAGGTGCTTCCGGAAGGGTTGGTCGAGGGGCAGACGGACGGCTACCGGTTGACGGTGGAGCCCGACGCCGTCGACGCCGTACGGTTCGAACGTCTCGTCGGCCGGGCCCGCGACGGCGAGGACCCGCAGCGGGTACGGCGGCTGCGCGAGGCCCTCGCGTTGTGGCGCGGTGCGGCCATGCAGGACGTCGGTCTGCCCGACAGCGCGGCGCTCGACGCGGCGGCCACCCGGCTCGAGAGGCTACGCGTGACCGCCATGGAGGATCGGTTCGACGCGGAGATCAGCCTCGGTCACGGTGCGGAGCTGGTCACGGAACTGACCGACCTGGTGGCCGTGCACCCGGTGCGAGAACGACTCGTCGCTGCGCTGATGCGTGCCCTCGCCGCGACCGGTCGCGATACCGAGGCGTTGCTCGTGTACCAGCGCACGAGCGAAGCCCTGGCCGACGCGCTGGGCGTCGACCCCTCACCGGAGCTGTCGGCACTGCACGTCGCGCTGCTGCGGGGCGAGCTGGGACGGCGGGAGGAAAGCCGGAGGACCAACCTGCGTGCCGAGCTGACCAGCTTCATCGGCAAGGACGACGCGGTCGCCGCGGTTGGCGCACTCGTCGCCGAACACCGGCTCACCACCCTGATCGGGCCGGGCGGCTCGGGGAAGACCAGGCTGGCCACGGAAACCGCGCGTAGGCTGCTCGACGACCTGCCGGACGGCGTCTGGCTGGTGGAGCTCGCCGCCGTCGGCGCCGACGGCGACGTGGTGCAGGCGACGCTCACCGGGCTCGGCCTCCGGGACGCTCTGCTCGGCGAGGCGCCGAACGTGGAGCTGATCGACCGGCTCATCGCCGCGATCCGGGAGCGGGAGGCGCTGCTGATCCTGGACAACTGCGAGCACGTGATCGAGGCGGCGGCGGCGTTCGCCCATCGGCTGCTCGGGGAGTGCCGGCGGCTGCGGATCCTGGCGACGAGCAGGGAACCGCTCGGCATCACCGGCGAGGCGCTGTGGCCGGTCGCGCCGCTGGCCTTGCCGGACGGGGACGCCAGCCCCGGCGAGATCGCGTCCTCTCCCGCCGTCCGGTTGCTGCGGGACCGGGCGAGCGCGGTGCGCAGGGATCTCGGCGTCGACGCCCTCACGCTGTCGACGATGGCGCGCGTCTGCCGGGCGCTGGACGGGATGCCGCTGGCGATCGAACTGGCCGCGGCCAGGTTGCGCACCATGTCCGTCGACCAGCTCGCCAACCGGCTCGACGACCGGTTCCGCCTGCTGACCGGCGGCAGCCGTACCGCGTTGCCCCGGCACCGGACGCTGCGCGCGATGGTCGACTGGAGCTGGGAGCTGCTGACCGACGCCGAGCGAGCGGTCCTGCGCAGGCTCTCGGTGTTCTCAGGCGGGGCGAGCCTGGAGGCGGCCGAGCGGGTCTGCGCCGGCGACGCGGTCGAGCAGGAGGAGGTGCTCGATCTGCTCACCGCGCTGGCCGAGAAGTCGCTGCTGGTCGCCGAGGGCGAGGGCGCTCCGCGCTACCGCATGCTCGTCACGATCAAGGAGTACGCCGCGCACCGGCTCGCCGAGGCGGGGGAATCGGATCTGGCGCGCCACGCGCATCTCGTCCACTTCACCGAACTCACCGAGGAGGCGGAGCCGCAGCTTCGCCGCGCCGACCAGGTGACATGGCTCGCCCTCCTCGAGGCCGAGCACGACAACATCGCTTCGGCGATGCGCGGTGCGCTCGCGGCCGGCGAGGCGCATGCGGCGATGCGGCTGGCCGCAGGCGCCGGCTGGTACTGGTGGCTCGGCGGCCACCGGACCGAGGGCATGGAGCTGATCACCGCGGCCACCGAGACGCCCGGTGAGGTGCCCGACGAGATCCGGGCCACGGTGTACGCGCTCGTGGTGCTGTTCCTGAACTCCGGGCCGGGCGACGCACACCATGCGGCGGAGTGGATCCACAAGGCGTACGAGTTCAGCCGGCGCAGTCGAGGCAGCCACCCGGGGATGGCGCTCGTCGTCCCGCTGGAACGCATGTTGCGGGAGCCGGACGCGCTCCTGCCCGCCTGGGAAACACTGCTGGACCACGAGGACGCCTGGGTACGCGCACTGGCCCGGCTGCACCTCGGCAAGATGCGGATCATCCTCGGCCAGGACGGGCGGGATGTGGACGCGCATTTCGAGCGTGCGCTCACCGAGTTCCGGGCCCTCGGCGAACGGTTCGGGATCTCGTTCGCCCTGACCGAGCTGGCGGAGCTGATCGCCGTACGCGGTGAGTTCGCCGCTGCGTGCGAGCACTACGAAGAGGCGATCGCGGTCGTCACCGAAGTCGGCGCCATCGAGGACGTCATCCGGATGCGATCGCGACAGGCGCGGCTGTACTGGTTGCTGGGCGATGAGGATGCCAGCGCGGCCGCCACAGCCGAGGCGCAACGGTTCGCGGAACGGGTCACGTGGCCGGGCGCGCTGGCCGAGCTGGCGCTGTCGAAGGCGGAGTTCGCGCGCTGGAGCGGTGACGCCGAGGAGGCGTACAAGCAGCTCGGAGTCCTGACAGCTCTGCTGGGCAACGACGCGGAGCTGGCCGGCATCCGCGCGGGGACCCACGACCTGCTGGGCTACCTGACCGACGATGTCGACCAGGCCCGTACGCATCGCGTGGCGGCGTGTCAGGCGGCGATCGAGGCCGGCTACGCACCGTTGATCGCGCAGGTGCTCGTCGGCGTCGCGGACCTGGCGCTGCGTCGCGACGAGCCCGAGCAGGCCGCGCGGCTGCTCGCCGCGAGCGCTGGTGTGCGTGGACTGCCGGATCGCTCCCACCCGGATGTGGCCCGGATCGAGCAGACAGTGCGGCGCCGCCTCGGCGAAGCGCGGTTCGCCGAGGCGGCTCGGGAGGGCACCGAGACGAGCTGGAGTCAGTTGGTCGAGGTCACGCTCGCTTCGTGAACGTGGAACGCGCCCACAGGTACCCGACGAGAGCGATGCCGACGCACCAGGCGAGGGCCGGGATCACGTCACCGGAGGACGGTGCACCGTTGAGGAACCCGCGCAGGGTTTCGATGATCGGCGTGAAGGGCTGATACTCCGCGAACTCCCGGAGCCCGGGCCCCATCTTGTCCGCCGGCACGATCGCGCTGCTGAAGAACGGCAGCATGACCAGCGGCACGGAGGCCAGACCCGCCGTTTCCGGAGACTTCGCCGACAATCCCAGGGCCACCGTGAGCCAGCCGGCCGCAAAACCGAGCAGCACGACCATGCCGATCGCGCCGAGCCAGTCGAAGAAACTCGCCGACGGGCTGAACCCCAGCAGGAAGGCCACCCCGATGAGGGCCGCAATGGCGACCAGGTTGGTCAGCACAGTGGCGATGACGTGACCGGTCAACACCGCACCGCGGGAGACGTGCATGACTTTGAACCGGTTGATGATGCCCTTCGTCATGTCGGAGTTCACCGCCGTCGCGGTGGACCCGAGCCCGTAACAGACAGCCAACAGCATCAGCCCCGGCGTCGCGTAGTCGATGTAGTCGACACCGACGTTGAAGGCGTCTCCGAACATGTACACGAACATCAACATGATCACGACCGGCATCAGGACCGCGTTGAACACCGAGGTCGGATTCCGGGCGATGTGCTTGAAGTTGCGACGCAACATGACCATCGAGTGGGACTTGGTGCTCATTTCGCGGCCACCTCCGTGGTACGGCCCGTCAGGGCGAGGAAAACGTCATCGAGGTCCGGCGTCTGCACGGAGAGTCCCTCGGCACTGATCGCGTACTCGTCGAGCCGGTCCAGCAGAGCCCGCAGCGACCTCGTCCCGCCGTCGCTGGGAACCCGCAGGGCCAGTGCCTCGTCGTCCCGGGTGGAGTCGCTGAGGACCCGCGCAGCCGCGTCGAGTTCGGCGACGGTGGTGAACCGGAGCCGGACATGAGTCCCGGGGATCTGGCGCTTGAGGTCGTCGGGGGTGCCCTGAGCGACCAGCCGGCCCTGATCGAGTACCGCGATCCGGTCGGCGAGCTGATCGGCTTCCTCGAGGTACTGGGTGGTGAGGAAGATGGTCACACCGTCGGCCACCAAGTCACGGATGATCGACCACATCGTGCGTCGGCTGCGCGGATCGAGTCCGGTCGTCGGCTCGTCGAGGAAGATGATCCGCGGGTTGCCGACGAGCGTCATCGCCAGATCCAGCTTCCGGCGCATACCCCCGGAGTAGGTCGAGACCGGCTTCTGCGCCGACTCGACCAGGTCGAACCGTTCCAGAAGCTCCGTCACGAGCCGCTTCCCGCCCTTGGCGGGCACCTGGCTCAGGTCCACCATCAGCTGCAGGTTCTCCCGCCCGGTCAGCAGTTCGTCCACCGCCGCGAACTGGCCGGTCACCCCGATCGCCGCGCGCACCGCCTTGGCCTCGGTCACGACGTCGTGTCCGGCGATGCGTACCGTCCCACCGTCGGCTTTCACCAGCGTGGTCAGCACGTTCACCGTGGTCGTCTTACCCGCCCCGTTGGGACCGAGTAGGGAGAAGATCGTCCCCGCGCGGACATCCAGATCGATGCCGTCGAGCACGACCTTGTCCTTGTATGCCTTGCGCAATCCTGAGACCGCGATCGCTGAACTTGTCATGCGACCACCATGGGCACCCGGCCTGTCAGCCGCCTGACACAACCCTGACACGGCCACTGACACGGGTTTCTACCTCGTCACAGCGAATTGCCGTCAGCCTCGCTTCGCGGAACCTCAGCTCGTTGGCATGAGGGTGCGTCGCTACGCTCGCGACGGCTGCCAACCGGTTCAGATGGCGGCGTGGGGCGGCCGGGCATCACCTCGGTGAGCTCGTCCACCACCTTTCTCCGCCTTGCGGTGCTCGATCATCTCGAACAGGTTGGCGTAGCGGTACAGGTGATCGAAGTCCTCCAGCACCCCGAACTCGTACGCCTGCTTCAGGTAGGGGTCGGGCTCCATCCGCGCCACCCGCGCGGTCAGGTCCACCGCCACCTGCTCGTACGCGATCGTCGTCTCCAACGCGCGCTCGGGATCGCCGGCAGCAGCCAGTTCACCACCCGCTGTTGCTGCGCCTCGACGTAACGCAGGTACGCCAGCTTCCCTCGGCCCTGGCTCATCACCACCTGGGTTCCGGGCACACCCCGCCGACCGGACCCCCGTCACGCGAGCCTCCGACGCGGCCAGATCCATGGCCACCTTCCTGACGGCTCTCCACCAACCCGCCCCCAACGGCGCGCCCGCAGGCCGGGACCGCGGCGGGCCACTGACCGACCACGCCGGGGGATTCGCCAAGGCGCTCACCTCCGCCACCGCGCGAGGGCTGATCGACGACCCGGACGCCGTCCGCGCCGTCTGGCACGACGCGGTCACCGCGCCTCAATGGACGGGCCCGGCGCTATGGCTCCACGCCGACCTGCACCCGGCCAACGTCCTCACCACCGACGGCACCTTCTGCGGCGTGATCGACTTCGGCGACCTCTGCGCGGGCGACCCGGCATATGACCTCGCCGCCGGGTGGCTCCTGCTCCCGGACGACACGACCGAACACTTCTACGCGGCCTACCAGCCGACCCCGGACACCGCCACCACGCGCCGCGCCCGCGGCTGGGCGATCGTACGCGCCCTCAGCGGCATCCTCATCGGCGACGACGGTGTCCACGGCCGTCCCGGCGGCAAGCCCACCTGGGGCCCACCCGCGCACGCCGCCCTGCAACGCCTCACCGCCACAATCCGCTGACCCGGCGATCGCCACGGCGTCCGACAAACGGCGTGATCAGCCATCCGCGTATCGGCACGATCGAACGTCGAGCGCCCGTATGTCTGTCACGTAACGCGACTCCACGTCGAGGATGTGGCCGGCGCGGCGGGTCTACGCCTCCCTAGGGTCCCCCCGCACCCGGAACGGGGTTGAAGTCGTCATCGACCAGGCCGAGCCGGTGCGCCAGCACCGCCGCCTGCACCCGGTTGCGCAGCACCAGCTTCTCCATCGCCGCGGACACGTGCGTCTTGACGGTGGTCACCCCCAGATGCAGCCGCGCGCCGATCTCCGCGTTCGACAGCCCAGCGCCGACCAGAGCCAGGACCTCCCGCTCCCGGACGCTGAGCAGCCGCAGCGCCGCCGCCGACCGGTCGGGCTCGCGTTCCCGGTCGTGGGCGGCGAGCGCCCGGCGCAGGACCCGGGCCAGCACCGGCGGCGCCAGCAGCGCCTCCCCCCGCGCCGCCCGGCGTACCGCGTCCACCAGTTCCTCCGGGGCGCCGTCCTTCACCAGGTAGCCGATCGCGCCCGCACCGAGCACGCCGTACACGTTGACGTCGTCGGCGAACGTGGTCAGCACCACCACCCGAGCGGACGGCTGCCGGTCCAGGATCCGCCGGGTCGCCTCGATACCGTCCATCCGGGGCATCCGCAGGTCCATGAGGATCACGTCCGGCCGCAGCCGCTCGGCGAGGCGGACCGCCTCGTGGCCGTCCCCCGCCTCACCCACCACCTCGAAGCCACCGGCCGTCCGCAGCAGCAGACCGACCCCCGCCCGGACGAGCGTCTGGTCGTCCACCACGAGCACCCTGATCATGTGTTCTCCCTGATCGGTAGCCGGGCCCGCACCCGCCAGCCACCGCCGTCCGTGGCTGTCGCGGCGAGCGTGCCACCGAGCAGGCCGACGCGCTCCCGCATCCCGTTCAACCCGTACCCGGACGCGGGCAGCACGGGATGCCGCTTCACCGGCCCGCTGTCCAGCACCTCCAGCAGCAGCCCACCGTCGACCACCCGGACGTCCACCGAGGCGATCGCCCCGGGCCCGGCATGTTTGAGGGTGTTGGTCAGCGCCTCCCGCACCACCCGCGCGGCCGTCGTCCCCACCACCAGAGGCACCCGGTCCAGCGCGGCCGGGTCGCTCATCTGGACCGCGACGCCCGCCTCCCGTACCCGTCGGGCGGCGTCCCGGATCACCTGCGCCGGCTCCACCTGGGGGTCGGCGGGCTCGACCGCCTCCGGGTCCCGGAGCACCTCCAGCAGCTCCCGCAGCTCGTCCAGCACCTGCCCGGCCGTGTCGCGCAGCTCGCCGAGGGCGGAGACCGCCTCCTCGGTCCGGCCCGTGTGCTGCACGGCGTACCGCGCCGCGCCGGCGCGCAGGGCGATCGCCGCGATGTGGTGGGCCACGATGTCATGCAGGTCCCGGGCGATGGCCGCCCGCTCGGCGAGCCGGGCCGCCCGCGTCTCCGCCGCCCGGCGCTCCTCCACCTCCCGGGCACGCTCCTCGGCCGCCACTGCGGCGTGCCGCACCCCGCGCAGGTACCGACCGAACGCCACCGGCGCAGCAACGACCCCGGCCAGCATGATCAGGCGGATCATCCCCGTGCCGCCGGAGAGGACCCCGGCGTCGCCGTGCCGCAGGACGTCAACCAGCGTCACCCCGACGAAGAGGACGTAGGCCGCCGCCGTCGAGGCCCGGCCGCACCAGTACGCGACGTAGCCCAGCGCGACCGCCGCGGCGAGCTGCGCGGTGCCCGCCCCGGCCGGCGTCACCGCGTCGGCGACGAGCAGCAGCGCCGACTCCGCGAACAGCACCGGCCAGGGCCACCGCCGTACGGCCACCAGGGCGAGCCCGGCGAGAACCGCGAAGACCCCCGCCCACTCCTCGCGGGCCACCCCGGGCCGGGCGAGCCAGGTGCTGGCCAGCCCGAGGCCAGCCGTGACCAGCCCGAGCAGCAGCTCCCGCCACCAGCCGCGTCGCCAACCCATCACCTGGCCAACCATACGGAGGGACGGCGTCCCCGCCGGCCCTCCCATCGGCCGCCATGCCTCCTCCAGGTGGCCGATACGCCGACCCCCGGCACGAGCCCCGCCCCGCCGTCCCGTACCTAGCGTCAACCGGCGTGACCAGTGACGCGCCGACCTTCCTCGCCCAGTTCATCCGACACCCGCTCACCACCGGCGCGGTGTTGCCCAGCGGGACCACGCTCGCCCGGGACATCACCGCCGCGGTACCGCGGGTGGGGCATCCCCTGGTGGTCGAGCTCGGGCCGGGGACCGGGGCATTCACCCGGACCATCCAGGAACGGCTGGCCGGCCGCGGCCACCACCTGGCGGTCGAGCTCAATCCGACGTTCGCCACCGGCCTGGCCCGTCGGCACCCCACCATCGAGGTGGTACGCGCCGACGCCGCCACCCTCGGGGAGTTGCTGGCGGAACGCCGGCTGGTGTCCGCCGACGTGGTGATCAGCGGGCTGCCCTGGGCCGCCTTTCCCGCCGGGCGGCAGCGGGCGATCCTCGACGCCGTGGTCGGATCGCTCGGCGCTGGCGGAGTGTTCACCACCTTCGCGTACCGGCACGCGCTGCCGACCCGCCCGGCGCGGCGCTTCCACTCGCTGCTGACCAGGGCCTTCGACGAGGTGACCGTGGGCCGGACCGTCTGGACCAACCTGCCGCCGGCCCTGGTCTACCACTGCCGCCGCCCGCTCCACCTCGACCGCCGGCACGCGGGCCGCCCGCCAGCGAGGTAGCCGCACAGCGGCAGCTGGCCGGTTCTACGACTTCCCGGCCGAGCACTGGTACACCTACGCACCTCGAACCCGATCGAGTCCACCTTCGCCACCGTCCGGCACCGCACCCGCGTCACCAGGGGGGCCAGGCAGCCGCGCCGCCGGCCTCGCGATAGCGTTCAAGCTCATCGAGGCCGCCGAGGACCGGTGGCGGGCGGTCGACGCACCCCACCTCGTCGCTCTCGTCCGCGCTGGCGCGCGGTCTACCAACGGACTCCCTGGCCGAACGTGAGGAGCCGCGCTGCCTGATGGACGCCCCCCAGCCGATGACCGACGAGGAACTCGCCGAGATCGAGGAGCTTGCCGACGCAGCGACTCCGGGTCCATGGCACGTGCGTCAACTCGACGATGACTTCGCCATGAGCCTGGTCGCCATCAGCACAATCCCGGGCACCGGGCTCGCTGAACGCTGGCCGGACTTCGACCATCACGAGATGGTGGCCGCCACCCTCGTCCAGCACCCCCGCTACGTCGATATCGCGGACGAACGCTGGGACGAGAACGCCCAGTTCATCGCCAGCGCCCGCCGCGACATCCCACGCCTGATCGGTGAGATCCGAAGGCTCCGCCGCCTCCTCGCGGCCAACGGGGGAAAGACCACCGGGGACTGACCGGCCTTACGTCGACCACCCAGGTAGCCGATGAGAGCGCGTCGCTTGACCAGACACCCGCGCGATCAAAGCAGTTCGCCGGCGCAGCGTTCATGATCGCCGCAGCCATAGCAGGTGTATCGCATGCAGTCGGTGCAGATCCCGAGGTTTTCCAGCCGGTACCGGTCATGGCAGGTGGAACAGATCTCGCGGCTGGTGAGCATGGCGTTCCAGCCGACGGACCCGCCATTGAGTTCGTACGAGGCGGCGACGAACTCGGCCAGCTCGGCATCGTACGCCGGAGCCGTCGGGTCGCCGATCTTGCAGTTCAAGCTCCAGCAGTACACCGCGAAGAACGCCGTGCCGGTGACCAGGAAAGCGCGACCGCGTCCGTCCCGGACCCAGGCGTCACGGAGGTGCCGGACGCGTTCCTGGAAGGGCCGCGAGTCGTCCAACATCACGCGGTCGCCAGTCATCCTGGCATTATGCGGGCGGGGTCAAGTGGTGATCGGCACCAGATCACCTCGTTCAGCTCAGCCTGCATCTGCGCCGTGCATCGTTGGGGGCGGCCCCTGCCGCTCTGTGACCCAAGCCACATGCAGTTCCTGTCAGCAATCGGGGCGCCGTTCCGCTCAACTCGCGGAAGCAAGCGAACCGACGGGAGCAAAACATGAAGCACCGCATCGTCGTCCTCGGCGCCGGCTATGCCGGGGCCCACGTGGCTGGGAACCTGGCCCGCCGGTTGTCCCCGGCGGACACCGAGATCACCGTGGTCAACGCCGAGCCGGACTTCGTCCAGCGGCTGCGGCTGCACGAGCTTGCGGCCGGCCACGAGATCAAGGCTCCGAAACTCGCCGACGTCTTCGCGGGCACGGGGATACGGCTACGCCTGGCCCGTGTCACCGCCGTCGACCCCGAGCGCCAGGTCGTCGCCGTGGCCGACGCCGACGGCGGCGGCGAGCTCGGCTACGACACGCTTCTCTACGCGCTTGGCAGCCACGGCGACGACCACGGCGTCCCCGGCGTGGTCGAGCACGCCTTCGACATCGCCGCCCGGCCCTCGGCCCTGCGCCTGCGCGAGCGCCTGGACAGCCTGGGCAGGCGGGGCGAAGGCGGGCGTGTGCTGGTCGTCGGCGACGGGTTGACCGGCATCGAGACCGCCACCGAGATCGCCGAAGCCCGGCCCGGCCTGTCGGTGACGCTGGTCGCCCGCGGCGAGTTGGGCGCCCGGCTCTCCGCCGGAGCCCACAGACACCTGCGCCAGGCCTGCGCCCGGCTGGGCATCACCGTCCTGGAGCACACCAAGGTCGAAGCCGTCGAAGCGACGCGGGTGCTGTGCGCCGACGGCACCGCCCGGGCGTCCGACGCAACCGTGTGGACGGCCGGGTTCGCCGTCAACCCCATCGCCGCCGCCAGCGGGCTGGAGGTCACCGAGAACGGTCGGATCGTCGTCGATCGCACCATGCGGTCGGTCTCGCACCCGAACGTCTACGCCGCCGGCGACAGCGCCTACGCCATCGGCGACAACGGCCGGCCGCTGCCGATGTCCTGCGCTTCGGCCGGCTTCACCGGTCAGCAGGCCATCGAGGCGATCGTGGGACGCCTCACCGGCCGTAAGATCGCGAACACCAAGCTGGTCTACCCGGGCAACCACATCAGCCTCGGGCGGCGGGACGGGATCCTGCAGCTGGTCGACGACGAAGCGCAAGCAAAGCCGAAGTACGTGGGCGGCCGGAAGGCCGCGCGGATCAAGTCGGGCATCCTCAAGGTCTCGCTGTGGGCCACCTCGCACCCGACCTTCGGCCTGCCCAAGCGTAAGCACCGCCTGGCCGCCGCGCCGGATGCGTCCGCCACGAAGGCGGTCGGCGTAGCCGCCTAGGGTGATCCGCGTGGACAGCACCACCACCGATCGCTTCGATGCCAGTCGGTTCGAGGCCAGCCGGAACCGGCTGGCCTCACTGGCGTACCGGCTGCTGGGCTCCGCCGCCGACGCCGAAGACGCCGTGCAGGATGCGTTCCTGCACTGGCAGGCCGCCGACCGGCAGCGGATCAAGGTGCCGGAAGCATGGCTGACCAAGGTCGTCACCAACCTGTGCCTCGACCGGGTCCGCTCGGCACAAGCACGCCGTGAACGCACCATCGGCGCCTGGCTACCCGAACCGCTCCTCGCCGGCGACCCGATGCTCGGCCCGGCCGACACGTTCGAGCAGCGCGAATCGGTCTCCCTGGCCGTGCTGACTCTCATGGAGCGCCTGTCACCCCTCGAGCGGGCCGTCTACGTTCTGCGCGAGGCGTTCTCCTGCAGCCACGCCGAGATCGCCGAGATCCTCGACATCACCGAGTCCGCGAGCCAGCAGCACCTCCATCGGGCGCGGCGCCACATCGCCGCCGCGCGCCGACGTGGCGGCGGCGAAGTCGACCCGGCGTCCGCCCGCAGGATCGTCGAGGAATTCCTCGCCGCTGCCTCCTCGGGCCGCACCGAACGGTTGGTAGCGCTGCTCACCGACGACGCGACCGCGATCTCCGACGGCGCCGGCCTGACCGAGACGCTGCAGCGGTACGACACTCCGCAGCGCGTCGCCGCCGTCGTACGGGCCGGCTTCAAACCCACACCCGCGAAACGGCGACTTGCCGGCGGCACGCCCGCCATCCACTACGCGCTCGTCAACGGCAGCCCCGCCATCCTCTTCGTGCTCGGCGACCAGGTCCTCGGGGCCGTGGCGTTCGACATCACCAACGGCAAGATCGCAACCGTGCGCGGCATCGCCGCCCCCACCCGCCTCGCCCGCCTCGCCGAAGCCTGGCGGCAGCACGAACCGGACACGCCGCTCATCGCCCAGTGGTGACCCGATGCCGGCCGCGGCCAGGCGCAGCATCCGCGCTGCGATGAACCGCTCGCGTAGCGCGACGGCGTGACCGTGACCCCGATCAACCCGCGCCTGGTCTTCGTGCCGCGCCTGCGCCTCCACCAGCTGATGGTGCACGCCGAGCCGCCGAGGTCCGTGGCGCCCCAGCTGGTCGGCCCTGCTTGTCGCCCCGTGTCCAGAGCACGGCCCGCCGGCATAATGCCTACGTGTCGCACGCCGATCTCACGTTGTCTGCTTGGTTGGACCTGTCCGACGAGGCCGCCGGCCGCACCGCCGCTGCCATCGCGCGTAGCACCGAGGTCCGTCTCGCTGGCATGGGTCCGCATGCGTACGTTGGCCGGACCGGGCGGGTCGCATTTTTCGATCGCGACGGCATCCGCTACGCCCTGGTGCCAGGCGGCACCGTACAGCTCGGCCATGACGCCGACCGCTTCGTTCCCAGCGTCCGGCAGCTCACCGACTTCACCACGGCCACCGCACAGTACGACCTGACCAGGCCGCTCGGCCGTTTCGTAGCCGAGGCCACCTCGCCGCCGCGCCACGTGTTTCTACCGGCCCGGCTCGTCGCGGTTCGCGCCGAGGAAGCCGACGCGCTGCTGGCAGCCGACGACGAGGCCGATGATCTCGACGACAGCGACGAGGAGTACGACCACGCCTGGCTGATGGCCGGACTCGATCGCCGCGGCCTGCGACCGCCGACTCCCGACGAATGGGAGTACGCCTGCGCCGCCGGGGCCACCCACCTGTTCCGCTGGGGCGACGAGTATCCCGAGGGCGAACCCTACGGCGACGTGCCCCTCATCCAAGAACCGAACCTGTTCGGCCTGGTCATCGGAGACGACCCGTACCGGGCCGAGTTCACCACCGACCCAGCGGTCCTGTGCGGCGGAGACGGCGGCGCGGCACTGTGCGGTGGCTATGGCAGGTTTCTGACCTGGCTCACCCTCGCCACCGCCTACCGCGACCCGGACCTGGCGGAGGCCGTCTACGACGGCGGCCTCACCGGAGAGACTCCGGTGCGTCCCGTCCTGGAGATACCTTGATCAGTGGTTCAATCCCGCGTCAGGCGCTCAGCGTGCTCAGTTTCCTTCGTTGAGACGTCGCTGTGTCGACTGCGGTGCAGCCGCCACCGAGTGGTTGTGTCGTCCGGGCCCCGCAGCTCGCCGCTGGACAGCGCCAGGTCGATGCGTTGACGGACGACAGGTTCCATGTCGGGCTCGACAGCGAACAAGATCCTCAAATGCAACTCGCCATCGACCCAGTCCGCGTGACTGTGGTGCGGCGCCAGGGGGCACGGCGGCTCATGATCCCAGCGTCCGCACAACGCCGCCGTGATCGCTGCCCCCGGGGCCCGCAGATCTGCCCCCGCCTCCATGACGAGGACTGCCTCATGAGCGAACGCCTGTCGCACGCGCTCAGTGTCTCAGGAGGCTTCGCGCCGCAGGCCAAGAACCCCCGGAACGTGCCTGAGCCGCAAGCCTGCCAGTGAGCTGTTTCAACCCTGACGTGGAGCTGGCGTGACGGTTCACCACTGGCCCCACCCGCGGGGCCGATCTCGCCAAGAGTCAAGTAACGGTGCGTGAGGCCAAGACTGCTGGTGCGGCTGCGCGGCAGTGCGCGGATCTGCCGATGAGCAGATGCCATTCGCTCATCGGCATAGCGCACCGGCCGTCCACCGGCGACGTGCCGGTTCGGACGCGAGTGCGGCGGTTCACGCTGTCAGACACGTTGGTAGGCACCGACGCCGATATGACCTTCAGCGCCGACCCCCGCTCACCAGTTACATCAAGCGTCCGGATGGTAGGCGAGGTTGACGGTGAGTGCGGCCAGAGCGAGTCCGAAGAAAAGTGCCCAGGCGCCGAGTCGGAAATTACCCGCCCGAATATGTGCGCCCAGCGCGCCAAGGAAGTACAAGACCAGACCGGCTGCCGCGAGCGTACTCACGACCGGCACGACCAACCCGGCCAGCAAGCCGAGCGCGCCCGCGCCCAGGAGCATTCCCAATGGTCGTACCCACGATCGGGGTATCCGATTGCGGTCCGCCTCCGCCTTTGGGTATTCGTGGCCGATCACGTTTGCGATGGCGGCCGAACCGTTGAGGGCTGAGGCGAGCAGGGTCACCGTGAGATAGATGGCGAACATCGGCGTCTCCGTATGTGTAAAAGTGGCGGTTGACCAGTCGCTCACAGACGAGGTGACGACCCCGATGTGTGACACGGTGTTGAGTGTTCTAACTCACAGCGCTATGGCTGTCAGCTTCTGTGGGTTGCTGACGACGTGGATGGTCTGAACCAGACCCTCCACCGTGTGCAGGGTCATCGCGAGCACCGGCGTTCCGTCACAGCGGACGACGACACCGGGGCCACCGTTGAGGTGGAGCACCCCGGCCGTCGAGCCCACCGGCTGTTGCCGGGAGAGAACGACGATGGCCCGGGCCACGAGGTCCGAACCGTGGATGGGCTTGCGTGGCGCACCGGTGAGGCCGCCGCCGTCGCTGACCATCGTCACGTTCGGTGCCAGAACCTCGACGACCACGCGTCGCTGCAGCTCGACGTGGGCATCCTGGCCGCGCCGGGCGTCGAGCGCGTGGAGTGGCTCGACCGAGAGGAGTTCATGGTCGGCGCGCCGACGCTGTGCGTTGACGGGATGACGGCCGCGGTCGCCAACGTGCTGGCCGACCCCCGCGTGCGGGTGTGAGAAGCCTGCATCGGCACGAGACATCCCCACTACGCCGGCGACCGGCCGGGGAGCATCGCGGCGGCGCGCGGACATCGAGTTGTCGGCGTGGAGGAGGGCAAGCCAGTTCGCACCCCGCGCAGTTCCTCGACGGTCAGTTCGAGGAAGCCGACTGGACCGAGCCCGGTGACGTCTTAGTCGGCGAGCACTGGCGCATCCTCATCTGCCGCGATCCGCGCGCTACGCAGGGTTACGTGACCGCTCGCGGCTCGCGGTGCGGATCTGCCGATGAGAGGGCGTCGCGGTCGCTGTTGTACCGATGTGAGTTCGCCGAGAAGTGGCCGTGAGCGCCGGCCTGGCCGCACAGGTCTTGCATGGCGACCGTACTTCTCGGCGATGTGCGGGTCCGCTGGCAGACGCTGATTGTCGGCGGGCTACAGGTTGTTGATTCGGGCCAGTAGCTCTGCCTCGGTCAGGTTTTCCAGGACCGCGTCCTGCTTGCGGGCCAGGACCGCCAGCAGCTTCTCCTTCTCCAGCTTCTTGGTCGCCGCCGCCTTCGCCGCCTGGTCCTCCGTGAGGCGGACGGCGATGACGTGCTTGACGACCTCCAGCTTGGTCTCCAAGGTTGCCTTGGCTGGATTGGCCTCGGTGGCCACGAACGACTCGGTGTCGACGGCCTTGAGCTCGGCGTTGACCGCCTTGGCCACATCATCGAGGCTGAAGCCGGACTTGGCGGTCAGCGGAAGCTCCCACAGCTGTTCAGTGGTCAGCAGTCCCTTGGCCGACGGATAGCGGAACTTCTCCCGTGTGGCCTTCTCGAAAATGGTCACGGTAGCCTCTCTGGAATATCTGGGTAGGGAATCAGAACTGGATGCTGATGAGGCGGCGCCGGCCGCCGGTCATGGTCACCTTGGCGACCACAGAGCTGCGGACCGTGGAGCTGAAGCCGAGGCCGGACAGCTGATCCGGAGACGGCTCGCACTTGGTGCGGTCGCCGAGAACCTCGAACACCTTGCGGTGCGGTTGCAGGTCGCTGCGGAGGAACTCGTTGTAGATCCCCCGCGTCGGCTGGTCATTCACGCACCCCTTCAGGATGAAGAAGTAGTGCCGGTTCCCGACCTCGTTGTCGTCGAAGTAGTTCGGCGAGTACATGATGGTGGACACCGGTACGAACTGTTCGGTGGTGATGCCCCACAACTCCTTGCCCGCACTGCCCGGCTGCACGTCCTTACCCGGCCGGAAAGCGGTGATCACCCCGCCGGCAACCGTCATCCGGCCCACCTCGACGGTCTCCTTGTGGCTGACCGCGCGCTCGTGGCTGTAATGCTCGATCTTCCCGTTGCTCTCGGTCTCGATGACGAAGCCGACCTGGGTGCTGTCCCGCTTGCGGTACTGGTTCACCTCGAGCCGGTACTCACCGTCGGGGACACGGTCGGTCCAGGTGACGTTCTCCACCGGCTCGCGGGAGAGCGTCCCGCCGGCGTTCATGTCGACGTCCAGCTTGTTGCGCTTCTCCTGGTACCAGATGTGGTCGCCGTTGGGTTCGTACACGTGCAGGTCTAGGTCGTCGTGGTTGAACCAGGACAGGCTCACCCGCAGCTTGCCGGTGACGTTGCCGCCGGCCCGCTTCACCTTCTCCCTGATCGAGTCGGTGACGTTGCCGCCGTACGACCAGCCGAAATCGTTGTCCCACTTGAACAACCGCGGAGCAGCCGGGCACCGGCCGGTGGTGAGGCTGACGAGGTGCGGCTCGTAGGTGTTGGCGACCCACAGGTCGATGGTGGCGGCGCCGGGCAGGATGTCCTTCATGAAGGAGACCACGGGGATCTCCTCCGGCTTGGCGTCGCGAAGGAGCGCACCTGACGACCGGGTGGTGGCCGCCTGCATGAGCAGCCCTTCGATGCCGTCCTTCATCCGTGCCTGGGTGTCGTTGTCGACCCACAGCACGTTGGTGACCGACACGTCGGACAGCCGGGCGAACCGTCGCTGCAACGACTCCTCGATACCCAGCTCGGCAATGGTCCTCATGGCGGCCTTGACCATGCCCGGGGTGATCAACGCCCTGGGGCGCTGGTAATTCTGCGGCGCCACCTTCGCCTCGAACGACCGGACCGCCTGCTCCAGGTCGACGCCCGCGGAGAGATCCTGGACGAGGGTGCCGATCACCGTGTTGCGGAACCGGGCCGCCGGGTTCATGGCGTTGGCGAAGACGAAGGCACGTCGGTCGGTCGCCTGGGTCCACCGGTTCTGCAGCGAGCGGAACTCGGTCACCGTCCGGCGATGCTCCGCGCCGCGGTAGAGGGCGTTGTCGTCGACGAGGTCGACGACGGTGTCCAGAGCGTGCCGGGTCAGCTCGGCCAAGCCACGCTGGAAGACCTGCACCGCGGCGTCAAAGTTGCCCTGTGCCGCGCCGACGTCCTCGATGCGATGCCGCTTCTCCACCCGGCCGTGCAGGTGGTGCCACACCTCGACCCGGCCGTCGCGCAGCGTTCGGGTCGTCTTCGTCCCGTACTGCGCCTGAGTGGACCGGAAGATGGTGGACAACGGCAGCGAAAGAACGAACTCGTCCAGAGCGGCGGCGACGACGGAGAAGACCGGGTCGGATGCCGACACCCCGGACCAGACGGTACGGACCCGCCCGTCGTGGATCTCGACGACGTTGCCGAAGTGCTTGATGAAACTGCGGCAGGTCGAGCAGTCGTACTCGGATCGCTCACGGAACCGCAGATTGGTGCCGGCGGGGAAGGAATCGAGAAAGGTGAGCCAGAGTGAGTCCCGGTCGAGACCGTCGCCGACGGCGTACAACTCACCCCTGGACATCGTGGACAGACGCGAAGTCACATCCGTCACGAACTGCTGGAAATCGCCCACCGTTTCATCCCCCTTGATCGCCGGAGATCCTACGCAGCGAACGCCAATCGGAGAAACGCGTTTCCGGCTGTCCGCGCGGTCACAGACGGGCGCCGGTGGCCGGCGGTCAGTCGACCGGAGCCCATACGGCGGTGGGGTGCCGGGCCGGCGGTCAGCAGTTTCCGCCAGTTGGCCGGTGGCGCCGTTGAGTACATCCCGGCTCACGCTGTGGTTGCCTTCCCGGGCACCGACAGGCCTGGGTGGTCGAACAACTTCTCAGGCACGCCAGGCTCGCACCGAGGGACCGTGCGAGCGCGCGCTCGATCAGGTGCTCGTTCATGCCGCTTCAGGTGGGCTGGTGTTCATCGCAGGTGGTGACGCACGGTGATGTATGGCTATCTCTCCTGCTTCCGCTTCCCCTGTCGTGCTGGCCGATCAACTCGTTGTGCGCGCCGCGGTGTCGGCCTTCCTCGGCCGTTACCGTGGCCAGACTCGCGTCCACACCGAGTCCGACCTGCGGGTCTTCCTGCGCTGGTGCGCCGAGCGCGGCCTTGACCCGCTGGCTGCGGCGCGGGTGGATATCGAGCGGTACGTGCGTTGGCTGCAGGGCGTCCGCCGGTACCAGCCCTCGACGGTGTCCCGTCGACTGTCGGTCGTGGTCGGCTTCTATCGGGTCTGCGTCATCGACGCGATCCTGGAGCACTCGCCAGCCGACTACGTCCGTCGCCCCATGGTGCCGGCCGAGTCGCCGACCCTCGGACTGGGGCACCTACAGTTCGAGGCTTTGATCACGACCGCCCGACAGTCCTCGAACCCGAACGACTTCGCCCTCGTCGCACTCCTGGGCCTGCTCGGGCTGCGGATCTTCGAAGCCTGCGGGTCGAACATCGCCGACCTGGGTGAGGAGCACGGGCACCGGGTCCTACGCGTACGCGGCAAGGGAGGCAAGGTCGTGCTCGTCCCGCTGCCACCCGCGGTGGCCCGAGCCATCGACCGGGCCGTCGACGAGCGCACCAGCGGGCCGATCCTGCGCAATACCCTCGGTGTTCGGATGGACCGGCATGCCGCCACCCGCCGGCTCAAGCACCTGGCCCACACGGCGGGGATCCGGATGCCGAGGATGCACCCGCACATGCTGCGCCACACCTTCGTGACCACCATGCTCGACGCCGGCGTCAGCCTGCGTGACGTGCAGATCGCCGCCCGCCATGCCGATCCGCGAACCACCATGCGCTACGACCGCGCCCGTAAGAACCTCGACCGGCACCCCAACTACATCCTCGCTGCCTACATGGCCTCTGGAACATGATCAGCCGCTCACGGCTCTGCCGATGACCGGAAGTTGGGTGGCTGCATGCGCAGCGTCCTCCTAAGGGACGTCTCGTAACCGGGTGAAGGCGTTGCCTGGGACGGGGTCGGCGGTCAGCCGGCGAGGATGATGTTGTGGAGGTTGGCGATGCCGGA